>NZ_JAPQKE010000030.1:0-860 GCF_026735145.1 Leptolyngbya sp. GGD
AGTGGCAATGCGACGGAATTGCTTCAAACGGTTGAAACAACGCTCGACAACATTTCTGGTGCGGTAAATCGACTTGTCAAACTGACCCCGATGTTTCTCATTGTCTTTACGCGGAATCGTGAAGCGAATGCCGCGACGACGCAAGTAGCGACGAATTGCACCGCTGCTATAGCCCTTATCACCAACGACTCGACGCGGGCGCAAGCGTGGGCGACCTCCTGCGGTTCGTCGGACGGCTCCTTGTTCCATCAATTGCTCAAACACAACCGTTTCATGGCGCTCACCGACGGTGAGGACAAAGGTGATAGGCAGCCCATTGCCATCACAGCGCAGATGAATTTTGGTGCTAAAGCCCCCTTTTGAGCGTCCGAGAGCCTCGCGTTGTTGCACTTGTTCAATTTCACAGAGCAAACTTTCGGAATCTAGCTCCCCCTTTTTGCACCCGCCGAGTGTTGGTGGGCGCGAATCACACTGCCATCGACATGATGAACTTCCCAGTTCAATTTGCCTTTGGCATCGGCTTGCTGCTGTAAGCTCTGGAGGAGTTGTTCCCAAATGCCACTGCGTCGCCACCGATAGAATCGCCCCGATACTGTCTCCCAAGCCCCGTATCGCTCTGGCAGATCGCGCCACGGTGCCCCCGTTCGTGCAATCCAGAGAATTCCATTGATTGTAGTGCGATGGTCATTGTTCGGACGACCCACATTCGGTTTCTGAGCAGGCAGTAAAGGTTTGAGACGCTGCCACTGGGCGTTGGTTAAGTTCCCTCGCTGATGAGGAGGTAAGACCATTGAGCGATGCTGAATTCGGCATCCCTAGCATTCCCAATACTTCCATAGAGTTTTAAAACAGACCCTAGC
>NZ_JAPQKE010000031.1:0-757 GCF_026735145.1 Leptolyngbya sp. GGD
CGGCGTTGCTGAATAAGGGTATGCATCAACTTGGAATCGGCACCTCCCGAAATTTGAGGTAGTGAAGTAGCAATCGTATTGAATGCCTCAGCATTTCCGCTGACTTCGAGTAGCACAAAGTCTTGCGATGCAGTCGAGCGAGGTAGTGCCGTAAGCGCGTGTTCTCTGATTCAACGCGGGTCATGTAGGTCTTACTGACAATCTGATCACCGTCGGAAATGAATCCTGGATAGACCGTCCAACCATCTGTGACATAGAAATAGCACTTCCATTGGGCAACGATTGCCCAAAGTGGCTTGAAAGTTTCAGCACTGTGATCCCCTAGCACCCAGCCTAGAATACCGGAGGTAAAGTGGTCTACTGCTGTCCAGATCCAGATTTTGTTTTTTTAGCCCTCACAAAGGTCTCTAGTTCGTCAAGTTCACCAACTTCCGGGATTGTCTCCGGATCATAAGCATCCGGCAAGTTCGCACCCACTTGCTTTACCCAAGTAATGATTGTTGTATGATGCACCCCTTTGACTCGTTCAATGGCTCGAAAGCCCATACCATTGGTGTACATCAACAAGCATTCGCGCTTAATTTCCTCGGAGTAGCCTTGAGGGGGATCATAGCTATCGATGAACTGTCGCCCGCAATCGACGCAGATGTGATTTTGTTTACCTTTTTTCTTCCCGTTTTTGCGGATATGCGTGGACTGGCATTCAGGGCATTGCATGGAAAATGACCTCGATTCATACTTCCATTATGCAATGCCG
>NZ_JAPQKE010000032.1:0-495 GCF_026735145.1 Leptolyngbya sp. GGD
AGATGCTGAATCCCGTAAAGCGTGGATTGACCGAGTTGTTCGGCCAGCTGCCAGCTATTCTTGCATTCTGCTGAATTGAACAATCCTTGCAGACAGTCTTTCACTCGCTCGCGAAGCTCTGCGCGTTTGAAGCGAAGCGCAAGACGAGTCATCAGCGCATTGAAATCATTTGTCCAGATCTCTAGCTGTTTGAGGTCAGCTTCAACCTCCGGTTGACTCAGCGCAATTTCGGAAAGGGCAAAAGTCATGAGACACACCCTAAAACGCTTTCTTTAGCTTGATTCTAAGCAACTGCAATCTTGATTTCAATATCTACAACTGTAGTGCCGGTCAAGTTGAACTAGAAATTTTGGCAAGATAGTTGACGTTTCATAGACAACTCAACAACTTTCTGGCGATTGAGGTAGCCCACAATCCAGGCATAGTACAGATGAAATTCCAGTGAAGAAAGCGAAAAGCCGAACGTAGTCATGCTTGTAACTACGCTCGGCTTCT
>NZ_JAPQKE010000033.1:0-375 GCF_026735145.1 Leptolyngbya sp. GGD
TCTCACTTAGCTAAAGCTAGGATGAGAAAGGTCAACTAGGTCGTTCGAAGCTTTCCATAAATTTCGATGTGCTTCTAAACTATCCCGGTTCAGGGATGGGGGCTATTAGCTCAGGTGGTTAGAGCGCACCCCTGATAAGGGTGAGGTCCCTGGTTCGAGTCCAGGATGGCCCACTCCATTAAGACAAGGGGGTTTAGCTCAGTTGGTAGAGCGCCTGCTTTGCAAGCAGGATGTCAGCGGTTCGAGTCCGCTAACCTCCACCAACCGATTGATTGAATCACTCTGTTGAATTTTTTGTTGAATTGAGCGATTGAGGATATGCGACAGCAACTCATCTGCGGTATGTAGAGAGCCTGCTGGATTATATCCAGTACG
>NZ_JAPQKE010000004.1:0-572254 GCF_026735145.1 Leptolyngbya sp. GGD
AATGCTCATGCTCAAGTTCTGCATCTTAATGTTCCAGACGCAGAACTTGAACAGCGTCGCGCAACTTGGCAACCGCCTACACCCCACTATCAGCGAGGCGTACTCGCAAAGTATGCAAAATTGGTTTCGACCAGCAGTTTAGGAGCCGTAACTGACTTATGAAAGTTCAGTATTAAATTCGGCAATTCTTGAAACGCAAAAATCTCGTCTATTGGCAAAAGCCTGCTTCATCAATGAGAATCATCTGCTTAACTTCCAGAAGGTAGTCTGAACTACCTTCTGGTTTGTCTCCGCTCATAGAATGATGTTTGCTGCTCGACAACTTGCCACAATCGTCGTTAACCCAATGAAAGGATTCGTAGACGAAATTAAGGAGAATTTTAATGGAGCGGACGGTTAGTGATCAAGACGGCATTACCTGGTCTTGTGTTGAGGCATTCACCGGATTGTCGGACGAGGCAGAACACTCAGAAGCTGCGCAAGTAAAAGGGCAGGAAGATACTTACTGGGTGGTCTGTACGCCAAGTGGTGGAGCGCAGTCCGTTCGGCTCAAACTATCTGGCGATTGGCGAAATGATTATTCGGATGAGTCACTGCTGCAAGAAATTGAACAACAGTCACGCTAAACAGAACTCTGGTGATGTTCTAGACGTGGAGTTCCAATTGCAGTGCCAAGATCGTAAACAAGCTATCCAAATCGACCGAGATTACGGGTCTCTGCCACCTGCTCAATGAAATCTACGACCGCAGCAGCTAGGGATTTGGTAAAAGCACTGTGCTGTAACCGTGAGAACCGGATGGCAGCATCTTCTTGCAGGACTTGAGCAAGTGACTGTGAAGCGTGGTATTGGCGGTAGGCAAGTTCAAAATAGGGCTGCGCTTGCTGCAACCGCTCAATGGTCGGGAAGCGATCTCGTTTGATCTGAGAATTGAATTTGGGGTCAGCAGGGAGCAGATTCCAAAGCTCGTTGATCGGGTAAACAGATACAGGAACTAGGTGATCTAAATCGTAGGCGATGCCTTGAGTAATTTCACGTCTTGTCCAGGGACAAATGAAGGTGTTGCCTTCGAGGATCAGGAGGTCGATGTTGTTGCGTTCCCAAGTCAGAGGGCGACGATTACCAGGGCGCTCGGTCAACAATTTGTAAATGTGCCCACGATCGAGGTTTGGATTATCCTGCTCGATCGACTCGGTAAATAAGCACCATTCGTGAATACAGAGTGCTTCAACCCAGAGCGACATCTCTCGAAACACTTGCCATAATTCTGCTTTCACAACCAAGCATTTTTCCTGAGGCTGAGTACTCGGAACTGCGATCGCACGATCGCTGAGATTGCTGAACTGGATTGGCTTCTCAAAGACCGTCCAGTTGCCAGGACCCGCGTATCGAATGGGCATCTCAAGCGTTTTGCTAATATCTTTGAGCACCTGCTCGTATGCTTCGAGCACACCGGTTGGATAGGTTTTGCGCTTGCGGGGAACACGCAGATCATTGATGACAAAGAACCCATCTGAGGGACGCGCACGACCGCTAAGACACTGCTCCCATACTGCCCGAAAGCGGGTTAGAGCAGGGCGAAATGCCATATCGTTTTTGCGTTGAGTCCCGACGTAAAGGGTGGTGTCGCTTGAAGCAATGGCTCGCTGTCCTTGCCAGATAGGTTGATCAACCTGAACAAATCCCCAGTAATATGCCACCCAAAATTCAGCCAGTAGCCGGAGTGGAATCGCAACGTCCTGACCATAACTTCGCAAATCAGGAAACGACAGCACCACATCATTGACAGCGCGAAGCAGCGCAATTTTATAACTTGTAATTTTGGCATCATGTTTCAGGATAGTGCTGATCACGTTCCCAGCAATGCGCTCAACCATTTGCAAAATCTAGAGGGGATGAGGAATTCTACTTCAATTCACTCCTGCTGAAGTATGGGGTGAGCCTATTATCCTTGAAGACCTGCAGTTTGAAATGCCCTGAGGGCGAGATCGTCACTCCCCGCCGCGTCGGTCGAATCGGTTTCGGGTTCACCAACGTCAACTTCCAGTTCGACAGCAACTCAAACAAGACGAGCTTCATCTCAAATAATGCAAAAGCAGCACCAATACAGCGGCGATCGCCACCACCAAACGGTAAATATTCATACGGCGAATATTGCCGATGCAGAAACCGCTCTGGCTCGAATTGCTTTGGATTCGGGTAAACTGCTGCTCGATGATGCGCTAGATAGATTGAGGGCATGATCACCGTACCCGGTTCGAGCGCATAACCCGCAATCTCAATCGGCTGTTTGACCACACGTGGAAAGGCACTCATGGCAATCGGGTAAAGTCGCAAGGTCTCCTGACAAACCGCTGTGAGATAGGGTAACCGTGAGATCGTCATGGGTTCGGGTTCGGCATCGAGCGTTGCAAATTCTGATAGAAGTTTAGTCCGCACGTCAGGAAGGGCTGCAATCCAGTACAGCGCCCATGTTAAGGCAGAGGCAGTCGTTTCATGTCCAGCAAATAGCAGTGTGATGAGTTCGTCGCGCAGTTCCACATCGCTCAAGGGTTGCCCGTCTTGATCCCGTGCGCCCATCAGCAGTGCCAAAATGTCGGTTCTGTGGGCATCAGGATGAAGACGACGATCGGCAATTTCAGCGTAGAGTAACTCATCTACCCGCTGCCGCGATTTCAGAAATCGTCCCCACGGGCTCCAGTTCCCCCAGGCTTGCCGCAGGAATGGATAGAACAAGAGCATCGCCCCGAGCGGAGAGCCAAAGCGATCAAGCATCTGTGTTAATCCTTGCCGAATCTCCTCATACCGCTCTCCGTGCTCTAGTCCGAACACTGCCCGCAAGATGACTTGGAGCGAAATCGACTGCACTACAGGACGCACTCGAAACGTCGTGCCGCTTTTCCAGCTTTGGGTCACTTGAGCGGTAATGGTCTGGATCAGTTTGCCGTAGGAGCGCATTCGATCCCCGTGAAACGGAGGCATTAATAGTTGCCGTTGACGCTGGTGTGCCTCACCTTCAAGCAGAACAATGCCATGTTCACCTAATAAAACTTGAAGCAGTTGATTGCCACGTCCAGCACTCAGTTGCTCAGGGTTCGCTGTGAAGATCGCTTCAAGGGCTTCGGGACTGCTGAAGTAGACCATTGCGGTTTTTGCGTCAGGCTGAGACACGCGGTAATCATCGCCGTAAGCTTGGCGACGAATTTCCACAGTTTCGAGTGGACGAAACAGAAAGCGCAGTCCCCAGAGGCGACGTTGCCACTGGGGAGTTTGAGCAGGACCATTGAGTGAGCGAGGAATGCTGCCAGTCATGAGCGATTGAATCCGAATCGATGGGCGAACAATGCTTCTTAAAGTGTAACGAGTGTCAACCTGACCAAGTTGTATAACGTGAGCGCGAACCGATTCACTTTTTCTGACGATTCTTGCAGTCAGAATGGGGTTGCTATTGTTTGATTTGACGATTCGATTTTGATGGCTGAACTTTGATACTCCCCAATCCGTTGAGTAGAGGTGGGAGTTGATCGAGCGATGCGAGAAATTTCAGAAAGGTCGGGACGATCACGCTTCGCAGCGATCTCACTATATTTGATTGATGGCATCATTTGCTGATCGAGGTGAGCGAGAAGTTAGGCAAGTTGAGCCAGGTTATTGTGCCTTTACTCAAGCTGTACAGCCTCGATACAAGATCGAAAGCATTAAATTGTGTATCTGTAGAGTGAAAAGAGCACAAAAAAACAATCCAGACACAAAAGGCGACAGAATTTTCGTATCCTCTAAGAAATTAAAGAAGTAAGTATGCCCTTTCCCAAATCGGCTCAGAGCAAGGGCGGCAAAGCGCCCGCAAGTGCAGTCCAGAAACAAACGGCACGGGAATGGGTACAGCAACACTGCCCCTGGAGAAACAGTACGGGTGCCAGAAGTCCACTCGGTAAGCTCAGTGCCAAGTACAATGCCGTGCGTCCTGGCTCCTACAAGCGCTTTGTCAAAAGTTGGGAAGAAGACTTTGAGCAAGGCTGCTTGGAGGCAGAGCAGGCGATCGCAGCTTTTGAGGCAGATCGAAGGGTGTATCCGGCTGACTATGCTGATCTCCAGGTGAAGCGCTATCAAGGGCAAGATGGAAACGGCAATTGCTGGTGTCTGTTTATGGTGTATGCCACCTACATCGGCAGCGAGGAGACGGTACAAGCAAGAATCGCAGTGGCACGAGCGATTCGCAAGCAGTTTCATTCTGCGAAGAAATGCGTTGATCGAGTCCTGTGGTACGGAATGCCATCTTGGTTAGAAGACGCCTTAAGACAGCCAGACCTGGCTTAATCCGGCTTAACCCTTATTTGTCACTCTCGCTAGAGTGAACTCTAAAATCCATCTGTGGCGCGGGTTTCCTATTTTGAGGGGTCGAAAATGACAAAAGAGCAAAACGCAGGTGCAGCAAAGCTTTCAGCTTTTGCACCTGCCAAAGTGACAAATGAGGGCTAAAGTTATCTGTGTGACGATAAAGGGTGAGACAAATGGTACTTATGCAAGGAGAAACACACTTTGATCAATCAAGAAACAGTCGAACTTCTGGGGCAGCGTGTTCAACTCATTGATCTCAGCCGTCCCCTTGAACCCACTGCGAGTGAACCCACTCCGCCCCGGATACAGCATATCTCGCATCAGGATTGTGCTGAGATGTGGGAATTTATGTATGGCATTCCATCCGCAGCTCTTCCGAATGGACTGGGTTTTGCAGGCGAAATCGTCGAAGCTTCAACGCACGCTAGTACTCACGTAGATGCACCCTGGCATTACGCTCCAACTTCGGAGGGAGAACCTGCCTGGACGATTGATGAAACTCCACTGCATTGGTTCGTGGGGCAAGCGATCGTTCTAGACGTATCGGATCTACCCACAGGATATTTGATCACACCCGATGAAATAGAGAAACGTTTAGAGAAATTAAGCCATACTATTGCACCCGGCGAAATAGTGCTTTTTTGTACTGGAGCAGATGCTGTGTGGGGCACAGAGGAGTTTTTTAGCTATGGGTGCGGATTAGGCGAGGAAGCAGTTCTTTATCTAGTTGATCGAGGTGTTCGAGTGATTGGTACTGATGCTTGGAGTTTAGATCGTCCTTACCCGATTATTGGTAAGGAGTGGGCAACTTCTCAAGACTCCAAACGTTTGTGGTCGGCTCATTTTGCAGGGATAAAACGAAAATATAGTCAAATTGAGAAATTAACAAATTTGAATCAGCTTCCCGCTGTTGGTAGCACTATCTTGTGCTTTCCGATCAAAGTCAAGGGTGGTAGTGGAGCATGGTCACGAGTCATTGGGCTAGTACTAACAAGGTAACATTCCCTAATGAGAGTAGCATTCAGTCTCTTGCGTAAATACCTTAATGAATAGAATTCGCTACTACACAGGCAAAACCTGCCGTTACGGACTTCGTTTCTGTAGCCGAACACTTAAGGGTGAAAGGTTTGAGAGATTTACGCAGGAAGTTTATTAGAGCAGTTTTGACAATAATTAATTCTTGTTGAATATTAGATCACCGAAAGTGGACAAGTTCCCCGCTATACTGTTTGTCCGAGATCCTTGAGCGTTAGATTTTCCGGATTATTCATGCTCAAAGCGCGATCGTGTAATGCGATCGCGCTTTGCTTCATCAAGCCAATCCAGCTTTAGTCACGGCTATTAAGCGCAATCAGAAACCGCAGGATAAATACAAACAGATTGATGTAGGTGAGATACATTGATAGTGCCGCTGGAAGATACTGCTCATCTCGGTAGCTGCGCGGCAACACAAAGAAATCGACTACCGCCGCTCCGACAAACAAAAGAACCCCAATTGCAGAAATGGCAACTTCTAGAAAACTAGGGATGTAGATCCCAAACAGAGAAAGCAGTAGTTGACCGATCAACACGATACACAAAGCAATGATGCCCAGTTGTACCGTTTTGGTGAGCGCCATGCCGTCTTGCTCAGAGAGATTTGAGCTGATCGAGTTTGCGCCAATAAATGTCACCCCACAACCGAGAGCCGCAAATCCCACGCCGTTGATTCCGACTCCCTCGGTTTGCAATGCCAGAAACACCAGTCCACTCAAGGTATAGCCCGACAGCAAGCTATAGGTAGCCAGGAGCGGTAGCGCAACGCCGTTGTTGCCTTTTTCAGCCACACTAGAGGCGACAAAGAACAGAATCAGTTCCAGTACGATCGCTCCGATAAATGTCGGCATGAAAATCTGAGGGTTGTTCTGAATGACCTGCAAGCCCCCAAATGTACCGACAGCAGTTAGAACTAGTCCACCGCCCAACCAAGGCAGGGCATTAGCAATAACATTAGGTCCAATCAGCGCTTGAGATTTGGCATCTTGAACCGCTTTGCGAAAGTTACTCGTGTTGCTCATGATTTCCTAACAATAAAACAGCAGTGAAACAATCATGTTCTAGTTTGCAGTGTTTACGAGACTAGAACGGAAAACATCAGGATTTTTGCAGAGATTCGATTGCGGTTTCTCGAATCTCCGGTGAATTCTGCAAGGGTTTCTGAATGCGACGAGAAAATCCCCAAACAAACAACAGTCCAATCAGGCTGACCATTGCCCATTCTGGCGGCACTAAGTCAGGACTGACGACCCGAAGTAGCAACCGCAGTCCTACTAGCGCAACTGCAAGATACCCTGCATCTTCGAGATGCGTGAACTCTTCCAGCCAATGAATGAACAATCCGGCTAAAAACCGCAGTGCAATCACGCCGATCGTTCCTCCCAGAATAATCAGCCAGAGTTCCTGAGAAATTGCGATCGCAGTCGTCACGCTGTCCAAAGAGAATGCTAGATCCGTTAAGGCAAGCAACGGAATGATTTGCCAGAGTGATCGCGCTTGAGTCGGATTGCGACTGTTTGATGGCTCTATTGTGAAATACTGCCAAGCTAACCAAAGCAGATACAGCGCTCCTGCAAGTTCAAATTGCCAGAACTGAATAATCCAGGTTGCACTGGCAATTAGCAGCATTCGGAGGACGTAAGCAAGCCCTAAACCAATGTTTAAAGCACGTCGCTCTAGTGCTGGGTTTTGCAAGGTTTGGGTCAATGCTGCCAGCGCGATCGCATTATCTGCGGATAGGACAGCCTCCATCGCAACCAGGACAATCAGCAAAAACAGCGTTTCGATGCCGATATTGAAGGGAGAATTGAAAATTTGATCCAGCATTGAGTTGATTTCACCTTATACTTGAGTAACCAGACTGTCAGAATTTAGGCAGGAATTTTAGTCAACCAGGTTGTATATCCCGCCCTTTTCCATGCCGCAAGTCCTCCTTTAAGAACGTAAACTTTGCCGTAACCGCGCTGAATTAATTGTTGAGCAGCAGACAGACTTCGCCCTCCCGATAGGCAAGTGACCAAAATAGGTTGACTTCTAGGAATGTCTTTCAGCGCTACATCGACGTTGAGTCGTTGCGCTCCCGGAACCGTCCCGGTGATGAATTTCGGGTTTTGCACATCAATGATGAGGAGCTGTCCTCGCTGTTTTCTTGCTTCCTCTGGTGTCAGCAAAATTGGTTCAATTTGTTGTTGAATTTTGATTGATCGAGCTTTCATTGAATTTCTCCTAGTTACTGTTGAGCGATTGATCTGATGAATTAAACAGGCGAACTATGGTGGGAAAATTAGCTCAATTACGATGCAACTCGTAATGCAGCATTGAGAATTACAGTGTGAATTCATGATTAAGATACCGATTTTGTAATGGTTAAGCTAAATGAGATCGCAGTGCAGACCAAAGCACCGAGATAGAAATGCACCAAATCCCGATCGCAAGTCCAGCCGTTAGGAGCAATCGCCGAGATCGCGAATCAGACCATTCTGAAAAACAGAGACGATTCAACATTCTAACTATCCTCAGGAAACATTACCGAATAGGAAGATGTCGCCAAGCGACAACAACAAAAATCAGCATTGAGGCTTGAACCAACCAAGGTGCTAAAACTAAGCTCATTACAAAGCTCAAAATTGCAACGATCGCTGCAAAAATCCCAACCATTTCTTCTTGTGCAACCTTGGCAATATAGGTAGCAAAGCAGGTTAGGGCAGATACAACGAAAAACGACATGGCAAGTTAATAAATGACAGCAGAAGGGACCTTAGAGAAGTGAGAATCAGCGTTGGGGACGAACTGTTGTTGAATGTCAACGCCTCGACTTTGCATTGCTGCTTCAAACATTGGAGTTGATATCGCTTGTTCGGGTGCCCAGACTCCTGGTTTTTTCAATTCACCGGATAGCAACAATTCTGCGATCGTCCCGGTTCCGATTCCCGCAGCATCCGCAGTGTTCGGATGCACCAGAGTTGAAACACAGCGCACTCGTTGACCGTATTTAAATCCCGTAACCTCGGATCGAATGGCAACCTCGGTTCCACCGAACCGATCGCTGATCCGTGTTATCGCATAGCTAACTCGTGATAGAAACTCAATTACGCTCTGTGATCTGAGCAGTCGAGGATGCCAGAGCCGCGCTACACTCCAAGTAAGATAGTTATAGAAGTGTGGAACTGAGCCGAACTTGGTCATCACCGTTTCGATGGGGAAAGTATCGGCGATCGTAAAAGATTCAGGCATATCGAACCAATACACCCCAACTCTGCCATAGTGCGGAAAATCGATGACTTCACGATCGCTGTAAGGCTGGACTTTTTGGCGTTTGCCATTGATCTGAGCCTCGAACTGACGCTGCAATCCTAAAAACGTCGAGCGCATCATGGTGAGTCCTGCACCTCCAGAACCCCCTACTACATAGCTCAGATGAACCTTCTGAGCTTCGTCTAGCTGCTCAATATCACGCCGCACCATACTGTTAGAGATGCCCGGAAAAACGCCTGTGTTGACGATCGCGGTAATTCCTGCGGTTTCTGCTTTGGCTCGCAGCGCGATCGCTTTACAAGTAAATGAAGGATGATCGCTAACATCGAGATAGTTCACGCCAGAATCAATGCAAGTTTTTAGAACAACTGCATTTCGATAATGAAAAGGACCTGCACAATGAATCACTAAATCAGATTGCGAGATCGAGTCGAGGAGGCAAATCCAATCGTTCAAGTCAATTGGCGCAAAACGGCAGCGATCGCCTAACTGTTTACTCAGCTTGATTCCCACGTCTGGATTGCGACCTGCGATCGTCACTTGAGCCTCAGTATGTGCCAGTAAATCTGCTGCAATTTTGCTGCCAATGCGTCCAGTACCACCCAAAATTAAAACGTGTTGTGTCATCTTCTTTACTGCAATTTAAACAACAAGACTGCCTCTCAGAACACCGTTCTAGAGTTCGCAGATTAGCTAGACAAAGGATTGGGCAATCCGATTACCAAAGTCATACAACAGGGCAATCTGATAGCCGTAGAACCGAGGCAAGTCATGATTGTCGATCGTGCTGTCGCTAAAAAACAAAGCACTTGAAATCGGTTTGTGAGCATCATTGATTTGAATGAATGATGTGTCGATGAATGCCAGAAGCGATAGAACAGCCGCCATTATGAGAACGACGATCGCGCCAACGCTCAACCAATTCGTGAAACACTTGCGGTAAAACCGCGATCGAACAGAACATCCTATCGATCGTTCTAAAAACATCATGATTGAAACTCCTAACCAAACGAGTTCTAGAAAGTCCTTCGCGACATCGGCGCTATCTGTGGTTCTTCAAACTTCTCTTAGAAGTTACTTTTTCCAACACCGGTATTTCCTGCCAGCAATTTCTACAGAACCAATAGATGCGGTGATTACAGATATGCCGAAGTAGTAAATGAGAACAGCAGGGGCAAATCCTTGTCATAGAGCTTCTTGTCTGACATTGCAGAATCACCATGATCGAAACTCCTAATCCAATCTATCGTTACCCAATTTGACCAAACTTAATTCCTATGCAGATAAGGTTCACCTCAGAATGAAGCAAACAAATCCGCTGCTAGATGGACTTTACGAAAGGTGGAAACTGCAACGAGAAGTAGAACAAGACTCTAACTCTGAACGCAAGGAGCAGCCAGCGCTACTTCAATAAAGCGAGTCAAACAGCTTTTTCTGCTTGACTGTTCTTTCCCAATGTCGATCGACAGAACAATCAGAATTGACAGTAGCCATTAAAGTAGCGTTCAAGTATCGATGAACATCAGCATCCATGATTCTAAACACTCCATCAATCTAATTTCAGGTGAATGATACTTAGTAAAGTATCGTCAGTGATTTAGTAGTTAAACGACACAACCATTGCAGCCATCGCCAAGACGATCGCGCTAACTCCCATCAACTCTGTTTTACCTTTAGAGAGCGCATAAGCAGGTTGCAGCCAAAACTCCAGTGGACGACTGATCTGAGGCATCACAAACCAGGTCAAAATGATGGTCGTCACAATCAGATTGACTAGCATTGAGTTGGCGTAAGACCAAGACTGCATAATCCCTAAAGATTCAAACAGTTTCGATTGTAGAAACACAACTGGATAGAGTCCTAAAACAACAATAAGCGCTTGTTTCCAGGCTGAAGGTCCTAGACTAGACATCTCCGCTCCATCCTGACGAGAAAACCAACCTTCTAAACCCGTTGTAAACGATTTGAATCGGTAAGTCTCGAAAAAATCTTGCCCCAATTTCATTAACTCTTGGCGATCGCTAGAGGTTAGCCAATCATTGAGGTGAGTGGGTGAATCGAAGTGAATCACTGAATACCACTTAAGTACACCATTTCTACACTCTAGCGGTGAATGCAAATCCACCTGAACAAATCCCTTAGCCTGCTGGATGCTGTGGACTAACGTTTGATGCCATTGTCGAAACGCAAGTTGTTTTGTTGTTGGAACAATATGCTCCATAAAGGCGCTGGAATAAAAGATTTCATCCTGCACCGGATGAGTTGATAACATAATTCGGGGATTTCTATTTCAAAACGGTAACGACGGCTACACTTTTAATTCAATATCTTATTCGAGTGAATTGTCTCCATCAGTAGAGAGATAACCCAAATAAGATGCAAATACTTTCATCCGAGCGCGATCGACTCTAATCGTGGCTCCAAATCAAGTAATCAAAAACCTGAACACAAGTAATCTGGATCAGCAACAAACTCTGTGCCGATTAACAACTAAATAGAGTTCAGGTAAAAAGCTTTAGGCGCTGAGAACAGAGAGTCAGCAAGCATTAGGTTAACGAAGCGACAGAAACTTTTGCTTGACAGTTCTTTCCCAATGTCGAGCGGTGAAATGATCAGGGTTTGAGCTAAAAGCCGTGCTTGGTTCGAGGTTCAAGCATCGGTGAACATCTTCACACATGATGGCACAATGTCTTAAACTGCTTTACTTTTACGTAATCTTTCTCATCATATCACAGCTTATTAATAGCGGCTCAAATTTCGATTTATCGAAATAAATCGTCTCAAGCTTGACAGACCTCCTCAAAGCAGGCTGAAATTAGAACATTGGAGCTACATAGTTCACGCGATGTGCAACTATTTTTTGCTAAGAGAATCCCCCAGGATGAAGCTAAAAGTACAAAGTTTCTAGCGCCTGTGGGACGGTATGTATACTATCGAAGAGTTGGTAATGTTTTAGATGTGTGGATATGCAGTCATACCGCTCGTCCAAATTCATAGCGGTTGATGAACAATCCAATCACCGCATCGTGCATCTCCTCAGTCTTAGAGAAACAGATCGTCTTTCTTGCTAATCGCTTGATCCGAGTTCTCAACTTGAGATGCTTGCGCTCAATGCGCTGAGTGTTGCCTTTTCCGATAGTGTGCTGCTGCTCGTCTAACAATCGCTGGTAAGCTCCCCAGCCATCAGTGTAGAACTGCTGAATCGAGAAGGGAGCTGACAGTTGCTGAAGCTGTTTTAATGCTGCATCTTCATGAGTTGCTAGTACATACGCCAAGACTTCCCCACTCTTGTGGTCAATGGCGTGCCACAACCACCGTTGCTGTTTCTTAGACTGCACAAAGCTCCACATTTCATCCATTTCTGCTGCCTCAACTTGCACTACCAGGATGGCTTGGTCATCCGGTTGTCGCTGTCTCAATAAGGCTGTATTCACTTGCTCAAGGTGCTGTGACTTTTTTCAGCGTCTCTATCACCGTGCTGGTGCTAATTCTTAACACGCGTGCCGTGTCCCGGATGCCACAGCCGTTGAGTGCCAGGTCGCTGATTTGTTGCTTGACTTCCTTCAGTCGTCCCCGATAGCTAAAATTCAAGATAAACGACCGTCTCGAACACTCAGAGTTACGGCAACGATAGCGTTGTTTTCCGGCGGCACTACGACCATGCTTCACGACATCAATGCTGTGGCAATCGGGACAATGAACCGGTTCTAGCACCATCGGTCAACTATCGCTAGCTCGGCACAGCAATTCTCTCATATATCCACACATCTAAAACATTACCGCTGTTGGACAACCAGAGATACAGAGCTTGATATCTTTCCTAGAAATTAAAGGAATTGGTTTTGCCTCGGCTAAAAAGTCTTGCAACTTGTGTCAGCCAAAACTACTAATTCATAGAACTAAGCTTGCCCTGAGCTTATCTACGACGGTTTGAGACTACACTTCCTTATCAAAGCGTTGCTGATGCCATTAATCTCGTAATTGCCCTGAGCTTTTCCCAATTTAGAATGTAGCACTCCTATACAGCTTTGGTCTTTTATGGCTAGCGATCATTTTATACCAGTACGAGTATGATAGCTGAAGTAAGTAACTTGCAAGTTACTTGCAGCAGAATCAATTCGTCGCGGGCTTCTGTATTTTCTATGAGCGCCATTAAAGCCATTCCAGAGCAAGGACAACTCGTTAAGGTGCGGCAGCGCCTGTATGTAGTGACCGACGTGCGCCAGACGACGCTGCCTGCAGGTGTTCTGCTTTCAAACGTCACGCCTGCTCAACATCTCGTTTTGTTGTCCTCGATCGAAGATGATGGCTTGGGTGAAGAACTTCAAGTAATTTGGGAGTTGGAGCCTGGAACGCAGGTTTTTGAGCGTGTAGAATTGCCAAAACCCACAGGCTTTGATGATCCAGCCCGACTGGATGCGTTTTTGGATGCTGTGCGTTGGGGTGCTGCCTCTTCCGCTGACATTCGCACCCTTCAAGCTCCCTTCCGTAGCGGCATTGATATTGAGGATTATCAGCTTGATCCGGTGGTTCGAGCCATTCAGATGCCGCGTGTCAACTTACTGATTGCGGATGATGTGGGATTGGGGAAGACGATCGAAGCGGGTTTAGTGGCTCAAGAACTCCTGATTCGCCATCGCTGTCGGCGGATGCTGATTATCTGTCCGTCTTCGCTGCAAATTCAGTGGCGGGACCAAATGCGGGATAAGTTTGGGTTAGATTTTCGTATCGTCGATAGTGCCCTAATGAAGGAGTTACGGCGGCAGCGAGGGATTCATGTTAATCCCTGGATTCATTTTCCTCGGCTGATTACCTCGATCGATTTTCTCAAGCGAGATCGCCCCCTGCGACTGTTTCGAGAGGTGCTGCCCGCAGAAGGTGAATCAATTTATCCCCGCCGTTTTGATCTATTGATCGTTGATGAAGCCCATAATGTAGCTCCGTCTGGCAGTGGGCAGTATGCGATCGATTCTCAACGCACCGCCACGATTCGCCTGCTGGTTCCGCATTTTGAACACAAATTATTTTTGACGGCAACGCCCCACAATGGATATCCAGAGAGTTTTACAGCACTGCTCGAACTTCTGGACACGCAACGGTTTGCCAGAGGGGTCGAGCCGGATCGCAATCAGCTTCAAGTCGTGATGGTGCGGCGGTTAAAGCAGGAAATGCAAAATTGGGATGGGTCGCCGATGTTTCCGGGACGCAAATTAGAAGCGATCGCAGTCGATTATCCCCAAGCAGAACGGCAGGTTCATGCCTCGCTCAAACGCTATACAGAACTCCGAACAAAAGGCGTGGATGACAATGTTGAGAAATACGCCACGGAATTCGTACTGAAGCTGCTCAAAAAACGGCTGTTTTCCTCACCAGAGGCGTTCTTGACCACGTTGACACAGCACCAAGAATCGTTAACAACCGCTCGTCGTCGTCAAGCCAGTCGCCTCAGTGCAAAACCAACCGAAGGAATTTTGCGACAGCAACTCGAACAGGTCGAAGAAGATTTCGCGGACGACGACCTGTACGAAGCGGCAACGGATGAATCGATTAGCAATACGAGCCGTTTGTTTCGGGTGCTGGCTCCAGAAGAACAGGATTTACTTCGAGAAATGCTTCAGTGGGCGGAAACGGCGGCTCGGCAACCCGATGCCAAAGCTACTGAACTGCTCAACTGGATGAATACGGTCATTTGCCCCAATGGGCAGTGGCTCAATGAACGAGTGATTATCTTTACCGAGTATCGAGCGACGCAGAAATGGCTCTATAACTTGATGGCATCAGAGGGATTAGTACAGGGTGATCGTCTGATGATGCTTTATGGCGGGATGAATTCCGACGATCGCGAGGCGGTTAAAGCGGCATTCCAAGCCCATCCTGATGTTTCTCCTGTGAGGATTCTGTTAGCCACTGATGCAGCCTCGGAAGGTTTGGATTTACAAAATTTCTGTTCGCGCTTGATTCACTATGAAATTCCCTGGAACCCGAATCGGATGGAGCAGCGGAATGGGCGTATCGATCGACATGGACAGCGATCGAGCGAAGTGCGAATCTATCACTTTGTCGGTAAAGACTATCAAGAGCAATCCACAAGTGGGATTCGTCCCGGTGACTTGGAGGGGGACTTAGAGTTTCTGATGCGAGCGGCACTGAAAGTCAACAATATTCGGGAAGACCTGGGGAAAGTAGGTCCAGTGATCGCGTCTCAGGTGGAAGAAGCGATGTTGGGACGGCGGGTGACGCTGGATACGTCGAGAGCAGAGCGGGAATCGGAGCCTGTGCGCCGGATGCTGAAGTTTGAACGCAAAGTGCGCGATCAAATTGAAAAGCTCCGTGCCCAATTACAGGAGACGCGACAAAACCTTCGGTTGACTCCGGAGAACATTGAAGCGGTGGTGCGAATTGGGTTGGAATTAGCGGATCAGCCTCCGTTGATTGAAGCAGAAATCGAAGGGCTGCCAGGTCGAGCGTTTCATTTGCCGCAACTTAAAAGTAGTTGGGCAGTTTGTGCCGAGGGGCTAGAGCATCCCCACACCAAGGTGATTCGCCCGATCGTATTCGATCCAGATGCGGCACACGGGCGGGATGATGTTGTTTTGGCACACCTGAATCATCGGTTGGTTCAGATGTGTCTTCGCTTGCTGCGGGCGGAGGTCTGGTCTACGGAGGGTAGAAAGCAACTGCATCGCGTGGCTGCTAGAGTCGTTTCATCACAGTCAGGGCTGGAAACTCCCGCAGTCGTCGCATATGGGCGGTTAGTCATTCTGGGCAGTGACCAACAGCGACTCCATGAAGAAGTAATTGTAGCGGGTGGTGAATTGAAAGAGGGGCGCTTCAATCGGTTAGGGGTGATGAAGTTGCAAGCGGCATTGGGGAATATCTCTGATCAATCGGTTCCCGAAGCGATGCAGCAGAAATTGGCTCAGATGTGGGATAAGTGCGAGAGTTCGCTGATGCAGGCGTTAGAGGTACGAAAAGCGGATCGATCGACGAGTCTGCGACAGGATTTGCAAAACCGGGCTGAGAAAGAAATTGCTGATATTACTGCGGTTTTGACAGAACTTCAGAAAAGCATTTTAGCTGAGTTGCAAGAACCTCAAGTCGAACAGCTTGAAATCTTTAGTAATCCAGAGCGGGAGCAGTTTGAGCGGAATATCAATAGTTTGAAAGCGAGGGTAGAACAAATTCCGATCGAGATCGAGCAAGAAACAGCTTTGATCCGAAAGCGGTTTGAGAATCCGACTGCACGGCTGTTTCCTCTAACGGTCACGTTTTTGGTTCCACAAAAGCTTATTCGACCCTAATAGACTGGTAAAGCTGACTTTTCGTTCGATGGTGAACTCATGCAAAAGACCCAAGCTTTCGCAATCCTTGCCCCAGTTCCAGAGATGCACTTGATTTCTGGATTGGAAGCGATCGCGGCTCAACTCGATTCAGATGACCTTCCTGCGGATCATTTACCGAAGGTGGCGTTTGGCACGATGGCGTTTGAATTGTTTGCGGAAGTTGAGATACTGCGAGCGGGAAAAGCGATCAAGGTTTTGATCTATGCGTCTCATGCGAAAGGCGAACAGCCATTGAATCCAGAGGCAACTTGGCGAGGATTGTATGTGGGATATGTTGGATCGCGTCGGGGGCGGTATCCAGGGAAATCGATTTATCGTCCTAAATCGACGATTACAGATAGTCCGACTTGGGCAGGGTTTTGGGAAGTTCAGGAATTAGAACGGCTGAAGACTGCGATTCCCATTGGAAATTTGCGAGGTAAAAATAAGAAGACCAATTATCAAGCTCGATTTATTCCCGAAGGTCCAGTTCTGATCGAATTCCCCTAAATTACGTCCACTGCTCATCATCACGCTGAATGGTTGTTGTTAGTTGAAGCATCGTGTCCATTCTTGAGTTTGCCTGTGCTGCTCAAGACGTTTCCGGCGGGATTAGATGCTCATGACCCGGAGCATTTGACGCTGCTGCGATCGGCATCTGAATATGAATAGCCTTAGAGCGAGGGCAGAACAGATTCCAAAAGAGATGGAGCAGGAAACGGCTCTAATTCACAAGCGGTTTGAGAATCCAACGGTACGGCTATTTCCTCTGGTAGTGACATTTTTAGTGCCACAAAAGCTTGTTTAGGCTTTAATCGTTGAGACTGGGAAAAGGTAGTGCTGAAGCAAAGCAATTCAGAACATCTGAAGCGAGAGCTATCAGATCGCGAGCTAAGTCGCTTGTACGAAATGTTCAGGGAATTCTAGCAATGTCAAATTTCTTCAGTTGAAAGAGTAGGTGCTGGATTATGGTTGCTGATACGACTTCAGACCAAGGATATAAGTTAGAACCCCTACAAGGATTTCCGTGGACTTTGTTTGCTTTCAAACAGTATGACGGCGGTAGGGCAATGGTTGCACTTCTATTTCTGTTTGCTGGAATCTATTTCTTATCCGGCTTCTGGGGATTTCTGTTGGATCACAACGCTTGGTTGCATGATCTGGTAGTTGGTTCAAAGCCAGTAGTGATAGATTCTCAACCATCGATTCCCTGGTGGAAATTTTGGAAGCATATTCAACATAATCCGATTACTGAAGTTCTAACTAGCACAATCAGCTACATCGATATTGTCTTTCGGCTATTTATCTTTATGTGTGCCTATTGTTTGGCTTGGGCAACGTTTGATCCTAAAAACATCGAGGGTTATGTTTTAGGAATCTTTAATGCTTTTCTGGGCGGCGCTTACGTTCTCTCTCCAACTGACGTAATTCCTGATTTTTTGCCCGTTGTTGGCAGTTTTGACGACACAATCCTAGGGGTAGGAATGGTGATTTTGGGTGTCTCTGGCTGGTACAGAACTAAGCTGCGAGATATAAAGACAAAAACGATTCTTGAACTGGTTAACCACGGCAACAACGAACGAGCGTTACAGTTGTTACTTGAAGACAAAGGTATCTCGATTCGAGGTAACGCTGAAAACTAGCTTGATACAAGTCCCCCAATCCGTAGAAATTGCTCATGTCCACTGCTCGTCATCACGCTGAATGGTTGTCCCTCGTTGAGGCATCGGGTCCGTTTTTGAGTTTGCCCGTGTTGCTCAAGACGTTTCCGGCTGGGTTGGATGCTCATGATCCGGAGCATTTGAAGCTGTTGCGATCGGCATCGGAAGAATGGCAGGACAATCAGTTTGGACTCAAGCCAGAACCTGCCATTCATCGAGCATGGGTAGAATTCGTGCTGAAACAAACACTGGAATTGCCGGATGAGGTGTTGCTGAGCGGACAACAGATTTCATCTGGGCTAAAAGTGACGATCGCGGAGCAGAATGAGACGATTCGCCCAGATTGGGTGATTGTTGAGCCGACTGGAACACCGAACGCTGGGAAGCCTCGACTATTAGTGCAGATGGTTCCGGCAGTGCAGGGATTGGAAAAGCCATTGAAGGGGTCGCGATCGTCGGCGAGTCCCGCGACTCGAATGATGGAATTGCTGCACGCTTGCAATGTGCGGTTGGGGCTGGTGACGAATGGCGAGCATTGGATGCTGGTGAATGCACCCAAGGGAGAAACTACTGGGTTTATCTCTTGGTACAGTACTCTTTGGATTGAGGAACATTTGACGCTGCGGGCATTTCGGAGCTTGTTGGGTGTGCGGCGATTCTTTGCCGTGGATGACTCGGAAACGCTGGAGACGCTGCTGGCTCAGAGCTTGACCGATCAGCAGGAAGTGACGGATCAGTTAGGCTATCAGGTGCGTCGGGCGGTGGAAGTGCTGGTCGGCGCGATCGCTCGTCTCGATCAAGACCAAAATGGGGCATTACTGAAAGACATTTCGGAATCTCAGCTTTATGAGGCGGCACTGACTGTGATGATGCGGTTGGTGTTTCTGTTTTGTTCGGAGGAACGGGGCTTATTGTTGCTTGGCGATCCGATTTATGACCAGCATTATGCGGTGTCTACGTTGCGAGAACAGTTGAGATCGCACGCGGATCAGTATGGCGAAGAAGTCTTGGAGCGTCGATCGGATGCGTGGTGCCGTTTGCTGGCAACGTTTCGGGCGGTGTATGGCGGGATTTTTCACGATACGTTACAGCTTCCGGCGTATGGTGGGAGTTTGTTTGATCCCAATCGCTTTCCATTCCTGGAGGGGCGGAAGCAGGGGACGGAATGGGACAAGAGTGAGGCTGATCCGCTGCGGCTGAATAATCGAGTTGTGTTGCATTTGCTCGAAGCATTGCAGATTTTACAGATTCGGGTGCAGGGAAGTGGTGTAGAGCCGCGTCGGTTGTCATTTCGAGCGTTGAATATTGAGCAGATTGGGCATGTTTATGAGGGCTTGCTCGACCACACGGCAGTTCGGGCAACGGTTCCGGTATTGGGATTGGTGGGGACGCGCTACCAGGAACCTGAGATCGAACTTGCAGAATTAGAGCGGTATCGGGCTGAGGGTGAGGAAAAGCTATTGGCATTTTTGAAAGAGCAGATGGGGAAATCGCTTGCTGCTTTGAAGAAATTGCTCAATATGGAAATTGAACCTCGTGAGGCGCAGCGATTGCGATCGACTTGTAATAATGATGCGGAATTGTTCGATCGCGTTCTTCCGTTTGCGGGGTTAATTCGGAAGGATACGCTGGACTACCCGATCGTGATTTTGGCGGGTAGTGTGTATGTGACGGAAGGAGTCGATCGACGACAGAGCGGAACACACTATACGCCGCGCAATTTGACCGAGGAGATTGTGCAGTACACGCTGGAACCATTGGTGTATGAGGGCGTGGCAGAGGGGAAACCGAAAGAAGAATGGCGACTGCGATCGGCATCCGAATTGCTGCAATTGAAGATTTGCGATATGGCGATGGGCAGTGGGGCGTTTTTGGTGCAGACTTGTCGCTATTTGGCGGGGAAATTAGTCGAGGCTTGGCAGTTGGCAGAGGCAGAACATCCGGGACAGGTGGTGATTGCGCCGGATGGTACGCTGTCGATCGCTCGTCCAGAAGAATGTCCGATTCCGAAGGAGCCAGAGGAGCGGTTGCTGGTGGCGCAGCGGATTGTAGCCGATCGCTGTTTGTATGGAGTCGATAAGAATCCGTTGGCGGTGGAGATGGCGAAGTTGTCGCTGTGGCTGGTGACGCTGGCGAAGGGACGACCGTTTACGTTTTTGGATCATGCGCTGAAGTGGGGCGATTCGCTGTTGGGGATTACTCGCGCTGAACAGATTGAGTATTTGCATCTGAATCCAGACAACGAAGCGGTGCAGCTGTCGATCGCATCAAATATCTGGAAGCCGATTTTGCAGGATGCGATCGCGAAACGCCGCAAGCTAGAAAGTTTTAGTACGAATGTGATTCAGGATTTACAGGAAAAAGAACGGCTGTTTGCAGAAGCAGAACAAGCGATCGAGCGATTGCGATTTGTGGGCGATTACTTGATTTCGAGAGCGTTGGCAGATGCGGGAAAAACAACAGATTTGGCAACGGAAGAATTAATGGTAGTGGCTCAGAGGATTGAGAAGGAATTAGCAGGAACGGCAACTCAATCGGAAACGTTGGATGTTATAGCCCTGAAAGCAAATACGCAACGGATGATGAACTTAGGAAATCCAGCAAGTCAACCGCCGCGAAAACCGTTTCATTGGTTGCTAGAGTTTCCTGAAGTGTTTTTGGAAGGGGAAACGAAGGGATTTAGTGCGATCGTGGGAAATCCTCCATTTATGCTAGGAAAAAAGATCACAGGAAGTTTTGGTACAAATTACCGTGAGTTTATAGTAAAAAATATAGCAAGTCATGCAAGGGGAAATGCAGATTTATGCACCTACTTCTTCTTGCAAGCTAAACAGCTTACGAACGATGTAGGCAGACTCGGATTAGTTGCGACCAATACGATCTCTCAAGGCGACACTCGTGAAGTTGGCTTAGATCAATTGATTGCAAACGGATGTGTAATTAATCGTGCAGTTTCGAGTCGTCCCTGGAGCGGAACAGCAAGTTTAGAAGTGGCTTATGTCTGGTTATGTAATCAGCAGTGGCTGGGCGAGTATATTTTAGATAATGAAACTGTCGCTGGCATCACAGCCTCTCTTACATCTCCTGGAAAAAATCTTGGCAGCCCATATCAGCTTGCTGCGAATCGAGATAAATCATATGTTGGTTCATATGTTCTAGGCATGGGCTTTGTATTAACGCCTGTGGAGGCTTTTGCATTGATTGAAAAAGATCAAAAGAACAAGGATGTATTGTTTCCATATCTTAATGGTGAAGATGTCAGAGATCACCCTGCTCAGATTGCTAGTCGTTGGGTGATTAATTTTAGAGACTGGGCATTGGATGCAGAACACGATGACTTGAAGAAACCAAAAGGTCCACCCTATGCAGCAGATTATCCAGACTGTTTGGCAATCGTACGCGAAAAAGTAAAGCCTGAGCGACGACGTAAAAAAGAGAATGGTGAATATGTTTTAAGAAAGCCGTTACCTCAGAAGTGGTGGGTCTATGCAGATAAGCGCCCTGCACTTTATGAAGCAATCTCAGACTATGAATCGGTATTAGTTGCTATAAGAGTCAGTGCACACCACTATTTTGCTTTTGTTCCGGCTCAACAGGTTTTATCTGATAGGCTTGTCGTGATGGCATTGAATAGTTATGGAGCATTCTCGCTTTTGTCCTCTTCAGTGCATGATCACTGGGCACATAGACCAGGTATGACAACTCTTGAAACTCGCAACACTTATTTTCACGAACAAGCTTTTGAAACGTTTCCCTTTCCAACATTAGACCCTCCGGATCTTAGCTCTCAATTCCCTATTCTCAATGCTATTGGCGAAACCTACTACACCCATCGCCAATCCATCATGCAAGTTCGGCAAGAAGGACTGACCAAAACCTACAACCGCTTCCATGATCCTGATGAAACCGCAGACGACATTCACAAACTCCGATCGCTGCACATCGAAATGGATCAAGCGGTTGCGATCACCTATGGTTGGCAAGACCTCGACTTAGGGCACGACTTCCACCAAACTAAGCAAGGCATCCGCTTTACGATCAGCGAAACGGCGCGGCGGGAAGTCCTCGATCTACTTCTCGAACTCAATCACAAACGATATGCCGAAGAAGTCGAACAAGGCTTGCATGATAAAAAAGGTAAAAGTAAAAAAGCAAAAGGTAAAACCAGTAAAAAGCAACCACCAAAAACTCATATGAATGACGAACAACTGACTTTACTGTAAAGGAGCAGCCCCACCATGCCTGAACTGACCCAGCGATCGCGAATTCCAGTCCCATCCGAAAAAATCGCTGAACTCTGCCAACAGTACCATATTCGCCGACTTGCCCTCTTTGGCTCCGTACTACGAGAAGACTTTCGCCCCGATAGCGACATCGATATTTTAGTTGAATTTGAACCAGGGCACACCCCCGGCTTTGCCTTCATCGACATCCAAGACAAACTCTCAGACCTCTTCGGGCGAACGATTGACCTCAACACTCCCCAAGATCTCAGCCGCTACTTCCGCGATCGCGTCCTAGCAGAAGCCGAGGTGTACTATGAACAACCGGGATGAAGTTCGCTTGCGTCATATGCTCGATGCAGCCAGAAAAGCGATCTCCTTTACTCAAGGACGTGAGCGAACCGATCTCGACACTGATGAACTGTTGGCACTGGCAGTTGTCCGTTTAGTAGAAATCTTAGGGGAAGCCGCAAAAAACGTTTCTCAAGATATCCGAGATCAACTTCCTGATGTCGCTTGGAGACAAATGGCTGGAACTCGAGATCGCTTAACTCACGCTTACTTCGATGTTAACCTCGATATCATCTGGGACATCATCACGAATGACCTACCGCCACTGGTGGAAAAACTAGAAGAATTTTTTCATGATCCTTAACCCACTGCTGCCGATACGCAAATCTACGAAATGAATCTTGCGGTTCCTGCGGAGTCGCGCTTTGCGCTAAACGCCGATGGTTGGCAAGACCTCGACTTAGGGCACGACTTCCACCCAACCAAGGCATCCGTTTTACCATCAGTGAAACGGCGCGGCGGGAAGTGCTCGAACACGAAGTGCACTGAAAACATCGACTGCTGCAACTGAATCACGAGCAGCAGTCGATGTGCCAAAGGCATCGCTGTCTCCTAAGGCTTACACGATAAGAAAAAGTCAAAAGTCAAGGGACAGAAGGCAAAAGGGAAGACTAGTAAAAAGCAACAGCCGGGTGTTGAACCAGAAGAGCAACAACTCAAGCTGTTGTAACAGAGTGAATGCGTATGACTGCACTAACCAGTGATTCACAAAGCGACTCCAAAGAAGCATTACCAATTCCAGAAACAGAGCCAATTCACATGACGCTTGAACAAGAACAGAGAGCAATTCTTGAGAAATTTATTATCGATAATCCAGACCTGGAAGCCTTGGAAGCAAAAATATCTCAGTTCAATATTTTTGAAGCCGTTGGCATGGTTCGCCAGGAAATTAAGCATTCCAACTTCATCCAATTTCTCCTCAACCCCTCCGAAAAACATCGACTCGGCGATCTCTTCCTGAAAAAACTCCTGATCGCCATCCTCACCGATGCCGAAGAAGCCCATATAGATAGCCTTGATATCGCTGGTTCCGATTTCTCCGATGCCGAGATTCGGCGCGAATGGAAGAACATCGATCTCTTAATTTATTCGCCCACTAACTCCTTCGTTTGCGTCATCGAAAACAAAGTGGATGCCGTAGAAAGACCCCATCAACTTCGCACCTACGAGGATGTGGTTGACAAAGAGTTTCGAGACTGCAAAAAAATGTTTGTTTTCCTCACTAAAGAAGGTTCACCAGCCTCTCGCCCTCGATGGATATCGTTCGACTACGGGACGATCGCAGAGATCATCGAAACCGTATGTAACGAGCGAAGATCATGCCTTACAGACGAAATTTACATTGCAATCCGCCATTACGTTGATTTAGTCAGGAGACACATTATGAGCGAGTCCGACATTGCTGAACTCTGCCGCAAAATCTATAAACAGCACCGTCAAGCGATCGATCTGATCTACGAGCATCGCCCTGATATGCGATCGGATGTCGAAGACTACATAAAACAACTTATCCAAGAGTTTTCTCAAGCAGAAAATATCGATTTAGACTCCGTTGACAAACGATACATCCGATTCGCTCCGAAGGAGTGGGATGGCATGGCATTTCAAAAGACTTGCCCTGACTGGACAGGAAGCGATCGAATCTTCCTCTTTGAGTTTTGGAACGAGCCTCAAAATCTCTGTCTTCATCTAGTGATTGGTCCTAGAAGGATGGAAATCAAGGAAGCGATTTACCAAAAATTAAAAACGCTCAACATTAGCGGATTGAAAAGCAAATGCAAAATTGATGAATCAAAATGGAACCATATTGCTATTGTGCCAATTCTCGACATTTCAGACTATGAAGATGGGGATTTAGAAAGCTTACAAGAAAAAATTAGAGCATTTTGGCTGAAATACATCCAGGGCGATATGAAAGTGATCCGGGAGGCGATCGTGAATTGCGATTCCTTGCGTTCTACAGGTAGGGCGCTGACTGGGAATTGATCGACTGGGCATTAAATTAGCCGAGGCAAAACAAGCGATCGCTTCACCATCAGTGAAACGGCAAGACACAAAGTACTCGATCACGAAGCGTGGTGCAAGCATCGACTGTTGCAACTGAACCACGAGCAGTTTTGCCGCGCCAAAGGCATCACGACACTGAAGAAGTTGCTAAAGGTTTGCACAACAAGAGAAGAAAAAAGGGAAAACTAAACAAAAAGCCCCTAACTCAGAAATGCCCCACTGCTCTCAACTCAGTGTCGCCAACGAATAAGTTCCGCTGTTTAATCTGAAGTCGTGCATTTATCAGCCATTAAGAGGGGCTAATCTGTGTCTGATCTCATCGCTCACTACTGGTATTGGTATATTGGTGCCTTTGCAATCGCAGCAATTGTTTTATTCACACAAGCCAAGACAGCGATCGCCGTGGCTAAAAAGACAATTGCGAATTTTCGACTCAGGCTCCTCTTTTTTGTCAGTGATCAGCTTGAACCAGACACGATTGCCACTTTCCGTCGTTCCATTGCCAAAACTTTTGGTGAACTGAGTGATTTTCTAGAAAAATCAGAACTGGAGCTACTTCGCTCCCGTATGAACAACGTATTTCTTAAAGACAAGATTCAGGAGTTAGAACAGAGTCGAGAAGCTCTGCTTCAAGAGTTAGGCGGCTCATCAGATTTCTTCAACATTGAGTTTTCTATCTGGCAGCAAATGATCCAAGCAGTCAATCTATTGGTCAACGATCGTCTAGCTCTCTTACAAAAAATAGAGCTTGTCAATCAAAAAATAGAGCTTGTCAACTCATACGATGGTAACTTTGAAGCCCTGTCAAAAGATTTAGAGGCTCTCCAGGCAAAGAATAAAGCTACTAAGCAAAAAATTAGCGTTTTGCTTGACGAGCAGACTACGCTGCGAACGGAGAATGAGCGACTATCGCGCCTTCACGAGTATTCACAAACCAGAATAAAGCTGCTCCGAAGTGCAGAAGAAAAAGTACAGATGCTCGAACGACAGGTTGCAACCCTGAAGCAGACCGAATCTACTCTTAAACAGCAGTTAGCTCAGTCCAATCGTCAAATTGCTCAATTAGAACACCAAAATGTCGAATTGGGGAAGCAAAATGCTCGGTTAAAACAACAAAACGACCAACTAGAAAGATCAAGGCATGAAAGTGAGTTAACTGTACGTGCTCTTGAAAACGCTAATCAAGAATACATTCAAACTATCGAAAGCCTAAACAAAGACATCGAGCGCGTAAGGAGTGAGCTTGCACAACAAGAAGCTCAAATCCAGCAACGAGACAGGACTATCGAAAGCCTGAACAAAGACATTGAGCATGTAAGGAGTGAACTTTTACAGCAAGAATCCCAAATTCAGCAGCAAGAGCTGCAACTAGTTCCTGATGAACTAGAAACCAATCAAGAAAATATGAGCCTTCAAATTCTTGTGCAGGATCACAATGCTGACAGAATAGGCGAACTAGAAGCCGAAGCTTCATACTGGCGTTCTCAAGCTAGTCGGTCAAAGGCGAGAGAAAAGGCTTGGAACCCACCGGACTACGCAAGTTATAGCGATTATCTAAGTTACGTTCAATATTGGCGCGAGCATCCAGAGTATTACTAAAAGCTCATCAAGCAAGGTAGCAGTCCTCAGATTTTGCCGTGATAAAACTTTTTGCAGCCGCTCTATGATGCACAAGCTAGAAATTAAGTTAGCAGAAGCTAAACAAGCGATAGCGATTCCTGACTTCAAACGCGACGATCTGCTTCGACTTGCTCTCACTGATCTCTCAACCCTTCAACTACCCTCTGTCTCGGAGCAAGAACGACAAGACATCGTACTGCAATATCGGCGACTAGCATTTCTAGGCGATCGTCTACTAGACGCTGTTGTAGCAGATTACTACTTCACAAATTGCTCACCACTTAGTAATCAAGACCTGGATGACTCAAGGCAATACACCACCAGTCGCGAATCTCTTGCTCAATTTGCAATCAGTCTGGGGTTGCCTAATTTCTGCTCATCTTGGAACAAGCCAAGCCGCAAGCTACCTCAAGACGAACCCGGAGTCTATGGAGAAATGTTCGAGGTTCTCATTGCCGTGATTTACCTCGACAGCGATCGCGATTTTCAAAAGGTATATGATTGGTTCTGCGATCGCTTCATTTTAGAAACAACTAGAAAGTCTGAGGAAGACTTCGAGTTCGATGAGGATTGTGATCTTAGCATTAGTGATGAGGATTATCTAGATATGATCGGCTTGCGAGGCTTTCCTGGCTCCTGGGTACCTGGCGACGACGATGACTAGCAGTTATGTTGTTGAGGAGAGAAGTCCTATTGCCAAAAATTATGGTGTTGACTGAAGTTTAATCTGCTTCATCAAATCTTCAATCCCCGTAAAGAACAAAGCACAGAAGTCTGTGATCGCGTAATGTTTTTTACACTTATCATAGGAGGAAGTTTTAGCCCCCTGACTTTCCGTGTCTTTCGAGATCATCCACAAACCCACGTTCACCAATCAACTCCTCGCTATTCCAAAAGAGCGAGTTCTACAGGTATTGGAGAAGATCGAAGTTCTACGAGATGATCCGAAACCTCATGGCAATCTGAAGAAAAAATTACACGGCTACAAAGGTGAGATTTACCGTTTACGCTCTGGTGATTATCGTATTATTTATACATACGGAGATGGATGGGTCGCGCTGCTCGGAGTCGATGCTCGGAAAGACATTTATCGAGGCAGCAAATTAGTTGCTGAAGAAACCGAACTCGATATCACCGCCTTTTCCAACCTTGAGAATCTGCTCACCCCTGAAAAAGCTCCGGCTCCTCCCGCCAAACCTGCCGAAACTGTCACTCTGCTCCCGATCGAGCTAACCGAAGAACTGCTCGATCGCTTGCTGATCCCCAAACCTTGTTTCCAGGCACTGCTTGCCTGTCGAACCTTCGATGATTTACTGGAGGTAAACGTTCCAGAGGGGGTGCGCGATCGCGTATTCGACTGCATTACCGCCCCCAATTTCGATCTAGTGTTGAAGCAACCTAGTTTTGTTACAGGAAGTTCTGATGACTTACTGCGCTTCAAGGAAGGAGATTTACTAGGCTTTCTGCTCAAACTCAATTCTGAGCAGGAAAAGTTTGTCACTTGGGCAGTAAATGCAACAGGTCCAACTCTACTGAAGGGCAGCCCCGGTACAGGCAAAAGTACCGTTGCCCTCTATCGAACTCGTGAAATTCTTTGTCAGCTTCAAGCCAAAGGAACTCGCCATCCACGCATTCTATTTACTACGTACACGAATGCTCTTGTTCATTTCTCTGAGCAGTTGTTGCAACAGCTTTTAGGCAAAGATACTCAATTTGTTGAAGTCAAAACGGCTGATGCTTTGATATATTTGATCGTCAATCAACTCAGTGGTCAGCCCCAAATTGCAACCACCAAGGAAATGCTCACCCTCGTTAAGCAATCGATTCCATGCGCGATCGTAACGCTTGAGGGCAATGTTTTACAGCAACAGGCACAACGGCTAATCCTGCAACGTCTCCAGCCCGAATATTTACTCGAAGAACTTACCGAAGTCATTGATGCAAGAGGAATTGATAGCTTAGAGGATTATCAAGCCACCCCCCGCACAGGTCGCAGTATTCCGCTCAATAAGATTCAACGTCAAGCAATTTGGCACCTGCGGCAACACTTCGATCGTCTCTTGAGCGCAAAAGGAATGGAAACTTGGGCACAGATCCGGCTTCGTGCCCTCAAGCTGCTACAGGATAGCGAAATGCTGCCAATGTATGATGCTGTGGTCATTGATGAAGCCCAAGATCTCAGTCCCACCGTGCTACGCTTCCTGATTCAACTTTGTGGCGCACCGAATCGCCTGTTTATTACTGCCGATGCCAACCAATCGATTTATGGCAGTAGCTTTCGGTGGAGCGAGGTGCATGACTCACTGAAATTCGTCGGACGCACAGGCATTCTGAAAATTAATCACCGCACCACTCAAGAAATCGGGGAAGCCGCCTATTCGTATCTGCAAGACGGCACACTCGATCCAGAAGGTGAGGAGCGACTTTATGTTCATACAGGTCCACCGCCTGCGGTTCGTGCCATTGTCGATCTCGCTTCAGAAGGAAATTTACTGGCTCAATTCTGCCGCACGGCTGCCCATGAATTCCGTTTAGGACTTGGAGCGTGTGCGATTCTCGTCCCGACTGAAAAAGCTGGAAAGAACATTACTGGACAGCTAAATTATCTGGGCATTGAAGCACGATTCATGACGAGCAAAGACTTAGACCTGAACTGTAAGGGGGTGAAAATTCTGCCACTCAAAGCTGCTAAAGGATTAGAGTTCCCGATCGTTGCGATCGCAGGGTTTCTAGAAGCCTCCTATCCGACAATCCCGAAAGGCACTCTCCCCGAAGCTACCACTGAAATTCTTGCCCGGGAACGGCGTACTCTCTATGTCGCAATGACTAGAGCAATGCGTGCCCTGCTCGTTCTCGTTCCTGCTAAGAAACCGTCATCGCTCTTGCAATCCTTTGACCCCCAATTCTGGAACCTCGGCAACTCATGAAGATTATCAAACTCCCGGCAATTCTTCCTGGCAATCTAAATCTAGAAAAGATCAACCAACAGTTGCGCGATCGTACTGCTCAACTCGATTGGAGTGCAGTCGTTTCAGCTTCTGATCAGTCTCTCAATACTTTACTGGCTGGACTTGATTTATCTGACGATGCGGATGTTTTGGGAGATAGCACATTGTCGGAAACGGTCGCCAGCAAGATTGTGCAGGTGCTTCAGGAACAACCAGAACCTACTAAAACTAAGCAATCAAAGCCCAATGAGCCCAAAACCGCTCCCGCCATTTGGCAGCAATCTAACCTATTACAGCCTCAGTTTGTAGCAACTGATCCAGCACAAAGTGAAGGGCAAGGTACTCTGATTGAGATGCAATTTGTTCCAACAGCTTCGTCGGAATCGGATTTACCTGCTGTGGAAAATGACAAAAAGCTATCTTCTGAGGCTACACCCGTTCTACAGCCCCCTTCTTACTACCAAATCCGAGCCGAGCTAGAGGAGGCTGTCTTAGCGGACTTATTAGGTCCAGCAGGCGGAGAATATGAAGAGGTCGATGAAGCGCGAGTCAGCGATCGCTATATTGTCGGGTTACTGGCTCCCCTGCATCGACGCAATCGCCCCACTCAATCGGATGATCAGCTCGAACAGCTTGATGAGATGATTGCTGCGAAGACTGGAACCGTTGATGAAAGTACGGAGCAGCTTGATGAACTGGCTGTGGGTGGAACCAGTACGATCGAGGACGGCACAACTGAAACGATCACTCCTGCGATCGAAACGATGTTTCCCTCCTCGCTGGGAATGAGCTTTTGTGTAAGTGGTGCTGCCAAAGCAATCACGATCAAAGCGGGATGGGGACAATACGATCGCACGAAGAGCGAGTACCTCCAGACTCCAACAAGCGCACCTAAAGCCGTATGGCGTAGGTATCCGGTTATTGGGCAATCTCCGCCCATTGCTCTAAAAGCAGGTGCAGTGAAGTCCTGGCAGATCGACCCAGAGCGCGAAGTCTATGTGCGTGGGCAAATTCGTGCTGTTGGCTCCGATTGGATTATTAGCCTGTTTCTCGTGAATGAACAGCGAGAACCCGATCGCTCTCCCGATCAGGCATGGCTATTTCAGCCCGAACTCAGCGTTGAATCCGCTGACCCCAATCATCGCGAAATTTTTATCCGTAAAGCAACTCAGAGATCGCTCGGTAAACTCGACCCTGTACAGTACGCCGAAGAACAAGCAATGGAGATGCTTTATCGGCATCAAATTGAATTTGCTGTTGGACACGGAACGGGCGTTCACGCTGAATTATCAGAAGGAAGTGGTGATCACGCGATTCGCCTTTGCACTCGTGTCGTTCCTGCCTATGAAATTCCTAAAACGGATGCTCCCACGCCAGACGAAATTCCTGGACTCACAGGACTTGTTCTAGACATGAAGGGGTTAGCAGAATCATCTCCAGAGGCTTTAGTCACGAAGCTAAATCCGCTCGTTGCTGCCTACGCAAATTGGATAGAAGGGCAAGCTGCTCGGATTGCTGATCCAACCGCCAAGCTGCAAGGCTATGAGGCGATCGCAACGGATGCTCTCGCAAACTGTACTCATGCTTTAGAACGCATTCAGTCCGGTCTGGAGTTATTGCAATCTGATCTACAAAGCTTTGAAGCGTTTCAATTCATGAATCGCTCAATGTGGCAGCAGCGAGTTCATTCCCTTTATGCAGAACAGATTCGCCGTGGTGAAACGCTGGAACTTAGCACAATTGATATTCCTAGAAATCGCTCCTGGCGACCTTTTCAGCTTGCATTCATCCTACTCAATCTGCCAAGTATTACTGACCTCAATCACTCAGATCGTACCGATGAAACGCAAGCGATCGCAGATTTACTCTGGTTCCCCACAGGTGGCGGTAAGACGGAAGCTTACCTGGGGCTAACCGCTTATACGATTGGATTGCGACGACTGCAAGGCACGATCGAAGGTCGCTCCGGTGAATCAGGTGTTGCTGTTTTGATGCGGTATACGCTTCGGTTGCTCACCCTACAACAATTTCAACGCGCCACAGCTTTGATCTGCGCTTGTGAAGCGATTCGTCGAGAAGACCCTGCGAAATGGGGAAAAGAACCGTTTCGGATTGGATTGTGGGTTGGACAGAAAACCACTCCCAACCGTACTGAACAAAGTGAAGAATTCCTCAAGCAAAAACTCGGACAGTATCAGCCCACGAGTAGCGGTTCTCCCCACCAACTCACGAACTGTCCTTGGTGTGGGTCTAAGATTGACCCTGGAAAACAAAATATCAAAGTTGAATCCTTTGCCAAGGGGCAGGCACGAACGCTGATCTACTGCGGTGATACTCTCGGTCGCTGCTTATTTTCTCAAAAACAATCTCCCACTGAAGGCTTACCGATCCTCGTTGTCGATGAAGAGATCTACCGTCGTTTACCGACTCTGCTCATTGCAACGGTCGATAAATTTGCTCAGATGCCTTGGAATGGTGCAGTGCAAATGTTGTTTGGACAGGTTGAAGGCTACTGTCAACGGCATGGATTTGTGTCTCCTGAGATTGAAGATTCTCCGAGCCATCCCGCAAAGTACGGTCAACCATCTGCCAAAACGCTATCTCATAATCCGTTGCGCCCTCCAGATTTAATTATTCAGGACGAGTTACACCTGATTAGTGGACCCCTTGGAACTTTAGTAGGACTGTATGAAACAGCCGTCGATAAACTGTGTTCCTGGACCGTGAATGGCAAAACGGTTCGCCCCAAAGTGATTGCTTCTACGGCAACCATTCGACAAGCACGAGATCAAATCCATCACCTGTTCTTGCGCCAGGTGCAAATCTTTCCACCGCAAGGTTTAGATGTCACCGACAACTTCTTCTCGCTGCAACGAGAGCCGAGTGAAGACTATCCAGGACGACGCTATCTGGGCATCTGTGCAACCGGACGCAGGTTAAAAGCTGCCCTGATTCGAGTCTATACAGCAGGTCTTGCAGCATCTCAGGCGCTTTATGAGAAGTATGGCGAAGCGGCTGACCCCTGGATGACAATGGTAGGCTATTTCAACTCGATGCGAGAATTGGGCGGAACCCGACGACTTGTTGATGATGACATTCAATCTCGTCTTGGCAAGATGGATCAACGGGGACTCGCAAGGCGATCGCGTATCGAAGTTAAAGAACTCACGTCCCGAATTGCTTCGACGGATATCCCGATCGTGCTGGATGCGCTAGAAGTTCCGTTCAATCCAAATCGAGACAAGAAAGCAGATCCGCGTAAACCGATCGATGTTCTACTCGCAACGAACATGATTTCGGTCGGTGTCGATGTCCGGCGCTTGGGTGCAATGGTTGTGACCGGACAGCCGAAAACGACAGCAGAGTATATTCAAGCAACCTCGCGGGTTGGACGAACGTTTCCTGGCATTGTGTTCACCGTTTACAACTGGGCACGACCGAGAGACTTGTCTCACTATGAGCAGTTTGAACACTATCACGCGACGTTCTACAAGCACGTTGAAGCATTATCGGTGACTCCCTTTGCGCCTCGCGCCATTGATCGTGGTCTCGCGGCATTGCTCGTTGCACTGGTGCGTTTGAAGGGAACGGAACTCAACAAGAATGACAAAGCTGGGCGCATTGATCGTAATCATCCGCATATTCAAGAAGCAATGAATGCGATCGTCACTCGTGCTGCCAATGTAGAGGGTCCCAAAACGCGAGATTTAGTCAGACAGGCATTAGAAGCCAAGCTCGATTACTGGCTAGAACAATCTACGAATTTGGTGGGCGGAGCCGTGCTGGGCTATCAGTCCCAGAGAGATGGCGTGACTCAGGGTTTACTCACACAGCCTGGACAGGGGGATTGGCAACCGTTTACCTGTTTGAATTCGCTTCGCAATGTGGAACCGACGATCGGGCTAATTCTGGACGATCGCATTCCCGATGATGATTTCCGCACTCCTCAACCCATGCCCACCTCTGATTGAACTCTCTTATGGCACAAACACAACCTCGTAATAAAGTTGGTGAACTCCGACCTAGCCAGATTCTCTTTTCGGCTGGTATCGGCTCCGTGATTGATTTACCCAATCTTTCCACAATGGTCATGGGACTCGATGATTGGGACATTAATCATTCAAAAGAATTAGGAGAGGAACGATTGCTTGGAGCAGTGAAGCGATCTCTTTCACTCTCTGTAAAGCGCCTACTGTCTCCACCCCTTCCTCCTGAATCCGATGGAGCGCCAAGCTTTCTCGACGAAAGCCACCGCATTGGCATTCCGGTTTCTCCGTTCCCCACCTGGATGCTCTGCCCAAATTGTCGCCTCTTAGCGCCGCTACAGTCTCGATTGTTTGACCTCAAGACAGATCGCTTTCGTCCCGATCAAAACCGCTACGTACATACGAACTGTCCGAAGGGCAAATACCCGCCGACAGTCATTCCGGCTCGTTTTCTCGTTGCCTGTAAGCATGGGCATTTAGATGACTTTCCTTGGCGATATTTTGTTCATCGTGGGGCTGACTGCAAGAAAGGAACCTTACGCTTGAACGAGTATGGGGTATCTGGCTCTGCGGCAGATATTGAGGTGAAATGTGATAGCTGTGGCGCAAAGCGTCGGATGTCTGATGCCTTTGGTGAACCTGGCAAAAAGAATATGCCTCAGTGTCGTGGTCGCCATGTTCACCTGCGGAATTTCGATGAAGGCGGTTGCGACCAACAGATGGTCGGCATTTTGTTAGGTGCTTCTAATAGCTGGTTTCCCATCACCCTGTCTGCACTTTCAATTCCAACAGCAACCGATAAGCTGGCACAACTGGTCGAAAAACACTGGACAGTTCTGGAAAAAGCGGTGAGTCCAGAAGTTCTCGCTGCTTTCCGCTCAATTGGGCAACTGAAGGAATTTGCTAAGTACTCAGATTCGGAGATTTGGGCACAAGTTCAGCAGAAGCGGTCTGAAACGATCGACGATGAAAGTAATGCAGCGAAGGATATTAAAACTCCAGAGTGGCAGGTGTTCTCAGCCGCAGAAACAAGCCTAAATTCTTCGGATTTTTGGCTCACGCCTGTTGTGTCTCCCAAAGGCTATGAGTCCTATATTGAGAAGGTGGTGCTAGTCGATCGCTTGCGAGAAGTTCGGGCATTAGTCGGTTTTTCACGCATCGAATCTCCTGGCGATTTTGCTGAAACTGGCGAGTTGCCCGAAGATTACTGGGCACCCCTCAGTCGTCAAGAGCCAAAGTGGGTTCCAGCTACGGAAGTTCGGGGAGAAGGGTTATTTATCCAGTTCAAGGAATCCGCGATCGCGCAATGGGAAGCTTTACCGCAAGTAATTGCTTACGAAAAACAGAGCATTGAGGCTCATCGTCGTTGGCGCACTGCACGATCGCTCAATCCAGACACAAACTATCCGGGAGTTCGATACATTCTGCTGCATTCTTTTGCTCATGCTTTGATGCGACAATTCGCGATCGAATGTGGCTACACCGCTGCCAGTCTCCGAGAGCGCATCTACTCAAAAGCTCCGCAGGACGAGAACGGACCAATGGCAGGAATTCTGATCTATACGGCTGCTCCGGATAGTGAGGGCACATTAGGAGGGCTTGTTAGCTTGGGAGAGCCGACCACTCTCGGTCGCCATATTGATCAGGCATTAGAGCAGATGTGTTTATGTGCCTCTGATCCGCTCTGTGCAGAACACAGTCCTTTGCAATCTCCCAATACGCTGCACTGGGCGGCTTGTCATGCTTGTCTCTTTAGTCCAGAAACGTCCTGTGAACGGGGCAATAAGTACCTCGATCGCACGGTACTCATCCCAACCGTTAAGACTGAACTCGCTCAACTTGCCTTTTTCAAACCTGGGGGTTGATCGGTGAATACGTTCTCTTCCAACCTACTAGAACAAATTCGCCGTGTAGCTCAGGAAGTTCCGGCTTCAACACTGGATGCCTTGATTCAAGTTCTCATGACAATTCGGCAGGGCGAACTGTCAAAGATGAAGCATAACCTTCTCCAACTGCTACCGAGAGCGGCATGGCGGAAGGAGTTCAATTACCTGATCGAAATTTGGCAAACAGAGACGAGCGAGTTGGATGGCAAAGCGATTGCGATCGCGCTTTCCACAGCAGTTCATTGCCAGACCCGAATGCACCAGGATCTATCGGTTGAACTTGTTTGGACAGGACCAAATCCAGAAGCCCTTCCGTTGCGTCGAACCGATCAAACCTTGCTGCAACTCATTCGAGATGCACAGCATGATCTTCTAATCGTTAGCTTTGCGATCTATAACATTCCTGAGATTGTTCAAGCGTTAATCGCGGCACTGAATCGTGGTGTTAGCATTCGCATCGTCGCAGAAACTCCTGAAGCGAGCGATGGCAAAATTTCGTTCGGGCTTGTGACGACGTTCGGGGCTGAGGTTCTCAAGCGTTCTCAACTCTATGTCTGGTTGAAAGCAAAACGCCCCGTCGATGAGCAGGGTAGATATGGCTCACTTCATGCCAAATGTGCTGTAAGCGATCGACAACACCTTTTTGTTTCCAGTGCAAACTTGACTGAGTATGCAATGTCGCTGAACATAGAGATGGGTGTGCTAATTCATAATCAAAGTTTGGCGGAACAAGTAATCCAGCAGATTAATAGTTTAATTTTGCATGGCAGTTTGGTGATTTGGTAGCAGAGGGTTAACCTTGCTCTAAACATAAACTCTATTACGATCGTGTTTTGCGTGTTTGACAAACTCTGCAGGAATTTAGTATTTCAAGAGGCTGTATGTGGCAAGCAGTGATGTGCTAAACTTGTGGATTAGATTTACAGAACCGACTAGCGGCGAGCCTTGAAGCGAAAGTATCCATAGGTCTGACGCACTATCGATCGAGTAGTTTGTCCGCAATCAAGCTGGGGTGAAAAAATGGGCGAATTGCCTCCTCGGTTCCCTCCACTTGGGCTTTGAGGTCTTCGGGTAGATCGTCTTTTGTTATACGGTTCGCAACTCCTCGCACGATCGCGGGTCGCATCAGTAGCTCGGAAGTCTTCAGTCCTGCGGCTTCTCGATAAATCTGCTCGCCCAGGTCTTTCTCGATGGGCGGCTCCTCCAATATCGGTCTCTGTTCTGCCAGGTCGCCTCCCTCTACTGCTACGAGATTGGCTGACTCAATCGGTGCAAGTTTGCCACCTTCACTCGTTTGATGAATTAACGCTGCTCTCGTTCAACTAACCCAGACTCGATCTCGCCTAAGATGCTGAGATTACAGGTCTGTCGCCTAACCTGCTTATTAAGTGAGACCAAAGCGCGCCACTAATTCGCTGCGGGTAAGTCCGTCTGTTTTGGTGAGAACTGCCAGAATGCGCGATCACGTTTTCTTCTCCTAGTTGGATTGTTAATATATCAACGGCATGGAGTGGTACAAGACTGCTGCTGTCAAAGTGCCCTAGCGATTTAGTGCGATCGACAATCGAGAAAGTTCTGATTTTTACGCGAATTCAGTCTGGTCAGTGAAGTATTCACCGGACGTTTTAGAAAACTAGATGACTTAAAGAGCAATGTGAAAGTATGAGTGGTCTTTTTCTCAGTTCAAGCCCGCATCGTTATAGGACAGCACTTTCATATATCAGAGCCGTTTCAATTCGGACGACGGGCACGATGAAGGAAGCAACTCTCTCCTATCTCAAGTCATTGAGCGCAGTATTCGTACCCAGTTTCACTTAGTAAAGCAATGCGTCGATCACGTGCTGTGGTACGGAATGCCATCTTGGCTAGAAGCGTGCTTAAGACATCTAGACCTAGACATGGCTTATTCCGGCTTACTCCTTAGTAACAATGTATCAATCTTGCTGAAGCTCGCGCTCATCCTGAGATGGGATTGCGTGCGATTGATAAACCCCTGATGACATGCCTAACCCCTTTCGGCATCACAGATTGAATCACCTCGAAGAACATTTTCCATCTGGAAAATGTTCTCAGTGCTCAACGCCTTTCGGCATCACAGATCAAATCGCAGGTGATAATCGCCAAGAATCGAAATGAACCTACAGGGTGCTCAACGCCTTTCGGCATCACAGATCGAATCGCACAATCTCCAGATGGGATCGTAGTCGCTAAGCATGTGTGCTCAACGCCTTTCGGCATCACAGATCGAATCGCCTAGGGGATTCAGCAGATGCGGGGCTTAAGAAAGCTGGTGCTCAACGCCTTTCGGCATCACAGATCGAATCGCCTTGCTTTTCCGTACAGACCAGCAGATCGAAGTCTTTGTGCTCAACGCCTTTCGGCATCACAGATCGAATCGCTTGAAAACGTCTGGCTCCGCGCGAATCGCGCCCCACAGTGCTCAACGCCTTTCGGCATCACAGATCGAATCGCTTAGCTCTAGCGCAGCGTCCTTCGATGTGTCTTGACGTGCTCAACGCCTTTCGGCATCACAGATCGAATCGCCTCTGAGGCTAGACCAGATGCCCCTAGCGTTTTTGTGTGCTCAACGCCTTTCGGCATCACAGATCGAATCGCGAAGAACAACAAGTCACCTCTCAAATCCTCCCTCAGTGCTCAACGCCTTTCGGCATCACAGATCGAATCGCAGCCAGCGACGATCGCGTTCCAATCACTGTCAATCCGTGCTCAACGCCTTTCGGCATCACAGATCGAATCGCCTCTCTAAAAAAGGCTTTCCACCCTGAGTCTGTACTTGTGCTCAACGCCTTTCGGCATCACAGATCGAATCGCCTAAGTCCGGGGTGACCGATAAGGCACAAATAGCCTAGTGCTCAACGCCTTTCGGCATCACAGATCGAATCGCATCCCGGAGGAGTTCTGAAACTCTTCCTAAGATAGAGTGCTCAACGCCTTTCGGCATCACAGATCGAATCGCGCGAAAATGTTGCAGCTTTGCAACGCTCACTCTTCCTCGTGCTCAACGCCTTTCGGCATCACAGATCGAATCGCCACTGCCGATCGCTGAAACTGAGACTGAGGAGATTTCGTGCTCAACGCCTTTCGGCATCACAGATCGAATCGCGTTTGTCCCAAATCAACCTGGAGTTATGGATCAGATGTGCTCAACGCCTTTCGGCATCACAGATCGAATCGCATCCCACTCTTGCCGCGAAATCTTCTTCGTTTGTCGTGCTCAACGCCTTTCGGCATCACAGATCGAATCGCCTCTGGATATGGCGACGAAAGCCCTACTGTTGCCTATTTGTGCTCAACGCCTTTCGGCATCACAGATCGAATCGCGAGTAAGCAATATGCTGCACTCCCGCCCCTTGATGAAGTGCTCAACGCCTTTCGGCATCACAGATCGAATCGCGCAACGTATTGAACGATCTGCCGCCTAAATCGATTAGTGCTCAACGCCTTTCGGCATCACAGATCGAATCGCTTGAAACATGACGACATACGGAGTAAGCGCAGATGGGTGCTCAACGCCTTTCGGCATCACAGATCGAATCGCGGTTACTTTTCTATCCGTTTGTATGGGTTATTTCAGTGCTCAACGCCTTTCGGCATCACAGATCGAATCGCAAAAATAACTAACGTATTCAGACGTGACAACTGTTTAGTGCTCAACGCCTTTCGGCATCACAGATCGAATCGCACAATCCCGTAGCCGTTGTGTGAGTTGACGAACGGTTGTGCTCAACGCCTTTCGGCATCACAGATCGAATCGCTAATCAAATCTCTCAACACGATCGCTTCTGTCTGAGTGTGCTCAACGCCTTTCGGCATCACAGATCGAATCGCTGCCCAGTTTTGCCCAAGTTTGACGATCCATGTCGTGCTCAACGCCTTTCGGCATCACAGATCGAATCGCCAGCCGTTGTTTGCGACAGTCTTCCGAATTCGACCGTGCTCAACGCCTTTCGGCATCACAGATCGAATCGCGTAACTACTAGCAGTTTTACTAGCAGGTTTACTAGCGTGCTCAACGCCTTTCGGCATCACAGATCGAATCGCACGCTTGATATAGAGAGGCATTGGTTTCACCCTCTTGTGCTCAACGCCTTTCGGCATCACAGATCGAATCGCATCAAGGACGGGACTGTTTCCCGCGCTCAATTACTCGTGCTCAACGCCTTTCGGCATCACAGATCGAATCGCAACCGGAGACATTAAGCGATTCATCGAATCAAAACCGTGCTCAACGCCTTTCGGCATCACAGATCGAATCGCACTCCATTACTCGTCCGACTGCGAATCGGATATGTTTGTGCTCAACGCCTTTCGGCATCACAGATCGAATCGCTGCCCGCGCACCCCTTCGATCGATAGTTGCCCAATGTGCTCAACGCCTTTCGGCATCACAGATCGAATCGCGTTTCGCTGTTCGATTAAAGCGATAGCATCCGCCTAGTGCTCAACGCCTTTCGGCATCACAGATCGAATCGCCCGCAGGTTCTAAATAGAGTTGATAGCCTCTCGATGTGCTCAACGCCTTTCGGCATCACAGATCGAATCGCAGACTCAAGCTGATCCCAAAACCAGCAATCTTTACGTGCTCAACGCCTTTCGGCATCACAGATCGAATCGCCGCGAACAAAGTCGCTCCAATTCGCAAGAGGCAGATGTGCTCAACGCCTTTCGGCATCACAGATCGAATCGCAGGCGACTTCTAGAGACGGATGCAACGGAATAGCGTGCTCAACGCCTTTCGGCATCACAGATCGAATCGCACAAGGGTCTTATAGTTCGGCTCTAACGGACTATTACTGTGCTCAACGCCTTTCGGCATCACAGATCGAATCGCTCGCTTACTGGCTGAAGTTGAAGGCGGCGGTTGGGGGTGCTCAACGCCTTTCGGCATCACAGATCGAATCGCGTGTTTTTCATGGAGTGCTTGAAACATACTCCAAGGTGCTCAACGCCTTTCGGCATCACAGATCGAATCGCGTTTAGAACTGATTACCTATGTAACATGACATATTACGTGCTCAACGCCTTTCGGCATCACAGATCGAATCGCCGTCGGAGACTTCCAGCCTTTCGTGATAACCCCGATCGTGCTCAACGCCTTTCGGCATCACAGATCGAATCGCATTGCTCAATCCGATTCTGAATCTGCTCTCGCAGTAGGTGCTCAACGCCTTTCGGCATCACAGATCGAATCGCATGAGGCAGTGCAGCTATCTCAATTCGTCGGTCAAGGTGCTCAACGCCTTTCGGCATCACAGATCGAATCGCTCGCGACATAACCTAACTTGGCAAATCGACGGCAAAGCGTGCTCAACGCCTTTCGGCATCACAGATCGAATCGCCGTTGGTGTTGAGAACCAATGCATAGCAACCGTTGTGTGCTCAACGCCTTTCGGCATCACAGATCGAATCGCGCTAGGTATGCTGCTACCGACTTAGTAACTTCTTGTGGTGCTCAACGCCTTTCGGCATCACAGATCGAATCGCGCAACAGGAGGCGGGGCGGGGCGCGGGTTAGGATTCGTGCTCAACGCCTTTCGGCATCACAGATCGAATCGCAAGCTCTTATTGAATCAATCCTTCTATGGCGTTCTACGTGCTCAACGCCTTTCGGCATCACAGATCGAATCGCTTGCGGCTAGTAAAAACAGATTGGTTGTTGAGTTCGGTGCTCAACGCCTTTCGGCATCACAGATCGAATCGCACTCTTGCCCTCTTGGAGTGTCATACTCAACCCCACGTGCTCAATGCCTTTCGGCATCACAGATCGAATCGCATAGCTTACCTCTGAATAGATTACACGTCTCAATAGTGCTCAACGCCTTTCGGCATCACAGATCGAATCGCAAGAAGAGAAGGCGCTTTCGGCACAGCCTGAAATCGTGCTCAACGCCTTTCGGCATCACAGATCGAATCGCTCGTAGAATCTCCCCCAAATATTCTCAACTTCTTGCTGTGCTCAACGCCTTTCGGCATCACAGATCGAATCGCATTCTTTTTCGTAAGTCATACTTACCGATTCTTTCAGTGCTCAACGCCTTTCGGCATCACAGATCGAATCGCACGCGAAAATAAATTTGTGTCAACACTACCAGAAATGTGCTCAACGCCTTTCGGCATCACAGATCGAATCGCTCTTAGCCAGTGAGGACTAACCTTACCCTGAACCGTGCTCAACGCCTTTCGGCATCACAGATCGAATCGCAACCGGGTGAGGTGAATTAGATGTTGCGAACCCACTGTGCTCAACGCCTTTCGGCATCACAGATCGAATCGCCTCAGCAAATGATTCTGCACGAGCGAGCATGTCTGGTGCTCAACGCCTTTCGGCATCACAGATCGAATCGCACTTCAAGCATCTCGCTCATCAGCGGATTACCTTGAATGTGCTCAACGCCTTTCGGCATCACAGATCGAATCGCTGGGTGGATCACCAAATCAATACTGTCATCGTCAAAGTGCTCAACGCCTTTCGGCATCACAGATCGAATCGCTTAGTGCAATGCCTGGGTGGACTAGCACCAGTCCGTGCTCAACGCCTTTCGGCATCACAGATCGAATCGCCTGACAAGAGAGAAAGGGGAATAGCAGGACGGGCAGAGTGCTCAACGCCTTTCGGCATCACAGATCGAATCGCCGCACCTCGCATAGTGCATAATGTTGCAATCCTCTCGTGCTCAACGCCTTTCGGCATCACAGATCGAATCGCCCGGGAATGTCCTCGTTCGCAAGAATAAAGAAATCCGTGCTCAACGCCTTTCGGCATCACAGATCGAATCGCAAAAAACATGGTTCAAGCCCATGCCTACTTTGTCTCGTGCTCAACGCCTTTCGGCATCACAGATCGAATCGCATCTGGGTAAAGGGCGCATATTGCCTATCTTCATGTGCTCAACGCCTTTCGGCATCACAGATCGAATCGCAGAAGAGTTCAATCGAGAGATGGCGAAGTCCGGACTGTGCTCAACGCCTTTCGGCATCACAGATCGAATCGCAACGATTGAAGTCATGACCCAGTTCTGGCGAGTTGAAAGTGCTCAACGCCTTTCGGCATCACAGATCGAATCGCCATTAAAGCGGCGGCAACCGAAACAGAAAGAATTTTCAAGTGCTCAACGCCTTTCGGCATCACAGATCGAATCGCTCTCGTAGAGGGCAAATCCCGCTTGTCGAAGTGTTCGTGCTCAACGCCTTTCGGCATCACAGATCGAATCGCCCTGAGTCAGGGAGTACAACATCCTTGTGTCAAAAGGTGCTCAACGCCTTTCGGCATCACAGATCGAATCGCAAGATGCAGTGCCCCTCGCTTCTGTAGCTCCCAAAGTGCTCAACGCCTTTCGGCATCACAGATCGAATCGCTCATTTTCTCTATTCCTTGAATTGGAGAGGATTGCAAGTGCTCAACGCCTTTCGGCATCACAGATCGAATCGCTAGATTGCAAAACGATCGTTTGTGTTGCCGTTCCATTGGTGCTCAACGCCTTTCGGCATCACAGATCGAATCGCAATCTGTCTTCTAAGTCAGACGGGTCTTCTAAAAGTGCTCAACGCCTTTCGGCATCACAGATCGAATCGCGATCCCAATCGAGCGGGATTATTCCTGGATTAAGCAGGTGCTCAACGCCTTTCGGCATCACAGATCGAATCGCTCAGAAAATTCTTGAGGACTTAGTTGGCAAAGACAAGGTGCTCAACGCCTTTCGGCATCACAGATCGAATCGCCAACCAAAGCCTTGGATGGAAGCAGAGGGGATCTGTTTGTGCTCAACGCCTTTCGGCATCACAGATCGAATCGCCCTTTCTGTTGTTACCCCCTACTTCAACCCGTCCTGTGCTCAACGCCTTTCGGCATCACAGATCGAATCGCTGGGAAACCTTTGCGGGTCAGCACTCCAGTATCTTGTGCTCAACGCCTTTCGGCATCACAGATCGAATCGCGGCACTCCTCAAAATCCTTGCCAGGAACCACACCCTGACAAGTTTTGCAAGCACCCTCACTCAAATGGAAAAAACGTGATTAACTGAAATTCTACGCTATCCAATTCCATTATCAAAACCACCTCGCTGAGAACATTTCAGGATATGCAAGCACCTGTAGGTCTAGTAGATCGCATCAAAAGATTGATAAACATGGAACTTGGCACTGTCCACTAGCTCAAACTCGCCTTACAGCAAGCTATTCTTGCATCATAGGACTCGATAACCTTCTCCAGACTCAGCCCAAACTCCAGGACAATTACACTGATGTACCCGCTCCACACATCGATGACACAAGCCAACTATCAGCAAATTGTCCTCCGATGCAAGGATCTTCGCCAATTCCCAACGCAGCTTCTCCCGCTCCCTCTGATTTAATCTTGAGCGAAAAATAGAATATTGCACCGCTTCTCCGTAACCTTGCAGCAGCTTATAAGCTTTACGCCAACGTTTCGGACTGCGAATGTCATAGCAAATGAGATACCAGTTTTTAGACTCTGCCATTCCCCAACTCACCTCAGCACCAATTGAGCAAACAAGCCGCCTTCACCCGTCCATTCTTTCTCTAACAGCCGAACCTCTAACTCGATGAGACGACGATAGGTGAGCGAATACTCCGTTACAGGATGCTTCCAACTTTCCTGCTTTCGTTGCTCATAGAGGCTAACAAACTTGCGTCGTCCGCTGTCACTTAACCACACTTGCTGACCCCGAATCTCAAAATCTACCTGAATGTCCCACTGTCCCCGATTGATTGAGCCAATGATCGGGAGATCCACCAATGGCACCCGAAAGATTTCCATGAGATCCAGTGCTAAGGGTGGCGCTTGTGTCCGAGGTTGATGATAGAACCCCAACGCGGGCTCTAACCCCACGATGAGAATCGCATTCATCACATCCTTTAACAGCAGTGAGTATCCAAACCCAAGTAAGGCATTGAAGCGATCTCGTGGAGGTCGTCGGTTACGGTTGGAGAAGCGTAACGCTGGGTCAACCCGCTCACTAATCAAACTGTCTAACGCTCCCCAATAAAGCGCGGCTAAATTTCCCTCCAATCCCAGCAATGATGTTAGAGAGTTAGCACGTGGAATCTGCTTCAAAACTGCTTTCATTTGCGCGATCGCATGTGTCAGTTTCTCTGGAAACTGTGCCATTCCGCGTTTCCCTCGCATGAGAAACTTGCGCTGTCCTTGCCCCCGGCAATAGACAAGCTTGCGTGCCAGTTCCAAACAGATTTCTGGATTGCTCAGAGCACTATACTGCCCAATTCGTCGCTGGATACTGCCTTGCCGAGCATCGAAGCTACCCAGATACCGACCACCACCAGAGATGAAGTGAACACCAATCTCCTGAGCCGCACAAAAATACAGGGCTTGAGTCGAAATTTGGGAATAACTATGCAGCACGACTTGTCCAATCTGCCGTGCTGGAATTTTCTCAATCGGCTGCCCTCGGCGCATAATTTTCAGTTGTTCCCCAGCTTTCCCAATCGTAGTTCCAGGTTCCAAAATATGCAGTGCCTGACGGTCGTCATCCTCAGGAAATAGCCGAATGGGCTGCCATTCTCGATCGTGGGCTAACCGCGCCTCTTCAGGTAAACAGACTGGAGCTAAGGAGCATCGCGCACACAGTCGCTCATTCTCAGCCACAGGAGGACGGTGGGTCGAGAGGCGGAGCAATTTTGCTTGCTCGATCGCTGCCCGAACCTGGTCGCGTCCTGCCACATCTAATGGCACATGAACCAGGACGTTGTCCGCGTGGTAACGGATTCTACCTTCGGGCACGGTTATTCCTAAAGCTGCCTCAAGCAAACAAGCATAGGCAAGAATTTGAAGCCGATCACTTTCCCACGCCTGCGCCTGATTGTTTTCGTCTCGGTGCGATCGCCCTCGTTTATGTTCATAGGGAAAAATTTGTCCATCGCGCGTTCGTAAGGCATCCACTCGTCCGCGTAAACCAAGGGATTCACTCTCCAGGAATAGTTCTTCCCATTCCCCATCTCCCTGATTCTCAAGCTCAACGTGCAGTCTGCGCCCGGCAAACACAGCAGCATCCTGGGTGTAAAGTTCTTCAACTTCTTCCAGATAGAACAAGCGCGGGCAGTAGGCAAAGGCGTGAAGAGCAGAGACACGGAGGGTAGTCTGTTCAATGGCAGAATCTTGCAAAATTTCTAACATCGGTTGTGGCAAAGATTAATGGTTGTATTGCTTTGCCTCTACTATCTGCGTTGTACCCTGCAAATTTAGTTCCGAGTTGAATAATCCGTCAAATAAAAAAGCGCGATCTCGAGATGAGAGCATACTCTCATCTCGAGATCGCATTAGAGCCATTGTGTACTCATCTATTGAGTAGTTAAGGCAGGCTCTCTAGGTGTCCAGGTCCACGCGTGAATAGGTGGTTCAAGTGAAGGGACATCAATTGGAGCATAGAGATAACTAGTTGTTTTACTGTTATCCGTGCGATCGATTCCAACCGTTAAGCGATAGGAATTGCGCATAGGTGGATCATCCGGTTGCAGTTGCACGTACCAACACACTGGCAATCGCTCATTTAGCACATCAATTTGATCAAACAAAAAGTTATTATCGCCTGCAAAAGGTAAGCCATAGCGAGGCTCTTGCAGCCGTCCACTCAAGCCTTGTTGAACCCTCTTCAGTAATTCGGGTTCTGCTTGGATTCCTAGCACCATATCAAATCCAACCAACACCTCCCGACGGACAGGCGTGATCCAATACTTCGCGCCGTGAGTTCTGGCTCTCAGTTCTTTCCCAGAAGCTCCGACTGGATAACTATGAAGTTGCTGATAGAGCGAACAAACCTCGCTTTCCGTATCTGGGACAATACCGATGGCTAGCTTGAGACAAGGCAAGTCAGATCGAATTGTCGTATTCGCACCAGATGATGCGTCTCGCATTTCAATACTGGCTAGATTAAGAACCAATCCAAACGCAGCAGAGGGTGGCATAACTGGACTAGTAGAGCGATAAACGCCAGCCTGAAACCCACGAAATGCAGCAAATGGAGCACGAATCCGCAGCCAAAGTTCCGCCATCTAGATTTCCTCCGACTTGAGAAATGCTTCCGCCAAATCCGTCAACATAGATTGTGGATTATCGTAAAACATAGCTCCTGCATCCGCTAATTGTTTTTTTAGAGTTGCATCCATACTTCGAGCTAGTTCTCCCCCAATCCAAAACTCATTGGGAGGCAGGTCATTTGCATTGATGCGAGAGAGATCTGTGAAGTGACCTTGTTCATCAAATCCATAAGTGTTGTAGCCTGCAACTAAACTAGAAGTCAGTCGAGCAATAATGCTTTTCGGTGCCATTTCGTAGTAACTGCGAGCATGTCCACCTGCAACATCAGACAGTTGTGCGATCGCATTCAACAACACTTTTGTCCATTCTGGCTGACCCTTGCAATCCGAAGCTGTCAGCGCAAATGGATATTGGTAAGCAGTATGAGAGATTTCGCGATGCAACAGCGCCGAGTTCGCCGAGTTCTTCCAGGGACTTGCACCTGCATTTTGCGGCGATTGATGGAAGGTCGCGTCAAATCGATAGGGAGTCAGCGCCACCGCTAAATTCATTCGGAGAACGCTGTCCCGCTTAGAAGGTAGTCCCTTATTCTTTTTGATCGCATCATTATCTGCTACCATGAATCCGAACAGAAAGTCGTCAGCGTACTTGGTTGCGTTAGGAAACTCCTTGAATTCAACTGCGAGTTGCTCTTGATCATGGAGGCGGCGACGATTGCAGGGCAACCCTGCTTTGATGAGCATTTCTCGTAGTGCATTCCGCATCGACTCAGGACTGATCACCGTATACTCTTGCTTCCCTTTGGCAATTTTTTGCAGAACAGTGCGGTTTTCTTCGCTCTCGCCCCGATAGTTGGAGCTTGGCGCAGGATAGGTCAAAACGGTCGCAAAAAGATTCTTGTTCATGAAGGGTAACTCCTAATTTGAGGTGAATGGGATTTAGCTATTAGCCGACAGCGCAAGCAACGTGAGGGTACGAACTCTGTCTGTGTCTTGATACAGCACTTGGGTAAGGCTGACGTAATCCTCAGACTTCATATGTTGAGGAACAGAGCACAAGCTGGATACGAAATAGTTAATAAAATCTGTTTGTTCAGTGCGACTGCGAATGTCCAGAAATGCAGACTTGGCAATTTTCGCTTTCATTTCCGCATACTTCGGATAACCAGGTTGCTTTGCCAATTCTTCCTGCTTTAAACCTCTCCATTCCGGTTTCCACTCCAGACCATACTTGGATTTTAGTTTGCGTCCCACGTAGTTTTTCACAAGCTGAAAAACCATTGTTTCGATTGCAGTTGACGTTCCCGTTTCGCTCATTTTCTCCTGTTCCTCGATTGATTCAATCTTTTTCCGCACATCTCGCCGAAAGTATTCATCTTCAATGCTTCGCTCGTAGGGCAACGTACAAAGCAAGGCATCAAATTCGCTGTGCCAAGGGGAATGGTTCACCAAATTCAACAAGCACTGTCGTCGGAATAGAGGACTCCAGTAGGTTTGTCGAATCTGTGCATACTCATCAATCATGGTGTCTTCTGGATTGAGCCGAGTCATGCTGAGTATCCGTACGTTATTTCCTTGTTTTTCGGCATGAATCACGTCAATCCCGTATACGGTCGATGCGGTTGATTGTTCGCCTGCTGCTTGAGTGATGCGCTCGCGTAATCGCTTCATCAGATCCAAGGCACCTTCAACCGCTAAATCCACAATGGCATCGCGAGGGCGGTATCCACTTTTCTCGATCGAGCGTTCTTTCAGAATCTTGGGCAGTCTCCTGCAAAACCGCTGGAGGTTAGCGATATCAGGAATTGTGATCGCGTACCCCACAAAATCTCGCTTGCCCTCGTTATTGACGATCGCAGGCACATAAATCTGCGCCGCAAATAGCCAAAAGTGCAAGAGAAATTGAAACCGTGCTCGATCTTTAAAGGGAATATTTTCGGCATTATTTGCCTGTGCTCCCAGAAAATAGGTACTGGGCAAATCAACCGTAAATTCAGAAGTTTGGATCAATTGTGCCCAGGCTGCTTTATGGTCTTCTGCTGAAATCCCTTCTGCCCTTACTTCAAACGGTTTTCGAGTGGCTGGCACACCGCGTAAAATACTCCACACCATATCCCGCCAGAGTTTAATCCAATGCCCGTTTTTGCCGTCGGAGCTTTGATCGTAATCTGAATCTGCTAGGAAAGAACCGCGTGGGACAACAACAGGATAGATATAGACTCTTTTAACTTTTGTCTTTCCCTTCGCATCAGTTTCCTCATGCTCTTCCTCACGTAGCGGTGGAATCACCTCCTTTTGTCTATTTTTAAGGGGTTGCAGGCGCTCTTGTTCCTCTGTGCTGGCATCGTAGATCTCATTAAAGAGAACCGCCAATCCTGCTTGATTCAAGACTAGGGTTGCGCCTCTATCATCCAGGCGAGTGATCTTACAAATTGCACCAGCGTCAACTTGTTGTTTAAACTCTGGTTGACGCTCCAACCATTGCATCACCAATACAAGTCCCGCGAGTCCTGATCGATGCTGAGAGGAGGGCAATTCTGCCAACTGATAATCCAGTGTCAGAATATCAATTTCTTGTTTTACCTTTGTCTTAGCCAAGTTTTACCTCCTCCAACGGCTTCGTTACAAATCCCCGTTCTGGGTTGTCATAGTGCCCTGCGGCTTCAGCAACTCCTAGATATTTTGGAAGCCAACGATGGTGTTCTGTATTTTGGTGCGCCCATTTCCTCGGTACGCTGATGATGAACGGTTCCTTCTTGTAAGTTTCTTTGGACTCCAAGATCGCCTTTACAGCTTCTAAATCGGTATCCAAAACACAAGGAATCGAGAAATCATCCGTATCTCGGAAATTGCCAGGAATCGCGTAGTAACCGCTATCGAGAAACGGAGCGCTGCCATCGGCATCTCGTTCTGATTTGAAATACCGCTCTAATGCTTCAGCGAGTTGATACTGGCTAACAGATTTATGACTCAGTTCTGCTAAAAACTGCTTGGCTGACTCTAAATCCTCTTTTATATAGGGCTTGATGCTTTTAACTGGTGGAGAATAGGTGTAGATTTTAGCCCTGAATTTGTCTCCTCTTGCCAAGTGGCGATTCGCTCTGCCAAATCGTTGAACTAGTGAGGGAATAGGGGCAACCTCAGTAATCAGAACATCAGCATCTAGATCCAAGCTCATTTCACAAACTTGAGTTGTAACTGCAATGGCTGGCTTTCGGTCTTCTACATCTTTTTCATAAGCAAACGCCGCGATCGTTTTGGCATGAACTTTCTGACGATCTTGCAGGCGGAATCGACTGTGATAGGTCAAGACTTTTGTTTTTAGGGTGATTTCGAGTTTTTCTGCGATCGCTAAACAGCGATCGACAGTATTTACAACCCACAACACCCGCTCTCCTGCCCGGTATGCTTCCACTGCTTTATCAAAAGCAGCATCGAAGTTATCCACAGGTACTAAATCATAGCGAAGATGTTCTTCCTTATCTTTCAAATCGTTTAGAATCTCTCGATCTGCTTCCGTTGGGAAAACCTGAAGACCTGCCTCAATCAATTCTTTACGTCTTGAAGTCGGAAGGGTCGCGGTCATGCATAACACTGGAATATCAAAGTGTTTCAGGAAGCTAATCAGCGTATCAAACATCTTGCGATCGAAACTATGTACCTCATCAATGATGACTGCACTATCGACCAAAGCTGGCAGCAGGCAAAGGCTAGAATAGCTGTGTTCCATAAAGCTAAGGAATTGATCGACCGTCGCACTAAAGTAACGGCGTGACCAAAATCCTAGTGAATAGAGACGTTCATCCGCTTGAAAGTCCTTCCCTTGAATTGCATCGCTGGGATTTTCCTGCATTGCCTCTAGTTCATATCGCGCTGTTCCTGTCACCAGTGCGGCATCAGCTTCCGGTGCCCAGCCCACATAATCCCGAAAACCCTCTGTTGCGGTGCCTCGCGTTGGATATAAGAAAATCACTTTGCCAATTTCGTATTTCTTGGACTGTGCCTCCGCCCACATCCAAGCCCCCAAGGTTTTCCCTGTTCCACAGGCAGCCAACAGCAAAGCTTGAGAACTTTGCTCTGCCATTTGAGTTTGAAAACTGCGTGGTTTAAAGGGTTGCCCAGTTCGGACAGTAATCTGTCTAGCACGAGGTCGTAAAATTGCAGTTGCAATATCTGTTGAATTGATCGGCGCAGCGTGAACAACTTCTTCAATCCAATCTGAAATGCTCTTCCCTTCGCGCACCAAACCGGACGCAGCAGAATCTGCAACGATTAACCCTGCTTTGACAGCACAAAGAAATAAGCACCGAGAAAGGTCATCTTGACACTCGTCCTTAAAGTCTTCCGCCGCTGATCTTCCAAGCTGGTATGCCTTCTTCCAATGTGAGTTCTCTTGCCAAACATCGGTTGGTAGTTTAGGAGGGGCTTTTAGATGTGCGATCACTGCGATTCTTTGAAGGGTTTCCCGAACTTCATCGTGCTGAAGATACAACACCACAGAAGTTTTAGCGGCGTCCGCTGATGGCTGGCACCATTTGTAGTTCTTTAGCTTCTCATTCGCTTCCGGACCCCCCTTGATCGTAATCTGACTTTCAGATGCTTTTAGGTGATGGGAAAGCACTGCGGCTGTAATCACATCAACATCTAATTCATCATTGTCCGACAGCCATTGACGGACTTCTGGCAACGATAAAACCAATGCACTGAGATGCTCATGGCGCAGCGTTTGCGCCTTAAAGCCTGGAGACGTAACTGCAGCATAGAAGTCAGCGTTGGCTTTACCGATATCGTGAAAGAGGGCGGCAATCCGCAAATTCAGCAAGAACTTCTGTCGTCCTGCCTCTCCCGGAATCCGAAAGAAACGGCACCAGTTTTTTCCCCATCGACCATCCAACCGAAAAATCAGGGTCGCAGCTTGTTCCGCATCTAACAAGTGTTGCTTGAGGGTTAATCTCGGTTTACTTTTTGCTAAAAGGTTCTCTGGGAGTTCAGACATCTGGAAATCTCCAAGCTCTAGGAAATGATGTAAAAATGCCGCAACCCATACGATGCTTTCCGCCCAATCCGTAGGCTTGTAACTTGATCGAATCCTTATCGCTCAAATCTGTCACTGCCAAACTGAACCCGACCACAGTGTAGGTTTTAATTTTGATTGTTTTGCGCATCGGCTGTCCCGCCTCATCTAAAGGCACAAAAGCATGACCCTGAACCTCCAGTGCATCCATCTGTCGTTTTACAGCTTCTAGGAAGGGCTCTGGTTCTTGGAATTTTTTAATCGTGACAATGCGCGATCTCAATTTATCAGTTGGTCGTAACGAATAAATTTGAGGTATCCCTAGTTGAATAGCATGGTTACCAATCACTACACTTTGCCCTGCTAGTGGCAGTACCAAAGCGATTTTTCTAGGATCGTAAGGTAATCGAATTCTTAACTGAGATTGACGAGAAAGATAAATTTTGCCCTGCTTATCTGGTTCTCCGGAGATCGTTTGAATACTGATACCCTCTTGTTCATGAATATCAGGACAAAGATGGGCGATCGCGCTATATAATCCATACCCATGATCAGCGGGCAGTGTTTGTCCAACTACCCCAAAACACAACTCAACAAATGATAAATCTAGCGCAGCGGCTTCTTGAGCCTGTCCAGTAGCTAGCACTATTATTCCTCCCAAAACATTAGGTTACTCTCTAGCGCCTGACGGCATCAGTGATACTACTTGTAAAGGCTTTAAGAGTGGTACTTGTTTTATCCAAGTAAGTCAGCGATAGGCGTACCGTCTGGATCACTCCAAGCTGCCATGGATTCCGCCACGGCAAGCCTGTCCCTCAAGCTTTCACAGTTTCGATCGAGATAAAGAGCCATCTCCTGAAGCCACTTATTTTCTTCTTGCAGTTCTTCTGGTGAAGTTTGGCTGATATAGAAGGACTGAGACTTGCCGCAAGCTTCACAGTGAAAAATAAAAGTAAGCATCGCCATATTTAGAGTTTGAGAAGAAATTCTATTGGCAATTTTTGCTTAAGGTGTTTGAGTTTGTCAACCCCTAAGTCTTTGCTCTCCTCATACTCCAAAATTTAATCACATTATATGTGATTAATCGCCTTACGGCATCCAAGGTAGGGAATGAGGTTGATGAAACCCCAAAGTCTGTTGCACTCCTGTGCTCAACGCTATAAGCATCTGAGGTGACAACAAATTCAGTATACCTTTGCAAAGACATAGTACAGAAATCCTCTTGCAGTGTGATTCTATTGACTTTTGTATTGTTTGCTCATTACCTCCGCCTCATCACGTACCAACTCCACCAACTCCACCGGCTGCTTGACGATCGCACCCTTGCCATAAAACAACACCCATCGTTTAACCTCGTTTAACCCGCGCACCACCAACCGCAGCGTCAAACTGCCATCTGAGTGTTCTTCAATTTGCTGGGTTGGATGCCAGCGTCGTTCTCGAATATAGGGAGCTGTCCGTGCATCAAACCAAATTGTGATCGGTCTGGGCACTCCGCCAACTTCGTGTTGAAAGGCACCAGCAAAATGGCTCTCCCGATCGAAAGTCGGATCAACTTCAAACGACTCGGAGCGCGGTTCTATTTGTTGAATGCGATCCACACGAAACCAACGTACCTCCTGACGTAAATGACAAAAGCCTGTGACGTAAGGGTTATTGCGAGAAAAGTGCAGTACATACGGGTCAAGTTCCCGTTCTGAAACTTCGTTACTGGTTGGGCTGTAGTAGCGCATCCATACTCGCTGTTTACGCTGGCAGGCTTGCTCTAGAATTTGCCAAATTTCTGGATCTAAATCGAGTTCCGCTCCAACCCGAAAGACCACATTTTGGTCTGCTAACTGCTGTAAATCAACCCAGGTTTGCTCCGGTAATCGTTCTGCTAACCGCGAGATCGCTGTCTGTAGCTGGGATTGATAGACAGAGCCTGCATAAGCTTGCAGTATCCTCGCACCCAAGGTTAAAGCAAACAACTCTCCTTGACTGAGGCTAATACTCGGTAATCGCCAGTCCGGATCGGTGTAATGAAAGCCCTTAGTTCTGCTGTATTGGATTGGGGCATGGTAGCGATCGCGCAGGAAAGATAGATCACTTCGGACGGTTCGTTCACTGATTTCTAGGGATTCAGCTAAACGATCTGCCGTATACCTTTGTCCTGTTCTCAGCAACATATCAAGTTGTAATAATCGTTCTAGATGACGAGACACTATATTTATACAGAACTCAATGAGCCACATCTTAAGCAGAGTAGCCTGCAAAAACGTTTCCGACTTAAAAGAATTAGGATGTTTTCGTAAAGACATTGCAAAGTTAAATTCGAGTCATTTCTATTGATGTGTTGCCTGTTGCTCTCTTCAGTAATCCATCGGGTACTGATCATTGTCTTTCCAAACTCCCTCTTTACTTAACGTCATTCTCCAAAGAAGGCGCACCTGTAGAAGGGCGAAAGAAACGAAGCCGAGCGCAAGAGGTGAAGTAGTTCAAGTAGTCAGGTAATTGCTTCACAGCTATTGTGGTAACAGTGAGGAACTAAATCTCTGTCACTCTTTGATTTGCCCAAACTGTCTCTCTAGCGCCGCATACCAAGGCTTAGCCTTGTTCTGAAAGTTACTGCCGCCTGACCCGAACCCAAACACCTCTCGACTGGCAGCTGTTACACCTAACCCCAGGGACTTGAGGGCAATCCACAATGCATGATTCGGTTCATCCTCCAGCATCGATTTGACCTGCTTTGCCGCATCAATGCGATCAAACTTCATCAGCAGCTGGAGCGCATTCACCAGTGCTGAGGTTCGTTCCAGATCAGAGGGTGTAAAGGCAGTAGAGCCATCTCGCTCGACAAGCGGAAGTCCCCAAGCCTGCTGTAATCGCTGCCTCGCGGTTTCCCACAACTCTCTTTCCTCAACAGCGGCAGGAAAATTTGTGGGAGTTTGGGGAGCCGTAAAGCTGGTTATCTTGCAAGACTGAGGCGGCAGCTGGATCTCGAGTCGCTCCTTGTGCCCTGGCAGCTTCAGCCATCCTTTGCCACTGGCAATCGGCTTTTTCGCATCGGGGTCAATCTTGGGAATCAGTTCGAGTTCCATCAAGGCAGCATCCCTGAGCTTTGCCAGTCCTTTGGCATCGCCCAAACAGCTCAGCGTGCGATCGTGCGCCACAAACAAAGGCGGCATCAGCACTTTGCGAGAGTCAGTCATGCCGCACTTAAAGAATTCTCCAGTGATATCTCGCTCCATTACCGCATTCACCCGCTCTGCCCAGTTCGTCATTTCTTCACCGACCACGCTGATGATCTGACCCTGAGCCCGGAGTTGCGCCTGCCATTCTTCCTCGCTCAGGTGACTCTGATTAAACTCCTGATAGCGACGCTTCACTTCTTGAATGTAGCTCTCCAGATAGTCGCCGATCGCACGATAGTTCATACCTGCGCCAATATGTTTCACCCCTTGCCATTCCCGTGAGGCGGCATGAGGATCGAGCACGACAACTTGATGAGCGCGATCGACTTTGAGCCGCACAATCTCTCGTACCGTCCAACTCTTCCCGGATCCCATCCCACCATAGATCAGGGCAGGATATTCGAGAAAGTTTTCTCGCCATGCAAACTGAGATTGGGTGGTGAGAGCTTCGCAATGCGGAGACGAGATCGCAATTGCAGGCTGAGCACCTGATTGAGACTCGCCCGCGATTTGGGCAACCGTACTATTGTGCGGGTTGCTCGGCGGCGAATCGGGCACAGGTTCGGAGTCTACTTCGAGGTAGGGCGCAAACTCGTCGTAGTATTGCTCAGCCGCCTGCATTTGAGCAGCAGCACCATAGGTTTCCAGTTCAATTTGTCGCCGGATTGCTTCTTTCTCTCGCTCATGTTTCAGCCGCTCAGCATAGCTCCAAGCCATCGCGAAGGAGATCGCGCTGAGCAGTGCGGCAGGCACTTTAGAAATTGCCCATCCGGGCTGGTACTCTAACCCTTCAGAAGATTCAGGTGGCTGATCAGTAGGAATCGTAGAACATGAATCGCCGGAACAGTTGAGAAACTTGCCGTGCAGATGTCCGGTTGTCGCGACTCCTGCAAGGGTAAAACCGACAATCAAGCTGGCTGTGATTTTGGTACGAATATTCATAGCGGGAACGATTGAAACCATCGTTGGATGCCATCCCAATGCCCCGCCGGTACTGACGCAAGCGTTGCGAGGAATAGGAATAGAAATCGTAAGCGTCGGCTGGAAATAAAGCCGATCGCGAAGCTAACCATCAAGGCAAACAGGACGAGCCAATAGAAGACCAAGATTGCGCTAAATAATCGAGCTAAGAACGCAAGAAACAGTAAGAGTGTGAAACAGAGCCCCGATTGCGAGATCGCAATGACAGCAATGAGTGAGTCTTCCTCTTCAGACCGATCTGGGCGATAGAAATAGTGAGATTCGTAATCCTGAAAGGGATTCAACATGGCTACCACCCGCTAAAGAAACTGCTGAATCGTCCCCAAATACCACCCTGTTGTTGAGTTCCATTCATCAATAAGTCGCGCCGCTGCTGGTTGGCGAGGCGTTGCTCTTCTGAAATTTGCTGCTGTTTCTGGTAGTTGGGAATGCGATCGCGGATCTGCTTCTGAGCAGTTTGCCGCCGCATTTGCACCAGTTTGAGCGAAGTTTGCAAATCGAGTTGATTCAAACTGAATGCAGCCTGAAACTCTGCATTCAGTTTTTGAGCACCAGTTGCCGATTGTTGGCTCATCAGCTTTAAGTGATTGTTGTAGCCGATCGACAATAGATAGGCATCGAGAATCCCTTTATCGATCTTTTCCGCTGCTTTGCCGCCTATCTTCAGAAACTTCTGAATGAACTGTTCGTATTCGAGTTGACCCTCAATGAGTTCTTGGAAGTGTTGGTCGAGGATGGGCAGGGCTTGACGTAAACGTTTCATTTCTTGGGCGCGATTCGCGAACTCTGCGAGCTGCGGATCACTCATCTGGGGCAGGGCATTCAAGTCGATTCCGAAATACTGATGCATCGCCCTTGCTACATTTCCAGCCTGTGGTAGTAGATTCGACTGGATGCCGCGCCGCTGCGGTTGTGGAAGACGAGCCAGAGTTGATTGACCGGGTCTAAAGCGGACGATCTCGGTTGAGGGCATGAGTTTCTCCGTGAAGTGGAACTGTGAAAAAGCCGTAAGACAAATAGAGGACTCCCACCAAAGTTGAGAGGATGGCAATGATCCGCACCATCATGTCCGCAGTCGGATCACGGGGATGGGGTAGAGAGCGAATCGCTGCCGCAACGTTGTAGAATCCCTCTTCGCTGCCCGTGTAGCAAATCACGGTCTTGTCCGGTCGCTGCTCAATCTCCACCTGAATGGCGGGCGGCGCTTCTTTTTCCTTGAGGTCGATCATTTCGTCCTCCGTTGCGTGTGGATGAACTCCTGGATCTCGTCTGATGCGGGTGACTGCCGCAACGTCGAAATCGTGTTGAGTGCCCGAATCTGCATGTAGGCGGTTAAGGCTGCATTGGGATTGCTGCTGTAACTGGATTCGAGTTGGGCAACGGCTTCGCGCCGCATCCGGGCGAGGACACAATTTGCGCCGCGCTGAAAGCATCCAGAACCTCGCGTTTGACTGAGCCGCAACGCTTCAGACAAGAGTCGCTTTGCTTCAGCTTGATAGAGCACCGTTTCGATCGAGTCAGGTTGCTGCGGTTTGGGCGAAGCGTTCAGGGCAGTGCTCCGTTGAATGAGTACACCGATCAACACGACGATCGCGGCGGCGATGGCGGCGTAGGTTTCAACCGAGAACTGGGAAATTCGGATGGCTTTGATGTGCGGCATGGTTTCAGGTCTCTGCAGATGAGCGCCCCAGCCATCCCCAGCAGGAAGACGAGCAGTGGGGCATGGGTGAGAACGGCGATCAGCGTGCCGACTGCGGCTCCCGTTGAGAATCCCAGAACAATTCGGCGTTCGGCTTGCGATTCGATCTGGGCGGCGAGGACTCCTTGGGCTCTGGCGTAATGAACGATCTCAGATTGAAGCTGCCGCTGCGCTCGAAAGGGTCGGGCTCACCTTCAGCATTTAAGAATGCTTGGTCAGCGACTTCGGAGAAGATGTCGGTTGTCTCCAAGTAGCTGGCAGCAAAATCTGTTAGCCCTTGAGATCGCTGTGCGAGGAAGGATTTGGTGAATTCTCGATTGGCAAGGGTCGCGAGTTGCGAGGCATTATTCCGCTCAGTTTTGAGGATCGTCTGGGCAGCTTCTCGTTGGGCTTGCACCATCGCCCCTTGCGATTCTTTTTGCTCATTCAAGCGCTTGGCTGTGGCTTGGGACTGTGATTGTCGCACTTCTACAGTCTGAACATCGGTTTTTGCATCACTTCCAGCAGCATTGGCAGTACTCGAAGGACTGGAAGTGGTCAAGGTTTGGATTTCAGATATCAGCGCTAGAAGCTGCTCATCATCTGAATCGTAGGCATCTTTGAGATCCATATTAAGTTTGGAAGCGGCTTCTAGAAGTGCTTCCGCACCATATTCAGCTTCCAATTGGGCGAGGGTGATCATGAGGAAAGGCTCTCTTTGAAGTGTTGGATGCGCTCGTCGAGGTGGATGCCCCACTGCTGGAATTTGAGGTTCAGGAGGGCAGGCTGACGATAAAACCGCTTGAAACTCTCACGACTATTGACTCCAGGACGGGCTTGGAGCCAGAGCCGCAACGTGAATAACTGGACGAGATCGGCTTGAGTAAAGTGATGAACCTGCTGCAAGTTAAACACCTCGCGATCCGCGTTAAAGGTGGTCGGACTCTGAATTCCGAGACACTGGCGAGCTTGTGTGACATTCAGAACCGGGCAGCTATTGATCGCAGTCACTTCAACAGTCGGCATACTTCCAGGGGTTCCAAGGGTTGGAAAAGATAGGGTTGGAATCACAGTCCAAGCGTTGGACTATCAACACAATAAAAAACTGCCCAGCATTTTGGACGGCTCCAAACTAGAAAGTCGTTGGATTCCCAACGACTAATGTTGTTGACCCTGCGGATTGAGGTACAGATCGAGCCAGCCCCGCTGATTGGAGGTGCTGAGGGTTTGGCGGAGCACATCGGCATAGAGTAGGGCAGGTTTGTAGTGGTCTGGCATCCGCTCGAAGTGTTCTCCCCAAGTCGTGACGGTGCTCTCTTTCACACGCAGGACTGCGGAGAGGAGCCGCACACACTTAGCTCGATAGCCATATTTCGCTCTGGCTTGCAGTTGGTCTAAGTCCGACAGCTGATCAAGTCGGTGCCAGCGATCACAGTAGGTCTGCGCGTCAAGAAGTTCCAGGTCGCGGAGGGCAATCAGGATTGCCACTTCCGAGAGGTTCGGTCTGTTCATACCCTTGAGGAGCGGATTGCAAGATTTGGGCAGTCGTGCGTGTAGAAACCACAAAAAGGTTGGCAGCGTAAAGTCTCGAATTTTTGATCCACTCATCCAACGCACACGCGAATCCCGCCGTCCCAGAATCGCTCTTCGCTGAGCGTTGAACATTGGGTCGGATCTGGATGGAACTGAGGAATGCGATCTCCTCACATTTCGCCAATTCCTGGGAATGCAAGAGGGGCAGTTGGTGATCTCAGCACTTCCTGGCTGAGAGTCAATTCATCCAACTCAGCGGCGAGCTTGAAATTGATGAGTTCGATCGCGTTCTTGATTGTTCAGATAATGGATGAGGACTGTCTGTCGCTTCGATTGGCTGGCGAATGAGTGGCTGAAGATCTCTTTTTCATTGAGAAGTCCGCAGCCGTTGCAAGTTGAAGAAGAAAGGCAGATTTGCACGTGAATCTGCCCCAACGCAGCAAGACTTTGGGAAATTAGAAATCGAGTTCTCGATCTAGGAGTGAAATAGAAGTGCAGAGCACATAGCGCTTCTCGGTAGTGAAATAGCGAATCTCAACGGTTTCACCTCCGATTGCTTTTGCCTGCCAAACAGGCAAGCCTGTGAGAACTTTGTCGAGGTCGGGATCACCAAAGATGATGCCTAAGCCGTCCTGCTGGAGTAGGTGGATTTGGCGATCGGCGTATCCCACATCCCAACCGCTTGAATAGTGCGGATCTTGAGAAAGCGCACTGGAAACTATGCCAGCAGATCCATCGCGATACCCCTTCGATTTCAACTCGATGGGGGCAAGGTTACGAGGATCGCATCGATTTAACTGGGGGCAACTGGAACCATACAGAATTTGTTCTGTTTCGGGATGGATGTAACCCAAGCTGTGGGTGTGATCTTTGAGAATTTCGGGCAAGTCGAGAACGGAGTTTTGTGCCATCATGGGTTTGAGAAATATAGGTTCGTAGAGAAAGCGCTTTAGTTGTCCAGACCGGAGCGCTTTCTCTATGTCTTGATGCTATCATCTAATTAGCAATAGTATTAATTAAATAGCAATATTAACTACTTATTAAACACTCCAGATCGCATCAGAAATACTAACTAGATAATATTACTAACTAAATAGTAGTATTATTGTAATGGTAAATTGGAGGAATGCCTGTGAAAAACAAAATAAAAATATTCCTTGATACAAGAGGAATCACGCCTTACCAATTTAGAAAGACGGTAGGCATTGCTCAACGTACAGCATATGACCTGTATAACAATCCGGAGCAACTGCCGTCCTCAACTGTGCTGAGCAAAATTTGCGACACTTACGAAATTCAGCCAGGTGAGCTTTTGGAATGGGTGAAGCAGAATCCGCAGGGTGAAGCGATCGCAAGTTAGCGCTTCAAATCAGAATTACTCTCTATTAAAACGTCCGATTATGGGTCACTCACCTGATTCACAAAAATTTTGCTTGCTCATTTTCACAGAACATCATCATGAGTAACTCACAAACGATCAAGAATCGTCTCCGCACCCTTCTCAATACGGACGGGAATCCCGAACCTAATACAAATTATGGATCAAGGTATTATCGGCTGCTGCTGGTACAGCATCGAAGTCAAATGAGAAAAGTGTGAATTTAAACGAAGAGAGAATTCATCGGGACAAAAGCGAGATCGTGAACATCTTGGAATCTCCGATCGCGCTTTGACAAGACTATCTCTCGCTCCCAAGCTTTGCCCGCTGCAAAAGCTTGACGTGCTCGACTTAACGCAGACCTGAACAAAATCTGTGCAGCTTAGCGAGTCCAGCTCAGTGAATTCCTCGAATGAATTTCTGAGGCGGGAGAAGCGGTATTGTGGATTCCGGAGATGATGACTCAAGGATTCTGGAGATCTAAGGATCGCCGGGTTCAGATTGCCAGAAGGCGCTCATCCAAATTTTAATACCAGGGACTGAGATGAATAACGGATTCAAGTTAGAGGGACTACCGTAACGATCGGGCATCTGACATCAAGCGGTGCGTGGGTGGAGATGGCGGTTACTACCACGGACGATGTGGCGCAAGTCAGCGGCTAGAAATTGATCCGGAACAAAATTGCAGGCAGTGCTCAACGGCAATACACCTTGGGAGTCCACCTTCAGCTGCGAATCGCTGCTGAAAAACAAGGACGGATATCTTATGTAAGCTCTGCGAAACTCCGGACTTGATCCGTAGAGACTGCCACAGGATGAAAAATTGTGGATCGCGTGGATCGGATCACGAAGGCGCAGAATCTCCAAAAAACTAAATCACAGCGAAGAGTAATTAACCCTTATCCCGAGCAACTGAATAGTGACAGTAACCAGCCTGTAATTGCGGGTTGTCAAAGGTTGATGTTGCCAATTCAGTTCCAAGTCAGCTTTATCGTCTCTACTCGATTGAAGATTGCCCTATAACCACATATGCACTAGGAGCGAAGTTAATCATGAGCCAAAAGCGGAGGCAAGTGATTTTTCCTTTGATGTTAAGACCCAATGAGATGGCGCAGTTACGGGAAAACATTCCAAGTCAGCAGCGATCAAGGGTTATTCGAGAACTGCTCATCCGAGAAGGTTACCTCAATAGCGAGAATCCCCCGAAAGTGGCTTAGAGCCAACAATCAAGGGATTCTCTTGTTCAACCTTGAATAGCGCTATCCGGTCAAAGATTTTCGCTAAATCAAGGGTTCGCTTGCACTCAAATAATATGAATGCCATGACAGATCAATCGCAAATCGAGCAGCACGCGCTGTGTTCGATGGGACGGAGTTACGATTTTCCGCGCTTGCAAGCGCGGACACTCCCCCAAAAAGTTGAAGAAGCTATCCCTATGATAGCCTCAAGTTCCTCGCCAGGAAAAGATATTGATACTTATTCTATCTTAGGCAGTTGCGGAGGTGCGTTACAAGTAACCGATCCCCCAATACAGCTTGCGCTAGTGTTCTCTTGCGCTCCTTCGCCAAAACTCGATCTAGTCATCGATCTAGTGCCTTCAGAGTTTGAGGGTGATCGCTACCGTCTACGTTCTGGCAGTTTCAAGCTTCAACTTGAACTGCCAGAAGCTCAAGCTTACGAACTACTCGATCGGACTGTTCGACTTGACTGGAGCCTGGATGATCGTGGCGTTCCGATGGATATTGATCGAATCTGGGCAGCGGCACAGCAGACGATCGAGGGAGGACTTGATTAATGGTTGTCTCTAAAGGATTTGGAAAAACTCAAGTCGAAACGATCGGCGGTTCAGCAAGAACTAAAACAGAGCTATCGTACAAAATCGGTATCAATGCAAAAATTGTCGGCAAGACTTCACCTGAGCAATTGAGCTACGCCGGTGCATTCATCCCGAAATATTTGACCCTGCGAGAATTATCGATTCACTGCGGACAAAAAGGACATCCTTGGATGCCGTCTGTACTCGACAAGGGAGCGCGACGATTTCAGCATCACGCGAACTTTGCCGAAATGCTGGTTCTCGACGTTGACGGCGGAATGTCGATCGAGGAAGCAAAACAGCATCCCCTAATTTCAAAATGGTGTGGACTTGGGATTGAAACTGCATCATCAACGCCAGTGCTTAATAAATACCGTGCGGTTTTCCCGTTCCATCCGAAACAGCCAGCTTTAACAGATTGGAGAACGATCAAAATCTGTACTTTGTATCTGCAAAATTCGATTCAAGTTGCAGACAAGGCTTGTAAAGATGCTAGTCGCTTCTATTTTGGAGCTGTAGGGCGTGAGCCGTTCATCTTGAATGAATCAGCATCATTGCCTGAATCGTTTGTGAACGACGCTCTCGTATGGCATTCCGAGCAAGAAAGAATTGCTGAGGAGCAATATCGGGAAGCTTGCAGAAAATCTGAGGAGCGCAGACGGCAATACGGCAAACAGTCCGAGCAAGAACGTTTTTCGCTCGTAGAACAAGCTTTAGCGGCAATTCCTCCACGGCAGACAGGAAGCGGAAATTATGACGAGTGGATGCGGATTCTCGCGGCATTGGTGCATGAGTTTGGCGAGGCAGATGCGATCGCGTTAGTCGAACGATTTTCACCCACGATTAAAGGTACGACGTGGGACGTTCCGAGAAAAGCGCGATCGTTTCGGAAGGGAGCAGCTAGACCTGCAACGCTCGGAACTGTCTTTCGTATTGCGAAAGAGTACGGCTTTAGGTTCCCCCAAGCTAAGAGCAAATTTTTTGAGATTGGTGAACGAGATCGCGAACTTGCCAAACTGAACGAACTCTCGATCGAGCTTGGCGATTTAATCGATCGCATTTCCACCCAAAAACACATTGTTTCTCAACTTTGCTCCGTTGCTCAAGCCGACCCAGGCGAACTAATCGAAGTTGAGGAAGGCAATCCAGTTCCCCGCAACTCTTGCATTTTTGCCTTAGAGTCGCTGCAATTAGCCGATTTGGAGCATCAGCGCAGCCGGCTTGAGTCTAAACTCTCATGCGATGTTGCTGAACAAATTGAGCGAGATCGCGCTGAGCAGGCAGAAGAGAAGGAACAGCAGAAGCAGCAAGGTAGCGCGGACGATCGACGGCGTGAAAGATATCGCGCTGAAACCGAACGAATTCATCAAGAGCTTAACGGCATTAGTGTTGAACCAACACTTTCGGTATGCGGTGAATTCATCACGCCTGAATTAACTAAGCTTCCAGAGAAAAGCGGGATTATCGTCATCCAGGCTGGTACGAAATCCGGAAAATCGTCTGTCGCGCTGAAAGAATTTCTCAGCCAGCACTACAAGCGGCACGGTGTTTACGGGCACGTCTCCGCTTGGGTTCCACGTCGCAGACTAGCGGCGCAATTAGGCAAAGATTTGGGATTACCTCTGCACAAAGATGGCATAACAAATCACTATACAGCTTGCGCCGAATCGATCGGGGTTTGTAATCCTGATGATTGGGGCGATACTCCACCGCTTTTGTTCTTTGATGAACCGTCGATGACCTTTAAGCAAATCCTTGAAGGACAAACGACAAAGGATAATCAGCCTTTTGTACTGGAGCACCTAAGAACTGTATTCAAGGCTGTTGCCGATCTCGGTGGGCAGATCGTTTTGACTGAAGATACAGTTACGAATTTAGAGATTGACTTTATTCGTGACGCATCCGGACTGGAAGTCGTCGAGTTTCTTGACTTTCACAAGAAGCCAGAGTCCAGAGAAATTCAACTCCACGATCGCACTGGTAACGTTTGGGCGGAAACGAAACAGCGCCTAGAAGACGGACAAAACGTCATTCAAGGTTCTGACGTTCGACGAGAACTTGAACGGGTTGAGAAGCTTGTTTTGAGCATGGAAATTCCTAAAGATAAGGTGTTCCTGTTCACTGCACAGACTGCGCATGAGCCATATTTTGATGAATTCATCAACAATCGCGCTGAATTCATCAACAAGTACAAACCGCGGTACATCGGCTTTAGTCCAGCGATCGGTACAGGCGTTTCGATAGATGATCCGACCGGACACTTCGATGCAATGGCGCTACATCTGACGCAGCTAGAACCTCGTGACGCGATTCAAATTTCGGAGCGGTTACGATCGAATGCGCCTCGATATGGCTACGTAAGCGAATCATCTTTCGTGGATGATGATGCGTATTCGTCCAGTCGTCCAGATGTGATTAAGCGCAGTCTGTTTCGCAACCGTGACGGGATTGCGAAACTCACGAATTTTGTACCCCATGTCACCGAAAAAGCTTCTGCAATGGGCATCGGAGGGGAAGCATACCAAACACCTATCTTTGATGCGATCGCCCGTCTAGACGCAGAAAAAGACAATATCAATACGACATTCGGATGGTATCTGGACTTTTACTGTAAGTACAAGGCGCGAGGAAATTACAACAAAGGGCGAATTCGCGAAGGACTGATCGAGCGATGGGAGGCTAAAGGTTACTCAGTTTCGTTTGTTGACACCGCGCCGAACAAAGAGATGGCGGATCTTCGGAAGCAATTCCGCAAAGATCTAGAGCAAGCGGAAGCTGATAATTTTGCCGCGTGTGACGTATCAGAAACATCTCTTTCTGAAGCACGAGAAATTTTACGATCGAACAATCAAACAACGCCAGAGCAGCGACTAAAAGCACGGAAACGAATCCTAGAAGATAAGTTGCCGGGATGTCCGTTGGATGATGCAGAGTTTGTAAAACGGGTGATCGTCGAACATCACGGCAAATTCCTGAAGGCTACCGAACTGTTTTGGATGGCGCAGAATCCAGAGATCGCGAAACATCTCGATCGCTGGAATTGGGAAAATCAATTCAGCCAAGCTGGACAGGATAGGAAATTTGTCATTCTGCATAAGCTTTCGATCCGATCCGGACAAGCCAAACTTTTGAATGAGTGCCCACTGAAGCCATTTATCGATGGTGAGATTGATCACTACACTAATGATTCGTCTGAAGCGATCGCTGTAAAGGATTGGGCACTATTCCACGCGCGGCAATTTGATCGCTACCTTCGCCTGAAAATCAAACCAGAACATTCGCCTGTAAAGGTGGTGAACAAGATTCTGCGTAAACTTGGGTTTGATCCTCAGTCGATCAAGCGTCCAGGTGGAACAGGCAGCCGAGATCGAGTTTGGGCAATTGCAGACGAGCAAGCCGAGATTGATCGCAACCTGATTCTAGAATCGCTGCAACAGCGTTTTAACGAGAAGGTTCAGCGGAAAGAGCAAGAGATTGAATCTTGGGTTTCACTCTCAGAAACAGTGGCAGACATGCTCTCGATGACCCGTGATGCAATCAAGTGTGGCACTGTTTCTGAGGTTATGGGGATTTTTGCAGCTTTGAATGAGCGCGATCGCCAAGAAGTATGGAATCGATTAACAACGCAGGAGAAAGCAATCCTTCATAGGAGCAGGGCAGCGGCATGATTGATAACTCCGAATCGAATGATAACGAGCAACCCTCTCAAATGAATGAGGTGCGCTTGAGATGCCCCAGATTGATCGATCGCGTCGCTAAAAGTCCCGGATCGGCAAGACTTCTGCAACTGGCAGAGAAAGCATTGACTAATTTTGCAAATTACAAGGCGAATCGCAGCTATGACACCTGACTCTGAGAAGATACTTGCCCAAATGTACCTTGACCAGCAGAAATTTATGGCTGAGTTTAGGGAATTTAGAGCGCAACTCGAAGGACATCCCACGATCGCAGATGGATGGATGGATGCCAAAGACGCAGCGATCGCACTTAAACCAGAAGGTATCAAATCAAAGAGACATCTTCAAACAGTACGGTTAGACGGTGCTTTTAGCGAATGTAAAGGTGAGATTCGGAACGTGAGCAAGGGCGATCGTCCGACCTGGCAATATCATGTCCCGAATTGCCGCAAGGCATTACAACGGCATTTTCGGCGGATTCGAGCAGTTTAATATTTCCCGCTCGTACTGCTCATCGATCATCGCATCGGTGATCCACCGTTGATAGGTTTGCAAGTGAACCTTGGCAGAGTGACCCATCATTTTCGATACTCGTTCCACACCAAAATCTGTCGTTTCAGCGGCTCGAATCGCGAACCGATGCCGCAGATTGTACAGGGGAAACGGGATTTCGTATCGATAAAATGTTCGTTGAGAACGTCTGCCGTAGTCTGAGAACGTCTTGCCTGTTACATTTGGGCGCTTTACGTCTGTCAAATTCCACAAGTCAACCCATTTAAACGGAATCGCATAGGTGAGCCGATCTTGAGTTTTGCCATCGCTCACCAATAATTTATGCGGTTTTAGGAATTCGCAGAAAAAAACTTCGTGTGGTCTTAGTCCAAACGTAGCCAGCATTCCGTAGAACCATCGCCAGCGTTCATTAGGAATGCGATCGCGATATTCAAGAATCAATTCGTCGCTGGGGATATCTCGTGGCTGCAATCGAGATTCCCCATATTCGCCTGCGTAAGGCTTTAAATCGACTTTAATCCCGGCAAAGTCAGCAAGTGCCTGTAATCGCTGACAGGCACGTTGTCTAGCGCAACTGTGATCAGCTTTTGATAGAACTACAGCAACGATCGCGACTTCGGATAATGGCGCGTTTTGTGGCAGAAGCTTAAACGTACCCATCCAGTTCTGTTTCCAGGTTTCCGCGCTGATTTTATGCGATCGCATATATTCGACGCGAAAATTCTCGATCAATTCTGCCGTAGGTTGCTCATGCGGCTTGAGTTTTCGCTTTTTCTGCCAGTTCCCAATATTGAATGTATCTTTTGATAATTCTTGATCGAGTTGGGAACATTTGCGCTCCGCTTCCTTCAAACCGTCCTTATTTGCGGAAATACCCAAACTAAAGTCTCTCTGCCCCAATAAAGGCACTGTAGCGCGAATGACCAACTTCTGACCATTCAGACGAATTTGAGCAGCGACAGCGCCGGATTTAAGTCGATTGTTTGCAGCCTCGATCGCGCTCTGGATATCAAACTTCGGCATTTTCAAAAATCCCTAAATTATCCCTAAAAATATAGGTGATTTAGTGTCATTTTAGGACGTTTTAGAACGTTTGTACACTTATCAAAACCGAACTATAAGCACTTTTCTATAAGAATCTCAGGCGTTTTAAGGTTAAACGACTTCAATCTTGACAGGGATGAAGTCACTGGTTCGAATCCAGTATCGCCCATCAATTTCAGGATACCGAGTTTCATAGCTCCCTAAAACATCCCTAAAACCGAGTTACAACCGAATAAGTGAGACGCGATATCAAAGCGTATTCACAGCTTCTTAAGGGGGAAACCCCAACAAAAAGCTATGAATACCTAGACTGATACCGCATTTTTCATTTGTTACGTTCACAACTTGCACTTATAAAATCAACCTGCAAGTTGTGGACGTGCGTACTAAAGTTCAGTTGTATCAAGCGCGATCGACAAAATTTGCCTCTAGAAAACATAAGCCCGTTCCCTATTCCAGTGGCAATGGAAGGAATCGATTTGATGATAAATTTCGAGTCTGCATCGGCGCCGATGACGACCGCAGCATAGCTGATTCTGGCGATCGTGCTTCGGATCTACGCGGTACTAGCTTGGTTACGGTACGCTGAAGCATGGAGGCTTTTTCTTACCCATTTCGTTGAGCGATTGCTTTTATCCCATGAATAGCGAATCTTCTCGTTCGTTGCCCTGGCTCTCGTTAGGACTGTTTTGGTGCGCTTATGCCATGCTCGGATGGTATCTTGCGGCGCATCATATTATCTGGCTTGTTGGAGCCGCTGCAATCCTTGCAATTGTAATCATTTCTGGAACGGGCAGGGCTTTGCTTGAGCAGTTGTCCGGGGTGATTTCTCGCACTTTATTGATCGTTGTATTCCTGAGCTTTTTGATTAGTGTCTGTGCATTTCTATTTGTCAGCAAGTTTGAGTTCTTGGGTTTAGTCTTTCTGCCACTTGTGACAGCGGTTCTAGCGGATCTCAGCCTGCGTTCTGCGGGGTTTGAGCAGCGTCAGATATGGATTTATCTTGTCGTTATCGCTGGATTAGGAATCGGTTTAGGCGAGGTGTTCGACCTTGTATTCCTTCCGAGCATGCGGTACTGAAGAAGTCCAAATCATTAGAGCCGCGATCGTAACCGCTCTCTACACTGCCAGAAACTATAGCGAAGACGAAGCCTCGTATGAATGGGTGAATTTTCAATTAAAGCTGATCCCTCAATACTGGGAGGAACCTGAGTTAACCGAGGATTTTCGCAAACTTGTGAAGTCGCTTCGGCGGCGGCATCGGGAAGCGTTTCGGAAATCTTCAGGCATGGCAGGGGAACCCTAAGCCCGTTCCCTCAAGATTTGCGCTAATGGAAAATCAATGGACAGCCCGACCTTGGAAAGTATTTCAAGGTGTGGGGATCTCATTCCTGCTTATCGTGGTTCTCGCCTTCATCTATGGCAAGTTCATTCATCACCCGTTGCGTATCTGGCTGGCGGATGGGGAATGGTGCGTCAGATTTTCTCCAGATGGATCGGGAAAAGTCCTCTACGGCTTCGAGTGAGATCGTTAACAGATTGAGATAGTCCAGCCTTGTTTTTCTCTGGTTTGATAAGCTTGAGTAGCTCTGACGGGATCTCTATCAGTAGGATTGCAGCAGAGTTATGGAAAATGGGTGCCAGTCAAGCTTCTTCGATCTTCTTTGATAAGGAAACAGTGATGAAATATCTCGCAGTGGCTCTCCTCTCTTGCATCGTTCTGTCCAGTGAGATGCTGGCTACTTCTAGAAATCAGGCAGCGATCGCCGCTCCCAAACCCCCTTTAGATAATCCGGCAATTGATATGCCAGGGTATTTGCGCGTTTCCTATGAAGCTGCAAAGCATCGGGAGACACGCCGAATTTCTGAGGACGACTTTATTCGCATGAGCCGTGAACCGAATACGATCATCCTGGATGCCCGGAGCCGCGAGAAGTATGATTTGCTGCATATCAAAGGGGCGATTAACCTGAGCTTTCCAGACATTACGGTTGAAAGTTTGAAAAAAACGTTTCCTGACAAATCAGCGCGAATTCTCATCTATTGCAACAACAATTTCATCAACGCTGAAGAACCTTTTCCTTCAAAACTACCAACGGCTTCCCTCAATCTCTCAACCTACATTGCCTTGTATAACTACGGCTATCGCAATATCTACGAACTGGCTCCCCAAATTGACCCAAAGGTGTCCAAACTTCCCTTTGAATCGGCTCCCGTCTCAACCTCGTCTCATGGAAGCATCGTTCCTTAAATGATGCGATCGCATTCTCCCTGTCTGGCACAAGAACAATCCTCTATGGCTCCGAGTGCGATCGCTAAACCAAAGCTCATGCGCAAGGGGAAACGTGGCGGACAAGGCAAGTTTGGTGTCGAAGACCAACTGCTCATTGCGATGGCATATTGGCGAGAATATCGCACCATCTTACTCAATTCCCTACGGAGGGAAACCCTCCTACAGGATTGAGCGCCAGTTCCACATCGGGCAAAGTTGGGGAATTCATGAAACGACGGTTGGACACATTGTCCGCAAGATTGAAAACATCTTGATTCAGTCGGGTGAGTTCTGCTTGCCAGGTAAAAAAGCGCTGCACTCAGCCCAGACCGAATGGAACATCCTCGTCGTCGATGTGAGTGAGAGTCCAATTGAACGCCCCCAAAAAAACAACGACCTTACTACAGTGGCAAGCAGAAATGGCACACGCTAAAAGCTCAAGTGGTTGTGGACTATCTCAGCGGGATGATTATCTGTACTGCTTTTGACAAAGGGCGAAAACATGACTTTCGCATCTTCAAGGGTTCGCAACTTCCGACTCAACTTGAGCAACTCTGGGTCGCAGACCGAGGCTATCAAGGCATCGCCAAGTTTCATGCTTACAGGTGTACTCCATTCAAAAAGTCGCGCAAGCGCTCCCTCTCCAAAGCGGAACGGCAATTCAATCGCCAATTAGCGCAAGTTCGCATCACGGTAGAACACACCTTTCGCAAGCTGAAGATCTTTCGCATCTTATCGGAGCGCTATCGCAATCGACGCAAGCGCTTTGGGCTACGCTTCAACCTGATTGCAGGCTTACTCAACTACGAGCTTACTCACTCAAACTGATTCGTGCAGGAGGTCTAATAGTGCGATGACTTCTGCTTGATTGGCTGTGGTTTTGAGTTGCTGTTGCAACTGTGCGTTTTGTAGCAATTCTTTGAGAGTTTGAAGCGTGGATGTTCCCCTAATTTGTGACTTGGTTCTGAATGTTATCGGTGGCAGCGTTAAGTTGTGTCTCCGTCGCATTCCTGAACTGATTTGAATTGAATCAATTTATTGGGGAGAAGCTGTGGAGAAACTTGCTCAAAAAGAGAATTTTCAGCACTCCGAAAGGACTCGCTCGCATAAAGTCAAATCGGGGAGAACTAGGGGGCTTGTTGCATTCCGTAAGGCTTCCTCGCATCGTGAACCCGTACAATGCAATCAGCGTTGGATGTTGGGATTGGATGCGGATTTTAATTGTTGAAGATGATGAGGCGATCGCGAATTTAGTTGCGCAATCGCTCAAAGCACATCACTATGCAGTTGATATTGCTGATGATGGTTCGATCGGCTGGGAATGCGCAGAAAGCACCACTTATGACTTAATTCTGCTCGATGTGGATTTGCCCAAACTCGATGGCATTTCACTTTGTCAGCAACTTCGCGATCGCCGCTGTGAAACGCCAATTTTGTTGATGACCGCAAAAAATGCAACCGAACATCGCATTCGAGGATTGGATGCAGGAGCAGATGATTACTTAGTCAAGCCGATCGACTTGGGAGAACTACAAGCACGAGTTCGAGCACTCCTGAGACGCGGTGTTGTGGGAGCGTCGCTGTTAGAAGTTGGAGATTTGCGGCTTGATCCGCAATCGTGCCAAGTTACTTATGCCGAGGAACTATTATCGCTGACCCCGAAGGAATATAGCCTTTTAGAGCTATTTCTGCGTCATCCTGCCCGTGTATTTAGCTGTGGAGACATTATTGAGCATCTATGGACGTTTGATGATCCCCCGCAAGAAGACAGCGTTAAATCCCATATCAAAGGCTTGCGACAGAAATTAAAAGCCGTCGGTGCAGTCAATTGGATTGAGAATGTCTACGGATTAGGCTATCGATTGAATCAAACCATCGGAAAAGAAGAGAAGAAAACGACGATCGATGACGCGAAAACAATCGCTTCTCCGGTTTCTGAACCCGAAGTCCCCGATTCTGAACCATACAATCAAGCGGTAGAGCAACTTTGGAATCAGTATCGTGGGTTAATGGAAGAACGCCTAACAGTGCTACAGCAAGCCGTTCAAGCGTTGAGGACTGAGACGTTAACCGAGGATATGCAGCAAGCGGCAGAACGAGCGGCGCATAAATTGGCAGGTGTATTGGGAATGTTCGATCGTCCCGAAGGAACTCAGATTGCTCGTCAGCTTGAGGAACTTTTTTCAGGACAACTAAATTCTCAACAGCACCCCGCACTCCAGTTGCTCGTTCAACAGTTGAGTCAAGTATTGGAGATTGAGCAGTCGAGCATCGAGCAGATTGAAGTTCAAATTGAAGTTCAACCCATTACGACACCTGCTTCGATTCGATCGTGGAACATTCTCGCAGTCGATGATGATCCGATCATTCTCGCCGCTTTAGAGCAACAACTTGAACCTTGGGGAATGCGCGTCACGGCGATCGAGAATCCCTTACAATTTTGGACAATTTTACCTAGCGTTAATCCGGATCTGATGATTTTGGATGTGGAAATGCCGCAACTCAATGGAGTCGCACTCTGTCAAGCGATTCGAGCGAATCCAACTTGGCAAAGTTTGCCGATCGTCTTCCTCACTGCTCATCAAGACCCTGCAACGGTTCAGCAAATTTTTGCAGCGGGAGCCGATGATTATGTGGTTAAACCTGTGGTTGGGCACGAATTAATTTCACGGATTACCCAACGATTAGAGCGAATTCGATTGCTGCAAACATTGTCCACTAAAGATTCGATCACTGGACTTTCCAATCAATATCATTCGAGTCAAGCGATCGCGACGCTCATAACACAAACCCAATCGGGCTATTTTGCGATCGCATATCTGCCAACACTCAGACAAATCAATATTCAACAGGGTCACGCGGCTGGAAATCAAACCTTGAAACAATTAAGTCAACATTTAGAAATGACTTTTAACAACACGGCAATCTTAGGATATTGGGGGAATGGAGAATTTGCGATCGCACTTTCTCACACTTCAAAAGAAGCTTTGCAAAAACAACTCTCAGCCATCCCAATGAGGTATGAATTTGCAATTGTGCAATATCCAGTCGATGGATTTACCGTACAAGCGCTGTATCAAGCTGCAAGTCTCTGCTTAGAAGGTTAAACCTATGAGTAACGCCTCTAATTCAGTTCCGCAACTCCAACGCGACGATTTGATTACTGTTCTGGAGTCAGCCGTTGATTTGATTGGAATTGCCGATGCAGAAGGCAGAACGCTTTATGTCAACCCCGCAACCCGCCGAGTCATGGGGTTTGGAGAGACCGAAGACATTTTACAGAAACGCATTCTAGACTATCATTCCCCCGAAGCTGCTAAGTTTTTGATGGAAGAAGCTTTTCCGATTGCTTTACAACACGGGATTTGGATGGGCGAAACGCGCCTGCTGAGGACGGATGGACAAGAGATTCCAACGTCCCAAGTGATCATGACGCACAAGAATCCAGATGGCTCGTTGAAGTTCGTTTCTTCAATGATGCGAGACATCACTGAGCAAAAAGCGATCGAAGAACAACTTCGACGTAGTAATGCGTTGCTCAAGGCTCAGCAAGAAGCCTCGATCGATGGCATCCTAGTTGCAGACGAACACCGCAACATTGTTGATTACAATCAAAAGTTCTGTGAAATCTGGCGATTGCCACAAATTCTAACGGCTAGAAGCTCGCGTCAGATTGCAGAAATGGTTGCAGACCAGGTGGAAGACCCAGAAGCTTTTTTAGCAGACATCGAAGCGCTTTATCAGAACTTAGATGAAGTTCTGCACGATGAGCTTTTGTTGAAAGATGGACGAACGATCGAACGCCATAGTAAAGCAGTAAAGTCTCCAACAGGCGAATATTACGGGCGGATTTCGTTCTTTCGAGATATCACCGAGCGTAAGAGTGCTGAGAAAGCACTTCGTCGCAGTGAAGGTCGATATCGTGCCTTTGTCACCGCAACGGCTCAAGCGGTTTGGATGACCAATGCTCAAGGAGAAGTAGTCGAAGATATTCCGCTTTGGTGTGCGCTCACGGGACGCAGCGCCGAAAGTGCAAAAGGCTGGGGATGGCTTGAAAGCGTTCATCCCGACGATCGCGCTCCTACCGCACAGGTTTGGTTAGACGCAGTTAGCTCTGGAACAATCTATGAAGTTGAACAACGGGTGCAGATAGCATCGGGTGAGTATCGATTGTTTGCGGTGCGAGGTGTCCCAATTTTTGATGATCAAGGCAACATTCAAGAATGGATTGGAACCCAAACTGATATCACTGAACAAAAACAAGCGGAAGAATCATTGCGTCGTCAAAATGCTTTACTCCAAGCACAACAACAAGCCTTACAGCGCAGTGAACTCAAATATCGCAATCTGTTTGAAACCGCTCAAGTTGGCATCTACCGAATTCGCTTAGAAGATGGGCTAATTCTAGAAGCAAATCCGTATGCGATCGCGGCTCTTGGTTACGATTGCGCTGATGAAGTCGTAGGTAAGAAATACACGATCGATTTCTATGCCGATCTCAGCGATCGAGACATCATTCTCGATGAAATTCAAAAGCATGGCAAAGTCACGAACTATGAAATGCAGTTTCGTTATCGGGATGGATCATTGCGATGGGGAATGTTTACTTTGTCGATCAATGCTGCCGAAAATGTTTTAGAGTCTGTCTTTACCGATATTACCTCCCGCAGACAAACCGAAGAAGCGCTGCGGCGGAGTGAACTGAAATACCGTCATTTGTTCGAGAATTCTCAAGTTGGGATTGGACGCACCCGCATCGAAGATGGTTTATTTCTCGATGCAAATCAACGCTGTGCGGATATTCTGCGGCTTGAATCGGCAAGCGACTTGATTGATAAACGCTACACCAGCGAGTTTCAGGTTGATCCGCAGGCACGGCAGTTGATGTTGAATGCCCTTCAGCAAAACGAAGAAGTACGCGATTTAGAAACGCAATTGCGTCGAGCAGACGATTCAACAGGTTGGGGCTTGTTTTCGCTGCGTCCGAGCTTAGAAGAAGGCTGCTTTGAGTTCGTGATTGTGGATATTAGCGATCGTAAAGCTGCCGAAGAATCACTGCAACGTCGCGCTGGACTCGATAACTTACTCAGTCAAATCTCTCGGCAGTTCATTGACCAGGATGCAGAAACCGCAATTGGGGAAGCTTTGGAGCTGATTACTCGCCATATTGGTGCAGAGCGCGGCTGCATTTTCGAGTACCGGAACAATCACAGTGAATGTCAATTGTTGTACGAATGGTGTGGTGAGAATATTGCTCCCTTGACTCTTGAAGCAAGAGGATCGAGTGTTCCTGAATTTCCAGTGTTACATCAGCAGATTCTTTCAGGAGAAGCCTTATATACGACCAATATCGCAATGATTCCGGACTCTCCAGAGCGACGGTTATTTATGCAACAGTCGATTCAATCATTAATGGCAGTCCCCGTGATGTACCAGGGAAACGTGACGGGCTTTATGGGCGTGGATACGACTCATTTTCAGAAAGCTTGGAGTCAGGAGGATATTAACAGCCTCAGATTGGTGGGTGAACTCATTGCGATCGGACGAGCCAGATACAAAGCCGAAGCCGATTTACGTATCGCGAAAGAAGCGGCGGAAACAGCAAATCTCGCAAAGAGTACGTTTCTTGCCAACATGAGCCATGAACTGAGAACGCCGTTGAATGCAATTCTTGGATTTGCTCAATTGATGGAGCGTGAGGTTGCACTGTCCGATCGACAACGCAATTCGCTTGCCATTATCAATCGCAGTGGTGAACATTTGCTGGATCTGATTAATGACGTGTTGGAGATGTCCAAGATTGAAGCCGGACGAACGACGTTAAACCTGGTTTCCTTTGATTTGCATCATCTTTTGTACACGCTACAAGAAATGTTTCTCATGCGGGCAAAAGCAAAGCATCTTGCGTTGAATTTTACGATCGCACCTAATCTTCCGCAGTACATCCAAACCGACGAAAACAAGCTCCGACAAGTCTTGATCAATTTGCTCAGCAATGCGATGAAGTTTACAGACCACGGCAGCATTACGCTCGAAGCAACGGTGCAATCCGAAACAATGCTCCAATTCAAAGTCCAAGACACGGGACAGGGCATTGCTCCCGAAGAATTTGACCAGCTATTTCGCCCCTTTATTCAAACTCATAGCGGTTCCCAATTGCGAGAAGGTACTGGGCTTGGATTAACGATTAGTCGTCGCTTTGTGCGATTGATGGGCGGTGATATTCAGGTTGAATCGACAGTCGGACAAGGATCAACGTTTTCATTTGGGATTCAAATCGCGATCGCGAATCCCAAAGATGTTATACCCATGCTGAATTCAAAACGGGTGTTGCAGCTTACACCACAACAATCGAGCTATCGAATTTTAGTCGTAGACGATCGCGCTGAAAATCGAGAATTCGTAGAACAATTGCTCACAATGGTGGGATTTGAAACGCGATCGGCAATCAATGGAGAAGATGCGATCGCACAATGGCAACAATGGCAGCCGCACTTAATTTTGATGGATATGCGAATGCCCGTCATGGATGGCTATGAAGCAACTCGACAAATTCGCGCGCTGGAATCGGCTCAGACTCGATCGAAGATCTTAGCGTTGACTGCCAGTGCCTTTGAAGAACAACGCGCTTCGATCTTGGCGGCTGGCTGTGATGACTTATTAGCAAAACCGTTTCGAGAAGCTCACTTATTTGAGAAATTAGCTCAGCATCTTGGCGTGAACTATGTCTACGAGGAAGAGACAACACCCTCAACTGAACCAACGTTAGAACTAACTCGTGACATCCTAGATGCGATGCCTTCTGCTTGGATTGCCCAACTACATCAAGCATCGCTCGCGGTAGATGCTGATCAAATTTTGCAATTAATTCAGCAAATTCCAGAATCTGAGCAGCAAATCGCGATCGCATTAACCGAGCTAGTTCAACAGTTTTGCTTTGACGAAATTGCCGAGCTTTCTCAATCCGAGGATTACACAGTCTGATGCGCGATCGAGATTGTGCTCAGCGATGAGCAATATAACAAGCTAATTGAGCCAAGTGATTGATTGCAGAATCTCAATCGCTTGATTTGGAGTAATCGTATTCTGGCACAGAGGCGATCCACCTTTGTAGTAAGCGTTCCGAGCAATATCGCCTCCACTGATGCGATAGAACGGACCCACACCTGCCCAATCCGTTAATAAATTGGGCTGTGGTGAATCAAGCTGCTCTGCTGAAGGCATTTTGAATTCACCATTTTCTTGACCGAATAGCAGCGAAGTTTCTCCCAACAACTCGGTCTTGACTTTCGCTGCATACTCTCTCGGCACACCACCCACTCCGCCGCCTGTCGCTTCGATGGCAAAGCAGCTATTCTGTTCAGCATTGCGATAAACAATGCCGTATTGTGGCCCAAACCGACAAGTGCCTTTCTCTGAACGAGACGCATTTTCAGGGCAAGGTTCGGTATCAACTTTGATGACCGTATAGCCTGCTGGAATCGCGCTTGGCACTGCGATCGCAATCCCTAACGATTTGAGTGAAGCTTGCTGAGACGGACTCAAGCCCCCGATTTGCTCTGATTGAGAGTTGTCAGAACTAACAGTACTAGCATCGTGAGAAACTTGCACCGATTGATTCGAGTTCTGTGCAACTTCAACCGAACGATTGCTCTTAGAGGGTGGAGCAGATGCTACTTCAACCGGACTGCTTTTAGAAGGTGGAGCAGATGCATAAATGTTCAGACAGGCACTGGAGCCTAAAGCAAGGGCAGCAGTCAACGGCAGGAGAGCAAAATGGCGCTTCATAACGGTTGGGAAGGAGATACGTTAAAGTTTGACAGCTTCAATAATGCTGAGCATTGAAGGTGTGGGAATGACTCGTGTCAGTTCAAAGCCATTCGATCGCAGCAACGATCGATATTCTGCTTCAGTGCGTTCCCGTCCACCCGTCATCAACAACATAATCATGTCAATCAACTTGGCTGGAGACGGTTCATTACCGGGTGGAAGAATGCTTTCAACTAGCAGCAATTTGCCGTGATCTGGCATGGCTCGATGACAATTGTTCAGAATGATCGAGGACTTTTCATCATTCCAATCATGAATAATCCATCGCATCACATAAGCATCACCCCCCGTTGGAACAGACTCAAAGAAATTTCCAGCAATCCGTTGAAGATTTCTATCGTCCTCAATATTCCCAATCACTTCGGGTAAATCGAACAGAATGCCTTTAAGATGAGGATTCGCTTGCAGAATCGTAGAAATTAAGCTGCCTTGCGCTCCACCGACATCAACGATCGTATTGAACTGAGAAAAGTCATAGCTTGCAGTCACCGCTTGCGCGATCGCAATTCCCATACTCGACATCGATTGTGAGAAGATGTGTCCATCTTCAGGATGTTGAGCGAAGTGCTGCCAAATGTTCATTCCCGCAGCCTGATCAAACGCAATCTCGCCTGTTTTCAAGCTGTGTAATCCATTGTTCCAGCCTAAAGAATGGTCGTATCCCATTTGCGCCATGACTGCATACCGCATTGAAGCTGGATGATCACTTTTGAGGGTTGCAGCCAGCGGAGTCAGCGCAAACTGTTGATCAGATACTTCAGTAAAGACACCAATACTGGCTAAAGCACGCAGAAGTCGATACAGCGATCGCGGATCAGTATTGGTTCCGGCGGCAAGTTGAGCGATCGTTTTCGGTTGGTCGTCAAATAAATCGGCAACTCCTAACTTGGCTGCAAGATAGAGCGATCGAGCAATCCAGAATCCACTAATGAGATTGAGCATTGCTTCTTGAGGAGCAACTTCGATTCTTTCCATTGTCAACATGATGTCTTTCACTCCAAGTAATGTTCAACAGTAATAGTTAAGCTTCAACGAGTTGGGCGGCAGCTTGATTGAAAAATGCCTCAAAGACACCTGGCTGTGCGAACTGTAAATAGTCCTTCGCCAGTTCAGGCGTGAGAAATTCAAGCATTAACTTGTTTTCCACCCAGAATTCGATCACTTTGAAGGGGCCGCGATCGCACAGTCTAACCAGCCAGCCTTCCCGGTTTGCAATTTCTCCAATCTGCTCTAAAGAAGTAGGAACGGAAATCGCTGCATGAATCGAAGTAAACGATTGAGCCATATTTCCAGTAGAGAATTCAACTTCTTCTAGCCCTGGAGTCAGTTGAGTATCCGCCGGATAAAGTTCGATTCCAGTTCCATACTCGTCTCCAACGACTACCATATAGCTTCCCGGATGCGGCGGAAAAGGAAAACAACGACCTTGTAAAACTTCTGCTAGTACATTTCCAACGTGTAATGGCTGATTCACGGCAACCGAAATATGATGCAACATAATAACCTCTGAGAAAGTTCTGAATTGGATACATCAGCTTTAACTTGCTGATGACCCTTAAAGTAAGGAACGATCGAGGAAAAGTCGGGGAGATGCTGAAAAAAATCTACCTGTAAATTTCGGTTGAACGTTGATCGCGCTCTCCCGCCCGTGATTGAAAATCACGGTCTAACCGTGCGAAGTCTCTAAAGAGACTGCCAGAATACAGCGATGCAGTCCCTTCAGGGACTTCGCACAGTTAGCACGGGGTTTTAAACCCTGTGCGGGAGAGAGAGAGCAACAAATCAATCCGAAATTTGCAGGTGGAAAAAATTTGGAACAACATCGAGAAAAGAAATTTTGTTTTGATGAAGGTTCTTTGGAGACTTACGGTCACGTCATAAAATCTGATGAGCGTTCTACTTAAGGTTTGTAATGACCGAGTCCGATTTGCCGAAAGCTGACATTTTAGTCATTGACGACACCCCGGAAAATCTCAATCTGCTCTCAACAATGCTGATCGATCGCGGCTACAAAGTTCGGAGCGTGACAAAGGGTTCCACGGGCATTCGAGGCGCACAGGTGATGCCGCCGGATCTCATTTTGCTCGATGTCAATATGCCGCAGATGAATGGATACGAAGTCTGTGAACAGCTTAAAGCCGACGATCGCACTCGTGACATCCCCATTATTTTTATCAGTGCTTTAGAAGCGGTCAACGACAAAGTAAAAGCATTTCAAGCGGGCGGCGTTGACTACATTACAAAACCATTTCAAATCGAAGAAGTGCTGGCTCGAATTGAAACCCATCTAACACTGCGGCGATTACAAAATCAACTGCAATCGAAAAATGAACAACTCCAGCAAGAGATCCGAGATCGTCAACACGCAGAAGAAAAGTTTGCAACCATTTTTCGGCAAAGTCCAAACCCAATCGCGATCGTGACCATTCCTGAAGGTCAATTCATCGAAGTCAACTCTAGTTTCTTGAGCATTAGCGGCTACTCGCTGGATGAAGTGATTGGTTGTACGATCGCGCAATTACATCTAGGTCGTGATATTGATGCGTTCATGCGTCGGCTTCAAACCCGGACTGCTTTTCACAATCTAGAGTTTGAATTGCTCACTCGTTCTCAAACTAGAAAAAATATTTTACTTTCGGTTGATCACATTGACCTCAATGGCACATCCTATGCGCTGCTGATTGCGAATGACATTACCGAACGCAAACGCCTTGAAAACGAATTCATTTCCTTGGTCAGCCACGAACTTCGGACTCCGCTAACTTCAATGATGGGTTCGCTGGATCTACTCGGCAGCGGACAGTTAGGCAACCTCACCGAACAAGGGCAACAGGTTCTCAATATTGGCATCAAGAATGCTGAACGATTGATTCGATTAATCAATGACATTCTCGATCTCGAACGGATTCGCTCAGGCAAAATCACGATGAATCTACGATCGTGCAATTTAGCCGACTTAATGACACAAGCCACCGAAGAAATGCAATCAATGGCGAATGGCTCAAACATTCAACTGATTACAGAGCCGCTATCATTGTTTCTCACAGTTGATCCCGATCGCATTGTGCAGACCTTAACCAATCTGCTCAGCAATGCGATCAAATTCTCACAACCTAACAATCAAGTTTGGATGCAGGCACGATCGACGATTTCAAGCATCTGTATTAGTGTTTGTGACCAAGGACGAGGCATCCCTGCTCATCAGATCCAGACCATCTTCGAGCGATTTCAGCAGGTCGATGCCTCGGATGCCCGACAAAAGGGAGGAACTGGACTAGGACTTGCGATCTGTCGTAACATCGTCGAGCAACATGGCGGCAGAATTTGGGTTGAAAGCATCGTCAATCAGGGCAGTACATTTCATGTTGAATTGCCGCTTAGCGATGAAACGATTTAAGAATAGCTCCCCGACTTCTCCTCGATTCATTGCTACTTTGTGAATATCAGACCTCCAAAGATTAGAAATGAACAAGCAAATTTTGATTGTGGATGATGAAGAAGATGTGAGAGCGATCGCCACACTCGGTCTGCAAATGGGAGCAGGTTGGAACGTCTTAACGGCAAGTTCGGGTGCAGAAGGAATTGCGATCGCGACTCAACATCAACCGGATGCAATTCTGCTGGATCTGATGATGCCGGATATGGATGGCTGTGCTACGTTACATCACCTTAAGCAAAATCCTGAGACCCAGCTTATCCCTGTCATTTTGATGACTGCTAAAGTGCAAGCTTCAGAGCAACATAATCTCCACGATTTAAAAATCGCTGCTGTGTTTACTAAGCCATTTCGTCCCCTCACGCTTGCCCAACAGATTGCTGATGCGTTAGCTTGGCATGATGATTGAAGCAACGCAACTTGAAATGTAGTATTTGCCCGATGTACTTAGGGAATTTTGACAGCTGAACTGTCATTATCCTCTGCGAATTTTCTGAAATGCTCCTCAGTGTGTTTGTGTCTATGAAAGGCAAGCGATTTGGAACAATGCAATGGCTGAACTTACTGGAAAAGTCATTTACGCAGGCGAAGCAGGGTATGAAGATGCGCGGCTGAACTTCAATGCGCGATTTGCTGCCTCGCCGCTGTTGATTGTCTTCTGTCAGTCTGTGCAAGATGTCGTCAACGCTGTAAATTGGGCGCAAATGAGTGGAGTTCCGGTACGAGTTCGGAGTGGACGACACAGTTATGAGGCGTTTTCGGTTGCAGATGATGCGCTGATTATTGATCTCAACGATATGGAGCAGATTCGATTTGATCGAACCACAGGACAAGCTACCATCCAAGCTGGCGCAGAACTCGTTGCGATCTATGAAACTCTTACGGCAGAGGGGGTCACAATTCCAGGTGGATCTTGTGCGACGGTAGGCATTACCGGATTAACGCTCGGAGGCGGCTATGGATTACTCGCTCGCTGGAAAGGATTGACTTGCGATAGCTTGCAAGCCGTAGAAATGGTGACGGCTAAGGGAAAACTCATTGTTGCGGATGCGACTCAGAATGCTGATCTGTTTTGGGCGTTGCGGGGTGGCGGAGGTGGAAATTTTGGCATTGTGACTGCGCTGAAATTTCAAACTCATGCGATCGATAAAGTCACCGTCTATCAACTCAAATGGGATGCGACTGAGATAGAACGGGTGATTCAACAATGGCAAGCTTTTGCACCAGACAGTGACGATCGTCATACGAGCATTTTGAAACTCACACCGGGAAACTCGGTCTATATCGTGGGTCAATTTGTGGGAACCGAAGCAGAATTACGCACTGTGCTCGCGCCTTTATTCGCGATCGCACCGAAAGAAACCGAGATCGAGACATTGCCTTACCTTGAAGCAGTCTATGCCTTTGCTGGATTAAAGCCAGATTATCCAAAACGCTTAGCTCATTGGCATGGTTCACAGACGAAATTTAAGAATGCTTCTGATTATGTTGCCCGTCCGTTGAATGCAGAGGGCATTGCCACGGTTGTTAAATTCCTCAAGCAAGCACCCAGTCGAAATGTCGTGCTGCAATTTGATAGTTATGGCGGCGCGATCGCCAAAATTCCCCCTGATGCCACAGCGTTCTGCCATCGCCAAGTGAAGTGGAACATTCAATATCAAGCATATTGGACAAAACCGCAGGAGCAAGCTGCCCATATCAATTGGGTGCAAAATTTCCGCTCAGCCATGCAGCCGTATGTTACTGGGGGATGCTATGTGAATTACTGCGATCGCTCGATTAAAAACTGGCAAACCGCCTACTACGGAAGTAATTGGCAACGATTAAAGCGGGTGAAACAACAATACGATCCGGGTAATTTTTTCAGTTTTGAACAAAGTATTCCTGCGAATACCGGCGGTCGTGGATTGGCCTGAGTAATACTCGTTTTCGCAGCAGTCTTAGGACTAGGTGTAGAAAGACTGCTGCAGCGAAAACGACAAATCCTTACCTTCGCTCAATGACGTTAGTAGATTCTTCGGCGGCTGACGAAAGCATAGTAGAGCCACAAGGCAACGATAGCACCCATTACTGCAATCAATAGCCCAGGCAGGGTGAAGCCTACTGCACTGAGGGATAACGTTCCTGTAGTCAACAAGGTGTACAAGGTGCCACCGATAAAAGCACCAACAATTCCCAAAAGCATTGTTCCTAAAATGTTGCTGTCTTGATAGCCAGGATAAATTGCTTTGGCGATCGCTCCAGCTAATAGTCCTAAAATAACCCAAGCCAGAATACCCATAGTGATAATCTCCTGTTTGAATAAAGATAGAATTCTTCAGTAATTTGTTTTAACGGTTTCGTTCTGTCGTGTAGATGCTTGCCATCTATGCGCAATATATAGGATGTCTCTAGCTCAAGCGACCTTCCTTGAGAGAGAAGGTCACTCAGCTTTGAGAAGGAAAATCATTGAGAACTTGAAAACTTGGGGTAGAGTAACGGAATTCGAGAAAATGATCATTCTAGTGCGGGCGCAATCGCGAGGAATCTGCACTGCGAAACTGAGCAGTGCAGGTTTTAGTAAAGAAGAAGTTAAGCAGGCTGTACCCAAGTTACGATCGCAAACACGAAGAACAATAAGCCCCCCACGATCGTCACTGTTCGCTCTGAAATTCGAGACGCGATCAATCGACCGCCAAATACGGCGATCGCACAACAGATCGCATGTCCCAAAATTGCACCGAGCGTTACTCCGATTAAATTCTTCGAGGCTCCTAGTGCCATCGTGGTAATTTGAGTGCGATCGCCCCACTCGGCAATAAAGGTCAGCGTAAAGGCTTCCAACATAATTGCAAGACGGGTTTTCTTCTTGAGATTTGCCTCTGCTTGGAAAACCGCTTCTATGGCTTCTTTCTCCGCCTCAGAAGCACATTCCGAGTTATCCAGCAGCGATTTGTCTTGGCACTCGGGCTTCATTTTGCTGGCATCGTAGAGCATTTTGAATCCAAACACTGTGAAGAGCACGATCGTGCCGTAATGCACCCAATTTTGAGGCAAAACATTTGCAGCTTGTCCGAGTAGAACTGACAGGATCGTCATGGTCGCGAGCGCCAACATTGATCCCAGAAATACAAACCGCCGCGAATGTCGCATTGCTAAACACATCGAGATAAAGAACGTCTTATCGCCCAATTCCCCGATCGTGATAAACAATAATCCAGCTGTAAATGCCTCTAACATCAGGCTTCCTCTCAGGTCAGTGATAATGAACTGAGCAAGCTTGATGAAAGACAAAAGACCTCACCAAGCTCACTGCAATTCGTGAACTTAGTGAAGGTCTCGCTTCCAAGTAAAAAAGCTTCTTGTCGCTTGAACCAGGCTCATCGCCAGTATGTTGACTCAAGCGGGCTGAACGAATGTCAGCAGCTACTCCCCTTCAAACTGAACTGATTATACAGGAAATGGTTTACCGCGCCCAATAAATTACTTTTTTCTCAACCAGAACGAAGAAGCCGTACAGCAAAATTCCCATCAGTGCCAGAATCAGCAGTGCTGCAAAGGCTAAGGGAACATTGAAATCCGAGGTGGCTTGAACAATCAAAAATCCGAGTCCTGCATTAGAAGCCACGGATTCAGAAATCACTGTTCCAATAAATGCAAACGAAGCAGCAATTTTCAACGATGCAAAAATGTAAGGGAGAGTGTGAGGCCAACCAATTTTTTGGAACGCTTCGACCTGATTGGCTCCCAGCGCCCGCAGTACATCTTTCATTTCTGGCTCAACGGTGTCTAATCCGAGCGCCACATTCACCGCGATCGGGAAGAAAGCCAGCAAAAATGCAGTTAACGTCGCTGGAATTGCATTCGCGCCAAACCAAATGGCGAGCAGCGGCACTAATGCAGCTTTGGGAATCGTGTTAAATGCCACAAGCAGCGGGTACAGCGTCAGATAAGCCGCCCGTGAATACCCAATAATGAATCCAAGTACCACTCCGACTGCAACGGCGATAATGAACCCTAGCATCGTTGTCCAAAGCGTGCGGATCGCATTGACAGTGAGCTGCGGTGCAAAATTGATCAAAGCATTGAGGATATTGGTGGGTGCAGGCAAGTTGAAGGGCGGGATCTTAAAAATGATCACGACCAATTCCCAGACGATGAAGAGGACAACAGTTGCAATGAATGGCAACACAAAGCCTGCTGACTTTGATTTCAGAAATTTTTCCATCGGTGCTAGTTGTGCTGAATGTGTTTGCGAATGCTGGCAAAGTAGTGATTAAACTCGTCGCTTAGCTCCATTTCCAAGGTTCTTGGACGGGGGAGATCAATCTTGACTTCATAGATAATCGAGCTAGGACGCGCGCCCATCACATAGACGGTATCGGATAAAAAGACCGCTTCTCGTAAGTCATGCGTAATCAAAATACCGACGCATTTGACCTTCATCCACAGGTTTTGCAACATGCCCCACATTTCCTCGCGGGTAAAAGCATCTAATGCTCCGAACGGCTCGTCGAGGAGCAGAATTTCTGGGCTGTGGATCAGCGATCGACACAAAGAAGCCCGTTGTCTCATCCCACCGGACAACTGCCAAGGATATTGCTTCTGAAAATCTTGTAAGCGCACCGTTGCCAGCAGATCTTGCGCCATGCGCACATACTCTTCTTTGCGCTGACGATAGTTTTTCTTGTACGAATCGACGATTTCGAGTGGCAGCATCACATTGTCGATCGTATTGCGCCACGGCAGCATGACTGGATTCTGAAAGGCAATTCCAGTATTGCGCAGGGGCTTTTTAATCGGTGTGCCGCGATAGCGAATTTCCCCGATCGGAGCCGGACTCAAGCCTGAGACCATTCGCAAAATTGAAGTCTTCCCACATCCACTGGGACCGACAAACGACACAAACTCACCCGGTTGGATCGAGAGATTCACTTCTTGAATAATCCGTCGCATTTTTCCTTCAAACGGATACTCCAATCCAACCCGATCAAACTCCAATAATGGCTCTCCAGATGACGAACCAGAATTGACCGATAGAGAATCAACCTGTGGCTGCATAATTCCTCAAGATGTAAATGAAAAAAGGGCTGAACTGTTCAGCCCTGGTGTGAACGAGGTTAGGACAACGGTTTACGATCGCTGGGCAAAGTCCGCTGCTCTTTCGGGGGCAAGAACTTGTCGGTATAAATATCTGCGACAGATGGCGTCGTTTTTAAGCCAAACCCTTCGGCGGTTTGCTTCAAGGTTTTCTCTAGCCGCGCCGGATCAACACTGCCTAGCCCGATTTGCTCCACTTCAGGACTGATAAACATCCGCTCTAAAGCGACTTGTAGTCGCACCTTCTCAGCTTCGCGATCCATCAGCTTTGAATCATCTGATGCCATGACCGCATCCAGTCCTGCCGTTGGGTCTTTCAGCACATCCTGCAAGCCACGCATGTAAGCTTTGACGAATGCTCTCACGGTGTCAGGATTTTGCTCGACAAAGCTGGCTTTGGCTAAAATAGCGTTGCCATAAAAGTCCATGCCATTGTCGTTGTAGTAGAAAATATTGATGTCCTCTAGCTTCTTGCCGCCTTTGAGCAGACTGGGCAATGCAGAGGTTGAGAATCCACTGATCGCATCGACTTGACCTTGAAGTAAGAAGCTTTCCCGAAGTCGGGGTTCCATGGTCGTCCACTCCACAGATTTGGGATCAAAGCCGACTTCCTTGGCGAGCACGGGAAAGAGTTTGCGAGGCCCATCGCCGGTGGGTGCGCCTAGCTTCTTGCCAACGAGGTCTTTGGGAGAATTAATCCCTTTCTCCTTGAGGGTCAAAATTGCAAAAGGTGCTCTACTCTGCGTCACCGCCACCGCAATCACTTTATCATTCGGGTTTTTCTCATTGAATTCCAGCGCGTTGTACATGTCGCTGAAAGACAGATCAAATTTTCCAGTCCCGAGTTTGCTAATGGTGTCTGCGTTGCCGAATCCTCGTTCATAGGAGACATTCAAGCCTTCTTGAGCGAAGTAGCCTTTGTTCATGGCAACAATCAAGGGAGCATCTAAGCTCTGTTTCAAAAACGAAAGTTGCACGCGAACGGCTTTGAGTCCTTGCTGATTGGCGGCAGGGCTAGCCGAGTTAGCAGTGCTGCCTGTTGGAGCCGTAGCCGTGGGCTGAGAGGCGCATCCTCCGAAAACCACGATCGATGCCGCAATTAAGGATAGGCTTGATAAACGTCTTGATATCTTACTCACAATCATTCTCCAGCGTTAAATGTCAGCGAAACCGCAAAATCCGCAAAGATGTATAAGATGGGTTGTAGGGTTAGGAAGATAGCGCGCTGAGTGAAGGCGTTGCGGATTGAGTACAGCATCGCTGCTCTTACGAAGCCCGTAAATAACAAGGCTTGTAGTGCATACAGGATACAAAACTTCCCTTAGAGCATTATTGAGATCATCTATCCTGCTTTCTGTATCTTTCGTTACTGGGTTTAGAGTTTCTTAAGCGCTTGGATGATTTCCAAACTAATATAAAAATTTTTATATACTTCCCTTTCCTGCCAGTTTGAAAGATGAATGATGAAGAAACTCGACCATTCACGCTTTCAACGTTTACGAAGTAAATTTTTGTGGTTTAGCGTCGAAAATATTGCCCGATCGCTTATCAAGTTTTTTAGAGCGAGGACTCTATTGTGCTGATGTCTGGTCAATCTCTCCAACGTGCTCAATTGCTTCATGAACAGACCTATCAAATGTTGCGCAGTGCGATTCTGTCTGGGGAACTGGCTGCTGGCTGTCGTTTGATTGAAACCCAACTTGCCGACCAGTTGCAAGTGAGCCGAACGCCGATTCGAGAAGCCCTGAGGTTATTGCAACGCGATCATTTGGTGACGACTGATGCTCAGGGAGCGATGCGAGTCGCAGTGTTATCGATCAAGGATGCAATCCAACTCTATGATTGCCGGATTGCGCTAGAGCAATTATCGGTTTCTGCGGCGTGTGGAACTGCGAGTGATGAGCAAATTCAATGCATTGAAAGCGCCTTGCAACAAGCAGAAAAAGCAAGTTTGACTCCCGCAAATTCGCTCACTCCGTATCAGCTTTTGCATTTGGATTATCAATTTCATCGCTCAGTTGCGGAGAGTTCTAGTAATACGTGGCTGGTGCAGATTTTAGATCAGGTGTTCGATAAGATGGCGCTGCTGAGATTGAGAACGATCGAGCATAACCCGAATGTTTTAGAAATTCGCGGGGAACATCGCCGCGTCTTAGAAGCGATTCGCCAGCGGGATGCTCTCGCCGCGATGCAAGCCATTCAGTATCACTTAATCGCGAGTAAGGAGCGAGTCGTACAAGAAATTCAAGAGTTAGAAGCCTTACTTACGACAGAGGCGGAAAGTTAGGAAATGCTGTTCTCCAGCAAAAGTATGTATACAGCACTACAGAAGATTAAATTGTGCTCGCTGTATTTATTAGGTCAGTAATAAGTCTGTATACCGGATACGATCCGGGTGGTGGTGGAGTGAATAAATCTATGAATAAGCGGCTTCTGTTAGCCCCGGCTGCTGCATGGATAGCGAGCCTTGGGTTCGCTTCGAGTGTGAGTGCAGAATCAGCGATCGAGCAAAAACCAGCAGCGGATGGAATGCAGCGCTTTGCTCCTCTTTCCCAGCTTGAGACTTCTGAATCGAAGTTTGTGCCTGCAAGCGTGAGTCAGGTTACTTCTGTTTCGCAACTTTCAGACGTGAGACCGACCGATTGGGCGTTTCAAGCTCTGCAATCCTTGGTTGAGCGATATGGATGCATTGCAGGCTATCCTGACCGAACCTATCGCGGCAATCGGGCGTTGACGCGATACGAGTTTGCCGCCGGGTTAAATGCGTGTCTCGATCGAGTGAATGAACTGATTGCGGCTGCAACTGCTGATTTAGTCAAGAAAGAAGATTTAGCAACACTACAGAAACTGCAAGAAGAATTTGCTGCAGAACTTGCAACGTTACGAGGTCGAGTCGATGCTTTAGAAGCAAAAGTAACGACGCTCGAAAAACAACAATTCTCAACCACGACAAAGCTTACCGGGAATGTCTGGTTTAATCTCACGGGCGCTTTTCCCAGTGGAGATATCACCGCAGAACGAAATCCCGCAGGCGGGGGAAATAGTGCTTTTGCGCCGCCTGTGCGAGGAGCGGGTGGAGTGCCTTCGCGGGTTCAGCGCCGCAATGTAAATCCGACATTTAGCTACTATACGTTCTTAAACTTAACCACTTCGTTTACAGGGCGAGATCAGTTAGTCACTCAGCTTGTTTCTGGAAACGGCAACTCCCCAGCCAATCAGTTAGTATCTTCGGGCTTTTTTAACTCTTGGGGAACTCCTTTCTTGGATCAAACCGGATTGCCTCCGAATTCAGGACTAGCAATTCGTGAGTTGTTTTACTCGTTTCCGCTCAATGATGCAGTTCGAGTTGTTGTTGGTCCGAGAGTCAACTTCTATCGCCACTTTGATCAAAATCGGTTTACCTTTTACTTGACAGGGACAAGTAGCTTTAACTCGAATGGAAGTACGTTGTCCAATGCAGTCGATCGTGGTTCGGGAGCGGTTGTTGCTTGGAACATTAATAAACAACTACGCCTCACAGCAGCTTATTTAGCTGAGAATACAGAGTTTCTCAACTCTGCTGCGGGGTTCAATACTTCGAGCAATCCGGCTAGAGGACTATTCAAGGGCACAAATACGCTCAGTGCTGAATTAGCTTATGCTCCGAGTCCTAGCTTTAATTTCCGGTTTTTGTATACACGATCGAATCTTGACCCGACGAATGGCTTTGCAGGAGGTTCAGCAGGTGAACCGTTGCCTTACGGTTTTGCAGATGATGGATTTGGGGGGCGAGTCCGAGAGTCAACTTCGGATGCGTTTATTGCAAACTTTGATTGGTTGATTACGCCGAGATTTGGAATTTTTGGGCGGTATTCTTATGGACGTACCAACATCAATCCGGTGAATCCTGTGCGCGCGGGTGGTGATGTGAAGGTGCAATCTTTCCAAGCGGGATTGGGTTTCCCGGATTTGGGTAAGAAAGGGGCGTTAGGCGTGATTTCGTTTGTGATGCCACATGACTACATTGATGGTCGGGAATTTTTACTGTCAGGTGGAGGTGATGGGGGAACGCAGTACGATTTAGAAGTGTCTTACTACTATCCGTTGACGCGAAATATTGCGATCGTGCCTTCGTTCTATGCGATTTTTAACGCGAACAATTTCGAGAGTAATCCGACCGTGTTTGTAGGAAATGTTCGCACCCAGTTTAGTTTCTAGAAGTAACGATTGACTCGAAGCGTTAAAGATATTCTGCTGCTCTCTTAACAGGATCGTTGAGAGAGCAGCAGAATAAAGTCTTTTATTTGCAATCCTCAGGAATTTGGATTGCTAAACGCTGGATTTTGGATGAACGATTCATCAGTCAAGCTTTGCAGAAAAGCGAGGAGATCTTGCTTTTCTCGATCGCTCAATTGAAACCCTTTGACAAATGAACTTTTGAAAGGATTCTCGCTGCCGATCCCGGCAAATGCGCCTGCGTGAATCGTTCGTCCGCCTGCTTCGTAATGTTCAATCACTTTTTCGAGAGATGCGATCGAGCCATCGTGCATATAAGGCGCAGTCAAAGCAATATTGCGGAGGCTCGGAGCCTTGAATCGACCCATATCAGAGGGTTTGAGTGTGATTTCCTGAATTCCAGTGTTATTGCTTGGATAAGCGCCTTTTCCATCTAGGTTGTAAAGCCCAGTATTGTGAAACGCAATCTCATGAAAAGCTAAACGCGAATGTTTTACAGAATCCGAGAAATTGATTCCCCCGTGACAGTGAAAACATTCGAGCCGTTCACTTTCAAATAAGGCTGCACCCCGTTTTGCTGCATCTGAAATGGCGCGATCGTTGCCTCCATATCGATACTGATCGTAAGGCGAATTGAATGATACTAACGTGCGCTCGAAAGCTGCGATCGCTTTTGCCAAATTTTTAATGCTGACCTCTCCATCAAAAGCAGCTTTGAACAATTTGGAATACTTCGGATCGTTCTGCAACATTGCCAGGATTTCTTGCTCTTTGCCGACCATGCCCATCTCGATCGGATGCTCTCCAAACAAGGGCACGAGCAATTGATCTTCTAAATTGATCAAGTTGGGATTTGCCCAAGTGAGTACCGAATTGTAGGCAACATTGGTTAAGCTCATCGCATTGCGAGGATGAGAATCCCCTGTTGCTCCGATCGAGACAGATTTCTTCTCGGTGAATGCTCTCGATTGTTCATGACAAGTTGCACAAGAAAACTCACCTGTAATCGACAAGCGTTTTTCATAAAACAAATGTCGTCCTAGCTCAACCTTGGCATTGCTCATGGGATTATCTGCCGGGACGATAGGCGTGGGTGTCCAATCCGGCAGATTCCATTGATAGCGCTCGATTGCAAGAGCCGAACTCAATCCCACAGACAAGCAGAATGAGAGAACTGCCAGAACGATTAACGGGAGAAAGCGCTTCATTGTTTCGGAGCAACACGAAAGAAGGTTTGACGGGCAGGTTGTCCGTTCCAAGGTAAACCGAAGTTTCTCATCACTCCAGCACAATCGCCGTCTTTTGGATCAGACATGCAGCCGAGTGGTGTTTCAGGCTGATTTTTTGCAAGATTTGTATTGGCAACGAGCGCCGTGATGTCGGCAGCAATTGCATCTTGTTCTGGATTGAAATTATTCAAAGTAATCGTTGAAGTATTGGGATTTTTGCAGCTTTCTGGTTTTTGCGCTCCACCCATACAGCCAGTACTTCCCAAGTGAATGATAAATCCAGCCCGATCGCGATGATGGGCAGGCGTTTTACCTGGAGCATCATGCTTGGAATGTGCTGACATCGCAGGCGTGAAGTCAATTCGAGCGAATTTGTAGCCTGCTCGCCAATTCCACCAGAGCGAAGTCAGATTCAGCGGAGAAGGCGCGATCGCAGCATCATTGTGATTGAGCTTAAACGGCACCCCTAAAGTAAATTTCACGCCTTTGTAAGTCCCCTTCGGAACTGTGCCAACAATGCGATCGTTGGTGTCGATCGTGCCATTAGAACACATGCCAGATTTGTTTTCAAAATCGATCAATGCCACATTCTGATACTGCCATTTCTGATCTTGTGTGAGGGTAACGGGCACTGTGCGACCCTGAGCATCAATCAATGCGGCTTCCGAGACATAGAACCGAAAATCAGTTGGGTTAACAGAAATCGCAGGTGTCCCAAGCGAGTAAGCGGCATCGCATCGAAAAACTTGCTGCCCCGCCATGCCGCGAAACTGAATCGTAATCGGCTGCGTTTCCTGCGCCGCTACACGTTGAGCCATCAAACAAGACGCGATCGAAAGTCCAAACAGAGAAACACCAATCTTCATAAACTGCACGTTCACAGGTCGTTCCAACTCTAAAACAGGCGTAGCTTGGATTCAAAAGACGGCTTGTAGTACTCTGTCGTTTTCCCACTCCCCACTCCCTACTACACTCGATCGCTGACCTAAAAATGCTTCGAGCATCTCCGTAAAACGCGAGTAGAATTTAGTATCTTTTTTACCCACGCAGAGACCCGCTTTTGCTGCCATGACTGACGTTTTTATCTCCTATTCTCGGAAAGATAAGCTTTTTGTGGAGCGACTGCACAATGCGCTGAAAGACCAAGGACGCGAAACTTGGGTGGATTGGCAGGATATTCCCCTTACCGCAGATTGGTGGCAGGAGATTGAGCGTGGAATTGAAGGGACTGCGACCTTTGTGTTTATCTTGAGTCCAGATTCGATCGCGTCAGAAGTCTGCACTCGTGAAATCAATCATGCGGTCAAACATAACAAGCGACTTGTGCCGATTGTGTATCGCGAAGGCTTTGGGCACACTCATCCGGCACTCGCAAGACATAACTGGCTGTTTTTTCGAGAATTGGATGACTTCGATCGTGGGTTTCAGCAGTTAACAACTGCGATCGAGACGGATTTAGAGTACGTGAAATCGCATACTCGCTTGGAAGTTAGAGCGATCGAGTGGGAGCAACATCAGCGCAACGAGAGCTATTTGTTACGAGGAGCAGATTTAGAAGCCGCAGAAACTGCATTGCTGCGCGGGACAGGAAAGCACCCGCAACCGACCGAACGACAGGGACAGTATGTGAATGCAAGCCGTGAGGCAGAGCGCAAGCAACGGCGCAAAGAAGCGAGACGGCAACAAGCATTTTTGACTGGGGTCGGAACATTCGCGTTACTAGCCTTAGGATCTGCGGGGGTTGCCTTTCAACAGCGACAAGAAGCGATCGAGCGAAAAGTCAATGCAGAGTTAAATGCTCAAAGCCTCAGCGCGTTAAATCTGTTCTCATCTCATCTGGAGATTGAGGCTTTACTCGCAGGGCTGAAGGCAGGACAACAGATCAAACAATCAAACCTTCAGATCGACAATACAGCAATGCAGGTTGCGACAACGCTGCACCAGTTAATTTACGGGGTGAAGGAACGCACTCGACTGGAAGGACATAGCCTTGCTGTCAATAGTGTGAGTTTTAGTCCCGATGGCAACACGATCGCGACTGGCAGTGGAGACAATACAGTCAAACTCTGGAGCAAAGATGGTCAATTACTCAAGACCCTTGAAGGACATACTGGCTTTGTCCATAGTGTGAGTTTTAGTCCCGATGGTCAAACGATCGCGACTGCAAGTTGGGATAACACAGCTAAACTCTGGAATTTGAATGGACAATTACTCAAAACGTTTGAAGGGCACGAATCTTATGTCAACAGTGTGAGTTTCAGCCCGGATGGTACGACGATCGCAACAGGCGGTTTTGACAATACAATCAAGCTCTGGAGCAGAGATGGGCAATTACTCAAAACGCTCAAGGGTCATAGCAACCCTGTCTTCAGTGTGAGTTTTAGTCCTGATGGTCAAACAATTGCGACAGGCAGCAATGATAAAACAGTGAAACTGTGGAGTAAAGATGGACAACTCCTTAAAACACTCAAAGGTCATAGTGGTACTGTACATAGTATAAGTTTTAGCCCTGACGGTAAAATTCTTGCCACAGGCAGTAGTGACAATACGGTTAAGCTGTGGAGCCTTGAAGGTCGAGTCCTGAGAACGCTCAATGGGCTGGGTCGGGGAATCTCTAGTGTGAGCTTTAGCCCCGATGGCAAGATGATTGCTGGCGCGAGTGAGAATGCTGCTCAATTGTGGAGCATTGAGGGGCAAGAACTGGGTGTATTCAATGGACATAAAGAGTATGTGCTGAGTCTCAGCTTTAGTCCTGATAGCAAAACGATCGCGACAAGCAGTAATGATGGTACAGCAAGAGTATGGAGCATTGAAGGTCAAGGGCTGAAAACTCTCAAAGGGCATGATGACCGCTTACATAGTGTGAGTTTTAGTCCCGATGGTCAGACGATCGCAACGAGTAGTCAGGACAACACAGTCAAGCTATGGAATAGAAACGGGCAAGTTCTCAGAACCCTCAAAGGACATATTTCCGGTGTCGTGTTTATCAGGTTTAGTCCGGACGGTAAAACGATCGCGACAGCTAGCTATGACGATACAGTCAAACTCTGGAATCGAGAAGGGCAAGAACTTAAAACCTTGAAGGGGCATGATTATACTGTGACCAGTGTGAGCTTCAGTCCAGATGGTCAAACGATCGCGACAGGCAGTGACGATAAGACCGTAAAGTTGTGGAATTTAGATGGGCAAGTTCTCAAAACCTTTAAGGGACACGATGAGTCTGTAAAAAGTGTGAGCTTCAGTTCCAACGGTAAAATGCTTGCCACAGGTAGCTATGACAAGACTGTAAAGTTGTGGAATTTGGATGGGCAAGTTCTCAAAACCTTCAAAGGTCATGACTGGTCTGTAGAAAGTGTGAGCTTTAGTCCTGATAGCAAACTGCTTGTGACAAGTAGTGGTGACAAGACAGCAAGATTATGGAATTTGGACGGGCAACTTCTTAGAACTTTCAAAGGGCATAGTGGTTCTGTGAACAGTGTGAGCTTTAGTCCTGATGGCAAGACGATCGCGACGGGGAGTGAAGACAAGACGATCCGATTGTGGAATCTAGACGGACAAATGCTGAGTACCTTGAAAGGGCAGAACAGCCCGATCAAGAGTATCAGTTTCAGTCCAAATCCGAGTCATCTTCTGCTTGCTTCTGCGGGTGAAGATGGAGCAGCTATTCTCTGGAATTTCGACTTAGATGACTTGCAACAGCAAGGGTGTCAGTGGCTCGATGGTTATCTTAAATACAATCCAAATGGCAAGCAATACCAAGACCTGTGCAGGGATGTTGTTCCGAAGTCTATCAGTGATGATCCGAATCTTTGGGGAAAACCCCTCGCTTTTCTGACAAAGCTATTCCAGCGATCGTAATCGAACAGCACAGCAGCGAATGCAGAAATTCCCCATTCCCCCACTCCCCCAATCGCCCTAAGATAAAACTTGTTGTAAATTAGGCGCGATCGCGATGCGAATTCTAATTATGGGTGGGACTCGGTTTATCGGAGTCTATCTCACCCAGCTTTTGGTGCAGCAAGGGCATGATGTGACTCTGTTCAATCGAGGCAATAAGCCCGCTCCAGTCGAAGGCGTAAAGCAAGTGACGGGCGATCGCACGAATGCAGATGATTTGAAACAGTTGGCAAGCCTCGATTTTGATGCCGTGTTTGACAATAATGGGCGGGAACTCAGTGATACTCAGCCTTTAGCCGAACTGTTTAAAGGGCGGATTCAACATTTTGTCTATATGAGTTCGGCGGGAGTCTATCTCAAATCCGATCAAATGCCCCATGTCGAAGGCGATGCCGTCGATCCGAAGAGTCGGCATAAAGGCAAACATGACACCGAATCTTATTTGGCGGATGCTGGAATTCCGTTCACGTCGATTCGTCCGACTTACATCTATGGGCCGCAAAATTATAACGATTTGGAAGCGTGGTTCTTCGATCGCATTGTGCGCGATCGTCCCGTTCCGATTCCTGGACATGGACAACATTTCACCCAATTTGGACATGTGAAAGATTTGGCGGCGGCAATGGCGAAGGTGCTAGGGAATCAAACCGCGATCGGACAAATCTATAACGTGTCAGGTACACGAGAAGTCACTTTTGATGGATTGGCGCGAGCTTGTGCAACAGCGGTTGGCAAAGATCCAGGCAGTCTTAAAATCGTGCATTACGATCCAAAATCGTTTGACTTTGGCAAGAAAAAAGCCTTTCCGATGCGGACGCAACATTTCTTTGCAGATGTGCACAAGGCGATCACCGAACTCAATTGGACACCGGAGTTTGATCTGATTTCAGGGCTGAAAGACTCTTTCCAGAACGACTACTTAAAGACTGGACGCGATCGCAAAGAGATTGATTTCTCACTCGATGATCAAATTCTCGCTTAGTGCAGTTCTGTTAACCCTACCTGTGTACTCTGGCGCTTCAGAGTACATTTAATGTAGTTTTTCCGAGTTGAGGGCAGCAAAATGCTGACATTTCTTTTAGCGTTATTCGTTGCATTGGGTAGCTTCGGGCTTTACATGTCCGCGTTTTTTTACCCAGAAATTTATCGTAAAGGCGATCTAACTCTGGCAGGAGTGGGATTGTTTTACGCATTGGTGCTTTGGATTTGTGCCGATCGTATTACCGGGGGGGTGTTGTTAGGACAGATGGCAAGTGTGACGCTGATTGGGTGGTTTGGCTATCAATCGCTGACTTCTCGATTGGGCTACACGCCTTCGACTGCTGAATTGCAAGCAAAATTTACAGAAGCACTCAACTCGGAAAAGACGGCGAAAGCAGTCGAGCAAGGAAAACAACTGTTCTCAACGGTGAAAGATCGCGCGCAATCCTTGTTGAATCGAGGAGAGCAAACGACGACCACAGCCGAACCCTATCAGCCTTTGACCCGCGAGGATTTTGGGAATCCCAATCCTGAAGTGGGTAAGCCGGATGTGATGGGAACGATCGGGGCAGTAGGCGGCGCGGTCGCTGGTTTATTTAAGAAGCCTGAGAAAAATAAAGAAGTCTACGTTCGCAAAGAGTTTCGCGAAGAATCGACAACTCCTGCAACTCCGGTTGAATCAACTCCTCCTGCAACTCCGGTTGAATCAGCAATTCCTGCAACTCCGACTGAAGTTGTGACGGATGAAGATGATGATTTCGGATTTGAGGAAGACACGATCGCTGAAACACCAACGGTGATTTCTCCTGTAGAAGTGGCTGGCGTTTCTGATTCGGCAGTTACAGCCGATGAGGTGATCGAAGAAGAAGTGGCGTATGAAGCCACGGAGCATGAGAAACAAGAGCCAGAGTCGTAGATCAGTTTTGAGAAGCTGAGAAAATGAGGTTCTCTCCGGTACCAGGAGAAGAACCTCATTTTTTAAGCGAAAGAATTACAATCCAGCGAACACACTGAAGCGATCAGCGATCGCTCGAATATTGGCTGCCAACTGTTCTTTCGTAATGCTTTGAGTCGCGCGAGCAGTAATATTGCGGCTAAAGCCACCCCCAGTGAAGAAGTCTCCGATCGATTGAGTCACCGTGCCGACGAGATTGGAACCGCGCACATCGAGATTGGTCGATCGAGCATTGAACGTATCAACTCGAATTGGACTACTAGAGTTATCCAAACTCAGCGTTAGGTCTAGCTCTAAATCGAAAAACACACGATACGACGGATCAGGTAATGCAAACACATTCGCAGAAGCGTTGACATTATTCCGAGGAGCAACGAGACGTACACTAATTTGATTCGCTCCTGGACCAGCTTTCACCTCTTTGACCGCGAGATCTCGCAGATTGACTGAGACATTTTTCAGGTGAATGGTTTTGATGATTTTGCCAACGCGTTTTCCATCCAGCTCATCTTTGATTTGCTGCGCCAGTACGCCTTTGCCAAATTCGCTCCAAGCTGTATCGATCGTTTGTTGGATTTGACCGGATCGAGCTAAAACTTGTTGCACGATGGGAGAAGGCGGAACTGGGGCAGGAACGGGTTTGGGCTTGGGTCTGGGTCTCGGTTCACCAGTGCATAAAGGGGCATCTGGGGTTTTATCGCAATCAATCACAGCCAGTGCAGGACTAGCAATTCCTGCGAGTGTAATCAATCCGAGGCTGGCGATCGTGCTAATTGAACGAGAGGGAACACAGAATCGAGTCATCATGAATCTCCTTGAGATCAACTTGCCAAATCAATTGCGGGTTGCGATTCATTTGGTCTTGGTTCTTCTCACGATTCAGCGGATCGAATTATGCAAAGATGCACTACCTGCGTGCGGATCGAGGGAGCATTTTTTTCGGTTTTTTCCTTGCCGTTACGGTGGTTTTGACCGCAGGATTTCGGCTCACCAGTACCCAATTCTCGGTCGTTCCCAACCACTGCATCTGTTTCTGCGGCAACTTCTTCAGGGCTTCCATGTCCAGTAACAAATGCGGATGAGCATCTTCTTTCCAGCGTTTGAGTAACCCTTCAGGAGTTTCAGGGACGATCGTTCTCTGACTATAAAAATTCAAAGACGGACGGAAATAAGAATATGACGTATAGATGGTTTGCCCCTTCGGAGTTGCTCTCTGAATCATCACGCCTACGGGTTTTGCTGGAAACGTTTCTTGTAATTCCCATACCCAATGATTTGACATCATCAGCGCGAGCAGCGTCAGATACGTTCCCCAAATCAACACCACAATAAATTGAATATCCTGCCGTGCAACTAAAATCGAGGCTACGGTCAGCGTCAACGCTAAAGTCGAGAATACAAGCTGCACATCCGGCTGCGCTCTCATGCCGTAATAAATTGTGCCTGCCCAAGCCACGATCGATAAAACCAAAAACACTGCCATCCAAATCCGGGCTTTGGGAATCGGGCGCGGATCGGAAAACATTGCGGGTTGCCAGAATTCCTGAATCTGTGCGCCAATCATCAGCGCAAATGCAGGATAGAGCGGCATCGCATACCAAGGCAGCTTTGTCTGCATCACCGAAATCACAACGAAATACACGCCGCTCCAAACCAGTGCCAGTTTTGCCCAACTGAGATTGCGATTTTCCCAAGCGTGCCGCAATCCAACGGGTAGAAATAACACCCACGGAACGCCATGTTTCAGAACTTCCAAAGCGTAATAGAAGACTGTGCCGCGATTATCTTCTACGGGGTCTGACACTCGTTTCAAAGACTGGTTCCAGAAATGGATGCCTAGAAATTCATTGCCATAGCGAACGATCTGCGCACCATTCCACAGCACAACCGGGATGCACCCTAATCCAAATCCACTCCACAAATACGCTGATGTCAGCAATCGAGGCGTATCCCACGCGAGAAACGCGATCGCGATCGCCACTAATAAAATTCCTAAAATTCCTTTCGTTAAACAAATGCAGCTAAAGGCAAGCCCAATGCCCAATCCCCAACGCAAGTCTCTGCGCGATCGTAAAACACACAAAATCATTGCCAAGAAAAAGCAGAGAATGGCTCCATCAAGCATTGCCAAGCGTCCCTGCCGCACGACTGGCAGTGAGGTGAGATACACCAAAGCCGCAAAAATTGCGGGACTGCGTTGGAAAAAGATTTCGCGCCCGATTCCGTAGAGTAAGGGTACAGAAGTTGCGGTTAACAAGGCTCCTGGAAGGCGAGATGTCCATTCATTCACGCCCCAAATTCGATAAAACAGCGCCACCATCCAATGCACTAGCGGTGGTTTATTCCAATAGGGTGCGCCATTGGGGTCAAGCGGAAAGAGCCAAGCCAGCGTATCAAATGGGGCTTTAGAAATTTCGCGGGCGATCTGCGCGACAATTCCTTCATCCCAATCGCGTAAGGGCAGTCCGCCTAAATTGATTGTGAATAACAAGAGCGCGGCTGCCCAAAGCCCGATCGACCAAGCCGGATCAATCCAAGCTTGGTATTTTGTCGCAATCCCTGATTTTTGACCGGAGGAGATCTCATGATCCATGTTGGAAATATTGAATTGTTAGGCTAAATGTCACTGAGTCGATGCAATGTATCATTTATTCTGCATCATTCTTCTTCATCTAGGTCATTTCGGCGGGAAACGATCGCGCGTTGTTCAACTTGTTTGACCCCAATTAAGATTAGCAGAGTCAATACCGTACCTAAGAGCGTCAATAGCCAAAGTCCTGCTCCTGAAGTGATTCCCAACGCGGCTGTGACCCAAATCGAGGCAGCAGACGTTAACCCTTTGACTTTAGGATTGCGTTGATCAGGGCGCGATTGATGCAAAATTTCCCCTGCGCCCAAAAATCCGACTCCAGTTGCAATCCCTTGAATTGCCCTGCTTAACTCCTCTCCCGAACCATTGATTTCGATCGGGACAAGCACAAACAACGCCGCTCCCAAACTGACGAGCATATGCGTTCTCAGTCCACCTGCCTTATGTCGTTGTTCTCGATCCCACCCGATCATGCCTCCTGCAAGTATGGCAAGGGCTAATCGGATCACTAAATTGTCCCAGTTGTGCATCTAAGTCAAAGTTCCGCGCGTGACACCGAGTTGATTTTGGAGTTTGAGATCGCGCCAGAGTTGAGCACCTGTGATTTCGTGATTGAGCAGTTGGCGATAGAGTGCGATCGTTTGCGTAATCTGCTGGCACGATTCGTTCAGAAATTCTACTCTAAATCGTTGTGCGCCACTGTGAACGAGGTGATGCAGAAATTCTGCTCCGGTTTGTGCGGTTCCGTTGAATACAGTATTTCGACAGCCTGCATCTGCTTGAAGAATGTGTTCAATGCCGGGATGTTTTCCTCCACTCATGCCAGAAGCAAGGCGAAGTTTCACTTCATGCTGCTCACAAGGTCGTCCGCAATTGGTGAAATCAGTTCCAGTCGAGAGAAATGCACAGAAAACGCAGTGCTCCATATGAAACATCGGCATGTGCTGGTGAATGGTAATCTCTAACCAATTTGAAGGGCAGCTTTTCAGCAGTGTGATCAGTTGTTGGACGTTGAGATCGTAGGACGCGGTGAGATGTTCTAAGCCAAATTGTTTGAAGTAATTTGCGGTGATGGCGTTGGCGATGTTGAGAGAAAAATCGCCAATTTTGCGATCGTGTTCAAAGAATTTCAAATGATCATAGTTTCGGATCAAATATCCATCGGCGTTGGATTTGCGAACTTGTTCTAAGATCCATTGTTCACTGGGTTTGGTAATGCGAGGGGGAGCGACCCAAATTTCTGCATCTGAGCGTTGGCGGGTGAGTTCAACGGCTTGGCGATAAGCGCGCGGGTCTTCAAATTCGCAGTAGATGGTTTGAATTCCGAGTTTGAGAACGGTTTCGAGTTGCTGGAGATTGCGAACTAGGATGGTGAGTTCTGGCTGCGTTTGGAGGGGTTTCTGCCCCCTAAATCCCCCACTCGTGGGAGACTTTGAATCGGAAGTCTTCGGCTCGAAGTCCGCCGGAATTGAGAATTCAGGGGATTTCTCAGATTCGTTATCGATGCGAGGCAATAATTCTGAATGCGATCGCGCTTCGTCTAACTGCCATTGTTTTGGCTGCATTCTGAGATTTTCTAAGCGATCGACGATTTCCCGCCGCATTCGATTTAATTCGCTCACGGGGATCATGGCTGCATCTGTGAGATGGTTCTCGAATTTGCCTAAACAGAAAGGGGTGTTGCCTAATCTGCCAAATTGTTCTTGCAGTCGTTCTGTGGTTAATGGCTTGGAATGCGCTTCGATTAGGGGCATTTCGGATTCAATGCGGGTAATGTGCCCGCTCGTATCTCTGGCGATCGCAATTAATTCTTTGCCAATTTCGCCATGAATTTCGATGTCGATCGGGCGCTGGAATTTTGGCTGATCTCCTGCATAGGTTTGGCGAATTTGACGATCGAGTTCTGGGTCGCTGGTTTTCCAAACGCGATCGCCAATATCAATTCGTCTCAAATTCAACTGATCTCTGCCGAAGGTCAGCACTGTTTGATTGCGATGTTGCTCGACGGCATAAATTCTGCCGCCTTCTTCTTTGGCTTCGGGATGTCCGCTGTCGAATACAACGCCATCACCGGGTTTGACGGGGGCTTTGGTCGCGATCGTAATTTGCTCGTGCTGAATCTGGGTGACTTCGCCGAGATAAACGCCTCGTTTTTTCCCAAATCTGGCATGGACTAATTCTTGATTGTTAATGCCCTCAAACCATCCGGTATGCAATCCGCGCGAAAATGCCATTTCCAAGTTGTATCGTTCAGCATTCACATCAGTGATCGCTTGATCGAGCGCATTACGATAGACTCGCGTAACGTTTGCCACGTATTCAGGAGATTTCAGTCGTCCTTCAATTTTGAGGCAAGTGACTCCTGATTTTACTAATTCTGGTAGAACAGCTAAGCCTGACAAATCTTGTGGACTGAGTAAGTATCGTCGATCGCCCAAATTCACAGCTTCGCCATCAGAGATTAATTCGTAAGGCATTCGGCAGGCTTGAGCACATTCGCCTCGGTTTGCGGATCGACCGCCCAATGCTTCACTTGTCAAACATTGCCCTGAATAAGCAACGCACAACGCTCCATGCACAAATACTTCCAGCGGCAAAGTAATGTTACTTTCCGTGAGTTGCTTTTGAATTTTATTGATTTCTTTGATCGAACATTCGCGCGCTAGAACGACTAACTGGCAGCCTAATTCTTTTGCAAACTCGACTCCTGCTGCACTGGTCACGGTCATTTGTGTCGAGCCATGAATCGGAAAATCCGGTGACAAATGGCGAATGAGACGACAAATTCCGATGTCCTGAACAATTACAGCATCGACTCCGGCAGCAATAATCGATCTCAAATATTGTTCTGCCTCGACTAATTCATTTTGAAAGATTAACGTGTTCAAGGTGACGTATCCTTTCACGCCGCGCCAATGCAGAAACTCCATTAGCTCTGGCAAATCGGATTCTGTAAAATTCTCTGCCCGCATCCGAGCATTAAACCGCTCCAGTCCAAAGTAGATTGCATCTGCGCCATTCTCGATCGCTGCTTTGGCACAGTCCCAATTTCCCGCAGGTGAAAGAAGTTCTGGAGTGTTCATGGTTAGTCGATCGTCATTCGATAGAGAGGCTTTTCAATCCTAAGATGTTCTTACAAAGATTGGCTGAGAATTTCGCTCTTTATTCTCGATCGACAAGATGGTGCAGAACGGACAGGGTGAGAATGGATTGGCTGAGAGATTGAAGGTTCTGATGGGGTGCGGTTAATTGAGAGGTAATCGGGTCGATCGTCGCCGTCAGTGTTTGAAATCCTAACTTGTGGCTGATCTCATTGATCTCTCGCCAAGTTTGTAAGGTCTGAGAATTGGAGTGCTCGATTCCGATAAGGAGAAGATCCGCGATCGCATTTAACACGCTCTCTAAATAAGTCTCAATCGGATCAAGCTCGATCGAAGTTGAATTTGCAACCAATACGCTTTCTGAGGCATGTTCAGCGATCCAGGGTTGCAAAAAGGAATCCTCGAACACAAGTCCAATGGGCGAAATTGTCAGTTGATGACCGGAACGAATGTGACCGGAGACAAAGCGAAGACGCTCTTGGGTGAGTTGGGTCAGCAGTGCTTCTGTGCCCGCTTGAGCACGATCGTGATACGGAAAATTCAACCGAATCGTGTTTTGTTGAGAATCCCAGAGCATTGCAGTCACAGCTTGTTCGATTGAGGAAAATTCAACCGAGGTTACTTTGTCGATCGCTAGCACATACAAATTCTCAGTGAGATGACGAGGGCGGAGATCAGCAGGAGGGAGAAGTTGTAAATGGGCAGAAAGTTCAGAAAAGTCTTCGACGAGCAGCGGGGAGCGGAGTTGGCTCCATTGGAAGGATTGAGGATTGAGAGAGAGCGGAGAACGTCCGGGAATAAGACGGAAGTCGGGAGAACGTTTAGCAGATTGAATAAGCAGTTGTCCTGAGCCAAGTTCAGTGAACGTGTGCTGTTTGAGAACAGGTTTTTGAGCGAGATCGGAGAAGGGATCGGGAGCATCGAACTCGGTTGAAAATGCCGTCAGCATTCCAGTATTGGCATCTTGAAAGTAGCTGGTGAGTGTGGTGCTGTTTTGTTTGAGTTGGACACCACAGCCTAGACCGATGAGGCGGGCAGTTCCGATGGCGGTTGTGCGATCGCGCTGTGTACCAGCGATGAAGAGACGAGGAACTTTGCCTGTGTTAGAGCGCAGAGCATCGCTACGGATACAAAGTTCAGCGATTAAAGCAATGACTTCGTGAGGAGAAAAGCGAGCATCTCGGTTTTGATAGCGATCGCATTGTTCCAAGAGTTCGACGAGAATCTCAGCAAACCAGATCAAATTAGATTGACGACAGTGTTGTTCACAGCGTTGAAGTTTACTCAGTAGGCTTGCAGTGAGATTGTTCAGTCCTCGCTGGAGTAGGGTTTCGAGGGCTGATTCGATGTCGTCGAGTAGCTGAGTTGGGGATGTCAAATTCGTTTCGGTAGAAATAATCGCACTCGTTTGATCCTGCAATTGGCGGAATGCCCAAATTGCGAGAGGCACATGCTGACAAGGAGAAGGCTCGGAACAGTCGCAGTGGGTATATCGGAGATCATGAGGAACGAGAAAGCGGAGGGTGTGACCAAGAGAGTGCAGATATGCGATCGGCTTTGTACTCGATCGCACTTCGATGACTTGATCGGTTTCAAATTGTTGTTTGAGCTGATCGAGTTGCGAAGGTGTGAAATGGTTGGCAAGTTCTGCGTCTGAGATGTCGCCTGGATTCCAGGGTTCAGGAGTAAAAGAGTTGGATTGTTGGTAGGCGAGAATTGAGCGGATGAGGTGGCGGCAGATTGTGTTTGCGGAACAGTTACAGTGTCGATCGCTGACAGGTTCTCCATTCGGAAAGGTACATTCAACTGAATCTGACCATTTCAGACGCACGAAGTCATCGTCCTCAGTGATCTCAACCGTGAATTGTTCGAGTTCTCGTTTAGCGCGATTGACAATGCCGCGATTGGTTAGGAGGGTCAGATCATCTGTGGTTAATGCAAGTAAATCTGTCCGAGACATGCTACTTCCTCACTGTTCGAGCAATCCATTCTGCAAGTTCTCCGGGAGTCATTGCACCAACGTGCATTCCCAGATTGACGAGCGCTTGGGCAGTTGTGCGATCGTAGTTTGGATTGGCATCAGAGTCGAGTGCAGCAAGTCCTAGCATCGTCACACCGCTTTCAATTAAACGGCGAGTGGTACTAAACAGCGTTTCGCGAGGTGCGCCTTCATAGAAATCAGTGATGAGAACAACGATCGTGTTGCGAGGATGATCAATCAGTGTTTCTGCATAGTTCAACGCTTGCCCAATGTTCGTGCCGCCTCCGAGTTGAACTTGCATTAAGGTTTCAACCGGATCACGGCATTGTTCGGTGAGATCGACGATCGAGGTATCGAAAATACAAAGATGAGTGCGGATCTGCTGCAATTGACAAAAGATAGAAGCTGTTACTGCGGCGTGAATAATGCTATCGATCATGCTGCCAGATTCATCGACCAGAATGATTAACTGCCAGCGATCGAGATTTCGACGAATTCGAGAATAGAAGTGTGGGCTTTTGATATAAAGTCTTTTGGTCTCAGGGTCATAGGTGCTGAGATTATGATGAATCGTAGCTTTCGGGTCAAAGTTTTTCGCAATTTTTAGGCAGGAGCGATGTTGTCGATCGAGCGTGCCTAAGAACGGAGATTGAACCTCACGCGCAAGTTTTTCTAGTAATTGATCAATCACTTTTTGAACAAGCTGCCGCGCCATAGCAAGTACGGCTTGATTCATTAAGTGTTTTGTTCGGAGGACAGCTTTGAGTAGCGTTAAGCTTGGTTCTGCACGACTCAGGAGATCTGGATCGGTGATCATTTCTTCGAGACGATAGCGCTCTAAGGCATCTTTTTCTAAACGCTCAATCGTCTTTTTCGGGAAGAGTTCATGAATTTCATTGATCCACTCTGGAATGGTTAGTGCTGAGCCTGCAAGTCCACCTTCACGAGAATGGTTTGGGTCAGATGGATTTTGAGAGTTGCTCGGTCGATCTTTTTGATTGATCCGAGAATTGCTTGAGTTGGGGCGAACATTGCGGGATTGATATTCTCGATCGTACAAAAACGATAGTGCTTCGGCTCGTCGCTGCCAAGTTTCAGAGGCATCTTCTCCGATGTTGAAATCTGGATGAGCCGATAAAATAACTTTCCAACGCATGGCTTGAGTGAGTGGATCATTCATTCGCGGATACCTCGCAGTCCATATTGTGCGATCGTGCTCAGTAATCTAGCTTCTCGTGCTTTAACCTGAGCAATCTGTTCAGATGAGATTTCCAAGACTGGTGCAGGTGTGTTTGTCCAAAATTGAGTCAGCGTGTGTGAAAGCATGTGCTGTTCTCTAGGGGTGAAATAAGTAAACGCCAGTCGCAGTGAGGGCAGAGCTTCGAGAAATGCTTCGTCATCAAACTGTGCAATGATGCGATCGATTTGATTTAACAGTTCTGGAGAACGCTGAATCATCTCACGCGCAATGCTGAAAAGACCTGTTAAGAAATCGCCTAAGTGATTAGAAATCGCATATAAATCGGTTAAAACTTGCTCAGTGGGAGCTTCATCAAGTACCCATAGTGCGCCGATGGTTGCACCTCGTAGAACTGGATTTTGAATTTGCTCTTGGCTCGTGCGGGCAAGAACAGCGATAAAGGCTTCACGATCGAGATTCAGTGTGCGATCGCATCGTTGCATCGTTTCAAGAAGAGTTTTGAACGCATTGAGAAGCTGTTGATCTTGATCTCGAACTTGTCCAAGGCTTTCTAAAAGCCAAAGGCTGCGAGTAAAAGTAACCTGCAAGAGATAGCCAAGTTCTGTATGTTCTGCAATTCCCAGAAGTTCATCATAGCTATAGAGATAAAGTAAATGCGTTAATGTGCTAGTAACAGCAAAGAAATCACTATCAGATTGAATCAGCGTGAGAAGCTGCTGATAGAGAGGAGGAATCAGTGATTGAACTCCCATTAAGCAAGCATCGAGTAAGAGTAAAGCAGCACTTTCAGATTGTTGCTCACATTTTTTCGCAAGCTCTAGCAATCGCATCTCAGCCGCTTCAAGTAAAGTAGACCCATAAATTGCAGCTTCGATGCAACTACCTTCATAGGCTGGACTCCACGCGATCGACCATTCCTCCCACTGAATCGAGAGATCCTGACGTGCAGCCAGATCGATTCCACCTGTGCGATTAAAGCCCGCAATTTGTAAGATTCGCAGTTGGTGCAAAAGTTTAGAGCAGGTGGGTTCTTCTAGTAAATTGAGTTGAACAATTCGCCCGATCGGCTGAGGTTCTAAATCATGCTGTTTTAATTGCTGCTTGATTTCTTGAACTAAAGGCGGAACAGAAATTCCCGCAGCAAGTTTCCCTCGTTCTGACCCGCGAAAAACTTCATGCACCGCCCGGAGTAAGGGGTGAGTAGTTGTGACTTCTTCTTTGATTAAAGAAGTGACGATCGCGTCAATGATATCCTGTCGCCAAATCTCTGCATGACCTCGCAAAGCAGCGAGAGCATGGGCAGCAGATTCAACGGCGATCAAATCTGCCGCGCTGATCAGTTGTTGATGTGATCGCAATGCTGTCACGATTTGAGCAAATACTTCGCGATAGATCGCATTGTGAGTGTAAGTATCTTCTTGAGCGGAGCTTTGATAACGATGCTGCCAAACCTGATGATAGAAGCCTGGATTCGGCATTCCCGCATCATATCCAGTCAGGCTATCTAAGCGATCGTAAGAAAAAGGAGTTAGCGCAATGCCTTGCTGAACGATCGCAGGTTTAAGGCACTGTTCAAGATAGGAAAAGACTAGACTTGCTTGTGGCTCAGTCGGTGGATTCAAAAGCTGAGTGTGAAGTGCATAACTATGAAAGCCACCCGTTACGACTAAGATTTGACCCCCGTATCGCGCGATCGCTTGCCGAATTTTCTCGGTCATAAAGGCTTCACGCTGTTGATCTTCGAGTGTGGGTTCGTCTAAAGCTCGACAGTGGAAACAAAACTGATGCGCTCGATCGAGATAAGTTTCCAAAGTGATTGCTGGATCAATTTCAAATAAATGATCCCAGAGATGATCCAGCCCTTCAATTCCAAGCGTTTCGCATAATTGGCTGACGTACTGACTTTGGCGAAGTTCGCGATCGCTATAACGATGATGAGCCGTTTTTGTCGTCGCCATTTTCGACCAGGGCAGATCAATGAATTCAGCCGAAATGTCTAACTCTTTAGCAATTTGTAGCGCTTGCCATTCTGGAGAATAGACACAGTAAGGATAGAACGCAGCTAAGCGAGTATTATCCGAAAAATGAGCATAGCTATAAACCGCGATCGGTAATTGGTGCGGTAAGTTAAGCTCGGAAATTTGATCATTAAAATCCGCAGGTCCTTCAATCAAAATTGCAGCAGGGCGAATCTTCGTTGCAAGCTCTCGAACAAATCGCGCACAAGCAGGACTATGATGGCGAACTGGAAAAAAGATCACCTTCGCATCTAAATTCAGAATTGAAGTATCAAAATCCATTACAACACCTGATGATGAGCCGTGTAATAGTCTTGCCAAAGCTGGTCTTGGCGATTTTTTACCACATGGTTGAAGTAATGCCGGAGCTTCTTCAAATCATCAGTTGCATCTTTTAAAGCGGAACCGACTAAGCTGTGTAAAAGATTTTCAGGAGTGGGAGCGCGATCGCCATAATAATAAGCATGAATTACCGAAGCATATCCAACTGAAACTGCCTCAGCCGTACTCATCACAGTTGTCAGTGGCTCAAATGTTCGACCGTCTTCAGTTTGTCCAGTGCGAAGCTCGCGAAATGTGGTAACTAAAACTTCGGTTAAATCTTCATTCAAACTCGCTGGAATCGCTGCTTGTTCTAGCATTCGATTTGTTTCTCGCTGGACTAGCTCGATTTCTTGCTGCAAATCTGAAATCGGTTGCAACGTCTCAAAATTGAAGCGCCGTTTCAGGGCTGCACTCATTTCATTGACTCCGCGATCGCGAGTATTAGCAGTTGCAATCACATTAAATCCGACTTTTGCATATAAGCTCCGATTGCTATCGGGTAATTCTGGAATGCTCATCATACGATCGCTGAGCACAGACAGTAAAGTGTCTTGAATCTCTAAGGGACAGCGCGTAATTTCCTCAAATCGGACAATCTTACCTTCGCTCATTCCGCGATGAAGTGGGGCGGAAACGAGCGATCGAGAACTTGGGCCTTCTGCTAGTAATAAAGCATAGTTCCAAGAGTATTTGATATTGTCCTCAGTTGTCCCCGCACTGCCTTGAATCGTGAGAGTTGAATCTCCACTGATTCCTGCCGCGAGCAACTCGCTCAGATAGCTTTTTGCAGTCCCCGGCTCACCAATCAGCATCAAACCGCGATTCGTTGCGAGTGCGACAATGCAGCGTTCCAATTGGGCACGACTGCCAACGAATTTTTGAGTAATTCCCAGTGCGCGATCGCCCAAAATAAATTTCAAAACCGATTGCGGCGTGAGCTTCCATCCCCCCGGACGAGGTGCATCTTTATCGAGTTCGGCAAGTTTCTTCAGTTCGGTTGCGTAGAGCGATTCGGCAGCGGGGCGTTGAAGTTCAATCTGAGCGCGTTTAGGCATGACGTTTTTTGGAACGGTGGGTCAGGTGGTCGATTTCGCGGAGCACTTCGCTAAAAACAAGTGGAGAAACTGTCGTTAGCGGAATGCGATCGCGCTCAGTGGGGACACGCCTACCATCCCAATCATTTGCAACAAAGAAAATGCGATCGATGCGTTGATACCCGTGTTCGCGGGGCATCTCCGAGACACTGAGAATAGCGGCGGTATGGTCAGCACGAAATCGCTTACAATACCCGCGCCAATGTCCGCGCCCGATATAGGTTTCAGTCCAGCCTAGCTTCATCAGAGATTGAGTTAAATTGACAGTGAAAACGCCTCGATCGGCGAACCGGGTGACAATCGTAGCATCTTGTTCCTGGGTTGACACAGAATATATTGGGCGATTGACTTGGGCAAAGGGCGGAATCAATTCATAGTCAGACAACAACTCTGCCCAGGTCGATTGATCTGGCATCTCTAACGGATGCGGCAAGTAAATATCGGCTTCTGAGGGAAGTTCTACAGGCATATCAGAGCTATCCGCGAGAGTTCCATCCTCGGCAATACGAAAACACGTCGATTCGGCTTGCCAGATCAAACTCTGAGCCATTGGACGTACGATCGGATGAAAGACGAAGGACTGAAATTCTGCAACAGTATAAGCAGCTCTGTGAATCATTTGCTGCTCAAATCGTAGCGATTGCAGGGTGAGAAATTGCTTGAGTTGGGTTTTGCTGAGTTGGGTTTGATGGGTCTTGGGTCTACGTTTGCGGGGGCTTCCCGAATTCGCAATCGTAGTGCAATGCCTCTCAAGAACTTCTCGCATTGCACAATCTTCTAACTGTCGCCGAGATAGATTGCGCGCTTTTGCAATCTCATCGAGTGCTTGTTCAGGTCGAATCAGTCTAGAAATCGGTGGGTATGCGAATTGCATCAATTGGTAAATTGCTGTCTCTGACGCATGCAATGTTAGTGCAGCGATTCCCGATGTTGCAAGCTGATGCTTTGATGCTTTACACCAGGCTCGAATCAAATCAGCTAACTTGAGAAGAATCTCATCATCGCCTAATCGCCCTAATGCTAAAACTACCCAGTCTGCTCGACCTTTCGGCTTTTTTAAGCTCCATTGTTCATAGAGTTGCCACACAAATTGGCTGAGTGAATCAGCATTTGTATGTTGTCTCAGAATTGATGAGCAATTGTCAGGATCAGCTTGGAGTAGATTCAAGATTGCTTGATGGTGAGTTGTTGAGAGTCGAGTGTCACCAACGACGATCGCGGGTAAATCACTCACTTTCACCCAATCTAGTGGCTCAAGCTTCGGAGCCGCATCTACGATCGCTTTAAACCACTTAGGCGTTTTGCCCAGTTCTTCTCGCTGCGGAGCATCAAAAATGAGCAGTTCGATCTGCTGATATTCATCATTCATTTTTTCACGGATCAAATTACCAAATCCTTGTCGCTGCATCATTCTGAGCCAAGCGATCGCGGTTTCTCTTAAAGGATGTTTTTGAATCGTGAGGGGAAGTAACCCCGCGATCGACAATTCTAGATTCTCTTCTAGCCATTGCTGTGCTCGATCGCGAATTCGCGATCGCTGAACAAGAGCAAGAATTTGGGGAGCGACAATGGGCGATCGGATCAAAGTCAGCACATCAAACATCTCAGCAGCATTTGATACTTCTTTGTTGCTATTGAGCGCAGCAATGCTCTCTGTGACAAGTTCTAGTGCAGTTAATTCCGTATGTGCCAACCATGCTCGAACCTGTTCGGCTGTCCCCAACCGTAATCTTAAACGACGAACATGATGCACAACTAAATCCGCACTTTCTAGCCCAAAAATAACTTCAAGTCTAAAATTGCGATCGAAAGCAGCATAGGATCTTTCAGGCTTCCATTTTGCAACTAAGGCTTCAAGCCAGTCATGTATACCTAATAAGGCGGAAAGATGAGGTCGAAAGTAGAACCTTTGAGGCTCCCAATTTGCCCTAATATAAGTTTTGATTGCTTCAAATTTCGTCTCATTCAAGTAAGGCAAAATATGCTGCCTGAATCCTACAAATAGTTGATATTGCCGATGCTCAGTTAATTTATCTAATAGCTGTTCAATCGATAGAAAATAGCTTAGGATAAACGTCATTTGAGCAGGCGCATAGTTACTTTCAACGAGAGTAAACCATTCCTGTATTTCAGCAATCTCGACTGGAGTAGCTAGAGGCTCAGTTTCACAGTGTTTTACAGTTTCACAGTGTTTTACTAAGTCTCGAACGCGATCGAAGTGATGTGCTTTCGTAATTGCCTCATACCAAAAAAAGGCTTCCTCGATCGACATTGAAACCGGAATTTCACAAGCCTCCCATTGCCAATGTCTACTTTTCAATCGTTTTACTTTTTTTAATTTCGCGATCGCGACTTCTAATTCAAAAGGTTGTGGCTCTGGACGAACCAACTGGGGACGTTTGCGCCAAGTTGCCCAACACCAGTCTGCTGGATCAAGATCGATGAGAGGATGACGGTCACATGGATATGTGCCACTGGCATCGAAAGAATCATACAGCATCATCTGGTTGATGGTTCAAGTATACTATCACAGAGATTTGACTCGTCATCATAGCACGCAACTTCGCAATGCATCCTGTTCGTCAGGTTCATTTGGCTCTATAGGTAGACGATCGCTCAGTTTCTCCTGACTAGGATTTAGGTTTTAGCCCTATGACTCAAGTTCTAGAACCTCAACAATCGCGGCTCCTCTCTAAGCAATTCATGCTTGCTGGAATTTTGCTCGGTATGGGATTTGCGGGATTTTTCGATGGAATTGTGCTGCATCAGATTTTGCAGTGGCATCACATGTTAAGCAGTGTGCGACCGATGACGAACATGAGTGATGTCAAAGTCCATTCAGTCGCAGATGGATTGTTTCATTTAGCCGATTATGGATTGACGATCGCGGGTGTTACTTTACTTTGGCGATCGCATCTCCAAGATCAACTACCAAAATCTTCCCAACCATTTATCGGATTAATTCTATTTGGGGCAGGATTATTTAATACGATCGAAGGCTTCATTGATCACGAAATTTTAGGAATTCATCATGTCCATTCAGGCACACATTACCTGCTTTGGGACATTGGTTTTTTAATGTTTGGAATTGGGCTGATTATAGCGGGTTTGAAATTACTCGATCGCTGGAAAAACGCTCCTGAATCTATGCCCTGAGTGTTCAACTATAGGCTGATTCAACGGTTAGATTGCATCGCTAAAACGGAGAGGTTCGCATGAAATTAACTCTTTTTTAGAGGAATCTTATGTTTCTACACACGAAGCGTTTACAGTACTTTACTCCTCCCTCTAAGCCCGACCCAATCTACGCCAAAAAGCTACAAGAATTAATTGGCGGTTCGATGGGTGAAATGACCGTAATGATGCAGTACTTATTCCAAGGCTGGAACTGTCGCGGTCCTGCAAAATATCGCGACCTATTGCTAGATACGGGAACCGAAGAAATTGGTCACGTTGAAATGCTCGCAACAATGGTGGCTCATCTTCTCGATAAAGCACCTGTAGAAATGCAGGAAGAAGGCGCAAAAGATCCAGTTGTCGGTGCAGTCATGGGCGGAACCAATCCCCGCGATGTAATTGCAGCAGCGATGAATCCTCAGCACGAAATTGTGTCTGGACAAGGTGCAATGCCCGCCGATAGTGTCGGCTTCCCTTGGAACGGTCGCTTTATTGTTGCCAGTGGAAACTTGCTGGCAGATTTTCGCTCGAACCTGCACGCAGAATCACAAGGTCTAATGCAGGCGGTTCGGTTATACGAAATGACCGACGATCCAGGTGTGAGAGACCACTTGAGCTTTATGATTGCACGGGATACGATGCATCAGAATCAATGGTTAGCCGCGATCGAAGAATTGCAGAGCGACGGATTTGAAGAGACGGTCACTCCCAAGATTGCCCACGAATATGGCAAGAAAGAGTACGCTTATCAATTCTGGAATAACTCCGAAGGTCAAGAAAGCGCTGAAGGTCGATGGGCAAAAGGACAATCGATCGATGGTAAAGGTCAATTTGAGTATGTAGCTAACCCCCAAGCCGTTGGTCCAATCCCAGAACCACCGCAACCCGATCCAAAACTACATGCCACTCCCGCGACTCCTGCCATGCAGAAGACCAGCGATAACGGTGCCAAAAACTTTGTCGATAGCGCAGTCGATACAGTCAAACAGATTACGAAGTAAGAGAGTGTAGGGAGTTCTTGTGTAACAGCCCTAAATTAGGCATGAAGTGGGGAGTGGGGAGTAGGGAGTGGGGAATTGTTCCCGTGGTCGCTCCCTACTCCCCACTCTTTTTAGCCTTTGCAACTCAAACAGGATTGCTATTTACTCCCTACTCCCCACTCTGCAAAATCAATGCAGTTGACGACTAATTCACATCCTACAGCGGAGTAATGCTCGCGATTTTACCGCCCTGACGCTGAACTCGCTGCATATGTGCCGACAGTTCCTCATAAGGAATCACCACAACCTTATTCACCCGGCGAACTTTTGGATAACCACCACCGCGAATACCAGCCACTTCCACCCGGTAGAATTGCCCCGATCCGTGCGCCTTAGAGCCACCAAATGCACTCGCTGTCGCATCTCCTTTCTGAGCAGACAAGAACGCAAAGCCCGGTGCCGAAGACGGAATAATCGTCGGAGCAGATTTCTGAGCAATATTCTTCGCTAAGCGAGGTGCACTGCCGGTCAGAGTTGCATTATCACTATTGGCATAGCCGCGATACAGTTGCAGCAAGCGAGGGAATCCAACCGTGCGTTGACCAACGCCAGTCGTCGTGAAATCCCGATAGTAAGGCACAATGTTTTCGCCAAAGCTGGATTGATACTCATCCGAATCAATGTAAGAATCAATGTCTGCTTCAAATCCCTTGGACTGATACAGATCTAGATGCTCAGTGATCTCAGACTGATCGTAAGGCGCACGACCCAACAGGTGCTTAAAGTTCAACTCGATCGTCCGGCTTTGGAAGCAGTTGTAAAAGAATTTCTCCTTGTACAAGTCTGATTTAGCAACTTGGCGCACAAACTCTTGCACGGTGATCTGACGGTTGCGGAGCAAAGACTCTGAAATGGTCAGGCGCTCAGACTTTAAGAGATGAGGATTTCCCAAAACTTGCTGATAAACCGCAAGAATCACGCCTTCGATCTCGTCCTGAGTCGCATAAGGACGCAATTCGACTTTGGCATCATCCAAACTGGAGATACCCAAGCGAGCTGCTGCTGTTGTAATAGCCACCTAAAACTCTCCTTTATATCGTAGGAAATGAACTGAATAAGGGACTTGCCATTCATTAGAATCCCACTGCTACATTGCAGAAACCGCCCGAAGTTGAGCTTAGGGCGGGATAGAATCGAGATTAAAGAAATCGTTCCTGGGACTTCATCGATTAGCAATTCCCTCAATCGATTTAGACAGGAGTCACACTGACCACTCTGCTGCCCGAACGATTCAACTGTTGAAGTTTCGAGGACAGTTGATCATAAGAAACAAGCACTTCCGTGGTTGCCTGCCGCACAACGGCTGAGTTTGGAGATGCAGAGCGCAACACCCGCAGACGATAGACATCACCACGGTTGCCACCTAACGCACCTGAAAGTGCAGTTGCCGAAGGAGCAGAGATCGGGGTTGCTAGGTTCTTCGCAACTTCCCAGGTTAAACGAGGCTGTTTTTGTCCCTGAGAGCGATCGCTATTTGCATATCCGCGATAGAGATGCAATAAACGACTAAAGCCGATCGCCCGTGAGCCAGGGTGATCGACTTGGAAATCGCGATGGTAAGGAACAATGTTTTCGCCGAAGCTGCTTTGATACTCAACTGAATCCAGATAAGAGTTGATTTCAGCTTCGTAGCCTTCATTCAGGAACAAGTCCAAATGGTAGGAAATCTCAGCCTGCTCGTAAGGTGCACGTCCTAGGAAATGCTTATAGTTCAGCTCGATAAAGCGCACATGGAAGTTCGGATACAAAAACTTCTCGCGATAGAGATCAGACGTTGCGATCGCCCGCACAAAGTCCCGCACCGAAATCACACCCTGAACGAGCTGCGATTCTGCTGCAACCAACCGTTCGCTTTGCATCAGATGCTCGTTGCCAAGCACTTGCCGATATGCTGCGCGAATCACCGCCTGCACTTCATCTTGAGTCCAATTCGCACGGAGTTCAACGGGCTTTGCTTCTTCAAAAGGCGTAATCCCTAACCGTGCAGCTTCTTGTAAACCAGGCATAGTTTGGTTCTCCCAATCTTACAAAGGACTAATCAATTGTTTCTTAAGCGTTCATGCCGACAAAAGTTGCCCAGAACGATAAACATAGCTCTCTCACAGACAGGAATGCTGATCGTCCTGGGCAAACCGCACAATTATGCAAGTGCGTTAATGATGTAGTCGATGTAGGAGTTTGCTTCCAGTGCAGGGTCACCGCTCAAGCCATGGTTTGCTTTGATGTAGCGAAGCGCTTCAGCATACCAAGCAGGAACCAATTCAAAACGGCTGTGCATTTCAGCCAAACCTGCCAACAGATACTCATCTGCAGGTCCAGTTCCACCTGCGATTAAGCAGTATTGGATCATCCGGATATAGTAACCGATGTCACGCAAGCATTTTGCTTTACCACGTGCGTCGGAAGCATAGTTCGCACCCTGCATTTGGGTGGTGTAGGGGAATTTTTGGTATACAGCGTTTGCTGCACCTTGAGCGAGTGAATCTGCTTTGTCACCCAAAGCTTTTGCAGCTTCGAGATCAGCGGTTGCCAAGCGGAGGCGACCGAAAGCGATTTGCAGCTCGGTGTTACCGAGGAAACGACCTTGTGAATCAGCAGCAGCAACTGCTTCTGTCAATTGTGTTTTCATTGGATTCTTTCTCCGTAGTGTTGTAGAAGTTTTCAAACTAAAGCGAGTGCGATGAATCGCATCGCCGAGAATTGAGGGAGTTAGCTGATCGCAGCAGCAGCACGATCGAAGTAGCTGCTCAATTCAGCAATCAAAGAGCTACAATCACCCGGTTGGATATTGTTGCGATCGTTGGCAATTGCGATCGCAGCTTCTTTCATTTTGACGATGCTGTTCGCCATTGAAGAGGTCGGAACGCCCAAAGCAATGTAGGTTTCACGCAGACCATTCAAGCAGCGATCGTCGAGCACGCTTGCATCACCCAAGAAGACTGCATAGGTAACGTAGCGCAGAACGATTTCCATATCGCGCATACAAGCTGCAACACGACGGTTGGTGTAAGCATTTCCACCAGGAGCAATCAATTGAGGCTGTTCTTCAAACAATGCCCGTGCTGCATTCGTAACGATCGTCGAAGCGCTACCTGTGATTCTGTTCACAACATCGGTGCGCTTTGCACCGTCTTTTACGACTGCCAAGAGAGCGTCGATTTGTGCGCCACTGACGAGCTGACCTTGTGTATCAGCCTGTGAAACGACCTTAGTAAAGGCATCTAGCATTGATTCAATCTCCTAATGTGTTGGATTGAGTAAACTTCCTGTTTAAATCTGTGAGAATCAGTCGCACCTGGAGAGCAACCGTCTCATTAAGACTAGCCATAAGAATTAAAGTCTTAAGCTTTTCTGTTAAAGATTTACTTCTTTTGACTATTCTTGCTGAATTAATTAGAGCAGTCTGCTTGTGCAAAACTTGTGCAATTTTCAGCAGATAAGATACAAACTTAGTTAAGAAATATAAACTGAAACAAAAGCCAGTTTTTGTAAGCTTTCTCAGGATTTCTGAAGCTTTCTATTTCAAAGTTTAGTCATTAAGAAAAACGAAATTAAACGACGAAATGCTTTCAGGGCATCATTTTCAGCGTCATTTCGTAATGGTTTTTTACGAATTTATAGCGAGGTTTCTGTTGGCTTTATCTGGTATTCTGTGTTGACGAAGTTAAGGTCTGTAACGTTTTATCGAACGGATGTCTGTTGAAATCCCCTTATCTTTTATGATCGAAGGTGCCATTTTTTCAAGTTTTATAAAGTTGGAGGTTTGTATAACGTGGCAATTCCTCTCTTAGCCTATTCTCCTACTTGTCCTAACCAGCGGGTTGATGCATTAGGCGCACCCGATGATGAAGCAATCATTTATTCAACTGATAATCAGTATTCACCCACGGAGATGGGAGATCTGATTAATGCGGCGTATCGCCAGATCTTCTTCCATGCTTTTCGATGGGATCGAGAAACCATTCTTGAGTCTCAACTTCGCAATAGACAGATCACGGTGCGTGATTTCATTCGCGGACTGTTGCTCTCGAATACCTTTATCGATAGCTTCTATAACAAAAATAGTAACTATCGCTTCGTGGAACACTGTGTCCAGAAAGTTCTGGGACGGAAAGTTTACAACGAAGCTGAGAAGATTGCTTGGTCAGCCGTTGTGATGACCAAAGGGGTCAAAGGGTTTGTCGATGACTTGCTGAACAGTGAAGAGTACATCGAAAACTTTGGTGAGAACACTGTTCCGTATCATCGCCGTCGGACTCTACCAAGCCGGACATTGGGTGAAACGCCCTTTAACATTACTTCTCCCCGCTACGATGGTTACTATCGGGCGAAGTTGGGCTTCCCTCAAACGATCTGGCAAGAAGTGGTTCGCAATTTCACATCTTACGAGAATCGACCCAAAAATGGCGATCCTTCGCTGTTCCTCAATATGGCGAGAAGTGTCAACACTCAAGGCGGAAACCCAGGTCGCACTTCTGTGTATGACATTGACATTGAAAAGTCTGTTCCTTATCGCAAACGCTAATTAGTCTGCGATCGTCATCCGATTTGGATGCTGAGGAACTTTACTTCATCGTCTAAATCGGATTCATCCATCTATTCGCGAATCCAGAGCGCCAGCCCGCCGCCACGACCGCGCGCTGCAATTAAATCGTCAGTGATCAAAAAGAATGCAAAGAAAGGCAGTTTAGCGATCGACATCTCTTCAAATTCTTGTTCTTTTGCTTCTCCACCTCGAACCGCACCTTTTTTCAGCACAATCGATCCAAACGTCACCTGGATCTGTGTGAATTCAAACGCCAACAAATTTTTCTTCGTCTGAAATCGGGCAGGTCCCGTAAATTTCAATTGCAATGCGCCAAGCTGTGCCAGATTTCCGATGCGCTCCGCTTCATCTCGCGCAAAAGAAATCTGAGCCTTTGCCAATTTCGGCACGTAATAGCCTTTCTTTAACTGAATACCGCCTTGTCGAAGTTTTCGGGTTCCAGTCGCGAAGCAGAGTCGCCATTGACCAACAAGCTGATCAAAAGAAAATTGCGGTGGATGTTGTTTCGCAAATTTTTCTGCCTGTAAGAGCGCATCCACAACTTGCTCTGCATCCGGTCGGGATGTGCCGGAGCGAAACGCCCTTGCCGCCTGATTTAGAATCTCAACACTCATAAAACTGCTCACCCGTTCGGGAACCCGTACTCATCCAAAAGTTGCATCTAACACCGCACTTCGTTAAATTAGCACTCAGGAGATGAGAGTGCTAACTCAAAGATCCAAATGCCTGTAGACTGGTAAGCGTTGAAAAATTACCCGTACTGCGGCAACTGGCTGAACCTGTTGTGAAATGGGACATCCAGCTTAACAGTATTTGATCGTTTCGTGTCCATTTAGATTGTTTGGAGAATTTGTATGGCAGCTGTGTCTCTGAGCGTTTCCACCGTCAAACCGTTGGGCGATCGCGTATTTGTGAAAGTGAGCGAAGCAGAAGAAAAAACTGCTGGCGGAATTATTTTGCCGGATAACGCTAAAGAAAAGCCCCAAGTCGGCGAAATCGTTTCAGTTGGAAACGGCAAGCTCAATGAAAAAGGCGAACGCCAACCGATGGAAGTTCAAGTCGGCAACAAAGTTCTGTACTCGAAGTATGCAGGAACCGACATCAAACTCGGTGGCGACGACTATGTTCTGTTGTCTGAAAAAGACATCTTGGCTGTTGTTTCATAACGATTCTCGATTTTGGATTGCAGCAATCTAAAGTCGCAGATCCAAATTTCTCTTCTCTCTTCTTTCTCTCTGTAAACCTTACAAAGCTTTTAACTCCACTATGGCTAAGCGCATCATTTACAACGAAAACGCTCGTCGTGCTCTAGAGCGCGGTATGGACATTCTCGCTGAAGCAGTTGCCGTCACCTTGGGTCCCAAAGGACGCAACGTTGTGCTTGAGAAAAAGTTCGGCGCACCTCAGATCGTCAATGACGGTGTAACGATCGCGAAAGAAATCGAACTCGAAGATCACGTTGAAAACACTGGCGTTGCTTTGATTCGTCAAGCGGCTTCCAAAACCAATGATGCGGCTGGAGATGGAACCACGACTGCAACCGTTTTGGCTCACGCGATCGTCAAAGAAGGAATGCGCAACGTTGCCGCTGGTGCAAACGCAATCCTCTTGAAGCGTGGTATGGACAAAGCAACTGCATTCTTGGTTGAAAAAATTGCAGCACATGCTCGTCCGGTTGAAGATTCCAAAGCGATCGCGCAAGTTGGAACCATCTCAGCAGGGAATGATGAAGAAGTCGGTCAAATGATCGCTTCGGCAATGGATAAAGTCGGTAAAGAAGGCGTTATCTCGCTCGAAGAAGGCAAATCGATGACGACCGAATTGGAAGTCACCGAAGGGATGCGCTTCGACAAAGGCTACATCTCGCCTTACTTCGCAACCGACACCGAGCGCATGGAAGCAGTTCTCGAAGAACCTTTCATCTTGATCACCGACAAGAAGATCAACTTGGTTCAAGACCTCGTTCCTGTGCTTGAGCAAGTCGCTCGTGCAGGTCGTCCCCTGATCATCATTGCAGAAGATATCGAGAAAGAAGCTCTGGCAACCTTGGTTGTGAACCGTCTGCGTGGCGTATTGAACGTTGCAGCAGTTAAGGCTCCTGGCTTTGGCGATCGTCGGAAAGCAATGCTCGAAGATATCGCTGTTCTGACTGGTGGACAATTGATCACCGAAGATGCAGGTCTGAAACTCGATACGACTAAGCTTGACCAATTAGGTAAAGCTCGCCGCATCACGATCACCAAGGACAACACCACGATCGTCGCTGAAGGCAACGAAGCGCAAGTGAAGTCTCGCGTCGAGCAACTTCGCCGTCAAATGGAAGAAACCGAGTCTTCTTACGACAAAGAAAAGCTGCAAGAGCGCTTGGCTAAGTTGGCAGGTGGTGTTGCAGTGATCAAAGTCGGTGCTGCAACCGAAACCGAAATGAAGGATCGTAAGCTCCGCCTCGAAGATGCTATCAACGCAACGAAAGCTGCTGTTGAAGAAGGTATCGTTCCTGGTGGTGGTACAACCTTGGCTCACTTGGCTCCTGAACTCGAAAGCTGGGCTTCTAGCAACCTCAGCGGCGAAGAGTTGATCGGTGCTCAAATCGTGGCTCGTGCGTTGACCGCTCCTCTGAAGAGAATTGCTGAAAACGCAGGTCAAAACGGTGCGGTGATTGCTGAGCGTGTGAAAGAGAAAGAATTCAATGTTGGCTACAATGCTGCATCGGGTGAATTCGTTGACATGCTGGCTGCTGGTATCGTTGACCCTGCGAAAGTAACTCGCTCTGCATTGCAAAATGCTGCATCGATCGCGGCAATGGTCTTGACGACCGAGTGTATCGTTGTAGACAAGCCTGAGCCGAAAGATGGTGCTGCGGCTGGTGCTGGCGCTGGTGGCGGCATGGGCGACTTCGATTACTAATCTCAGTCTCTAAACAATTTAGCGCGATCGTTTCTGCAAAGGAGCGATCGCGCTTTTTTTAGCGGAATGTTTAGCGATCGCTTATCCTAATAGCAAATCCACTGGTATCTGCAAGAAATTATGTTGAAGTCAGCAAAAATAGAAAACTTTCGAGGGTTCAAAAACTTCGAGCTTCAACAACTTGGCAGGATTAATTTGCTAGTTGGTACAAACAATAGTGGGAAGACATCACTCCTTGAGGCAATTCAGCTTCTTTGTTCAAGAACCAATCTTGAACCACTTATTAAAACAATGGGTAATCGTGGTGAATACTCATTGGGCGATCCTAATGCTCTTGGCAGTCGATTACGTCGCGATCTGTCTGCCTTAGATATCTGCAATCTCTTTCATGGATATGAAGCTAAAGTAGACAGTAAATTAGTTATCTCAGGAAAACAAGATGGTAATGATGAAGAATTGATCCTGTCTCTCGAAGAGGCTAGTTTTGATGATGTAGAAGGGCAATTTGATGATCGCGGAGGACTGATTGACGATCCAATCTTGAAATTGGTTGCTCAATGGAAATATGGACATCAAACCGATAAAGTTGAGGAACGGTCTTTTACTCTTTCTTCTGATTTATCACTTCGCACCGATTATCTAAGACGAATTCGTGCCGATTCAAGTGTTCCCCTGATCAATATGCAGTTTGTCACTCCTTTCTCTCTTCCAGCAGATAGAATGATAGAAATGTTTGAAGAGCAAATTGTTTTGACACCAGAAGAAGATGTCATAAATCAAGCACTTCGTAATATCGAACCTGAAATTGAACGCATTGCTCCGATAAGTTCTAGAAAAGCTCGCTATACAGAATTAGGTGTACGCGCTGGGTTCTTAGTGAAATTGTCAGATAAGAATCAGCGTGTCCCAATCGGAAGTATGGGTGATGGAATTTGGAGAATGCTAGGACTTACATTATCTGCGGTTGCTGCTAAAGGAGGTGTGTTATTTGTGGATGAGATTGACACAGGACTGCATTTTACTGCCCTATCTAACATGTGGAAGCTCATTTGGGATGTAGCAAATCGACTTAATGTTCAGGTATTTGCGACTACTCATAGCCGCGATTGCTGGGAGAGCCTCTCTGAAATAGCGCGCTCGCAAGATGCCGAAGAACAAGGAATTACAATTCATCGAATTGAGAAAAATAAACAACGCTCGGTTGTCTTTAATGAACGAAGGATTGTGATTGCGGCTGAACAAGATATTGAGGTTCGGTGAGCGTGGCGAAGAAAGTTTTTCCGAAGAAGCTTCTTGTAGAAGGCAACGAAGATAAAAGAGTCATTCCTGAACTGATCGAGAAAAATGACGTGATATGGGTAGATGAGGAGAACCATCCTATTGTTCAAATTCAGGCACTCGATGGGTATGAAAAGCTCACTGATCCTGACGAATTAGCAGTTCAACTGGATGCATCTGGATTACAGATACTTGGCATCTTAATTGATGCGGATGAGCAACCTGATTCTCGATGGCAAAGTATTAGAAATGCCGCTCGTAAAAGTATTCCAGATTTGCCGAGTCAACTTCCAGAAGCTGGACTGATTCATCAAGCTCAGAACTCTATCGGTGATCCAATCAAATTTGGAATCTGGCTGATGCCTGACAATCGATTACAAGGGATGCTAGAAACTTTTCTGGCAAACCTCATTGAGGATGACAAACAGGAACTCTGGCAATATGCTCAGGAAGCGACACAAATTGCCGCCACTAAATTTGCTCCTTTCAAGCTAACGCATACAGATAAAGCTAATTTGTATACCTGGTTAGCTTGGCAAGCTCCACCGGGAAGACAACTTCATCAGGCAATCCAAGAACGAATTTTGCAGCCACAGCATCCAACAGCACAAGCATTCGTTCGCTGGTTTAAGAATTTGTATAACGTTTAATTGTGATCGCGGCAATAGTTCTGATAACTGAATGTCTTGCTGTGAATAAGCATGAACCGAAAAATGGCGCTGCGGTTAGTCCATCAGCGCGATCGCGCTTTTTTGAATTCAGGAAATTGCTCTAGCGGTGGTGTATTTAACGAAACCACCACAATGCAAAAGACTGAGCTATTTTATGAGATCGAATATTGCTCGATTGGGTTTAGGAATTGTTGCTTTATCTATTTTCTCAGCCGTTCCAGCCAGCGCCGCCAATGTTGAAATGCGAGTCCTCACAGCAAACGATACTGGCGCGATCTGTCCTGATAAGGTGACGTTGACAGAAACTCCGCGACCCTATCGTGAGGGAGGTTATACGATCGATGGGTCAGCAAACTTTAAGGCGATCGCAGAGAACATGACGATCGCTGCGACTGACGATTATAGTGTCACTTGGGTCGGCAAACTCAAACCTAAGTACAGCAAATGCACCGCAACGGCTGGCATCACTCGTATTGGCAATGAAGCTTATCAAGGACATTCTTATCTGCGCCTCCGCTTCATGAATGGAAAGGTTTACCTGATCCTTGATATGACTGGACAGGCAGATGCCAACGACTTCACAACGGTGATCTTGCAGAAATCAGTGCGAAATGGCAATCCAACCTGGAGTTGGGGAGGAACCGATTAAATCAGAAATTCCGTGTGATCGAGCTTTAACACGAAAGAACCAAGCATCCTTTAAAACAAGGTCAACACAATTACGCCGAACACCATAATTGCGGCTCCACCGAGCCGCTCCTCTAACCCTGTTTCTCGAAATAGGAAATGCCCAAATAGCACACTGATGAGCGCACTCATCCGTTTAATCGCAATGACTTGCGTGACCAAAGTATAAGTTACCGCGATCATCTGAAATGTAATTGCGATCGCATGAAAGAACCCAATCAACATCAGCGGCTGCAAATTTGGCAAAATCTGCTTGAACTTGTGGCGGGAATTGAACAGCGCGATCGGAAACATGCCGACTGCTAAATAAGCATAAAGTGCTGTTGACCAAAAGAGCGGGGAGGAATTGACGACTCCAACCTTATCGAAATTAGACGTAATACTCCAGATAAAGGCAACCATCAACATGAATCGGCTGCCTTTATTTTTCAGCAAGGCTTTCAAGGGTGCAAAGTAGCCTTTCTTGCGCTCGCGTAAGTTCAAAACATAAGAGCCAATCACGATCAGAGCAATTCCGATCGCATCAGCAAAGGTTGGATTTTCCTGCACAATTAACGGCGACGTGACCAGCAAGAATAATGGAGTCAGCGTCACTAATGGAACCGTTAGCGATAAATCTGCGATTTGAATTGCGCGAATGTAAAGCGTAAAAGAAATGACATTCAACGTTCCACCAATCAGCAATGCAACCCAAAATCCAGGCTCAACTTTTGGGATACCAGCCGCAAATAGTAAGGGAATCAGAAAAAGAACAGCAAAGATATTGGCAGTCCAAGCCACGATGTAAACATCTAAGTTTCTCAGACTGTATTTACTCGAAACATCCTTCAAAGACTCAAAAAAAGCCGTTAGAATTGCAAATGCCAACCAAATCATGAGAGTTTCCGTGGTTTCTTCTTTGCCGACGATTCGCTTTTTGCAACAGCCGACGAGTTCTGCTTGGGTCGAGCAAGCCTTGGCTAATCTAAACACAATTTTGCTAGATCATTCTCACTGCGAACGTAAAGCGGCTGGAGTTGCGTTGAATTTAATGTTTCGCTATCCTTCCAGTGCAAAATTAGTGCGATCACTGACTGCGATCGCTCAAGAAGAACTCGAACACTTTGAGCAAGTCAACCAAATTTTAGAGCGTCGCAACATTCCGCTTGCACCGCTTGCACCGCCGCCTTATGGTGCAAGTTTGAACAAACAAATTCGTCGCGAAGAACCCGATCGCATGTTAGATTCTCTCTTGGTTTCTGGCTTGATCGAAGCTCGGAGTCATGAGCGGTTGGGACTTCTCGCCACGCATTGCGAGGATCAAGAATTAGCGAAATTTTATCGAGCCTTGATGGCTTCTGAAGCTCGACATTACGGAGTGTATTGGACATTAGCGGATACTTACTTTGAGCGATCGCTGATCACTCAACGCCTCGAAGAACTCGGAACCATCGAAAGTCAAATTCTCTCGACGTTATATCCTCAGCCCAGAATTCATAGCTAATGCAGTACCAAGACTTTCTAATTCGAGCTTGGCAGCCGCACGATCGCATGGCTGCTTTCAACCTGATTGGCTCAGTGTTGGCAGAGTATGGACTGATTCAGGAACCCGAAGGAGCCGATCGCGATGTCTTAGAAGTCGAAACTTTCTATCAAAGTGGCGAATTCTGGGTCGTTGAGCGCAATCATCAACTGGTGGGAACAGCAGCTTACTATCCAATTTCTAGAAGCAAAAACGCAGTTGAAATTCGCAAAATGTACTTGCGACCCGAAGTGCGAGGATTGGGATTAGGAAAGTTTTTACTCAGTGAATTGGAAAACGCGATCGCTCAAAAAGGTTTTGAACAAATTTGGATCGAAACCGCGAGTGTCTTAAAAGAAGCCGTTCAACTCTACGAAAAAAATGGTTATCAACCCGCAACAGGTGTTGAAACTGCCCGATGCGATCGAGTGTATGTCAAATACCTGACTGAGAATCAACCTGCCTTCCTTAAGTTGTAAATGTCAAAACCACTCCCCACTCCCCACCAAATTCAGGATCGCCTTACGTCAAAAAATCCATCCCCCCTCCCGTAATGAAGTTTAAAAAATCAGACTCACATACGACCAGAGCAGCTAAACTCGATTAGTTTGCTCGTGTTAGGGGTGAGAAATTGTGGGACTTGGCAAGTGGGTCGGATTTCTAGCATTAGCGATTTCCCTCTATGTGCTGTGGGAGATGCGACAGGTTTTACTGCTCGTCTATGCAGCAGTTGTGTTTGCGACCGCATTAAATAGTTTTGTCAATACATTGCAGCGCTTCAAAATCAAGCGAGGCGGAGCTGTTCTCATTGCAATTGTGACCTTATTGACTGCGGCGATCTTTTTCGTCGCGCTGATTGTGCCGCCGTTTATTGCACAGTTCCAGCAGTTAGTAGAAATTGTGCCCCGGGGACTCGATCGCGTTCAGATCTGGGCGCAACAAATGCAGAACACGCTTCCTGGAGGAATGGCGCAATATATCCCGGATGTAGAAGATTTGATCCGTCAGGGTCAACCGCTTGTAGCGCGGTTACTCAGTAACTTCTTTTCATTCTTCTCGAACACATTCAACGTTCTGTTGAATATTCTATTGATCTTGATTCTGACCGTTATGTTGCTGATTGATCCTCAATCTTATCGACGAGGATTCATCGCACTATTTCCGTCGTTTTATCGGAGACGGGCAGATCAAATTCTGTCGATGTGCGAAGTTTCATTGGTCAATTGGGTAATTGGGATCATGATCAATATGATTGTGATCGGTCTAGTCAGCGGAATCGCGCTGCTGATTTTAGGTGTACCGCTGGTATTAGCCAATGCGCTTTTAGCCGGATTGTTGGAAGCAATTCCGAATGTGGGTCCTGTTTTAAGTGTGATTCCGCCAATGGCAGTGGCATTACTCGATGCGCCCTGGAAAGCCGTTGCCGTGCTAGTGCTGTACATTGTGATTCAGCAATTAGAGCAGTATTTACTCGTTCCGTTTGTGATGTCGCGTCAGGTGGCAATTTTACCTGCGGTAACGTTGATGTCACAAGTTGTATTCACGGTTTTCTTTGGCTTTCTTGGCTTGTTTTTAGCCATTCCGCTTGTGATTGTGGGTCAGATTTGGGTGCGTGAGGCATTAGTGCGGGACATCCTCGATCGCTGGCGCAAAGACGAAATCGAAGCAGAACTGCTCGAACCCACCCCCCCAGAATTACAAAAGCTGCCAGCAGCCACACAAATCCACAGCTCGACTGCACCAAAAGATGAACCGCCGAGCGAGTCTCAAGAGGAGTAGTTGACTGCAATCTTGCGAAGTGGAGGAATAGGGCAAACCCAGGCACAGAAAGCTCCCTATTCCCCCACTCCTCCATCTCCCTATCGGTTCTGTTGAGTGGCGGCAAGTATGACTGAAACGAAGCGAGGAGAATTTTTTGCCGCTCTAACAGAATGGTCAGCTGGCTAGCCACTAGGATTTTGGATTGACTTCAAACTCCATCTTGGAGCGGTAGAAGCAAACATCAAATTCAAGAAAGAAGTTTGTCTGTCCCAAGATTAACGGAGTGTTTGGGCGCTTCACCCATGCGAAGAGTAATTCAACGGGTTGAAATTCACCGATTTGGGCAATCGCAGAAAAAGGCATCGCTGGCTGATTACTGAGATTCCCTGCTAACTGAATAATGGCTCTGCGATCGTCCCAAACTCCCCCCAATTGAAGACCGAGTTCATAGGATAAGACATTAACTGTTGCTCCGCTATCTACGAGACCGACTGCTTCAACGCTCCGAGCTTCTCGATGTAACATTAATGGAAGTCTCGGCAAACTATCAAACTCATTTTGAACTGGACTGTTGGTTGAATATTTGAATCGCATACACTATTGCTGACTTGCATCTGGCTGCTTGAAAGCCTCCATCAAAACTGCACCCGCGCCATAGCAATCATATGGAGTTGGCAAGTCATAGGTTTTGAAGGGTTCTAATGGCCCAATCTGCTCAGTCATCTCCAAATCCTCAGCTAGAATCCGAATCAGCTTAAGTTTTTCTGCGGCAGAGAGTCGTCTTGCATCAGGAAGCAAATCAGCTAATGTCATGTCGTGTACCTCTTTTCAAGCAATCACACTTACAGCTTACTCGATATCAAACTGACCAGAAGACACGCCTTGGCTTGCTAGTACGCGAATGCTATATCCTGATCGTCCATAAATCCGCCCACTCAACGATTCAAATGATACATTCTTATGCCAACTATGTACGCAAGCAACTTGATCTTCATATCTAACTCTGCATTTCCAAATAACGCCCCTACCAACTAGAACGAAGCCAGCTAACAAATTGATTATGGTGAACGACTAGTGCGCTAAACTTGAGCCTGTATCACATCTGGAATAGTTGAGTTATGAGAATGCGATCGATGGTTGCAATCCTCCTGGCAGCGTGCATTTGGCTGTTGGGGACATTCGATGCGTGGGCATTGGTGCAGATTAAACTCTCAGATGTATCGTATCGAGAATGTCCCGAGGATTTAGCCAAAGGAGCGATTACAGCGGGCGGTGTACCTCAATCGGCGCGCTGTTTTATGGTGTTTGGCAAGGCAACCAATCCGACCAATAAATTGATCGTCAACGCAGATATTTTTGGACGAATTTACGATGCGAATGAAGATCCGATTATTGAAAATCGGACTCGCTTAGGTTCAATTCCAGAAGTGCCACCTGGAGTCAGTGAATTTGAATTTCCGATTAATGTGCCAGAGAGTCAGCCTTTGCCGTTAAAGCTTTTACAGTTCAAAGCGGCTGGATTTACGGGAACAGTCCGTCGTTAAGATCGCAAATGGTCAAGTATTATGAAGCGGTTGCAATGCGATCGAATGTATGAGTTTTGAAAAACAGCGTTGGCTGCGAACGGCACTTCAACTGAAAGGATCAGTTGTTTTAGATGTTTTACCGCGATCGCTCTTTTGCGGTTTTTTTGGGCTAATTGTCTCGATTGCATTTGGTCAAGGGATTCCGGTTTCAGTTCCTGCCTTAGCGAGTTTAATTCCTAATATTGTCTTAGGCTTGCTCTTAGTGTTTCGTACTAATACAGCCTACGATCGCTTTTGGGAAGGCAGAAAAGCTTGGGGAAAATTGGTCAACGATACCCGAAATCTCGCTCGACAAATCTGGGTAACCGTGTGCGAGAAAACAGAGCGCGATCGTATCGAAAAAATTGAAGCTCTGCATTTGTTAGTTGCTTTTGCAGTAACCACAAAAGCACATCTTCGCCAAGAACTTGCAGACTCAGAGTTAGAAAGTTTATTAACTCCTGAGCATGTTTCAAAACTGAAAACGGTGACGAATCCACCTTTGAGAGTTGCGTTTTGGATTGGCGATTATTTGCAATTACAGCATCAGCACGATCGTGTCAAAATTCATCAACTCGTTGAGATGCAGCTACTCCTAAATGGATTAGTCGATTGTTTAGGCGCATGTGAGCGAATTCTCAAAACCCCGATGCCGATCGCTTATGCCATTCACCTCAAACAGTTAATTTTGCTCTATTGCCTATCTTTGCCCTTTCAAATGGTGGGAAATTTAGGCTGGTGGACGGCTCCAGTGGTTGTGCTAATTAGCTTTACGTTGTTTGGAATTGAAGCGATCGGCATTGAAATTGAAAATCCATTTGGACGCGATCCAAATGATTTACCCCTCGATGCAATCTGTGAAACGATGCTGAAAAATATTATCGATTTAATCAGCTTAGAGCCGAGTATTAACCCTCAAGATCTATCGCTGATTACGACCTACGAAGAACAGCAACGTAACGCTCGCTCCTAGTAGAGTCGGAGTCAGCCAATCGCCCCATTTCACATACAAAGTCTGGGTTTGCTGGCGATAAATGGTGTCTGCGTGAACTGCATATTGATTCGGGTGCGATCGCCATTGCACCCGACCATGTGGATCAACAATGCCGGAGTATCCTGTGTTCGTTACCCGCACTGCCCACCGATCAGTTTCGATCGCTCGAATCACATCATGTGCTTCATGTTGTGCCATGAGTACGGTGCTGTAAGGATCTAAATTCGAGGCAGTGATCAAAAACTGCGCGCCTTTTGCCACCTGACGGCGAAACACTTCTGAAAATGCAGAATCGAAGCAAATCCCGATCGCGATTCGTCCTAATGGCGTTTGAAAGTCTTGATTAAAGTCTCCCGGCGACATCGAGGATTCAATCGGCGATAACCGCCCGAGAACTTCCTCAAACGGCATATATTCGCCCAAAGGAACTAATTTGATTTTGTTGTATCGAGCGATCGTGTTGCCTTGGTCGATCGCGATCAAGCTTTGGGTATATCGCGTGCCCTCTGGAAAAAATGTGCCAATCAATGCAAGCGTTTTCTTGTCCGCGATCGCTTGATTGACGCTATTTTTCAAATTCTGCCCTTGCCACAAAAACGGCAATGCTCCTTCTGGCGTGACGACAAAATCAGCATTTTGATCTGAAAGAGTTCGATAGCCTGAAGAATAGCCGTCTAATGCTTTTTTCAACCCTTCTGCAAAAAGTTTGACTCGCGTTGGCACATTGCCTTGCACAATGCCTGCGGTAAGTTTGGCTTCCGGGTTCTGTACGATCTCGCTTTGATAAAGTCCAAATCCGATCAGATGCAGCCCAAGAAAACTCGCAATGGCAATTCCATATAACCGCTTCTCTTTAGCTAACCAAGCCTCTGCAAGCAATCCATTCACCAGCACGATCGCGGCGGTGACAGTCAAAGTCCCTGAAATTCTTCCCAAATGTAAAATAATTAGATTCGCTGGACTCTGCGTATAAGCGAGCGATGTCCAATCGAGAGCGCTCCACTGTCGCACCGTTTCTAGCCCACACCAGAGCGCGACCCCGATGAGAATTCGCAACATTGGAGCTTTAAGCGTTCTCACGCCCCACGCCCACAGCCCTACACACAGCGCTCCCCATCCTGTGATAAATGTCCAAGCGAATGCGACGACCGCCACACTGGCAATCCACGGAATTCCGAGCCACATCAACGGATGCAAGCCCGTAATCCAATGCAGCGCAAATCCGTGATAAACAATTCCCCAAAGAATGGCAGGCTTTCTCGATCGAGTCTTAACTGTCACGACCCACAAGGGAGCCAACGCTACCCAAGCCAGACTCCAAAGCCCAATCGGCGCAGGCGCACATCCCATCAATCCAGCGCTGAAAATTGCGATCGGTAAAGCTATTTTCAGCTTCATAAAACACAACACTAACTCTTGTGCGATCGATACTACCAGTTAACCTATAAATCCTGCTGCTGGGGATTTTTTGAATTCAATCTCGATATGAACTTTAGTAAGCAACCGTTTCATTCTGTTTCTATCTCCGCGCAATTTTAGATAAACCGCATAAGCTGAAGAGAATCTTAAGATTGGAAGCAGACATGGAAGTCAGCGAGCTACTCCGACGATATGAATACGGCGATCGAGATTTCTCTGGAGTCAATCTCAGGAATGCAGACCTCAGCAATCTCACCCTTGTCGATATCAATTTGGAAAACGCCAACCTTACTGGTGCCAACTTCAGTCGATCGTTCTTAATGAAAGCCAACCTCAAAGGCGCTTTTCTCAACTGGGCAAATTTCCAGTTTGTCAAACTCACTGAAGGCAATTTTACGGATACCGATTTGACGAAAGCTCGCTTGAATGGCGCATTTCTGGTCAAATCTGACTTTACGCGATCGCGGCTAAGTGGAGCCGATCTCAGCCATGCGAACCTTCGTAGCGCTATCTTGGAACGAGCGAATCTCTGCGGCACGAAGCTGATCGGAGCCAATCTGCGCGGAGCTAAGCTTGATGGCGCAAACCTCAACTGGGCAAATCTGCAAGCTGCAAAACTCAGCGGTGCATCGCTCAAAAACGCGTTTCTCAGCGATACCAACCTTGCCGAAGCCTTCTTAAATGGAGCCGATCTCAGCGGTATCGATCTCACGGGAATCAACCTCAGCGAAGCAAAACTTAGTGGTGCAAATTTGGAGGGTGCGTCGTTATCGCTCTCAAATTTTAGAAATGCCCGTCTGCATGGAGCGAATCTCTCAGGTGCAAATCTGACGGGAGCAAACTTAGAAGCTGCCTTTCTCTATGGCGCAAACTTGCAATGGACAAATCTGAGCCGCGCAAATTTAACGCGATCGGATCTCAGTAACGCCCGAATTCTCGGAGTCAAACTCGAAGAAACCATTCTTACCGATACCGTCTTCTCAGATCTGGCTCGCCGATATATTACGCTCGCTGATCAATCTCATGCAATCGTGTGATGCGATCCAACGTTGCCTCTAAGACGGCTGCCGTCTGCCCCGAAACAGAGAACACTAATGCTTCTCGATAAACTCTCTGGGCTGGATGTCCTTTAGAATTTGCCGCTCCACTCGAAGCTACAACGGCGGCATGAGCGCACTTTGTTGCGAGTTCGATCGCCCAAGCTCGCAATTTCAAACGTTCCTCGAAGCTTTGATCTTGAGCCGTAGTAATCAAGTGCTGACAGCGTTGCCATTCCTCGAAAAGCGCGGCATGGGCAGGTGTGATCGCTAGCTCTGATTTAGTTTCGATCGCCGCTTTGAGAATATCTAATCCAGCCTGAGCACACCCGAGCGAAAAGAAACTGTGATTGAGCACATTCACCCGATCTTGCTTGAAAATTGCCCCTGCTTCTGCCACAAATGCCACGTCTGAAGCTGCAAGATGCCACTTTCTCAATTCTGCCGTCACCGTATTCGTCGAACTCATTGCCGCTAGCTGCATCGGTTCACTCAATCGAATTGAACCCTGTGCATCTGTATCTTTAAAAGGAATCATGCCGTAAACCGCTTGACCATTGGGTAAGACGGCTGCAATCAGCGCCGATTCAAACAATCCAAATCCGGTGATCCAGGGAATATGACCGTGAATCTCATACCCATGAGCCGTCTCGATCGCTTGAAGCGGCGGATGATTCGATCGCCGTAAATGTGAAAACCCAATTCCCACAAGCTTCTCACCTGTTCCCATCTTCGGTAAGTAAGCTTGCTTCAACGCTTCATTCTCGCTTTTCGATAAAATTGCTCCAGCACTTTGATGTTGCGTTTGGAGAAAGGCGAGCGCACCAGAAAATCGAGCCGTTTGAGTTTGAAAGGAGTGAAACGCAGAAGCGTCTAATTCTGCGCCGTTATAAAGTTTAGGAACTCTCAGCGCCAGCAGTTGACGATCGCCCAATCCTTGTAATGCCGATCGCAATGCTTTGACCTCTTCATCGAGCTGGTTGGCGATCGGTTGAATCGTTTCCCGCAGATAAGTATTCGCGATTTCCAGAAGAGATGCAGTTTGCATGTATAAAAGGGTGAATGTGAGAATGTGCGAATTCTGATTTGCGTATGACTGATTTTAGCCAAACTGCGGTACTCAACTGGGTTGAACGCGCCAAAATTCTTGGATATTTAGTCGCGATCGCTTGGATTGTGGCGGTGCTCAATTTTGGCATTTTTGCAAAGTCTTTGAATAATTTAGGGATTCGCCCTCGGCAATTGCCTGGATTATGGGGTGTGCTGTTTGCTCCGTTTTTGCATGGCAGTTGGGGACATTTAGAAAGCAATACGATCGCGTTTATCACTTACGGTGGACTGATTTTATTGCAAAACCCTGAGAATTTTGGAGCCGTAACGGTCACTGTTGCGTTAACGAGCGGATTCGGAACCTGGTTGCTTGGGCGCGATCGCACCAATCATATTGGTGCAAGTGGCGTAACGTTTGGGTATTTAGGTTTTTTAATGTCTTTGGCATTCTTCGAGCGCAATATCCCAACCGTTCTCCTCTTAGTATTCACCGCCTTTTTTCACAGCAAATATCTCTGGGGCTTACTTCCTATCTATCAACGCATTTCCTGGGAAGAGCATCTGTTTGGCTTTCTTGGCGGCATTTTTGCTGCACGATATCTGCCGCAACTTCGAGAAGGATTTGGTCAATTTCTAGATGTTTTTAGGCAAGCCGAGGCTTGGATTCGATAAATTTAAAGCCAGTTTTCTAGATTTAACGACTGCACATTCTGCAAATCGGCATCATTAGAAACTTAGAAACAACGGTTAAAGAATTCACGATCGCAGTTGCCGCGATCAAAATATCTGCATCTTGAATCGGTCGACCCCGTCTGCGCAAATCAGCATGGATTCTCGAAGCAGTTTCAATGATTTCGAGATCATCAATCAGCAAGATTTCGACTGATAAACAAAAAGTTTTAAAATTTGATAGCTGGCGAGTTGCATTGGAATAGATAAGACCGCGCTTGATTTCGTAGTAGCTCATACAGCTAATACAAAGCCTTGAGCGAGATTGCCTTGCGCGTCTGAATTGACGCATCGCTTGCTGGTTTTCTTTCAAAATCGCGGTGATAATATTTGTATCCAGCAAGTAACCCATCTCTAATTTCCACGCTTCACCGCTTCATCAAACATTTGCATCTGCGCTGGTGTCAAATCGTTGAGCATTCCTGCAACACTATTCATGACCATAATATCTTGAACAATGCTAACCAACTCTTCTTGTGGAATCTCTAGAATCTGTTGCGGTTGCCAAAGTTCTAACAGTTCATCCGTATGTTCGCGAATCTGTTGAGTGCGATCGAGATCTTGAAGAAAAGGATGGGCTTTCTGAAGCTGATCAATAATTTGGGTAATCCGATGTTCAACGACTTGCTTTAAATCAGTTGCTTGAGTCATTTTCTTACCCTCCAAATGCCTGACTCAATTCTAACCGAGTCGTCCTCGTCGCGAAATCCTCTAAAATAGCTGCGGTGATTTGTTGCTTTCTATGAAATTTCAGCGCACTTCGATCTCTCTCGTCTTTGCTGCTTTGGCACTAGGTGGATATGTTTATTACACCGAGTCAAAAAAGCCGCCTCAAGTCGATCAAGCCCAGTCCGACGAGAAGCCGCTTTTTAACTTCAGAGAACAAGACGTTCAAGCGTTCACGGTGCAGACTCCAAAACAAACCCTTGTCTTTGAGAAAGCAGGCAATTGGACATTGAAAAAGCCAGAAGTTGCCCCCGCAGATGAAGGTGCAGTGGCATTTCTTCTCAATCTGCTCGCAACGGGGAAAAGCGATCGCACTTTTACTGTCCCCCCTGCTAAAAAGCCAGAATTCGGTTTAGATCAACCTTCTGCCATCGTTGAAGTAAAACTAAATAATCAGAAAAATCATCGCTTAGTAATTGGCAAACCAAACTTTAATCGAAATTCCCTGTATGCATTAGTTGATCCGCCTGACAATCGAGATCTCTCTGTTTTACTCATTCCGATCAACTTTCAAAATGCAGTTGATCGCCCTTTAATAGAATGGAAACGGGATAAACCCAAACCTAAAGCTAGTCCCTCTATCCGCCCTAGTGCTTCTCCTTCTCCCAAATGAACACTCCAACCGCGACCCTGTTAATTTCCTGCCCTGATCAAAAAGGCTTAGTTGCAAAGCTTGCGAACTTTATCTACTCAAATGGCGGAAATATTATTCACGCTGATCAACATACTGACTTTTCAGCAGGATTATTTCTCAATCGAATCGAATGGCAACTTGAAGGATTTCATTTACCACGTGAGGTAATCGAGCCTGCTTTTCAAGCCGTTGCCACTCCTTTAAATGCGAGTTGGAAATTACATTTCTCAGATGCCGTGCCGCGAATTGCGATTTGGGTGAGCAAGCAAGATCATTGTTTGTATGACTTGCTTTGGCGACAGAGATCGGGAGAATTCAAAGCGGAAATTCCAGTGATTATCAGCAATCACGAAGAGCTTGGAGCGATCGCAAAACAATTTGAAATCGATTTCCATCACATTCCAATCACAAAAGAAACAAAACTCGAGCAAGAAGCAAAACAATTAGAACTCTTAGAACAGTACAAGATCGATTTAGTCATCTTGGCAAAATACATGCAAGTCTTGAGTGCAGATTTTGTCTCAAAATTCTCGAATGTGATTAATATTCATCACTCATTTCTACCTGCATTTGCAGGCGCGAACCCTTATCAAAGAGCTTTTGAACGAGGGGTAAAAATCATTGGAGCGACGGCACATTATGTAACTAAAGATCTCGATGAAGGTCCAATCATTGAACAAGATGTGGTCAGAGTCAGCCATCGAGATGATGTCAAAGATCTCATTCGCAAAGGAAAAGATTTAGAGCGAATTGTGCTTGCAAGAGCCGTTCGACTACATCTACAAAATCGCGTTTTGGTGTATGGAAATCGAACGGTTGTCTTTGGTTAGAAGATGGCGAGCCAGTTCGATCGTGACAGTCGTGCCTTGACCTTTTTCGCTTTCAATCGTCATCACGCCCTGCTGTAACTCCACACACTTTTTAACGACTGCTAAACCTAAACCTGTTCCGGCTGCATAGTTTAGATTTTGCCCCCGATAAAAGGGTTCGCAAATCCTTGGCTGATCTTCTAAAGGAATTCCAATTCCTTGATCTTTGACTTGAAATCGAATGCGATCGCTGGTTCCATCGAGCAGTAGTAAAACATTACTGCCTGGCTCAGAATACTTGATCGCATTCGCCAGCAAATTACTCAAAATCGAATACAACAATCGCTCATCCAAATCGGCATGAGTATATTTTCCTTGCGTTTGAAAGTGGATCACGTGATTCGTCGAAATCTCAAAATCTTCCACGAGATTCAAGCAAAATGCTTCTAGATCGATCGTTTCTGGATTGCACTCTAGTTTTCCTGCATCTGCTCTAGTTAAGGTCAGCACATCGATAAATAGTTGCTGCATTGATTTTGCAGCAGATTGAATTCGATCGAGATTTTTCAATCGCCGGGCTTCACTCCAATCTGAATTCCCTTTAATCAGCAATTGAACTGATCCTAAAACGACACTCAGCGGGGTGCGAAATTCATGAGAAACCATCGAGAAAAAATGAGTTTTCAGATCGCTGATTTCCTTCTGCTGCATCAATTTCTGCTTTAGATATTCTGCTTGATGCCGTTGAGTGACCTGACTATACAAAGCCGCAAAGCAGATAAAAATTGCCATAAATCCAGCAATCATCATCCAAACTTCGATCACTTTTCGCGTCTGAATACTTTGTTTTGATTGCTCAATTGATTGTTTTAACTCTGTCTGCTTTTGCTGAGAAAGTTGGGAAATTACAGTGTGGATTCGTTCTCTCAAAGCAATACTTCGACTCGTTAAAATGCTTTGCTGCATCAATGCAGTTTGATTGATGTCATACAGCGCGATCGATTCGTTTAAAAGCTCAACTCGCTGTAAGACTATTTTTTGTAGCTCTTGATAACTTGAAAATTCTTTTGGCTCTAGCAAAAACTGCTGATGCAACTGGCTCAGCTTCACTGGAATCCGATCAATAGCAGATTTATATCGATTGAATTCGCTGCGATTTCCTAGATAAATATATCCGCGCCGAGCAGATTCTGCGCTCGTAATTTCTGCAAACACTTCATCTAAATTTTTAATCACTTCATAAGTTTGCTGAGACTTGTGACTGCTTTCCACTAGTTGATTTACATTTTGATATGAGATTAAACTGCTGATACAAAGAATCACAAGCAGCAATCCAAAGCCTGCAACGAGCCAGTTTCGTTCTGATGAATTTAAGAAAGTCATATTTTCTAATTTTTCAGATCGAGCCGTTTATCCGCAAAAATAGCAGGAAAAATTAACTATTGTGTGCAGCTAGATTGATTACAGTAACGATCATGCAAGCTTTCCTGTCGATATGCGTATTTTAGTCGTTGAAGATGACCAGCATTTAGCAGAGATTCTCACCGAAACTCTGAGCGATCGCGCTTACTCAGTAGATGTTGTGAAAGATGGTGAGTCTGCCTGGGATTGGCTAAATTCTTTGGTATATGACCTGATCGTCTTAGATGTCACCTTGCCAAAATTAGATGGCATTAGCTTATGCAAACGTCTACGCGGGGCACTCAATGAGAATGGAACGACCCCGGTCTTAATGTTGACCGCACGAGATACGATCGCCGACAAAATCTTAGGACTCGATGCAGGCGCAGATGACTACATGGTCAAGCCGTTTGATATTGAGGAACTGATGGCGCGAGTTCGTGCCTTACTTCGGCGCGGAACCAGTAGCCCAAATCCGAAACTGATCTGGGGCGACTTACAAATCGATTCAAGTACGTATGAAGTAAATTATGCCAATGCACCGCTGACGCTCACCCCGAAAGAGTATGCGTTGTTAGAGTTGCTTGTCTCTAGTGGACGAAAGGTGCTGAGCCGCTCAGGAATTATCGATCGAATTTGGTCACTTCAAGATCCACCCACTGAAGAAACTGTCAAATCACATATCAAAAGTTTGCGTCAAAAGCTCAGAAATGCAGGCGCACCGGAAGACTTGATCGAAACCGTTCACGGCGTTGGCTACCGCTTGAAACAACTCTAGTGCAGCAAATTGAGAGTTTTGAAGTGAGAGGCTCAAATACAGATAACCTTCTACTGAAAAATTGTTGCATGTCTCGCCCGATTAAACTGTTCTTATCTCACTCGCATCAGAAAGTGAGAGCAAAATTTTTGGGCTAAAAACGTCGATCGTAGAGTCCTAGTAAAATTGAAATACGATCAACCTATCTCCTATTTCTACCTCTAAACCGATGGCAACACTTGATCAAGCACTTGAAACCGCAATGCAACTCCCTTTAGACCAACAAGAGATGCTGATCGAGATTTTGCAAAATCGGCATATTGAGCAGCGCCGAGAAGAGATCGCAAGAGATGCGAAAGAATCGCTCCAACTGTTTCGTGAAGGCAAACTCAAACCACAACCTGTCGAAGAAATCATTGCAGACCTACGTCAATCTCTAGAAAGCGATGACGAATGAGAGAACTGACAACAACGTCAAAATTTAGCAGAGCCTTCCGAAAATTCGCCCGTCGCAATCCAAAACTGCAACAGCAAATTGAAGCAACGCTAACTCAAATGCAAGCAGATATCTATGATCCAAGCTTGGGAACGCACAACTTATCCGGCAAACTAGAAGGATTGAAAGCTTGCTCTTGTGGTTACGATTGCCGGATAGTATTTTCGATCGAGCAAGATGCAGAAGCCGAAAAAGAGTACATTGTCCTTCTCGACATCGGAACTCACGACGATGTGTACTAACCTCGCAAAAATCCTGCAATTCGATTGACTGCTTCCACCAAAATTTCCGGCTCATGCACTAACGCAAATCGCACATATCCTTCTCCCGATTTGCCAAATCCCGCCCCTGGAGAAACCGCAACTCCCGTCGCCTCAACTAACTTCACCGCAAAGTCGATCGAATCTTTTACCCAAGGCTCCGGCAACCTCGCCCAAACATACATTGCAGCTTCAGGCATCGGCACAGGCCACCCAATCTCATGTAAGCGATCGACAAACACATCCCGGCGATGCCGATAAATCTCAACCGCTTGATGCACCCCCGCTTGATCACCTTGCAACGCTGCAATTGCACCATTCAAAATGCCAAGATACTGATTAAAATCAACCGCCGCTTTCACTTGTCGCAGCGCCAGAATTAACTCCGAATTGCCGATCGCATATCCCACCCGAAATCCGCCCATCTTGTAAGACTTCGAGAAGGTAAAAAACTCGATCGAAACCGTCTTATCTGGATCAGCTTGCAGCACCGAAGGCATAGTTTCCTTACCCAGATAAAAATCTGCATAAGGAAAATCATGCACCAAAACCAGATCATGCTCTTGGCAGAATCGCACCGCTTTTTGGAAGAAAGACAACGGCGCGATCGCAGTCGTTGGATTATGCGGATAGCTCAACACCATCATCCGAGACTGCGCCAAAACCTCTGCTGGAATCTCCTCGAACACAGGCAGAAACTGATTCTCAGCCAAAAGCGGCATCGGATAAATCTGACCACTTGCCAAATAAACCCCACCCGCATGAGAGGGATAACCCGGATCCAGCAGCAGCGCAAAATCACCCGGATTCAAAATTGCCAAAGGTAAATGCGCTGTCCCTTCCTGTGAACCAATCAGGGGTAAAACCTCGGTTTCTGGATCAACCGAAACGCCAAATTTCTTCGTGTACCACTCCGCTGCCGCTTGCCGAAATGCCTTTGTGCCGTGAAAGAGCAAATATCCATGGGTAGATGGATTATGGAGAGACTGAGCGATCGCGTCAATCACATGCGGCTCGGTCGGCAAATCCGAAGATCCTAACGACAGATCAAGAATCTCTCGTCCCGCCGCTCTTGCTCTCGATTTTGCCCGATCCATATCTGCAAAAACATTCATTTGCAGGGGGGCTAAACGTTTGGCAAACTGCATTTTTCTAACCTTAATTAAGCGGTCACTAATCCTTTGTTCAGCAATTCCTCAATCTTCTGCTTGTTCATTGCTCCTTCCGCCGATTGCTTCATTTCGCCATCCTGAATCAAGCGAAACGCCGGAACGCCTTCAACTTTGAATTTTTTCACGCTTTCGGGGTTCGGATCGACTTCCATTTTCACCACTTTTAAGCGATCGCCGTATTCTTTCGCGATCGTCTCAATTACTGGAGCCATCAGCCGACAAGGCCCGCACCACTCTGCCCAAAAATAAACCAAAACGGGTTGAGTGGCGTTCAATACCTCAGCTTCAAATTCCGAATCACCAATTACAAGAACGCTACTCATGATGAGATTTCCCAACAAATTGCCTTTTCAATTTTAAAGCCCTTCGCTACGTTCTGGGAAAGCGTTACAGTGAGAAAGCACGCATTCAGTCTCGATCGTCTATGTTTGGTACTTTTCAGCAGAGCAGTCTCCGCATCGAAGTCGAAGCTTCTGAAGCCACGCTGACTAAAGCGTTGACCGATGTGAACGAATTACAAAAATGGCTCTGGTTTGAGCGCTTCTCGATCGGCTATCCAGAAACCCTGACTCCTGGCGTAAAACTCAAAGGGCAAGTCGGATGGGTCACGATCCAGCACGAAGTCGAATTGAGTGAACCTCATCGCGTTCGCTTTCTGCTTAGCCAGGGCATTGACGGCTTTCACGAATGGGCTTGGGGCGATGGCTGGGTACAATCGCGCATCGAAGGCATCTCTCTCCTTCCGCTCAATCTTGGACAAACCGCAACGTTATTGAGCCTGAAACAATATCTGCAATCAAAAGCTGCTTGAACTCGCCGCAGATTCACAGAAAAAACGATCGCCTAACCAGACGATCGTTTGCAAATATTATCTAATAAAATTATATTTTCCGAGCCGTGCTCGCTGCCGGAACCAGAATTTCTTGGAGAATCGACTTCAACTCCTCACGGCGTTGATAGCAATCGAGCCGATATAGCACCTGACCGCCCTGAAACAGAAGCACCGTCGGCAATGTCGTAATCCGATACATACTGGCGAGCTTCAAATTCTCGTCTGCGTTAACACCCACTAATTTCAACTGAGTGCCCCATTCTTTCAGGAGCAAATTCAGCGAAGGTTCAATCAACCGACAGATTCCACACCAGGGTGCCCAGAAATGCACAAGAACAGGGGTCGTAGACTCAAGAACTTCTTGTTTAAACGCCCCTTCGCTAATGCCTGCTTGCATAGTTCTCCAGAATGATTAATTATTTGCTTTTTACTAACGCTTGGGATCATGCTACCAGGGTACGTTCCCAGATGCACGAATGACGATCGGATGAAGCCACCAAAACAATAGCGTAAATGCAGTCACACCGAGGTATGCAGGACGTAAAAATTCTTTTAGATCCAGTTTCTGCTTCCCCGCAAAAATCGCTCCAAACGGAACGATCGAGGTTCTCGCTTTCACGGCTTCAAACGCTTCGCCATACCGAAGTGCTAACCGTCGATCGCCATTCCACACCCCAAATAAATGATGCAAAATTAACCCGATCGAGGTCACAACCATGAAACTGGTTCCTATCCATACTGTATGAGTAATGCACCACAAGATTTGTCCGACCATTTGCGGATGTCGCGAAATCCGAATTATTCCGCTTTCGTATAAATGCACTTGCGGTTTTTGAATCGCTGCGATCTCTAACAAATTAAAAGTCGCGGGATAAAGAAACAGAAAAGAAATCGCAGATCCGATCCAAACGGCTTCACTCACGCCCGGAATGCCTTGCACATTCCAGAGTTGCAGCCCATCATACCGATGATTAAAAAAGTAAATCATCATCGGAACGGCAATCCCTAAACTCACCAGCGCAAAAATCACACGGTAAAATCTTGCTCCAATCCGCTGCTCTGCCATCATTCGCAACGAAGCTAACCCACTATGCGCGATCGCAAATCCAACCAACCAACCGAACATTATCAAATGGCTCGACGTAAACCAAGACATACCCAACTGAAATGAAGACCAGATCTAGCTTACAAGCTTGCGGAGCGGATCACTTCAAGATTCAAAGTATACAGTGTACTTTGTCCAGCATTCCAGGTAGCAATGGCTAAGCCCGTTTCTCCGTGCGCCGCGATCGCGCAAATCCCCGCAGGAAGTTCTGCCTGCCCAATTTGCTGTCCATTGTAGTCGAGCGCAATTAAATGATGATCATCACACACGACAATTCCCCAAGGATAAGCAGTGACGAATTTTGGGGTGATTAGAATTCCAACTCGGATCACGCGATACGGTTTGAGATGGAGCAACACAAGCGATCGTTCAAACCCTGTTTCAATCGCAATTAGAAAATGAGCCTTCCTCGTTGGAAAGACTCGCTCAATTTGTAGAGGAATGCTGAACGTCCCAAACGCTTTTCCATGTCGATTGAAGAAATCGAATCGGGTGGAGCCAAGTTCTCTAGATACCAGTTTTCTAGATACGAGTGCAATGTGTCGAGTATGAAGGGCTGCGATCGCAATGAATTCGCCAGATCTCGGTTCGCAAAGTGCAGGACGACAGGCAAGCTGCGCCTGTGGTAATGTCCAAATGCTGAAAAATTTAGCTCGGCTTTGGTTGAGTGTTGCAACAGCCATCCATTTGCCAGATGGGTCGATCGCAATACGAGAAGGGTGATTAAATTGAGCCACTCGCTGCGCAGTCGTGTCTGACAGTCGATAAATTGAACGCTCCGTGACCGCAAAACATCCGCTCGATCGCACGATTAAGTCCTGAATGGGTTCTGCAATGGCATCGTTGCGCCGAATCTTTCCGGCACGGCGATCAAAGAATCCCTTGGCATACGATCGAGCGGAAATCGCTTGATCTTGGCTGTAAAAGATCAAGCTCGACTCGCACAAATCGCGATCGCATTCAGGCAAGACTTCAATTACGGAAAGTTGATCAACCCGATCAAGTAAAGCTTCTTGTCTTAAAGTTTGCAAGGTAAATTTTGGAGCCGCGATCGCCGTTGCAAAGTTGTGCGGGGCGAATTGCGGTTGAGATCGATCTTGTATCGCCCCTTGCATCGCCTCAAGCATTTGGGTTGCAGACTGATACCGTCTTGCTTTTAACTTCTGAAGTGCCGTTAAAATTACCGTCTGTAGCCGTGTCGGAATATGCGCGGGAATATTCACAGGTTGATTGAGATGCGCCACCATTAAGTCAGGCGGCGCCCCTGAAAACGGGCGATATCCAACTAACAATTCATACAGCAAAACACCAACTGCATAGAGATCCGTTGAGTGAGAGTACTGCCCATAAAACCGCTCCGGAGCCATATAAGCAGGTGATCCTGTTAAATTTGCAGGTTCACGAGTCAGGTCGTGACTCAAGCGTGAAATTCCAAAATCAGAGATTTTTGCACTCCAACCTGAAGCATCCACACTCAGCAAAATATTCTCAGGCTTAATGTCACAATGCACAATGCCTTGAAGACTCGCATGTTCTAACCCGGCAAGCACATCACACACCAGTTTGACACTGAGGACTGGATCTAACCGATGATGATTTTCCATCAATTGCCGCAGCGTTCCACCCTCGCAATACTCCATCACGAGGCAGCGCTTTCCCTGCCAATGCTCGATCGCTTCACAGGCAACAATATTTGGATGTTCAAGCGTTACTAAGAACTTCAATTCTCTTAAAAACTGGCTCGTTGGAGAGCCAGTCAAATCGAGGGCTTTGAGCGCGACTAACTTTCCAGTTTGACGGTGCATTGCACAATGCACTCGTCCAAACTGTCCCCGCCCAATCAAGCCTAAAATTCGATAGTTCGATCGCTTGACTTCCTGTAACCTCAACACATCCGCGCGACTCATCCCAAGCTAGACAAATAAACGAGGCAAAATTGATTCGTGGTCGAGTTGCTTATCGACTAATGCTTCAGCCACTTCTAGGCGTTTTTGCAGACCGATAATAAAGAGATTGCTTGCTGCTCCGAGCGATTCACATTGAGTCTGCACACAATGTAAATCCCGCCCTGCCAGCTGACTAAAAACCGATGCCAAAACGCCAGCTTCTAGAAAACACGACGGCACTTCAGCCTCGGTTGCAAGTCTTGCAAAAGGCGAATGTTGAGTTTCAACAATCAGAAACCCACGATCGTGATAGGTCTGATCTAAACTCAACTGACCCAGTCCGTAAGTAATCCAGCATTGCTTCAATGCCTGAAGAAAATCCGCCATCTGCATATCGACGAGCGGAGTTTCGTAGTACTCGCTCACCTCATCTCGAAAGCGATTGAAGAAATTTTTTCCCCACCAGCGTCCGCAATTAAACAACACTAGGCGAGAAGCTTGTCCTGTTTCCTTTGCCAAACCCGAGTAGATGGCTTGGATCAAAGTCTCGGGAAGTGCGAGTAAGCGATCGCCCCGACGACTTTCGAGCAATCCCATTTCTAGATCGCCGCGCACATAGACATCGCTCGCGTAATAGTTTGCGGGAAGACGATCGTGAATTAATAAATCGCGAACAGAAATCATTAGAAAATACCTGCAACAGTGAGCATTTCTTCTTCCTGGGCTGGAATAACAGGGTCAACAAGACTCAGAAAAGGTTCTAACAGCGCAACTTGCTGAGCATTGAGAGAGAACCGAAGCTGTTGCTGTATCAATCGGAAGAAGACAGCATTGATTTTTTGGTCTTGATGCAATGAGATCGCATCCTTGAGCCAACTCAGCAAGCGATTTTGTACATATTCGGCATCATTGAGCAACATTCCCATGGCACATTGACGCAGGATTAACATGCCATATTTGATCGTGCGCTCCAAAGCGGTTGTCTCAATGCTCGGCAGTTCGAGTTGCAGTTCATCGGCTGCGCGCTGAACTAAATCGATTTCATGATTGCGGAGGGCACGGTATGCACTCATGCGCTCTGAAATCGAAGCAACATATTGCCCGATCACTTGTAATTCTTCGGGTTTGAGATAGCGGTTCTCGGCTTCGTCAAATACGCCTTCAAGAGGAGATTGCATCATCGTTTTAGAGAAGTTAGAAGAGGTTAGAGAAATCAGTCAGAGTAAACTTACTCTCAGTTAGTTCATCAGATAAGCTTTCCGGTTCAGGAGCCACTGCCATCGTGACCGCTGGCGTTCCATCCCAACGCATTGCGGCAAAAAATTGCTTCACTTTTAGCTCAAACGAGAGTTCGGTCAGCACTTCAGGCGCGACGGCTTGCTCCAACATCGCGACTTCTTCAGCCGTCGAATACTGCGCTTGATTTTCCCAATTACAAGTCGTGAAAAAAGAATGAACGGAGGACTGTAGCCAATTCTGAGTATCTTGGGGAGCGAGTGACGAAATCATTTCAACTCTCCCGAACGTAACCGTTTTTCGATGTCTCTTGCGGTTGCACCTTCATTCAGCCAGAACGATGCCGCATCGATTCGCTCTTGCCCACCGAGCAAGAATTTACAGTAAGTCTCACCCATCGAATAGCATTGAATCTCAATACAGCTGAGTTGCTTTTTGACGAGTTCCGTGAAGAAACCTGAGAATAACCCTGCATACAAAAAGCAGACGGGTTTCCCAACATCGCCCAAGGTTCTCGCAACTGCCGAATCAAAGACATTGATGAACATAAACCCTTGTTTGCGATCGCCCAAATCGACTTCCCAACGTCCCCAACCTTGCGCCGTGAAAGGCCACCACCAAGTTTCGAGCAAAAACATCAAATTCGTCTGACGAATCGAGCGATCGTATTCTTTCTCAAACCACTTCTCGAAAAAGAAAGCGTCTTTTTGCCCCCACTCACACCCGATTGTGTACATGGTTGCGGCTGAGGCATCTCCGACTTCTTCTTCTAGCCCTTCGACTAAGCCAATGATAAAGTCTTCAGTTGTCAGAACGTTCTGACTATTATTCCAATCCACGATCGTGCCTTGATCGGGGTCGAACTGGAAAAAATCCTTGAAACCATAATGGTTGTGCTTTTTGGGATTTTTGAGTTTTGAGGGAGTTTGGTGAGCAAGGGAGAACGCCATAGTCGCGACAAGGGTGGAAGGACAAAAAGGAAGCAACAACAGGTTGCGCTGATAGTGGTCAGTGTGCCCAGAACAAGCTCTGAAATTAGACGGTTCCAAGCATTCGACGATTCACTTCCAGAATCGGCAGGATCAAATTGGCTTCACTCGGGGTGAGCACTTGTTTGACCACTTCTTGCATCACGGTATAAGTCACGCCACAGGATTTTTGAGCGTTGAAGGCACGCATAATGGTCTGAAACCAAAATAGAAATCGTTCTCTCAACGTTTCTGAATCATCCAACAGCATTGCGACGGCAGAATAGCGCAAAACTCTTAAAGTGTCGCGCTTCCATTTCGCTGTGACGTCCTCGCTCCCATTGCGGAGTAAGGTTGGATCGATCGCTCTCATTTTGGCGAGGACTTGTTGAACAATCGCAGCTTCGCTCGCTTGTAATTTTTGATAGGTTTGGACGCGCAATTCAAACGATCGAGCATACTCCGCCAAAAAACGAAGCTCCTCATCGGTCGCGTAACGTCCTTCGGTTGTTTGACTTAACCGTTGGATTTGGCTCAGCATAGGGGGTCGCAATTACAGCAATTACATTTGTATGCAGCGTTCCCGATTGGGTTAAGAGACTCACACTTCAGAGGAGTTTGAGAAATAATTCGACATATTGAAGGTGGTCGTATCTTCGATCTTTTTCATCATCGATCGCGTGATTAATTTGCCAGCTTCAACCAAAACTTGCCCGGTCAGAGGATGCAGCAAATCTTGTTCTGCTCTGCGTCCAATCAACGCTTCGATGTCTTTGATCGAATTGATATACATCCCTGGGGGCAGTTCGACGACGACTCCACTGCCGATGACTCTTGCCTGACATGCTAATCGCGAGTTTGTCTTGCACGATGTAATCACTTCTAATGTGCGTTGCTCTCGCCGATTTGTGGGAGTCAAAGCGTCCATGCCTGATTTGACATAGACATGACAGGTCGCACACATGCCGCGACCGCCGCATTCTTTGAGAACATCTAGATCTTTGTTGATTAGAACCGAGAGGAGATTCCCCATTGTTTCGACCGCACTCTCTTGGGCGATCGGTTCGAGGCGGACAGTTTTTACCATGATTTTTTAGGGCAAGAGGAGGGCTTTTTGCAAGTCGGTAAGCGCTTGCTGCTCGACTAAAGCGGCATAACCTCGCACAGCTTGCGAACAACGTTGAATAAAGCGGGCTATCCAACGTCGCAACACTTCGAGGTCTTGAGCAGTTACAGACTGTTCTAGGCTTGAGGGTTCCCCTAAAAAGATGATTTGCCCCGATCGCTCAATCTGAAATTGCTGGAACCATACATCGTCTAGACGGCTTGATTTCCAGTAGTTCGCAATGACGGCGATGCCTAAAAATCGTTGGGTAAACTCACTCAACTCGTTCATGACCTGCATGACATCCTTGAGTTTCGGATGGGCAGGAGACGGAAGCGGCGGAAGATTGCCAGTTTCGACTGTCGGATTCGTCGCGATCTCTAATGTCGAATTGGTTACGATCTCCAATGTCGGATTCGTCGCGATCGCGGAGCGCAGCACCGTAAAAGCAGAAATAAATTGTTCAGAATTTAAAGTATCGTTTTTAATCACTAAGGCAAGCAGATCAGAGTGCAATCGATGGAGTGCAATCTGGTACTCAGCGAAGTGAAACGCGAACCCATCATACTCCGGCGGAATCGTTGCCACGAGTTGCAAGATACTCTGGAGCAAATCAGATTTATTTCCTTCGGCAAAAGCAGGGTGGTGCGTATAAAAAACTGGCTCAGAGTGTCCACTTAGTAGGGCGATCCCCACGATTCCTGGTACATTCAGAAAGTCCCGTATAACTTCCTGGTTCATAAGCTGATCTACTCATCGTTCTGTACAATACTTGCCACATCTATTTTTTAGGGAGATGTAATTTGTGCGATAACGCAACGGACTTCAGGATAAGTTTACAATTTTTTGCATTTCCGGTCTTGCTTCCCAGTTTAGAGTGAACGCACTCACAGTTTGCTAAATTTGATTTCTTACTCGCTTTAAGCTCCCCACAACTTTAGGCTTAGCCGTATGTCTGACCTTCCTTTCACCCTTGATCAATTACGTATCCTAAGAGCGATCGCGTCTGAGGGTAGCTTTAAACGGGCCGCTGATAGTCTGTATGTGTCTCAGCCTGCCGTTAGTTTGCAAGTCCAGAATCTAGAACGGCAGTTGGATGTGCCCTTATTTGATCGGGGTGGGCGACGGGCGCAGTTAACGGAGGCAGGACATCTACTGTTAAATTATGGCGAGAAAATCCTAACGCTGTGTCAGGAAACGTGCCGGGCGATCGAGGATTTGCAAAATCTCCAGGGTGGCACTCTGATTATCGGAGCAAGTCAGACAACGGGAACCTATCTGCTGCCCAGAATGATTGGTCTGTTTCGTCAGCAATATCCAGATGTGGCGGTTCAGTTGCATGTGCATTCTACCCGCAGAACTTCCTGGAGTGTTGCCAATGGTCAAATTGATTTGGCGATTATTGGCGGTGAAATTTCTCCAGAACTTCAAGATTCATTGGAGATTATTCCCTATGCTGAGGATGAACTCGCGCTAATTTTACCTCCCAATCATGCATTGGCAAGGTTAGAGACGATTCAAAAAGATGATTTATATCGATTGCAGTTTATTGCCCTGGATTCGCAATCGACGATTCGGAAAGTCATTGATCAGGTGTTGGGGCGTTGTGGGATTGAGACACGCCGATTAAAGATCGAGATGGAACTCAATTCGATCGAGGCGATTAAGAATGCTGTTCAGTCTGGGCTAGGAGCTTCTTTTGTGTCAATTAGCGCGATCGAGAAAGAATTGCAGATGGGGATGTTGCATCGCGCTAAGATCGATGATGTCGTGGTGAAGCGGACTCTTTCAGTGATTATTAATCCGACTCGCTATCGATCAAAAGCAGCGGATGCGTTCTGTCGAGAGATACTGCCGAAGTTTACAAATCAGCCGATCGAGTTTGAGCGTCCGACTCCAGCTTTTCCAGAAACACAGAGTTTAAAGGCAATGCTTCAAGCAGCGAGTAATCGAGCGATTTCGGAGTTGGAATAAAGTCTGGCGGCATTGCGATGGGGTTTGTCTCAACAGCTTGTCGATCGCAGGTTTGGGCTGGACTAGAATTTAGTTGAGCTTTGATGAAATTCTGCACCCTCACGACTATGGACGAAATCGATCAGTTGTTGGCAAGTCTCCATCCCTCTCCACCTCCCCCTGCTTCAAGACCCTCTCCACCTGCTGCCAATTTCTCAACTCGATCGATCGAGGATCTTTTGTCTCAGATTGACGTGTCTGAGACTCGAACCGCGCGGTCTGCTGCACCTCCTCAGCAGTTAGTCGAGGAGATCAAAACAGAAAACTTACAACAGCAGGCAGAAGTGGCACGACAGGTCGAGTTAGATCGACAACAAAAACAGCAGCGTCGTGAGCAACTCAAACAGCAACGCCGCGCTGAATTAGCTGCACAAGCTGAACAATGGCTAAAATCTCTTCAGCCAAAATCATCAGAAGGGCGCTGGTTTGAGGAATTTGCTTGTCACTATTCGTCTCGCCTAGAAGCCGCAATCGATTATTTAGAAGCTCTGCAAGACATTACCCCGTCTTCGGATTGAGGATTTTTACTGTTTTGGAGCGACTATGCGTTTATTGTGCTTAAGTAATGGTCACGGGGAAGATACGATCGCCATTCGGATTCTTCAAGCTTTACAACAGAAATCAGATGTGACGATCGAAGCTTTACCGATCGTAGGCGAAGGCCATGCATATCAAAAAGCAGATATTCCAGTGATTGGCACCGTGAAAGTTATGCCATCCGGTGGATTTATTTATATGGATAACAAACAGCTCGTGAGAGACATACAAGGGGGATTAGTAAAATTAACACTTGAACAAATTAAAGCGATTCATACCTGGGCAAAATCAGGCGGGATGATTTTAGCCGTTGGCGATATTGTGCCGATGCTATTTGCCTGGACAAGTGGCTTGCCGTTTGCCTTTGTTGCGACCGCAAAATCTGAGTATTACTTGCGCGATGAGAATGGCTTTATTCCTCGAAAATCCTGGTGGGACGATCGATTAGAACGTTCCACGGGATGTATTTTTCAACCTTGGGATCGTTGGTTAATGAAACGCCCGCAGTGTAAGGCTGTTTTTCCGCGCGATCGCTTAACGGCTCAAGTTCTCAAGCGCTTTCATGTGCCAGCGTTTGATTTAGGCAATCCGATGATGGATGGCTTAGAGTGGTCGGGTGTAAAAGAGTCTGACTGTTTGACGATCGCGTTGATTCCCGGTTCGCGCCCGCCTGAATGTTTTGCCAATTGGGAATTAATGCTGCGCGCGCTCAATGCGATGATGGGCGATTTTCAACGTCCCATGCGATTTTTAAGCGCGATCGCGCCCGGAATCGATCTCGATCACCTGCATCATTTATTGCTAAGTTATCGCTGGATTTCTACAGAATCAAATATTTACGTTAATGGATACGGCGAGAAACAAGCCACACTCCAGTTAATGCCAGGGCGATTTGCAGAATGTATTCAGCGCAGTGAACTTGCGATCGCGATGGCGGGAACGGCGACTGAACAATTTATTGGACTTGGAAAGCCTGCATTCATCATGCCGGGAGAAGGTCCACAATTTACGCCCGCTTTTGCTGAAGCGCAAACTCGATTGCTAGGTGCCTCCGTTACCTTGGTTGAGCAACCCTCACAAATGGGGAATGCAGTGCGATCGCTGTTAGAAAATCCCGATCGCATTCAAATGATCGCCGACAATGGGCATCGACGTATGGGAGAACCGGGTGCAGCGGATCGAATTAGCGATCGTCTCCTCGAAATCTTGAAAACCTGCTAGATTTTGTACACTTCGGCAGTCATCATTTTAAAGTCCCCAAATTTAGGAATTTGAGGGACTAAAACCGTGAACCCCGACGCGAATCCATCCACATCAAACTCATGGGAAAACTGACTACTCACGTTCTAGATACCGCTCACGGCTGTCCTGCCGCAGATCTCAAGATTGAACTCTGGCAAATTGATTCGCAAACGGATCAGAAAACCTTGATTAAAACAGTTTTGACAAATTCAGATGGACGGACTGATAGCCCAATGTTGAATGAATCAGAGATCAACGTTGGCATCTATGAGCTAGTTTTCGCGATCGGCGAATACTTCGCCTCGAAATCCGCTCATCCTGTAGAGCCTGCATTTCTCGATCGCGTTCCCATCCGTTTCGGAATCGCAGATGCGACTGCCCATTATCACGTTCCACTGCTAGCTTCCCCGTGGTCGTACAGCACCTATCGAGGTAGTTAGCGCGAACTCACAGCCGAATTCAAAAGGTCGAGCAAAGCTTGACGATAAATGCGCTTGCCAGAATTATTTAAATGTACGCCATCTAAGGTGAGATCTCCCCGCAGCGCTCGATCGCGAAATAAGGGTTGAATCACGTCTATTCGCACCGTGACATCTTGCTCTGTTCCGACTTGACGAATCAAAGTGTTAATTTCATCGACACGTTCGAGTGTACCTGCCACATTTGGATTTTTACTCGCTTCAACCGTCGAGTAAAATGCAGGCAACAAGGTGATTTCCGATGCTCCTAATCCACGAGTTAACGTCACAATCTGGCGCAAATTATTTTTGAAATCGACATTGTTAATTGAATACATCGCGTCATTTGTGCCGATCGCAACGATCACGTTTTGGCACTGAATATTGCCTGCTTTAAGCTGCTTCAACTGTTCGAGAAGCGACACAGTACTCATGCCGCCCATCGCAAAGTTATAGTTTGATTGACCCAGCGAATTGCCCAATCCAGAAGAAATTGAATCCCCGAAAACGCAACCTGTATAACGCTTTCCCGTACTTGCAGTAATTTGAGAACTGACCTTAGAACGCCACCAGTCCACCGAAGGCAGCTTATCTACTTTCGGAGACGAAACCGCAGGCAAAACACAGGGCGAACTAGCAAGAAGTGTAAACCCAAAGAGTAAGCCAATTTTGAGCACACGCTTCATGCAAAAACACTCCAATCATCAATAATTTCTTTGACTTAGTATGGTAAATAAAAGTTCAGTACTTCGTATCCGTATTAGCACATTTCTCAGTCGCCCCAAGTTAGATTTTCCCAGAACCCTGAATCCCATCAGGGCGAATTCTGATATCCAGTCACCATAGAATTGTTCATTCCTCTTGGCAAGCGATCGGGCACTTCCAGAGAGAAAATGCGTCACGTCAGGTTGGGATCTGAAATTTTACAAAGTTTTGAGTTTACAAAGTTTTGATATTGCACGAAATCAGATCCCGATGCCCTTCCTCCATGCTTGTAAACTGTAGAGCTAGTGCATTTTGCCTGTTTTGATGTTGATTGAGTTGCTCATGATTAAGCTTCGATCCTGGTTCCGTCACTGGAGAAAAACGATTCTGATGCCGCTCTTTTTGGCATCTTTTATCACTGTTGTTTGGGCGAGTACTCCTGCAATCGCTCAGATGCAACGTCCTCTCCTGTTTCCTTCACAACCGACTCCGACCCCGACTGTTCAACCTTCACCCGTCGTTCCACAAATTCCTCGCACCGAGATTCGAGGTGTATGGCTGACGTTCAACGATCTCGATGTCATGAAAGATCGCACGAAAGTGCAGAACGCAGTGGATCAATTAGGACGCTTGAATTTCAATACGATTTATCCGGTGGTGTGGAATTCTGGCTATGTGACGTATCCCAGTGCAGTTGCCCAACGTCAGGGCATCCAGCCTTTTGTGTATCGTGGTTCAGATGGACATGACATTCTCGCGGATGTTGTCGATCGCGCCCGTCGTCGAGGCTTGCTCGTCGTTCCCTGGTTTGAGTTCGGATTCATGATTCCGTTCACGTCAGAACTCGCACTGAATCATCCAGACTGGCTGACTCAGCAGCGCAATGGCGACCAGACTTCCATCAGTGGAGCAGGCGAAGTGGCTTGGCTCAATCCCTTTCATCCTCAGGTGCAGCAGTTCATCACCGATTTAGTCTTAGAAGTGGTGACTCAGTACAACGTGGATGGGATTCAGTTTGATGACAATATGAGCCTGCCGCGTGAGTTTGGCTATGATGCTTACACCCGAGCGCTCTATAAGAGAGAGACAAAAAAAGACGTTCCCAATAATCCAGCGGATCAAGCTTGGATGCGTTGGCGAGCCAACAAAATTACGGCATTCATGGCGCAATTGAAGAAAGCCGTGAGAGACCGCAAACCCAATGCAATTTTCTCAATTTCACCTAACTATTATGACTTTGCCTACAAATTCCATTTGCAGGACTGGCTCGCTTGGGTTCGGCAAGGGATTGCAGATGAATTGATTGTGCAAGTGTACCGTCCGAATTTGCAAAGCTTCATTGAAAAGATTTCACGTCCTGAAATTCAAGAAGCCCAAAAACGAATCTCAACCGGGGTTGGGGTCTTCACAGGGCAAAGAACAAATCCCGTTTCGATTCGCCAAATTCAAGAGCAAACGCGAGCGGCTCAGGAACGAGGGTTAGGCGTTGCCTACTTCTATTACGAGAGCCTTTGGGATATTGCTCCGGAGCCTGCCAGCGATCGCCAAGCGGGATTCCAGGCGCTTTTCCCTGAACCTGCGACTCGACTCGCACAGTGGTAGATCGTGCAGGGGTAGATTTGTCTATTTTTAAGACTGTCTTCCAACTTTTGCGGATCGAAGTGTGTAAAAATGTGAAGCGTGTGGATAACTTCATCGCCGACTACTGCTTTAACTCCGACTGCCGTTGCCCTGGGAAACTTTGACGGTATCCATTTGGGGCATCGACAAGTCATTGCACCTGTGCTGGAAAATGACGGGATTGCCCGGACTACGGTTGTAACTTTTAGTCCACATCCGAAAGAATTTTTTACTGGAGAACCTCGATCGCTGCTCACGCCTCAAGAAGAGAAAGTGTTGCACCTAGAAGCGATCGGGGTTCAACAATTGGTGTTGCTGCCGTTTAACCGTGAACTGGCAAAGCTAACGCCGCAGCAATTTGTCGAAGAAATTTTGGTCAATCAGCTTCAGGCTCGACAGGTGAGTGTGGGGGCTGATTTTTGTTTTGGACATCGACGCACGGGAACGGCGGACGATCTGAAAGCGATCGCGGCAACGTTTGGGATTGGGGTAACGATCGTGCCGTTGTTACTCTTTCAAGGCAAGCGGATTAGTAGTTCAGCAATTCGAGAAGCGCTGTTGTCTGGAGATTTGCAGACTGCGAATCGAATGCTCGGCAGACCTTATCGACTGATTGGGCAGGTCGTAACGGGTCAACAACTGGGTCGAACGATCGGGTTTCCAACTGCGAATTTGCAGCTTTTAGGAGATAAGCTTGTACCTTGCCGGGGCGTGTATGCGGTGAGAGTGTCAGGGGCTGGAGAGACTTCGATTCTGGGTGTGATGAACATTGGCAATCGTCCGACAGTGAATGGTCTCAGTCAAACGATCGAGGTGCATTTGCTCGATTGGTCGGGTGATTTGTATGGAAAGACGCTGATTGTGGAGCTTGAGGAGTTTATTCGTCCTGAGCAAAAGTTTGCGTCACTAGAAGAGTTGAAGGCGCAGATTCAAGCAGATTGTGAAACAGCACGATCGACACTTGCTGCAATGAGTTAGCGATAATAAGTCTGAGATTTTACCTTGTGAGCTTGTTGTGAATCGTCGAGAACTTCTGAAATTATTAAGTCAAACTTCGGGCGGGCTGATTGCTGCAAGTGTTTTGGGTGGCTGTCAAGCTAAATCGATGGATTTACTCTTTTCGCTGGATCCGGCTGAAGCCCTGCCCGATCATTTGATCACGCCGCTTGGCGAATTTTATGTGCAATCTTATGCACTGCCTTCTCAGGTGAATGTTGAGAAATGGCAGTTGAAGATTGGGGGTGAAGTCAATGCACCTGTGACTTTGAACTTTCAAGATATTCTCAATGCGCCGCAAGAAGAGTTTTATCTAACGATGGAATGTATCGGCAATCCAGCAGGTGGGAATTTAATCGGGAATGCGAAATGGACAGGTACGCCATTGCTGCCGTTTTTGCAGAAAGCAGGTGTGAAAAAAAGCGCGATCGAGTTTGCGATGAAAGGCGCAGATTGGTATGAAACGACTTTACCTGTTGCAGAATTAATGCGTTCTGAAGTGCGATTAGTGCATCAAATGAATGGCACACCTTTAACGGCAGCACATGGCTATCCGGTTCGGATTATCATTCCGGGACATTTTGGGCAGAAGCAACCGAAATGGATCGTCGGAATTGATGCGATCGCCAAAACGAAGACCGGATTTTGGGAGAATCAAGGCTGGTCGAATACTGCCGAAATCCCAACTCATTCGTTGATGCGGCAAGTTCACGATTCTAGAGTCTGGAACAAGCAGCATCAAGTCAAACTCACCCGCGATAACTGGGAAAAAGGCGTTTTACTAGCAGGCGTTGCTTTGGATCGATCGACTGCGATCACGTCAATTCAAATCAGTACAGATGACGGTGTAACCTGGCAAGCTGCCGAGCAGAATCGTCCAGAATCGCCGCATGAATGGACATTGTGGCGCTATCTGTGGAAACCAACTCAGGCTGGAAAATATTCGCTATTAGCGCGCGCTAGCTCAGAACGACAGCAGCAAGCGATCGAGGATAAGAATAGTAAAGACGGAAGCTCTGGAATCCTGAAAATTCAAACTACTTTAGAAGCCTAGTTTTTACTCGCGATGCGATTTGTTCTGAAGGTGACGTTCGAGCCTTCTTGAGTCTGTTCTAAAACTAGGAGCGGCGTGGGTTTTGCATTTTGATCCCAGCGCATGTTCGCGATTCTGCCTTGAATCGCAGGTTGCCACGTATCATTTTCATGCGTGGGGCTGAGGAAGGTTTCAAAGCAATCAATGATTTGATTGATCGTCACAGAAGTCGGCTGAGTTGGAAGTTTGAGAATTTTGATTTGAATCCGAAACAGGACGCGAGTCGATTGAGCCGATTCGCCAGATTTGTACAAGACATCAAAGATCTCATCGACTTGGCGACCTGTGCTCGCAATTCCAATTTCTCCCTGATTTGCTTGAGTCGGGCGGAGTGCCAATGTAATTTTGTCTTTGACTCTGATTTTGATTTGATTGACGATCGCGAAATGGAAGACCTCTTCTGCCATTCTCATCCGCAGATAGTCGAGGTTAAATTCACGCGAGTGAATCAGATCGGGGTTGCGCTCCATTTTCCCCATCATTTCCACCGCATATTTCAGCTTTTTCTGAATTTCGCGATTTTTAACGATCTCAAACTTCACCTGTTTCTTCAGCTTATTCGCCTGCAGTGTCGAGAAAACCCCTAAAACGATCAGCAGTAAAAACAGCCCGCCGGAGGTCATCATCCAAACATTACCGCCAGCAGGAGAATTCGGACGAGCAGGCTGACTCGATGCAGATTGAGTTTTGACAGGCTTTGCAGCAGTCTGAGCCAAAAGGGGGGACACCATCGACATAAGACGTTTTTACAGGAAGAGGTGGTCGATTCCAGAATGCCCCGATGTCACTGGGAACTTGATAATTTGTACACAAATCAAGTCAGGATTTTTTTGAAATGACACCACTCGATTGTGCTGAAAATTTACACCGAATTCGATTAATTGCAACAGATATGGATGGAACGCTGACCATTCAGGAAAAATTCAGCACGAAACTGTTAGCAGCCTTTGATCGATGCCATCACGCTGGAATTCAAATCCTTGTGGTGACGGGGCGATCGGCAGGTTGGGTGAGCAGCTTAGCGAATTATTTGCCGATCTGGGGTGCGATCGCAGAGAATGGCGGCTTGTTTTATCGCGGTGAAACTCAAGAATTCCTTGTCCCAATTCTCGATGTGAATTTGCATCGTCAGAAATTAGCAGAGATGTTTGCCGAGTTGCAGACTCATTTTCCTAATCTGCAAGAATCGAGTGATAATGCCTTTCGGCGAACAGATTGGACATTTGATGTGGCAGATTTGACGTTAGAAGAACTCGAACGCATCAATCTCCTGTGCCAAACCAAAGGTTGGGGCTTCACATACAGCACGATTCAATGTCACCTGAAACTGGTAGCACAAAGCAAAGCATTGGGATTGAGCCGAATTTTAGAGCATGACTTTACCCACTACGATCGCGAACAGATTGCCACGATCGGCGACAGTCCCAACGACGAAAGTTTATTTGATGCAAGCCAGTTTCCCATCTCGATTGGAGTTGCGAATCTGAAGCGTTATCAGAATCAACTTCAGCATTTGCCGACTTATGTAACGATCGCAGAAGAAGGCAATGGATTTTGCGAATTCGTCGATGCTGTCTTAAAGGGTCGGTAAACTATAGAAAATTGCTGATATCAGAAATCATGGAATCCTCAACCCCAAATCGTATCCGAAACTTTCTTATTGCCATCGTTGCAATCACTCTTTCGGTTGCCGTCGCACTTGGGCTGAAAACTCAAACTACAGGCGTTTCGCTGAATGCGATGTCTGCCGAGGCAGTTCCGCTGGAAGTGGCACTCACCAATGGCAACCCAACGCTGATGGAGTTTTACGCCAATTGGTGTACAAGCTGTCAGGCAATGGCTCCCGAACTCAAATCGTTAAAAGATAGCTACGGCGATCGCATTAATTTCGTCATGCTGAATGTGGATAACGAGAAATGGTTGCCAGAGATTTTGTCGTATCGCGTCGATGGTATTCCGCATTTCGTTTATCTGAATGACAAAGGAACCGCGATCGCGCAAGCAATTGGGGAACAACCACGCACCATTATTGAAGAAAATCTGGTAGCGTTATCTTCTGGTTCAGATTTACCTCACGCTCAGAGTATTGGACAAACTTCGGCGTTCTCATCGCCCGTTGGAACCAAGCCAAGCGATCCGCGAGGTCATGGCAGCCAGGTTGTTGAAAAATCATAGAAAGCTATGTCTCGATCGAGTGCGTTACGCTACTACGTTTTATCTCGTCTATTGATGGCTCCGCTGATGCTCTGGCTGATTACGACGATCGTATTTCTGCTGCTGAGAGCCACGCCTGGGGATACAGTTGATGCCATGCTAGGCACTCGGGCATCGCAAGCCGCAAAAGACGAGTTGCGGGCGCAGCTTGGATTGAACAAATCTTTGCTATTTCAATACTTTGATTATATTGGAGCGCTCTTGCGCTTCGATTTGGGTAAGTCTTTGACGACTCAAGGACAATCAGTTTGGGAAATTATTGGCAAGTTCTTTCCGGCAACGGTTGAACTAACAATCGTCGGTTTAGCGATCGCGCTCGTTGTCGGCATAACCGTCGGCGCGATCTCTGCCTCACGTCCGAATAGTTCACTCGATGCGACGGGTCGGCTGTTTGGCATTATTACGTACTCCATTCCGATGTTTTGGTTTGGAATGGTCTTGCAGCTAATTTTTTCAGTCGGTTTGGGATGGTTTCCATTGGGGACTCGATTCCCAGTGACGATCAGCCCGCCGACGAATGTCACGGGTTTATATACGATTGATAGTTTGCTGAGTGGAAATTTCGAGCAATTTGCGATCGCGATTTACTATCTCGCCTTACCTTCGATCACCTTAGGGGTGCTGATTAGTGGGATTTTTGAGCGAATTGTGCGCGTCAATCTTAGGCAGACTTTGCAAGCCGAATATGTCGAAGCGGCACGCGCAAGAGGAATCCCAGAATCGAAAATCCTGATCAATCACGCGTTGAAAAATGCAATGATTCCAGTGATTACAATTCTGGGGCTGACGCTGGCTGCGTTGTTAGGAGGAGCAATTCTCACCGAAGTGACATTCTCTTGGCCGGGACTTGCAAATCGCTTGTACCGAGCCATTAATCAAAGAGACTATCCCACGGTGCAAGGCATTGTCGTTTTCTTTGCGGCAATTGTGTCGATCGCGAGTATTGCGATCGACATTATCAATGCTTATATTGATCCACGAATCCGCTACTAGCGAGGCAGACAAGCAACCGGAATCGGGTTAGACGAGGTGCGAATCGCAGTTTCATTCAAATTCCGCGATGCGATCAAGTTCTGACCTTCTCGGTAAGCTTCGAGATTCATCATAGCTTCGTGCCCTGAAGTTCCAGCAGGACCATTGTTGCGGAATGCGATCGCAGCACTGCGGTTATTTGCATCAAACTGACGGTGCTGAGGCGAGCCTGCGGCTTGCAGAACTGTATTATATTGAGTCGAACTAATCGTTTCTGCATTCATCGACTGCTCCATGTTCGTCGAACTTGGAGATTGATTCACACTCGAAGGCGAAGGGGGAACTGCACCATTTCCGAGTGGAACTGAGGTATTTCCTTGAATGCCGCTTGATGCCGTATCGTAGCTCGAAGGAGAGGTCTGATTAGAAGCGCCAGAAGACGAGGTTTGATTGGAATAATTGGAAGAAGATTGAGTATCCACTGGACCTCCAACTCCACCATTAATATAAGCTGAGCACTCCGCAGCAGTAGGAGCAGATTGTGCGAAAACAGGGAGTGCCATCAATGCGGCTGTACCTGTTGCACTGAGGGTTGCCAAGGTGCGTTGTAAAAGATTCATTTTTCTCCTCGAAGGTCGTTAGATGTGAATTTTTTGTAATGATAGATACGCTATTACTGTAGAAATTCAATCTACGATCGCCCTCTGTCTTCTGGCATTGATGCTAATCTGCCAAGAGTTAGAAACGGTACCAACAAATCTAATCCAACTTTAATTGTGAGAATTGAGAGCCTGAATTACAGCCTCGCTCATGCATTCTGTCGATCGATGATTTAGCTCTTGGCTAAAGTAATCCAAGCTCGTAAGACTTCTGCAACCGTCCAGGCTTGAGCGAAACACCCCTGTGGCATCATCGGTGCGTCTCCATCGAAAATTTCGCTGAGGCTGCCTAAGCCTTGATTACGCAGATGGTTTGCCATCGGTTCGAGAAATTCTCGGGCTTTGACCGGATCACCATACACTCGATGATGCGCGATCGCAAACGATCCAATCAACCAGCCCCAGACTGTGCCCTGATGGTAAGCTCCATCTCGTTGAACTGAGTCGCCGCTGTACCGTCCTCGATAGTTCGCATCGCGTGGATCAAGCGATCGTAATCCGTAAGATGTGAGCAGCGATCGCGAACAAGCATCGACCACGCCTTTCTGCTGATTCACATTCAATGGACTTTCCGGCAGAGAAACCGTAAAAATCTGATTCGGGCGCAGTGAGGCATCGTTGCCCTCAGGTGAATCGAGAACATCGTAGCAGTAGCCTGCCTCTGCATTCCAAAAGCGTTCAAAGCGGGCAAGCACTCGTTCTGCCATCGCGTCATATTCTCGGTAAGGTTTCCCGAGTTGCCGAGCGAATTTTGCCATAATTCGCAGCGCATTGTACCAAAGAGCATTGACCTCGATCGGTTTACCAATCCGAGGCGTAACCACCCAATCTCCAACTTTGGCATCCATCCAGGTCAATTGAGTTCCAGCTTCTCCGGCATACAGCAAGCCATCGGCTGAATCTAAGTGAATGTTGTACCGAGTCCCACGACAATGCCAATCGATAATTTCAGACAGCATGGGAAATAAATTATCGATTACATCATGATCTTCGGTTGCATTGTAGTAATCAAAAATCGCGATGAAGTACCATAACGTTGCATCGACAGTATTGTATTCAGGAATTTCTCCAGCATCAGGGAAACGATTCGGAAGCATCCCTTGATCGAGATATTGCGCGAACGTGTAGAGAATCGATCGGGCAATTTCTACTCGTCCGGTTGCTAGCGTTAAGCCCGAAAGACTAATCATCGTATCGCGTCCCCAGTCTCCAAACCAGGGATATCCCGCAATGATGGTTTTCCCATTCGGAGCACGATTCACAATGAACTGATCTGCCGCAAGTACCAGTTGGCGCACCCAAATGGGAGAGGTTTCGACTTGTTTGACGCGATCGAGTCGCCAGCAGTCAAACAGTCTTTGTTCATGATTATGCTGGGCGCGTAGGGCAGTTTCGCCATCAAGATTCGGATTCGCTTCTGTACTCGTAATGAAGGTAAGCGACTGACCAGGATAGAGCGTGGTTTGAAATGTTGCAGCATGCAGATGATCTTCTCGATCGCTGAGTCCTCGCGATCGCTCAACGGCTAAATCAAATCCGTAGTACCAATCATGAAAGGCTGTGACGCTCGCACCTCGGCAGATTAAAAAGAAAGGCGTTGCATCAGGATAGGCAGAGAGCTTCAAACCATGCTCAATTTCATCTATTTCCATTTGCCAACCATTTCCATTGGTATTACCGTGATAATCCCGATAATTTACAAATGTCTTGAACGTCAGCGTTAACGGCTGTGTTGCACGATGTAATTGATAGTGAACGTAGGTTGTGTTTTCACCTTGCTGCATCCAGATGCGTTTTTCGAGGATGGCATCGCCGCAAGCGTATCGCCAAACCGGAACCGTTCCTTCGAGAAAAAAGCGTTCAAGATGTCGGTATCCGTGCGGGCCAACAATTCCATCTGACCAACGATTTGTGCTGAGCGGGTAAACATCTTCACCGTATCGAACGGACTCATCCAGCTTTGTCACCAGCAGTGTGCGATCGAGGGGAGGCTTGAGTGCTGCAATCAGGAGTCCGTGATAGCGGCGGGTGAGAACCCCTGCGATCGTGCCGGATGCAAATCCACCAATTCCGTTTGTGACCAACCATTCTCGTGTTTCCGCAGACGGCAGAACCCCGCAAATTTCCCGCCCAAAATCAATGACCATAAAAATAATCTAGCCAGCCTAATGATTCTAGGAGACGGTCGCAAAGAAGGAGCAGTTTCGCTACAAGAAATTCGGATTTCAAAGCTCAATCTTGGGAATCAAGATATTTTTGCAGTTGAGATCTAAACTCGTACAGTGGCAGTTATGAGGTGAAATGTGTCGCCGTTTTTATTTGTGACTGATTTGGATCATACGTTGGTGGGCGATGACTTCGCTCACGAAGCCTTGAATGAGTGGTTGCTAGAAGCGCGATCGCACGGCAGCAAAATTGTGTATTCGACCGGGCGATCGCTAGCGCTGTACCGAGAGTTAGCAGCCGAAGCGCCGCTGTTTGAACCCGATTTGCTGATTGCCGCCGTTGGTACTGCGATCTATACAGATTTAGCAGGAGAGCCGGATGCAACTTGGTCAGAAAAGCTCAAAATCGGGTGGAATGTTGAACAGGTCAGAGCAACCACAGCACATTTCGCCGATCTTGTCCTGCAACCGGATACCGAGCAGAGCGAATTTAAGGTTAGCTTTTTCTTGACGGAAGAAGCATCGATCGAGCTTTTACCACAACTCGATACGCTGCTCACCCAGCAAGGTTTAGACGTACAACTGATTTACAGTAGCGGCAGAGACTTAGACATATTGCCCCGTCATGCGAATAAGGGATCGGCTTTGACCTTTGTGCGGCAGACCTTAAATTTTGCACCTGAAGCAACGATCGTGTGTGGCGATTCGGGGAATGATATTGCTTTATTTGCGGTCGGAGAAGAACGCGGCATCATTGTCGGCAATGCTCAAGCAGAACTGCTCGCTTGGCATCGAGATCATCCGATTCCGCATCATTATCTGGCTCAATCTCATTGTGCTGCTGGCATCTTAGAAGGGCTAAAATACTTCGGCTTTCAGTAAAAATTCTATGATTGGCTATCTTAAAGGTACGATCGCTGCAATTCAAAAAACCAACACTAATCGCGTCACCTTGACGTTAGAGGTGAATCAAATCGGGTATGACATTCAAGTTGTACCGCGATTGATTCAATCTCTACCAGGTCAAGGTGAAGAGGCGCAGATTTTTACGCATTTGAATGTGCGAGAAGATCAGGTGACGTTGTTTGGGTTTGGCTCAGCAGCAGAGCGGGATCTATTTCGGCAATTGGTGAGCGTCAGCGGGATTGGACCCCAGTTAGCTGTTGCGTTGCTCGATACTCTGGGATTGCAGGACTTGGTGCAAGCGATCGTGTCGGGCAATACGCGCTTGCTTTCTCGAACGCCAGGAGTGGGAGCGAAAACAGCCGAGCGGATTGCGTTGGAGCTAAAAACGAAGCTATCCGAATGGCGACAACAATCGGGAATTGTCGTGACTCCGGGTGCAGGACCTGCGGCGAATATTCTCGAAGATGTAGAAATGACGCTACTCGCGCTCGGCTATACCGATCAAGAAATTTCACAGGCGTTGCAAGCAGTTGGGCAGAATACAGCCTTGTCGAAATCAGCAGATACCGAAGCTTGGATTCGACAAGCGATCGCTTGGTTGAGTCAATGATTACATCCTGAGATATTCTAAGCTCTATCGGTCGAGCGATTTGAGCCACAGCGCAAACCAGGTACAACAAGATGAAATTACATATGGAGTGTATCCTATGAAACTAAACTATGTTGTGAAAGCGTTGATGAGTTTTGCTTTGGCTGCGGCGATGATTTTTGCGAGTCCTGCGTTCTCGATCGCGGCTCCGATGAATGCAGAGAATACCGTTCACTCGAAAGTGAGTGAAGATACGGCAAATACCAAAAACTTTGTGCGTGGAGCACGTGAGACCGTCAAAGATGCAGCGAGAAGCAATGCATCGAAGGTTTCTGATGCCACCGATGGCGGCTTCTTTGCGAAGAAAGCTCGAAAAGATGCAGCTCGGATCGAGAAGCGTGCAAACGAGGATGCATCTCGGACTCAGAAAGCGATCGATAACACCAAACAGGCTGTTGATAAGGCAGTGAGTGGCGTTAAAAACGCGCTTGACTAAGCCGGACAGGACGACGATCGGATAGCAATATCCGCTCATCGCAGTCGTTCGGTTCAGTTCGCTAAATCCCCTAATTTAGCGAGCTTTGAAGATACAGAATCCCCTCAATCTTGTGAACACAGATCTGAGGGGATTTTGCATATTATCGTTTGCAACATGCGATCTTGACTTCTCAAAGTGCTCCACCCTCAAGAATTGCAAGACCATTCCAAGCCATCCTAATTCAAACGAATTCACATCATTCTGTGAAGTGGAAAGATGTCGCACTCAGTAGGAACAGGCAAGACACAACAGAAATCACCGAAACCTTGTCGGATTGCGTCCAATGTTGCACAGTAAAAGCAACACCGCGATCGTTCACTCCCTATGTTTCACAGAATTCTCATTTGCACAGATTTGACAGACGGTCTTCAGCGCCTCGTGCGGTTCGTACCGCAGCTTGCACAGGGCGGAATACAACAAATTACCTTTCTGCACAGTGTGCCTATTGCGGCAGATCCGGGTATGCCAAAACCGGATGCAGCAAAAATTGAACGCGCACAGGCTCAACTTGCTCCTGCACTGGAGCACAATCTAACCGGGATTGACGTTCAAGTCGAAGTCGAAAGCGGGAAACCGATTGAGGTGATGCTTCGCGCAGTCAAAAAGCATCAATCAGATGTCATTTTGATGGGGACTCAAAGCCGCAATCTGCTCACAGAAAAGCTATTTGGCAGTACCACGGTAGAATTAGCTCAGCGATCTCCCATTCCCATCCTGGCAATTCGTCCGCAGTTGATCTCAGCCATGACTTCCGAAGAATTGAGCTTACGCTGTCAGCATCTGTTTCGAGAATTGCTCGTTCCATACGATGACAGCGATGCGTCCAAACATACGATCGCTGAAATTGCCAAACGCGCCAATGCTTCTCCTGCTTGTATGATTTGTCGCGTCCTTGAAAGTGGACACTATGAACTTTCAGCCGCAGAAGAACAGCAGATCTTGACTGAAACCTTAGAGCCTGCGAAAGCACAACTACAAGCAGCAGGACTACAAGCTGAAATTGAACTTCGTAAAGGGAATGCGCTGACTCAAATTCTACAAGCAGCCCAAGAAAACGATATTAGCGCGATCGCCTTGTCTTCTAATTTGAGCGATCATGCATTTGGCGCAATCCCAAGCTTTGCGGCTGAACTCCTGCGTCAAAGTATGCATCCAATCTTATTGTTTCCTGCTCCTTAAGGCAGCAGCGTTTTAATCTGCGAATCGCGGTTGGCTAACTCTGCAATGATTTTTGGCTTTGCTTTCTCAAATTCGGTTTTGAGCAACTCTTTACTCGTAGCAGCATTGCCAACCGATGCCCAAGTTTGACTCGCGAGCATCCATTCGAGCAACTGCGATCGCTGCATTGGTGTTGTCTGTAACGGCATCACGTAAGCACAGTGATGAGGATCTTCGATCGCAAAAAATAAGATGTAGTAGCTTTCTTTCTCGATCAGTAATCGCGTCAGTTTTTGCCCTTGCTCGGTCTTCAAATCCAGAAAACACTTGAGCCAGCGAGGATTGCCATCTTTATGCTGGAGTTGATTGTATAGCGCAGTGACCCACATGATGACTGGATGCGGGGATTGAATACACAAGAAGGTTTTGAAAAACTGATTGTAGAGCTTCCCAATTTGAATGTTCTCAATTTCTTGCTGCGATAACATCACCCAAAGCGTTGCAGAAGTCTCACGCTTGGTTTCGAGAATATGGGGAAAGACAATTTGCGCGATCGGTTTATTTTTAGGCCAAGTCGTTAACTGACAGGCTTCATCTGGCGAAAGACCGTTCGGATCTCTCGGCGGTGTCACAACAGGTCGCCGGAGCAGCGCTTCCCCGATGCGATGACTAATTTGACGAGTCGCATTGTAGCGTTGTTCTAACGGCTCCAACGCTTTGAGAATATCTTCGATCGTGTCAGGGCGGTCTTGTGGCAATTTTGCCAGACAACTCATCACCAAAGACTCCAATATCTTTGGCACTTTCGCTGAAGGACTGATCGCTTCAAAAGGCTCTGGAGCTTGAAAATGATGCGTTTTATACCAACCGCCAAAAGAATGCGTATCTGCTTTGAGCGGCATTTTCCCAGTCAGCATCTCGTAGAGCAGCACACCCAAACTATAAATGTCCGATCGCGCATCCAGTTCGCGCCCTTCCATTTGCTCCGGGGAGGAATATGCCAACGTGCCCATATAAGAACTCGTTTGGCTAGCATCACTTTGCAACAGCTTCGAGATGCCAAAATCTAAGATCTTAACGAGTTCCCCAAATCCTGGATCTTGAATGACGAGAATATTACTGGGCTTAATGTCGCGATGGATAATCGGATAAGTCGTGCCCTCGATCGTGATGCCTTGATGGGCGCATTGCAGCCCTGCGCAGATTTGGCGCGCTAGGCTTAAAAATCGCGGCAATGGTAAATTCTGCACCCCAATCACATCACTCAGACTATTGCCTTCTAGATATTCCATCACATAGTAAGGCACTTCTTGATCGTCCACGCCATAGTCCATGACTCGAACAATGTGCATACTTTTTGTACTTAACAAGGCACAGGTTCGAGCTTCGCTGCGGAAGCGATCGCGCATTTTGCGAGTCAGTAACGTCTGTGAAAGAAACTTCACAGCAACAATGACCCCGCCGAGCAGGACATCTTCTGCTTTGTATACTTGCCCCATCGCACCACGACCGATCAGTTGGATCAGTTGGTAGCGATTTGAGAGCAGTTGTCCAATTCTAGGGTCAGCCATGCAGGGAAGGGGAATCGATGAACAAGATGCTTTCAGTATGGACAGCTTCGATTTTGTAATAACTTTATGAAGCTACAATCTTGTACTTAAGTATTTTGTTCTGCCTGCCGCTCTAAGGTCGCTTCCATGGTGCTGTTCAGGTGATGTCCGGTGAGTGTCGTGCTTGAGAAATAATAGCGATCGTCGTTCAATCGATACAGAGTTTCAAAACTACTGCGGCGCTGTTGGCGATCGCTTAACACCCAATGCCGTTGCACAAGCGACTCCGGTGCAACCAAGCCTTCGCCTTCAACCCGTCCGAGTTGGCTATGCTGAAGCACGAATGTATAACGGCGATCGCCTGCACTCAAGCGTCCTCGATATTGCAACGTCACTTCATCACGATCGTGATAGGGGAAGGTGAGCTTCGTAATCATTGTGAACCAATCATCGCGGCTCCAGGCGATGAGAATTCTGCCTTTGACCGCGATCGGAAGTTCTTCGCGCTCCAGCCAGTTGCCTTGAAGCGTCCAACGTCCGGGTTGCATTAAAAACGTGTGGTTCACGGTAAGTTTTAGATCGGTGGCTCCACATGCTATCACGCCGCTTTCTATACTACGTGGTGAATTTCCCCTAGAAGAACAGATTTTGGTGCGCCTGTGACCTCCGGGAGATTACCAGGGATCTCGTGATATCGCCAATAGGCAAGCACAGCGAAGGCGATCGCTTCTTTAAAGTCGGCATTTAATCCCAGGTCGTCGGTCGTGCAAATGATGCTGTCAGGCAGTAAAAATTGCAGCCGCTGCTTTAAGTAAGTGTTGCGACTGCCTCCACCGCAGACGAGTACTCGATCGGGCAATTGCGGCAAAAATCTCTGATAGCTCTCGGCAATCGAGGCAGCGGTAAATTCGGTGAGGGTTGCTAGGATGTCGGCTTGAGTTAAGCCAGACGCGTCTGCAAGACACGCATCGAGATAAGCTGCACCAAAGTGTTCGCGCCCCGTAGATTTGGGCGGCGGTTGTTGGAAAAAGTCTTGTTGTAACCAGCGATCGACAAGTTCTAGATTTGGAGTGCCACGGGCAGCCCAAGCTCCATCGCGATCATACGTTTGCTCGGAAAATCGTTGAACTGCTAAATCGATCAACATATTGCCAGCCCCCGTATCCCATCCTCGAATCGGCAGGTCAGCTTTGAGCGGCGGCAGATAAGTGACATTGCCAATGCCGCCAATGTTTTGCACACAGCGATGCTCGATTGGATGTCTTAACAATGCAGCATCAATCGGCGGAACTAGCGGCGCGCCCTGACCCCCGATCGCGATATCTGCCGCCCGAAAGTTACTCACCGTCGCAATTTTGGTCTGATGGGCGATCACCTCCCCTCTGCCGATCTGCAAACTGTATCCGAGTTGAGCATTTGGCGGACGATGAAAGACCGTTTGACCATGTGAGCCAATCAGCACAGCCGGAGCTTGATTAGCTTGAATTTTCAGCGCGGCTTGGGCAAATTGGGTCGCGATCGCGTCGTCGAGTTCTGCAAGTTCCGCCAGCGACAACGGCGCACCTCCGCAGACTGCGAGAATGCGATCGCGCAGGTCTGCTGGATAGGGATAGGTTGCGCCTGCGATTAACGTCGCTTGCAGATCCTCGGTCGAGCCAGAAATATCAACAAGTGCCGCATCAATTCCATCGACGGACGTACCACTCATTAGCCCAATAACGCGCATGAGATTAGACCAAATTGCGATCGGTTAAGATTTCGTATCCGGTTTCTGTGACTAAAACCGTATGCTCGAATTGTGCAGACAGAGAACGATCTACCGTCACCGCTGTCCAGCGATCGGGCAGAATTCTCGTATTTTTGGAGCCTGCGTTGACAATTGGCTCGATCGCTAATGTCATGCCTGCTCTCAGCTTCACATTCGGCATTTGATAGGTTCTGAAATTGAACACCGACGGTTCTTCGTGCAGATTCCGCCCAACGCCGTGTCCCGTGAAGTCTTCCACGATTTTGAAGCCATTTTCTTCCACATAATCCTGGATTGCGCCCGCGAGTTCGAGCAAAAATGCCCCGGCGCGCACTTTTTCAATGCCTTTGTATAACGCCTGCTCAGCCACATGGATTAATTTAGCGGCATCTGGGGGAACGTCGCCAACGGCGATCGTAATGCAAGAATCGCCGTGAAATCCTTCAAAGAATGCGCCTGTATCGACTTTCAGCACATCTCCCTTGTGAATCACTTTCTTTTTATTGGGAATGCCGTGAACGACTTCGTGATTGATGCTGGAACAAATCGAAGCCGGGAACCCGTGATATCCCTTAAAGCTTGGAGTCGCCCCCATTTCGCGGATGCGTTTTTCTGCATGAGCATCTAAATCCCAAGTGGTCATTCCTGGCTGAACCATTTCTGAGATCTCTTTCAGCACGGTGGCAACGATGCGCCCAGATTGGCGCATGATTGCGATTTCTTCAGGAGATTTGAGTTCGATGCCCCGACGCTGTTTTTTCGAGGGTTGCGGAAGAAGATTGCTCAGAATGTTCATGTAAGGGCGCTTATTGAGAAATATCTGCTTTACTAACTTAGCTCAAACTACGGCAACCATCGCGGGTGCAGTCCAGCAAATGGTAATTCTTCTGGCTGCGTTTTAGCCGTTAGATCGTCTTTGAGCGGCAGGAGCCAGAGTCTACTGTTGGCGACTGCTTGTCCGCCTTCAGCTTTGGCACGATCGTCTGCTTGAGTTTGATCAAAAATTAAGGCTTTGCCGTCAGGTGCTAAATCAACTGTAGTTTCGCGCTGATTCGGCAGTAAGACCAGCGGGCGTAAGGTCTGTTCCATCGGTTTGCCTTCTCGCGCTGCTTTCAAGTCGATCGCGGCTAAGAACGGTTGTTCTTGAAAGGTTGTGCCTGGAAGAAGATTGGTCAGCAAACAGTACAAAAATTGATTGTTCGCATCAAATTCGGCACTGATAATCGATCCCGGAATTTTGAGAATTTCTTTTTGCACCCCTTGGGAAACGAGGAACATCGATCGCGTGTAGTCGGTGTTGAATTTCACCATGGCAGCAGCGCTTCCGTCCTGCGAAAAGCTGAGCACGGTTCCAAATTTGGGAAGAAAATCGAGCGGATTAGCTTGAGATTGTTCAGATTGGGGTTTGAGGGGCAAAATTGCCAATCCTTGTCCTTGAGCAACCGCGAGCGATCCTCCATCGGGTGTGATCAGAAAGTCGCCTCCAGTTTGGCGATTATCGATCGGTTGTGCAGGTTGCCCTTCTCGCAAAATCCACGCGCCTGCATCATTGGGATCACGACGGCTCAAGCGCTGAATGACAATCACGCTGCCATCTCGCGAAAGATCGAATTTCAGGTTTTGATAGTCTCGATTGTCTAGAACCTCGGTGATTTGTCCGACTTGAGTGGGAGAAGCGGATGCGGTGGAGGTTGAGGCACTGCCTAACTGCACCGGATCATTGATGTGAATCCCCGTTGTCACGGTGTAGAGTTTCTGTTCGGCAAGAGATTGCGGTGGATTCGTGCGTTCGATCGCGCTAAATAGAATTTTGTCATTGCCGGGATACGCTTTGAAATCCATCACAGTCAGGTTTTCCGGCGTGAGGACTTTTTTATCTTGCTGAGTCATGTTGTAGAGAATCAGCCGCCCAGTTTCATTGCCTTCTGCGCCGATAAACGCAAAACTGCGATCACGGCTCTTAAAGGTCTCGCGAAAGGGTTGGAGAATGCCGTTGCTTGAGCCTTCTTTACTAAAGCGATCGCGGGCACTTTCGAGTGAAATTGTGAATTCGGCTCCGTAAGGAGCAGGCTGATCGAAAGTGTACGCCATGCGTCGTCCTGCCCAACTGACTTTGCCTTTTAATTCGGGCTGGATGCGGAGATTTTTCTCAACGCTGGCATGATCCATCGGGCGACTAAAGGTGAGCAGGAAGGCGCGATCGTCTGCCCCAATTTGTTTTCCTTGCCAATTAAAATCACGTACTCTGGGTGCACTGCGATCGCCGCTCAGCAGCAGAATTCCGATCAAAAAGGCAGTGGCGAGCATCAGTGCGATCGCGACTCGATCGAGCGGTTGGGGAAACTTGCGGAGCGATTCACGAGACGTTTGCATAGGAAAATAAGATTGAAGATCTCCGAGCGTTATCTGATTCTACGCTACGCAATCCAGCTCTTTAGATCTGCAAACACAATAGAGAATCAGGATGAAAATCCTCTGGCGCAGTCAGGAAAATTTGACGATTGGATGACGCGATCGCAACGGGTGAGACGGGACTTTGGACTGTGCCTGTTCTCCCGACTTTTACGTAAGCCATAGACTTAAACATTCAAGACTATCAAGCCTATCGCCATAGCCTGTATTCTAAGCAAAGGCAAAAATCGATTTGCCTATTTTCTGCTCCCTCTTTATAAAGGTTGATCCCAATGATTGATGCACGAGACACTGCAATTGAATCCATCCGCGCTCGTGAGATTCTTGATTCTCGCGGTCGCCCGACGATCGAAGCTGAAGTTACCCTTGCCAATGGTGCCTATGGAATTGCACAAGTTCCAAGCGGTGCATCGACGGGAAGTTTTGAAGCGCATGAACTCCGTGACGATGATAAGAGTCGCTACGGTGGAAAAGGTGTGCTGAAAGCCGTTGAAAATGTTGAAAAAACGCTGGCTCCAAAATTGATTGGACTGGATGCGATTAATCAGGAATTGATCGATCGTACGATGATCGCGATCGATGGTTCTGCGAATAAGGCAAGTTTGGGCGCGAATGCGATCTTAGGCGTATCGTTGGCAACGGCGAAGGCTGGCGCAGATTCCTTGGGATTGCCGCTTTATCGGTATTTGGGCGGTCCGCTGTCGAATGTTTTGCCTGTGCCATTGATGAATGTGATTAATGGCGGCGCACATGCAGACAACAATGTGGATTTTCAGGAGTTCATGATTGTGCCAGTGGGAGCGGGAACGTTCCGAGAAGCGCTGAGATGGGGTGCAGAGGTTTTTGCTTCACTCAGCAAGGTGTTGCATGATAAAGGTTTGCTGACAGGCGTAGGCGATGAAGGCGGATTTGCGCCGAATTTAGAGTCGAATCAGGCGGCGCTTGATTTATTAATTCTGGCGATCGAGAAAGCGGGATATAAGCCGGGTGAACAAGTGGCGCTGGCGCTGGATGTGGCGGCGAGTGAGTTCTATAAAAATGGGCAATACACCTACGATGGAACGGCTCATGCACCAACGGAAATGGTGGATTATTTAGCGCAATTGGTCAGCAGCTATCCGATCGTGTCGATCGAAGATGGTTTACACGAAGATGATTGGCAGCATTGGCAATTGCTGACGGAGAAGATCGGCAGCAAGTGTCAGCTTGTAGGTGATGATTTGTTCGTGACGAATATCACGCGCTTGCAAAAAGGCATTGAGCAGAAAGCTGGCAACTCAATTCTGATTAAATTGAATCAGATCGGATCGTTGACCGAGACCTTGCAAGCGATCGATTTAGGCGCAAGAAATGGATTCCGCTCGATCATCAGCCATCGCTCCGGTGAGACGGAAGATACGACGATCGCAGATTTGGCAGTCGCGACCCGCGCAGGACAAATTAAAACCGGATCGCTCTGTCGCAGTGAGCGGGTAGCGAAATACAATCGCTTGCTGAGGATTGAGGATGAATTGGGCGATCGTGCGGTGTATGCCGGAACGATTGGTATGGCTCCGAGTTATCAGTAACCCGGCAACAATCAATCTGATAGGGGGATAAAGGGATAGGGAGCAATCTGAGTCTAGGTTCTCCCCACTCCCCACTCCCCACTTCGCAACGCAACCAAAACGCAGCCAGTTCAACTCATTTACCAATGCAGAATCGACTAAAGATCCGATCGAGCACTGATTCTGTAACATCCTCACCTAAAATTTCGCCCAAGGCTTGAATGGCGCTGCGTAAATCGATCGTCCAAAAATCTAAGGGCAACTGATTCGAGATCGTCACTTGCACCTGTTGCAATGCCAGTTTTGCGCGAGTCAGTGCTGCTGCTTGACGTTGATTAATCGCCAAATCCATATTTGCGGCTTGAATTTGTCCCGATTGAACGGTGTCTAAAATCGCAGTTTCGAGTGCGTCAATGCCTTGGTTTTGAGCCGCAGCCGTTTTCACAATTTGTAGGGCTGAAGGTAGGGCTGAAGTCGGTTCAGCTAGATCGATTTTGTTAATGACAAGAATCAAAGGTCGATCGCGGACTCGATCGTAAATTTCGCGATCGAGTTCGGTAAATCCGGCTTGAGCATCGATCGTGAACAGAACCAAATCCGCAGATTCAGCGGCTAAACGCGATCGCTCAACGCCAATTTTTTCGACTTGATCCTCAGTCTCACGAATCCCTGCCGTATCTAAAACTTGAATCGGAATTCCACCCACAACCAATTGAGATTCGACCACATCGCGCGTTGTGCCAGGAAGATCCGTGACAATGGCGCGATCGCAGCGACTCCAGGCATTGAGTAAGCTCGATTTTCCAACATTCGGACGACCGACGATCGCAACTTTCAGCCCCGTTCTCAGCAGTTCTCCGCGATCAGCAGTGTCTAAGATACGAGTGACATCAGCTAAGACTTGATCAAACTGCGATCGAATCAGATCTTCATCCAAGGGTGGCAAATCATCCTCAAAATCGATCCGCGCTTCGACTTCTGCCAAAATATCGAGACAAGTAGCACGCAAGTGGCGAATGGGATGCGCGAGTTTACCTTGTAATCCAGCGAGTGCTGTTTGCGCGGCTTGCGGCGATCGCGCTCCGACTAGGTCTGAAATACTTTCCGCTTGAGTCAGATCAATTCGTCCATTCAAAAACGCTCTGAGTGTAAATTCTCCAGGTTGCGCCAGTCTCGCGCCTTGCTCGATGCAGAGTTGCAGAACTTGCTGGACTGCCATAATTCCACCGTGACAGTGCAATTCGATCACATCTTCGCGCGTGTACGATCGCGGAGCAAGCATCAGTAAAAGTAACGCTTCATCAATCAGATGATCGGTTTCAGGATGACGAATAAATCCATATAAAATTCGATGGCTTTCCCAAGTTTGCTGACCCGGCGCGTGGAAGAGATTTTTTGCGATCGCAACTGATTCCGATCCAGACAATCTGACAATGCCAACACTGCCTTGTTCTGGAACAATTGCAGTCGCGATCGCCGCAATAGTGTCACTCATCCCACTCTCCAATTTGGATTAATTAAGCTTGTGCGAATATGATCTTCCCATTTGCCATTGATTAGCAGGTAATCTCTGGAATATCCTTCGATCGTAAAACCTAATCGTCTTAAAACGCCTGCACTGCGGCGATTGTGGGGCATATAGTTGGCAGTAATTCGGTGCATATTCAAGTCATTAAAAACATAGCGAATCGCTGTTTCTAATGCCTCACTCATATAGCCATTGCGTTGTTCATTCTCAGCGAGGCTATAGCCCAAACTACACGAATAGCTAATGCCTTGAGTAATGTTCGTGAAATTGACAGCACCAATAACTTTTTTAGGATCATCTTTCTTAAACAGAAAGAGCCTGAGCGATCGATCATAGCCAAATTCGATCAGGCTTTTTTCGATCTGCTGTGCCCAAAAATCACGCGTGTAGAAATTTTTAGGACGAAAGGGTTCAAATGGCTCTAGAAAATCTCGATTCTCAGTATAGTAATTGACGATCGCAGTTGTGTCATTCTGCTGAAGCATCCGAACAATTAAGCGGGACGTTAAAAGAACTGGTGTTTGCAGCATAGACTTTCAATGGCGAATTCGAGTGAGTAAATCATAAAACGGTTGCCAGTTGTCGTCATCTGCAATCGGATTCCAAACTGCCTCAATCTCCGATCGAACTAAACCAAAGTCAGGATTGTAAGCTTTCAACCGCGCCGGAACTGCTTCAAGCTCAGGATGGCTCAAGGTATTTAAAGCCTGGCAATAACTCTGTCGCCAGTTTTCAAATAGGGTTGCTAACTCCGTGTTAGAAGTCTCACGTTGAGAGAAAATATTGCCTGCATCCTCGCTCCAACTGCGATCGAACTGTTGCGTAATCTGAGCAAAAAAATCGTGATAGTCGATTTGAGACGCTTGCAGAAATTGCACAGTTCGATAGACCAAATTTGCCGCTATCGATTGCTCTAGCTGATCAAATCCCAATCGATACAGTATTCTCTGCCGATAAGATGACTCATAGCGATCGACAAATTTCGACAATCCAGATTTCAGATCTCCAGCCGAAATCACTCGCTTTAATGGAGCCTGCAACATTTCCAAGTTCCAGTAGCAAATTTCAGGCTGGCTTGCATAGGCATAGCGCCCGTAGTAATCAAAATAAGCCGCAGTAAATCCCGGCTGATACGCTGGAATGAAAGCATAAGGACCATAATCAAAGCTTTCTCCAGTAATCGACATATTATCGGTATTCAAAACGGCGTGACAGAAGCCTGCCGCCATCCATTGCGCGACGAGATCAGCAACTTTTTCAACTAATTCTGCATAAAACAAAGCATAGCGATCGCGCTCATTGATCAAATGCGGATAGTAAATTTCAATCACATGATCAAGCAGAATCGCGATCAAATCTTTGCGGTTCAGTGCATCCAGGCGTTCAAATGTTCCGAAGCGAATATGCGATCGACTAAAGCGAATCATCACTGACGATCGAGTGGGAGAAGGTTCATCGCCTCGCCAAAGCCCTTCTCCTGTTTCAATCAGGCTCAAACAGCGCGAAGTTCTCACCTTCAATCGATGCAGCATTTCTGCTGCTAAAACTTCTCGCACGCCACCCTTGAGCGTCAATCGACCATCACCCCCACGCGAATAAGGCGTTGTCCCAGAGCCTTTTGTGCCAAAGTCATACAGTTCTCCATCATTTGCACGAACTTGCCCATAGAGAAAGCCGCGCCCATCGCCCAAGGCTGGATTATAAGTTCCAAACTGATACCCGTGATAGCGCATCGCCAGGAGGGGATCGCGCCCCTGAAATTTGCCAAACGCTTCGATGAAATGCTCATCCGTTACGGCATCTAAGCCCAACTGTGCCAAGATATCGTCGTTGCGAAATCTGAGAATATGTTGCGGAAAAGACGCGGCAGAAACGCGATCGGAAAAATCATCTCCTAAGCGCTCAAAGGCAGGCTCGTAGTTGAGTGCTAAGAGTGGGTTCACAAATTCGGTCATCAACTTGGATCGGTGAGGTTTCTATCATCCTAGCGGGAAACTGAGATCCCTAGAACGACTTCCCGCCTTGCATAGATTTTTTGAATTAGTAAGGTGAAATTGCACCATTACATCAATGTCACTGTCGGGGCGAAAGTCATCGCGCAGGATAGAGCCAAATAGAGCGAATTCTGTCACTTGCCATTTGTGACAAAACTCAGCAATGTTCTCCATTGGTAATTCGATCGCTGCAATGCTCATGTCAGATTTACTCCCTTTGTCGCGATTCATTCTGCCCAGTTTTGCAGAGATAGATTGGCAATGCGTGAAAACTCTCGCACATTGTTGCTGACTAACGTAACGCTAAGGCTCAATGCGTGGGCAGCAATCAGCATGTCCATTGCTCCGATAACCAGTCCTCTACTTTCTAGATCGCTTCTGATTGCGCCATAGAGGGTCGCAGCCGCTTGATCAAACGCAACGATTTCTAGCGGGATTAAAAATTGCATCAAAGCATTACGGTTTTTCTCTTGTTGCTGGCTTTTGCAAACGCCATATTCTAGTTCCGCCACAGTGATAGAGGATATGCCGATATCTGACAAAGCAAGATTTGAAAATCGCTCCAATACCTTTGGAGGTCTTTGCTTAATCAAATAGATGCAGATGTTCGTGTCCAACAGATATTGCATTTAGAAAGCCTCACGAACGTCGAGAGGGGGCTGCTCTCTCGTGGTCATGAAGTCTTCAGAGAATTGCTCTAAGCTATCGAAGAGCGATTGCCAAGGATGATCTTTGGCAATTAGAACGATCGCACTTCCAACTTTTTTAATGTAGACCTCCGTACCCGTCATTTTGCAGTCTTCGGGGAGTATGACAATTTGATGGGTGCCATCGGTGCTAAGTTTGGCAATATTCATGGTGCAGATCCTCTAGGTGTATTTGATGTTCAAGGCTTCTAACTGCTCATTCATCCAAATTATTGCTGTCGCTTCATCGGTTGCGATCGCTTGTTTTACTCCTGTTTTAGCAATTTCTAGTAGTTGTTTCGATCTCGATCGCCATTGCCCTCACCAACAACATTCTAGGCGCTATTTTTGGCAGGGAAAGTAGGAAACTCCATATTCAGCATCACAGGCTAATAGACAAAGCGCAACGAAGCATAAGCGTGCGATTCGGTCGGTGCAGAGGATGGCAGGTGTTGGGTTCATAAGCGCGGTGGAATAGGAGGACGACGGCTCCGAATCCGCCGAGTCAGTCGGATGAGTCCGAAACCCATGATTCCACCCCACAATGGAGCGCCGATGTAAGGGGGGAACCACACGCCCGGTATTGTCAGCACATGGGCTACTGCATACCACCACGGCTTTAGTGCACCGCGCCAGCCCCAAGCAGCCATAATAAACGCAAAGCAAAACAAAGTGTATGCAAGCGCGCAGAGTGGGACAAACACCCAGTAAGACCACCGCGACGATCGTGGTAAGGGAGCCTGGCTTTCTGGAGGTTCACGTTTGGGCATGGTTTTGGTTGATGTTCTAAGTAGAGGGTGCAGTTGGCAAGTGGGAAATGATTGCACGGATGACAGCAAGCGATAAAGCTAGTTTTGTCGATCGAGAAAAACTTCTGGCAAGATTCATCGATACCTTGTGGCAATGAAAAAAGCTCAGTTGTGAATAGAAGCAACTTTGATTTAGGTCGCTTTGTATAGGTTTAAGTTTCGAGTCTAGAGAGGTTATGCAATCTCATTTTCGAAGCGTGCTTTTGCGATCGCTGTTGATGGCTTATGACCTGATGCAATTTGTTTGGCAAGCTCGATGATTTTGAGATGTTACCAATGCACAACCCCAGTAGCCCTCAAGTATTATTCCGTATTCACTCTAAATCATTGCTGCAAGTCAATTCTCAGCAACGAACTGATTACTTCAAAGTATTGCCATTTGCCACGATGCAAGATTGAGCAAGTTTAGAACTTTAGACGATCGCAATAACGCTACCACCAACGATTTGCCAGCCACTTGTGCCTCTATGCCAAACTCTCATGTAGCGGTAATCGCCTGCAAAGGCATTTCCTAAATACGTGCCGCTCAAGAAAATTTTAGCTGACGCAAGAACGAAGTGGTCGCTGCAAACCCGTATTGCTAGCTCTTTAGGCACAAGTTCGTGAAACTGAGTACCACCAGTACGGTGCAAGTCTAAATCCATAGCTTTAGTGACCAGTTCACCGGTTGGTCCAGCGAAAAGTAGATCATCAGCGATGAGCACATCTAACTCAGATACGTTGGAGGCTAACATGGCGGTGTAAAGCCGCGCTTCACACTCACGAATTTGGGTTTCAATTTCTGAATCCATCTTTCCCACTACAGTTATACCTACACTTAACTATTCCTTATTATCGATCGCCCTAATCTTCATGTCAGTTCTACCTCCAAGGCTTCTAGCTGCTTGTCGCTTCATCGGTTTCGATCGCTCGTTCTACTGCTGTTTTAGCAATTTCTAGCCGTTGTTTCGATCGCGATCGCTTTTGGTAGAAGACTTCAAGCTTTAAGATCCCTCCACCGAAGGCTTGCGGCATAACGGCTAGAGTGAGCAGCGGCGTGAGCACTGGAACGAAGCGCGAAGACTCTGTACCGTCCGCTCCACTGTGTTGTTGGGCTGCTGGCTATGGCTATCAACTTCATTCGTCCTTCGGGCAAACCTCAAAAGCCAACTCATGTCGGTAAAAACACACGTTGAACTCTGCGAAGAAGTTCATGTGCCCAAGAATTACAGGTGTGTCTCTCATCTCAGTCCAAGCAAATCCAAGCAGGACAGGAGGGAACCGTGCGATCGTGCCTAACACGACTATACCGCGTGAATCACTCCGCGCTAAATTTCCACTTAATGGAATGGATACCGTTTGATTTTCCCAGACTGCCCCTAGCTGTAGACCAATCTCGTAGGGCAGAACGTTAACACTCGCACCTGTATCCAGCAATGCTGTCACTTCTAGAGAGCGATCGCCCAGTGTAAGGGTTAAAGGGATATACGGCATGATCACTGATCGCCCTAGCTTGTCTCTTCGTTCAGTAAATGAATAGCGCTGCCCACTAAGCATTGGGGGCTTCCTTTGCTGCGACCAAAAGGTCTGACAGTGCTTGGACAGATGCACTATCAGTTTGAGGCGACCATACCACGGCTTCAGTAGATGCGAGTTGCTGGAGCAGCATATTCTCCGAATTAGAAACTTCTGTTGGTTCTAGGTTGCATCCTTCTTCCTTAGCAACTGCTAGAAGGAGAAAATGGATAAGTCGTAGCTTATCTTGATGAGATAACTGCTCAACGGTCGGCAACAGTTCGCTGAGTGACATATCGCTTGCTCCAAAGAATACGCTTCTCTATTATAGGTTTGATTCTGCGGTTGGCCTCAGAGCATATGTTATCCGGCTAGAGAGTCTCACGAACGTTGAGGGCTGCTCTCTGGTGGTCATGAAGTCTTCAGAGAATAGCTCTAGGCTATCGAAGAGCGATCGCTAGAGATGATCTTTGGCAATCAGAACGATCGCACTTCCAACTTTTTTATTTAATATAGACCTCTCTACCCGTCATTTTGCAGTCTTTGGGGAGGAGCACAATTTGAGGAGTGCCATCGGTGCTAAGTTTGGCAATATTTATGGTGCAGATTCTTTAGGTGAGTTTGATATTCAAGGCTTCTAACTGCTCATTAATCCAAATCATTGCTGTCGATTCATTTCGATCGCTCGTTTTACGCCTGTTTTAGCAATTTCTAGCAGTTGTTTCGATCTCGATCGCTTTTGGTGGAAGGCTTCAAAGTTATAAGAGTTTAAGGCTTCAACTGGAACTGTCTGATAGATTTTCCTAATACTGCTTAATGCCTATCCATCTATCAACTCTGCTGTTCCTTGTCAAAAGGGTTAAAGTACCTTACCTCACCGGCAGAATTACAGCGGCTTGATACTAAATACTGACAGATAATCTCTAAGATCCCCACTGAGGGCTGCCAGCGGTCGGGTGCAGCGCCTTATTCTGCCGGTGTTGAGGCGCTTTACGTTTTGGATTTCATCGGCGGCTTGCCCAGTGCCTTTAATTTCTCATTAAGATTTTTTGTTTTTTCGGCAAGACGTTGCGGCTGCACGAAGGCGAAATCGAATAAAGCCTCAAGTACATCAAGTAGCCATTCTGCCTCGCCTGGCTCCACATCAACTACTTCTCCTGTGTTGGTGTCCTTAAGTGGATGAGCCGCAAAGTTACCAACGTTTCGGATAGCATCTACAGCTTGACTTAGATATGAAGGAACGTCCTTTAAACTAATGAACTCGTCAATTTCGTTTGCTAAGTTAGCATGTTTGATTTTGAAATTCTCTCGTAGAATATCTTGTAGTATCCTACGACTAAGAGCGGCGCTCGCCTTTGGGCTGAGAGATAACACTGAGCACGCCTCAGCGAAATCTTTACGGTACCGCTCCGGGACTTCAGGCTCAGCATGACGAACTGAATATTTAGGATAAATTAGTTCTTGAAAGTGCACTAGATCAATGGAAGTATAGCCACCAGAACTTAAAGTGTACTTCCCATGCTCTAACAACACGATTAGTTCTTCGCATTCAGGACAGTGACCGCAGTTAACACAGTACCCCATTCCCTCCTGTTCAGGTTCATTGAATTCCCAAACATTTGAATATTCGATTTCCAGATTAATTCCTGTGTTACAGTGCGGGCACTTCATAAGATCCTGTTTATCAAATCTAAGATGATGCACGAAGCTAAACCGCGCGCACCGGCAGAACAATTTATTACGCTGAATGTTACGCCCACATAGCTGAGCATACGGAAAACTTCAGCATATTTTCCACTTCACATTGAAAAGACACCTTATGGCAAACCTGAAATTCGACTTCTGATAAGTAACACCAAGGTTACCGATACAGACGATCGAGCTTCAAAAACGTCTGTAACAAAACATTCGTTCCCTGCGCGCACTCTTCGGGTGACGTATATTCTTCTTCCGAATGGCTGATTCCCGCCCGACTCGGCACAAAAATCATGCCCATATCAGTCATCCGTCCGACTTCTTGAGCATCATGCCCCGCGCGGCTTGGAAGCTGGATATTGGGTAGTTTAAGATCCTCGCAGATTTCCTCGATCGCGCTCATAATCCTCGGGGCTGCCAACGTCGGAAGAATGTGCAACGTCTGCCGCATCTCGATTTCTGTCGCGGTCGAATTCGCGATCGCTGCAATCCCAGACTTTAATTGTTCTACTAGCATCTCTAAATGTGATTGCGACAAGTCTCGCAAATCAATTCTTAAATCTACTTCTCCTGGAACTGTATTCGTCGCATTCGGGGAAACGGTCAAATAGCCAACCGTTGCCACCTGATCACCCGGAGTCTCTGAAGCAATTTGATTCACGAGTAAAACAATCTGCGCGGCAGCAACTAAAGCATCTTTGCGGAGATGCATTGGAGTTGTGCCCGCATGATTTGGGCGACCTTTGATGTTGACCGCAAAACGGTACTGTCCGACGACACCACTAACCACACCAATCGGAACCTGTGCATGTTCCAGCACGCCACCCTGCTCGACATGCAACTCTACAAATGCAGCAATATCATTGCGTTGAGCCGTTTCAATCCGTTCCCAATCTCCACCCACTTTTGCTAAACAGTCTTGAATCGGCGTACCATCCAATCGCACATAGTAGCCTGGATCTTCATGAACTTCGCCAGACATCGCTTTACTACCAATCACCGATCGCTCTTCATCACTAAAAACAATTACCTCGATCGGATGATCCAGCCGAATCTTGTTCTCTTGCAATGTCCGAACCACTTCAATGCCTGCTAACACACCCAAACACCCATCGAACTTACCGCCGACCGGGACAGTATCAATGTGTGAACCCGTTGCTAAAGCAGGCGCATCAGCAATCTTACCTGCATATCGACCAATCACATTTCCCGCAGCATCAATCCGAGTCGTCATCCCTGCTGCTTCCATCCAGGATTGAACAGTTTGACGAGCTAGTAAATCCGCATCTGTAAAAGCAAGCCGACAGACCCCACCATTTGCGAGTCTGCCAATATTAGCAAGGTCAGTAATACTTTGATTTAAACGAGCACAATTAATCGATAAAAGGGTCAAAGTCATGAGGTTACCTGTTGGATAAGACGAAAATAAGCAATCTGGGCAATTTCAGCGATCGCAGTTTGCATTTCTGCACTCTGAGAATGCTCTAAGCGCGTCACAAACGCTTCGAGAATGCTGTCCTTTGTATGATTCTTCACCGCAACGATGAAAGGAAAACCAAACTGAGCTTTATAGCGTTCATTTAACTGATGAAAGCGATCGTATTCTTCAGGGCTAAGCCGATCTAATCCCACTCCTGCCTGTTCTTTCACAGAAGCATCTGCCATTTTTGCTTTACTGCCTAAATCTGGATGGGCACAGATTAAAGCTAGCTGTTGTTCAGAGGTCATCGATTGCACGATCGAGATCATGGCTTGATGCAGATCCTCCACACTCTCGAACGGTCGCTGCTGCCAAGCTTGGGCCGCGATCGTCGGAGTCTGTTCAAAAATCTCGCCCAATGCATCGGTGAAGGCAGATTGTTCCATTTGATTGAGGGCTGAGAGTGAATAGGTCATTGCAAGGGACCTGTGAGAATCGTTTTTGCGATCGCATCGGTGACATCACTGGGCGATTCTTGTCGCAGTTGGTCATACCATTGAGCCGTCACTTCAGGATCTTTTCCGTGAATGACTTCTGCACGATTGCGCGCTTTTTTGACGATCGAGCGAGTTCGATCTTCTCTCGCTGCTTCATAGCGTTTCAACGCATCCTCAACGCTGATATTCGTTGTCAGTAAGAAATGGTTCAGCATGTAGACATCTTCGAGTGCCTGACAGCCGCCTTGTCCCAAATCGGGACAAGTCGCATGAGCCGCATCACCCAGTAAAGCTACTCGTCCGCGCACCATACGATCGACTGGACCAACATCTGAAATTTCTAAGCGATTGGTCTGCTCTGGATTGATTCGCTCGATCAACGTTTGAACGGGTTCAGCCCAACCTTTGAAATGCTCAGCCAGTTCAGAGCGAATTAATTCAGGCGGCGCACTCGTTCCGAGGGGTAAGGGCACATCAAAAAAGAAATACAAGCGATCTCCGCCCACAGGCATCAGGGAAGCGCGTTGATGATTGCCCACATAGATTGTCCAAGTATTCGCCGGAGTTAACGCTTCGTCGGCTGCGACTAATCCATTCCAATTCACATAGTCGCGATAAGTGGGATGCACTTCTCGATCGAGAACATATTGCCGCAAGCTCGATCGCACGCCATCTGCCGCAATCAACAAATCTCCGGTCGCTTTATGCCCATTCTCAAACTGCGCCGTCACTTGCTCTCCATGTTCCTCAACTGAGAGACAGCGATATCCCAAATTCACAGTTCCCGGAAATTTCTCTAACAGCATTGCCTGTAAATCGGCTCTGGCGACCGGATAAGGGCGCTGCCCAACCTCTTCAATCAAAGGATGCAAATTAACATGATTCAGTACCTCTCCCGAAGTGCTGAGGTACTGCATAAAATCCATTTGCCCGCCGATTTCGGCAATGTCTTTCCCCATGCCAAATCGGTTCAGGACTTTCACCCCATTCGACCAGAGTGAGATGCCTGCTCCACGGGGACGCAGTTCTTGTGCCCGCTCGTACACTTCGACGGTGTGACCTGACTGCGAAAGCGCGATCGCGGCAGTCAGCCCACCGATTCCCGCCCCGATAATCACCACCTTTAGCCCATCCATACCGAACTTCCTCGCGAAATGATTATCCCGTACCTTGATTGTTACAGAATTTCAGAATACTGTATACAATCAAGCTTGCTTAAGAATAGCTTGTGATCTCATTGTGTGAATGACCACATGCTTGAAGCAAAATTATCAATTTAGTCGAGTCACCTCCGACACTGATAGGCTGAGCCATCAATCGGCTCTCACCCAGATGATAAGGGAATCTTGACAGCATGAAGAAAGGTAACAAACCTGTCTATTCTGCACTCTGATCCCGCCTTAGAGTTCTACAACATACACAAGGAGTAGTTAGTATCGTGACGAGCAATATGACCTCAAACAATCGACGTGTGTTCATTTGTGGTTCTGCCTTGCGGGGACAGCCAGACCATCAAAACCTACAAGATGCAGTCTTTATCGGTGCGACTGCCACTCAGCCGCGCTATCGGCTGCATGTCGCGGGCGACGATTGGCATCCTGCCATTCATGAGGTCGAATCAGGCGGCATTTCGATTCCAGGAGAAATTTATGAGATGACGCAAGCCCAATTTGAGTATTTAGAGGCGAATGAACCGCCGAATATGTATGCAACGGATGTGTATTTGGAGAATGGGGAAGTCGCGACGGCTTTCTTGTATCCGAAAGCACTGATCGATGAGCACAATTTGCCGGACATTTCTAATACGTATGGGGGTTGGGCGGCTTATAAGGCGAGAGAGGTGAAGGTGTAGGGAGGTGGGGAGTGGGGAGTGGGGAGATGAAGCAAAATTGTGGATTCAATTCTCAAATCTCCACTCTGCATTCTCCAATCCCCCTATCTCTCAATTCCCCTACTCCCCACTCCCCACCCTCTATCGAAAAAACCCATGACCCATCAGGCTTTAGAGAACCAATTATTTCTCACCCTCAACGGAGAACGAGTTTGCCTCAAGGGTGTTTCGCCATCGATGACTTTGCTGCAATATCTGCAACAGTCGCGGCGGACGGGGACGAAAGAAGGCTGTGGGGACGGTGATTGTGGGGCTTGTACAGTTGCGATCGTGGGTCGCAATCCTGACGGTCAGGCATGTTATCAAGCGGTCAATAGCTGCTTGATTCCGATAGGAGCGATCGCAGGTCGGGAAATTGTCACGGTTGAAGGAATCGCCAACGGAAAGCTTCACCCCGTTCAAGCGGCAATGGTAGAAGCCGGGGGATCTCAATGCGGGTACTGTACACCCGGATTCATCATGAGTCTGTTTTCTGCTTACTATGACGGTCGAGTGGATGATTTCTCAGTAGAAGGAAATCTTTGTCGCTGTACAGGTTATATTCCGATTCGCAAAGCGGCTCAGAATGTGACGAATGCTCAGCCTGCGGATCAATTCTCAGAGCGATTAGGACAATCTGCATTAGATCTCAGTTCAGTTGCCTATTCCAATCAAACGCAACAGTTCTATCGTCCCACTCAACTCTCAGAAGCATTAGAACTACTACAACAGTATCCAGAAGCAACTTTAGTTGCAGGCGGTACAGACTTAGGCTTGGAAATGAGCCATCATCGGCGATCGTTTCCGATTCTGATTTCGCTAGAAGGTATTCAAGAATTACAGCACATTGAGCAAGATAGTAACCGACTGACTATCGGTGCAGCCGTTCCCCTACATACAATTGAAACAACTCTGAAAGGAGTTTTTCCTAGCCTTGATGAAATGCTGCATTGGTTTGCGGCAAGGCAAGTTCGGAATCGAGCCACAATCGGCGGAAATATTGGCACTGCTTCACCGATTGGAGACTTACCTCCGGTTTTACTCGCTTTAGATGCAGAATTGACGATCGCGAATTTAGCCGAAACTCGAACGATTCCTTTATCTGACTTCTTCAAAGGCTATCGTCAAACGGATCTCAAACCCGGTGAAATCATTGTTTCTATTAGCATTCCGAAATCAATTCACGGAGTCAAACGCCTCAGCCAATCCTACAAGATTGGCAAACGCGGAACCGATGACATTAGCATTGTTGCTGCTGCTTTCGTAATTGATGTAGATCAAAACAACACCATTGTTCATACCCGACTAGGATATGGGGGTGTAGCAGCCACTCCAATTCGAGCGATCGAGGTTGAAAATCTGCTGATCGGTCAGCCTTGGACAATCGAAACGATTCAACAGGTCAAACCCGCTTTACGAGAAAGCTTTACCCCTTTAACTGACTTCCGAGGAAGCGCTGCATATCGCAAGCTGTTGGTCGCGAACTTATTAGAAAAATTCTTTGTAGAAATGGAGGAACTATCATGAGCGTCGGTAAACATAAGCCTCATGAGAGTGCAGAACTGCATGTGACCGGAAAAGCCATTTACACCGATGAGCAACGTCCTCCACTGGGAATGCTTTCGGTTTATCCAGTCATTGCTCCTCACGCAAAAGCAAAAATTCTCAGCATTGATACGTCTAAAGCTGCTGAAGTCGAAGGCTTTGTCACAGTGCTCACGGCTGAAGATGTTCCAGGTCGGAACAATACAGGCGTGATTGTTCAAGATGAAGTGCTATTTCCAACCGAGGAAATTAGCTATTGGGGACAAGCAGTGGTTTGGGCAGTGGGCGAAACTGAGGAAGCAGCACGCCTAGCAGCCTCGAAAGTCACGATCGACTATGAGCCACTTGAACCCATTTTGAGCATCAAAGATGCGATCGCTCATCAAAGCTTTCACTCAAAAGCAAATCCCGTCAAACGCGGCAATGTTCAAACCGCACTCGAAAACTCTGCTTTTACTTTGAGCGGCGAAGTGTCCATGAATGGACAAGATCACTTTTATCTGGAAACTCAAACTAGTTGGGTGATTCCTGATGGGGAAGGGAACTATCAAGTTTATTCTTCGACTCAGCATCCGACAGAAACTCAAGTGATTATCGGTCGAGTCTTGAATCTCCCCTCGAATCAAATTACTGTGACTTGTATTCGTATGGGTGGAGCCTTTGGTGGGAAAGAATCTCAGGCGAATCCTTACGCTGCGATCGCGGCAATTGCCGCTCATAAAACAGATCGTCCAGTGCGCGTGAAACTAAAGCGATCGCACGATATGACTTTAACTGGAAAGCGTCACGGCTTTCTCGGAATCTATCAAGTCGGGTTTAGTGAAACTGGAAAAATTATGGCACTAGACGTTGATCTCTATGCAGATGGAGGCTGGAGTTTAGATCTCTCTCCGCCTGTGTTACTTCGAGCAATGCTGCACGTTGATAATGCTTACTACATTCCAGATGTTGAAGTTCGAGGTGCAATTGCTAAAACGAATAAAGTCTCAAACACTGCCTATCGAGGCTTTGGTGGGCCTCAAGGTATGATTGTGATTGAGGATATTGTCGATCGTATTGCTCGAACTCTGAATCTGCCACCTGAGCTTGTTCGTGAACGGAATTTTTACTATGGTTCGGATGAGACAAATACGACGCATTACGGGCAAGAACTCTTTGATAATCGCCTCGATCGCGTTTGGAGCGAAGTGCAAGCCAATGCGAATTTTGCAGAGCGAAAAATCGCGATCGCTGAATTCAACCAAGCTCATCGCTACAAAAAACGTGGCATTGCTATCACTCCCGTCAAGTTCGGAATTTCATTTAACAAGACCCAATACAACCAAGCAGGCGCACTCATTCACATCTATACCGATGGCAGTATTCAACTGAATCATGGCGGCACCGAAATGGGGCAAGGTTTACACACGAAAATGCTCCAAGTTGCCGCATCTTCGCTCGGGGTGAAGCTCGATCGCTTTCGCATGATGAATACCAGTACAGATAAAGTTCCAAACTCCTCTGCCACAGCCGCTTCTAGTGGTTCTGATCTCAATGGTCAAGCGATTAAAAATGCCTGTGAAACTTTAAAATCTCGCCTTGCTAATGTGGCAATCCAACTGCTCGACCTAGATACGCCAGAAGATCTCGTCTTTGAAGATGATTGGATTTACTGTCGGAGCTATCCAAGTGCGAGAGTCAGCTTTGCAGAAGTGGTCGATCGAGCTTATAACGCTCGCGTTTCTCTTTCTGCAACAGGATACTATCGCACTCCCAACATTCATTGGAATCCCGAAACCTGTACAGGCAGACCGTTTTACTATTTTGCTTACGGTGCTGCGGTCAGCGAAGTAGAAGTCGATGGCTTTACTGGGACTTACAAGCTGCGTCAAGTTGATATTGTGCATGATGTGGGTGAATCGCTAAACCCACTTGTCGATCGTGGTCAAGTTGAAGGCGGATTCGTTCAGGGAATGGGTTGGCTAACGATGGAAGAGTTAGTCTGGGATGAGCAAGGACGACTTCGCACCGATGCGCCAAGTACTTATAAAATTCCAACGATTTGTGAGATTCCAGAAGCATTTAATGTTCACTTGCTCAAACGTGCTGCTCAAGATGGAGTGATCTATGGCAGTAAAGCTGTAGGTGAGCCGCCGTTTATGTTAGCCATGTCGGTGAGAGAAGGCATTCGAGCCGCGATCGCTGCCTTTGGTCAGACCGATACGGTTTCCTTACCGTCACCTGCGACCCCTGAAACAGTCTTATGGGCGATCGAATCCGTGCGAACCCATTCAAGCCAAGAAATCACCGTCTCTTCTGAGGCGTAGAGTTAGAGGGGTTTGGTTGCCCTCGAACTTCTTCAATTTGACTCGCCGAAAAAATCAGCGTGAATTGCCGTCCCATTTCTCGCTGAATAAACTGTTCCAATAACTGCACCTGATTCGGTGTGATTTCTCCTCTTGAGCGCACACTCAAATACACTTCGGGCGGTGTCGTCAACCAATTCGTTTGAATATTGAGCAGTTCCATGCGTTGAAACGTGACCGTGCGATTGAGTAACGCCCGTTCAAGACTCATTTCGAGCTGTGCTTGACGTACCAATCGTGCAAAGCTGACTCCCAAAGGAAGCAGCAAAACAGAGGTCAGCACCAGCATCCAAATCAGAGCTTTCCGAGCACGTTTGAATGGAGCATATCCAATCAGCAAGAACGTTAGCGCACAAGAGAGCGCAATGCCCAGTAGATTAGTCAAATAGAGCAGAGTTGCGCCGAGACTGAGAGAACTATTCGTCTGCGCAAGTCCTAACCCAATCGTACATACCGGAGGCATTAGTGCAACGGCGATCGCGGTTCCTGCCAGAGTTCCAGAAATTCTCGGTTCTGCCTTAGCGTAGGCACTAATTGCCCCGGCGACCACGGCGACCCCCAAATCTAAAAGGGTCGGTCGCGATCGAGCAAGCACTTCACTTCCATAGCTCGGTAATCCAACCATCAGTCCTAGCAGCAAAGACATCAGCAAGGCTAAAAGCGTCCCGACAATCACTGCGATCGCACCCTTGCGAAATAGCTCTAAGTCTCCTGACAAAGCACCAAAAGCAATTCCGCGAATCGGTAACATCAAGGGAGCAATAATCATCGCGCCAATAATCACAGCCGCACTGTTTGAAAGCAACCCAAAAGTCGCGATCGCGCAGGAACCCATGATCAGAATGAGGTAATGCAGACTGAGTGTTGATTCGTCGAGCAATTCTGTCTGCACTTGCTGAATCCGATTCGGATGTCCTTTTTTCTTTCTAAACCTGGAGAAGCGATTGCGAATGTTAATGATCACGAGCTGATTCCTCCACTAAACAATCGAGCAGCACCAATGCACTCCCAAATTGATAAATTGATTTGAGGAGACAAATTTCCACCGCCTTCGGTTGGTCAAGCTGTTTTCCCAACTCCTTGTTCAAAAGTAGCAAGAGATCCCCCTACATTCCGCTTTCCTCTCAAACAAAGAGGAATTAAGGAAGAGTGAGATCTCTCGCAACCACAAATTCAGTACGATCGACAACTTGTGCTAAAACTTCGCCGTAATCCGCTTCATTGCCTCAATCACATTCTCGCGACTGTTAAACGCTGAGATGCGGAAATAGCCTTCACCTGCCGCCCCAAAACCTGAACCGGGAGTTCCAACCACATTACATACATCCAGCAACTTATCGAAGAAATCCCAACTCGATAATCCATTCGGAGTCTTCACCCACACATAAGGCGCATTCACTCCACCATACACAGACAGACCTGCTGCCGTGAGTTGTTCCCGAATGATCTTGGCATTTTCTAAGTAGAAGTTGACTAAGGTCTTCGTCTGGGCTTGACCAGCTTCCGAGTAAACCGCTTCTGCACCGCGCTGAACAATGTAAGACACGCCGTTGAATTTAGTCGATTGCCGACGATTCCACAGTTTCCACAATTCGACATCTGAGCCATCAGCTGCTTTTGCCGTCAAAGTTTTGGGCACCACGGTAAACGCGCATCGGGTTCCGGTAAAGCCTGCATTTTTCGAGAACGAGCGAAATTCGATCGCACAATCACGTGCGCCTTCAATTTCATAAATCGATCGCGGCAGACTCTCATCGGTCACAAAGGCTTCATAAGCTGCATCAAAGAAAATGATCGTGCCATTTGCCTTCGCATAATCCACCCAAGCTTTCAGATACTCTTTTGTCGCTGTTGCACCCGTTGGATTGTTCGGAAAGCAGAGATAGACTAAATCCACTTTCTGAGACGGAATCTCAGCCGTGAAGTTATTCTCAGCCGAAATCGGCAAATAAACGAGTCCAGCATACTCGCCTTTCTCATTCGCGTCTCCGGTATTCCCTGCCATCACATTCGTATCGACGTACACAGGGTAAACCGGATCAGTGACCGCGATCGTATTGCCTTTTCCAAAAATTTCCAGAATATTGCCCGTATCGCACTTCGATCCATCCGATACGAAAATCTCAGACGCATCAATCTCACAGCCCCGCGCCTGAAAATCGTGTTTCGCAATTTTCTCTCTGAGCCATTCATATCCCTGCTCAGGTCCATAGCCTTTGAAGAGACCACGATCGCCCATATCTTCCACCGCTTGAATCATGGCGGTTCGACAGGCTTCCGGTAAAGGCTCAGTCACATCTCCAATGCCTAAGCGAATAATTGGAGCATCCGGATTCGCCTGAGCGAAAGCATTGACCCGGCGGGCAATTTCGGGGAACAGATAGCCTGCTTTCAGCTTCAAATAATTGTCGTTAACGGTGGCCATGTCGATTAAGTTAAATCAGGTTCAGCCCACTATTATCGTTGATTGTTCGCTTAAATCTCCGGAGCGTATCAAATCGCACTTGAAATCTCTGAAGGAGACTTGTCGGAGAACTCCGTAGTCGCAAAGTTTCTGTTACAGTAATTTCGATCCATTGAATTCGTCTTGACCTTATGGCAAACCTTTCCGTCTCTGCCAGTTCTTGGGTAAATAAAGCGCGATCGCAACGGTCTTTCCGAGCGGTGATCTTGTTTATGCTTGCCAGTGGTTTGATGAGTATCTGTGGCTTCCGGTTAGCATATTTACAACTGGTCGAAGGCAGCCGCAACCGTCAACTGGCTGACCAGAACCGAATTCGATCCATTTCGATCGTGGCAGATCGGGGAAATTTAATCGATCGCAAAGGTACGCCGATCGTCGTGAATCGACTTTCACGATCGGTCTATCTCTATCCACGCGAGCAAACCAAAGAGCAATGGCAGGTTTCGGCTGAGAAAATTAGCCAACTTTTAGAGATTCCCAAAGAAGAAATTCTTAAAAAACTAGAAGCGGTTCAATATAAATCAGTGGCTCCGGTCAGAATTTTGCGCGGCATTGACGAGAAGAAATACACCGCAATTAACGAAATCGGGCAGATTCGCGGCTTAGAAGTGCAAGCTGAATCAACTCGACAATATCCGTTTGGCAGCCTAGCAGCCCATGTTTTAGGGTACATCGGTGAAGCAACCGCAGAAGATCTCAAAGCGCATCCTGAATTTCCCAATGGCATGTTAGTCGGACAAATGGGAATTGAGCGCATTCAGGATGCAGTACTCCGTGGAACCTGGGGAAATCGCCTCATCGAAGTCGATTCGACTGGCAGAGAGCTAAAAATGCTAGGAACTCAGCAGCCTGTGGCAGGACAGCCGTTACAACTCACGTTAGATGTAAAACTTCAACAAGCCGCAGAACGAGCATTAGGCGGTCGGCGCGGCGCGGTCGTGGCTCTCGATGTCAAAACAGGAAGCGTGTTGACAATGGCAAGCGGACCAACGTTTGACCCCAACATGTTTACGCGCAAGATTAGCCAGAAAGCTTGGGATGAATTGCAAAAGAAAGAGCATCCTTTCTTAAATCGTGCCTTGCAAGGCTATCCACCCGGTAGTACCTTCAAAATTGTCACGGCAATGGCAGCCATGAAATCCGGTAAGTTCAATGCAACTTCAATGCTGCCGACCTACAGCGCTATGAACATTGGCGGCACACTGTTCCACGAGCACGGCGATGCAAGCTATGGCACAATCGGGTTTAAGGATGCCCTAGCAGTCAGTAGTAATTCATTCTTCTATCAACTCGGCATGTCAATTGGACCTGAAGCGATCGCGCAGTGGGGTGGTAAATTTGGCGTGGGCACGACTTCGACGATGGGCTTAGATGGGGCAAGTCATGGCATGATTCCGACCCCAAAGGAGAAGGAAAAGGTTTTTAACGAGCAGTGGTATGTCGGGGATACAGTCAGTACCTCGATCGGGCAAGGCATGGTGCAGATGACCCCACTCGAGATGGCAGTCATGGTGTCAACGGTGGCAAATGGGGGCAAGCGCATCAAGCCGCACTTATTTGCCCATCAGACTTATCAGCCGAATATGCAACCTGAATCGCTCGCATTTGACCCTGCTGCTTTGAAAGTGCTGCAAGAGGGATTAATTGCGGTTGTGCAAGCTGGAACGGCTCAGAGCTTGAATGATGGTTCGATTCCACTCACGGCAGGGAAGACTGGAACGGCAGAAGTGCAGGGGCAAGAAGATAACTCGATGTATGTCGGCTATGGTCCAGCGAATAATCCGCAGATCGCCGTTGCCGTAGTGGTTGAAAATGGGGGGTATGGTGCGACTGCTGCAGTTCCCATTGCCCATGAAATCTATAAAGCGTTCTTCGGTGTGACGAAACCCAAAGCCGAATAAACTCAAATTCACGATCGCTTGGTAGGATCAATCAGTCGATTTGCTGATTGATCTGTGACCTATATTCCCCTGCATCATAAATACCGTCCCCAAACGTTCTCGCAACTTGTGGGTCAAGAAGCGATCGCGACAACGCTCTCAAATGCGTTGCTCCAAAATCGAATCGCCCCCGCCTATCTCTTCACGGGCGCACGCGGCACGGGCAAAACTTCTAGCGCCCGAATCTTTGCAAAATCTCTCAATTGCATTGCAGCGAATGCTCCAACTGACAATCCTTGTGGCGTTTGTCAAACCTGCCAAGAAATTACGAGGGGAAATGCTTTAGATGTCATTGAAATCGATGCTGCCAGTAATACTGGCGTTGATAACATTCGTGAATTAATAGAACGTGCTCAATTTGCCCCAGTGCAATGTCGCTACAAAGTCTATGTCATTGATGAATGTCTAACAGGGGACACACTGGTTAAAACAGATCAAGGGCTGACTCGAATTGATGATCCAACATTAGTTGGCAAGCAAGTTTTAAGCTACAACGATAAAACCGGAACCTGGGAATACAAGAAAGTTCTGAACTGGTTTGACCAAGGCAGCCGCCAAGTGTTCGTGATTAAAACAAAAAGCAGTACAATCAAATGTACTGGTAATCATTTAATCCGGACAACCCAAGGATGGATCTCAGCAAGCAACCTGAAGCCTGGGATGCAGATTCTATCCCCAAAAAACGCACCAAAGCAGCTACACAGTCAGAAATCGACGCATTCAGACCTCTCTGTGCCTGCGGCTGCGGTGAGCTTCTCATCATCCCAACCAGCTTTCTCAAAAACGCTGCCAGTCTCTCTACTTACCAAAAATATTGGAAACAGTACCCCTACAAACGGCATCATCGACTCAAGCCCACACCCTATCAAGCCAAGTTGGAACAGTTGGAGTCAATGCGCCCTCTATGCGCCTGCAGATGTGGCGAGCGCTTGGACATTCCAACGATCGCAGAACATCTCAGCGTTACCTATATCCAAAAGTACTGGCAAAAACACCCGACTAAACAGAATCATCGAATTGTTCAATCCATTCCTGAGCGGATTGCTGAGTTGGAAGCTTCGCGACCTCTCTGTGCCTGCGGATGTGGCAAACTCTTGGACATTCCAACCCACTTTTTCACCCGCTCCCATCCAGTTAACGCCCAGACTGTTCAAAAGCATTGGCAGAAGCATCCTTACCGACAAGGGCACGGAATCTGGAACACCCGCACCGAAAGCTATTTGGAAGCATTTGAGACATTGGATGCAGAATGCTTGGGACTTATTTATGGAACTTTACTGGGAGATAGTTCAATTACTTACCCCAACTCCCATAGTCGCTTTCCCAGGCTTACCTTCATCCATTCAGAGCAACAAAAAGAATGGCTGGAACACAAAGCACAGCGACTGGCACAATTGCACCCTACAACCTGGTCTGCTCCCAATATGGGATATTCCAGCGGAAAGACAGCATTCTACTGCCGTACAGCTTGCCATCCTCAACTTCGAGAAGTGTGTGCAGTGGTTAAGCCTGAACCTTCAGGAAAGAAAACAGTTACACAAGACTGGCTCAATCAAGTTACTTCAGAAGGATTGGCTTGGTGGTACATGGATGATGGATCGCTTAGTATTACCAGTACCAACAGCCCGTCGATTAGACTCCACACGCAAGGATTCTCGATCGAAGAAAACCAACTCTTGGTTGCATGGCTCAACGATTGGGGATATGCTGCAAAGCTTCACTATGCCCGCAAAGCCGAAAAACGCTACCCATACATTTACATGGGTGCAAGAGCCACTCGTCAATGGATCTCTGACCTCAAAGCTTTCTCAATCCCAGCAATGGCATACAAGTTTAGAGCCAATTGAGTCGATCGAGTTAGGAGAGCTTGCACCCGTCTACGATATCGAAGTCGAAGATAATCACAACTTTGTAGCAAACGGGCTATTAGTCCATAATTGCCACATGCTGACTTCAGCTTCCTTTAACGCACTGCTGAAGACTTTAGAGGAGCCGCCAGAACAGGTTGTTTTTGTTCTAGCGACCACTGATCCACAACGCGTGTTACCAACAATCATCTCTCGCTGTCAGCGATTCGACTTTCGGCGGATTCCGCTCGACAGCATGGTTAAACATCTCAAAACCATTGCGCAAAAAGAACAAATCGCGATCGCAGAGGATGCAATTTATCTAATCTCACAAATCTCGCAAGGGGGCTTACGCGATGCCGAAAGTTTGCTCGATCAATTGAGTCTCTTATCGGGCGATATTACTGTTGAGCGAGTGTGGGATCTCGTCGGTGCTGTGCCAGAGCGCGATTTGATGGCACTGATTGCAGCGATCGCGCAAAATCAGCCTGAAACTGTGCTGGATACGACCCGGAGATTAATGGATCGCGGACGAGAACCACTAATCGTGCTACAAAACCTAGCAGGCTTTTATCGCGATCTTCTCATTGCAAAAACGGCTCCGAGTCGTGGAGATTTAGTCGCAATGACTGCACCAACTTGGGCGCAATTGTGCGAATTTGCTAAATCGATGTCGATCACAACGATTCTTGCTGGACAACAACGCCTTAAAGAAAGCGAAGTTCAACTGAGAAACTCAACTCAGCCGCGTCTTTGGTTAGAAGTAACTCTAATGGGACTCTTGTCTTCATCGACCAGCACCGTTTCAAGCCAACCGATTACTCCACCTATAAAAGCAAGCGTTTCCAAACCGATTGCAAACCCTAGCATTTCCAAGCCGATCGCAGAACCGATTGCAGAACCGATTGAACCTGTTCAACCTGTTGTAGAACCAGAGCCAGAGCCTGTACAGGCAGTGCAACCTCGTGAACCTGAAAGTGCTGATGGGGATCTCGATCGCTTATGGCAAACGATCATCAGCAAAGTTCAACCCTTTGGAACCCAGGCACTCTTCAAGCAGCATGGCACGCTTCTCTCATACAATGGCGATGCAATTCAAATCGGCATTCCTGAAAAGCTGTTACCGATGGCACAGAGCCGATCAAAGAGCATCTTAGCTGCATTAACGAAGACCTTTGAAAAAGAGATCAAGCTCAGCTTAGTCATTGCCCCTACTTTGGATACACCGACTGCTCCACTTCCTGAATCAAAAGTTGAGGAACCGCCTAAACCGACTGTATCTAAATCGACTTCACCTAGCCCTGCTCCACCGCAGCCCATTGTTGAAGCCCCGATAGAAGAGCCTCCTCAAGATGTTCCTCTGTCTAGGGCAGATTGGGATGAAGACGAAGTGACTCGTGCAGCAAGAATCCTAGCAGAAGCATTTAATGGTGAATTGATCGATGCCGAAGAGCCAGAAATCGAGATACTTGAAACAGCAGAGCAATCCCTCGCTGCGGACGCTGCACCCTTAGAAGAGGTCGAAGAAGAGGACGATGATGATACTCCGTTCTAACATTTCCCCAACTCTATTATTCCTTGGGCTTATCCGCTCCAGGTAATCCAGACGGAGTGTAAACAACATCAGTAGCATTGATTCGTCCCAAAATCGTTACTCCAGAAGTTGCTAGAACAACAACAATCTGAGAAATACCATTCGGATCAATTTTTCCAGTGTTTTGATAGGTTTCGATGTTTTTAGCAACTACGGGTGAGATAGCAGCGATCGCAGTCAAAACCGCCCCCCAAAACGTGGTGCTTTGAAAGATGCTCTTTTGGGGAGCGCTAGAAGAGTGATTCATTTGCATAATGATGCTCTGTAGATGGTAGTGATTACATCACCTCTACAGAGCATCGCTACGGAGAGCGGATATTACCCTTTCGGGTAATTTATAACGAGCACAGAAAGCTCTAAGGATTGAGCATCTTCGAGACGGTCAAAACATCCTTGTCGCCCCGTCCCGAGCAGTTAATGACAATCCGAGGACTGCCCGAAAGCTGAGGACAAAGGGTTTCGAGATATGCGATCGCATGAGAGGTTTCCAGTGCCGGAATAATTCCTTCTAACTGCGACAATCTTTGAAACGCATCCAATGCTTGCTGATCCGTCACGCCATAGTACTCAGCCCGACCTGCTTCCATCAAAAAGCTATGCTCAGGACCAACACCCGGATAGTCTAAGCCCGCACTAATCGAATGCGGTTCAATCACCTGACCATCCTCATCTTGCAGCAAATAGCTCATCGCACCATGCAAGACCCCAACTCTACCCGCCGTTAAGGTCGCTGCATGTTTGCCGCTCGGGACACCATGACCTGCGGCTTCGATGCCAATCATCCGCACACTCAAATCAGGAATAAATTCATGGAACAGTCCCATCGCATTCGAGCCGCCGCCGACACAAGCCATGAGAATATCAGGCAGCCCACCCCATTTTTCTTGGCATTGCGATCGCGTTTCTTGTCCGATCATCGCATGGAAATCTCGAACGATCATCGGATAGGGATGTGGCCCTGCGACTGATCCCAAAATGTAATGGGTCGTCTCGACATTCGTCACCCAGTCGCGAATCGCTTCTGAAGTTGCATCTTTCAGTGTTCCTGTTCCTGATGCAACCGGGCAAACTTCCGCACCCATCAAGCGCATTCTAAACACATTTAGCGATTGACGTTCCATATCGTGAACGCCCATGTAAATAATGCACTTCAACCCAAACCGCGCACAAACGGTTGCCGTTGCCACACCATGCTGACCTGCTCCGGTTTCAGCAATAATGCGCTGTTTGCCCATCCGTTTTGCGAGGAGCGCTTGAGCGATCGCGTTGTTGATCTTATGTGCGCCTGTGTGATTCAAATCTTCGCGCTTGAGATAAATCTGTGCGCCTGTGCCATCGGGACGGGCATAATGCTGGGTCAAGCGTTCTGCAAAATAAAGCGGACTAGGGCGACCGACATAATCTTTGAGTAACCCTTGAAGTTCAGCTTGGAACTGCGGATCTTGACTGTACTGCTGGTACGCAGCTTCGAGTTCTGCCAAGGCGGGCATCAAGGTTTCCGGCACATACTTGCCGCCGAATTTACCAAATCTGCCGAGTTTGTCCGGACGGTTTTCAATCGAAACAGAGCGATTAGGAGGAAGCGGAGTAGTAGTCACGAGTCGCACAATTCAAATCAGAACTTCTTTATCTTAAGGCATCCATTCGAGTCCAATTCCAAATCGGCTCTCTTTACGATCGCGCGAATTCTGTTTTTGGATGTCTGTTGAAAGCCTCAAATTATGCGTCAACGCATAGCCAATCGATAAAGTGGTGAGTCCTGTTTCTTCTACGCTAAAGGGAGCCACCCAACTTTGAGTCAAACTGATATCTGCTCCTCCTCCACGCGACAGCACAAATAACGCTCTGACTCCTAAATTTGCGCCTTCCGCTGTCTCTAAATGTCGATATCCAACTGTCGGCGCGACATTGATATAACTGCCGAGTGGACGCACATAGTAGTGGAGATCGGCTCCCCAATTTGAGGCTCGATAGTTCGCGCTGGTAGTGAAATTTGTGCGATCGAGTCGCAAATCTTCTACACCAATGTATAGCTCAGACGCATAACCAACTCGATATCGTGTCCGAAAACTCGGATCATTGCGAATTTTGTCTGCTAAATTTGGCACTTGTTTTTGCCAACGCTGTAGCACCGGGCTGTTTTGAATCACGGTCGGATCGAGGTCAAGTTCTGCTGCAAATCCAGGCGATCCGATCAGAATCATCAACCCAATAATTGAGGCTTTCATCGTCAATGCTCATGTCTCACTCCTAACATTGAAGCGAAAATTCTGGGTAGGTTTCCATAGAAAAAGCGGCTCCATGATGGAACCGCTCCTGACCAAGGGGTTTTAGATGTCTAGCGAACTTGACCGTGGGTTGTCGTCATATCAATCGGCTTAATGAAGTACAACTTCGCAAGTTGCACACCGTTTGAGATGTAGTAAGGCAATTTCTTCAGGGTCTTCACAAATTTCGGAGCATTCGTGCTGTCGATCGCTCTTAAGTTCTCGTTGTTCTTCACGCAAGTTTCTAAGCGTGGGTAGAACTCCGGATGCTGAACGTTGAGAATAATCGGGAACACGCGACCTGCGGTTTCGTTGGTTTTCTCAATCACGGTGTACTCAAATTCGCGCGTATTTAGCCCGATTGCTTCATAGAAGTCGGTACGCTGAATATCATTCAAGTACATGGTTGCAAACACCGACAGCAAGAAGAACCGACACCACAGTTTCGCTTTCCAATCGTTCAAGAACTGGGGCTGAGTCCGCATCAAAGCATCAAAGAAGTCACCATGACGGTTCTCGTCCTGACACCAGTTGTCGAAGAACTTGAAAATCGGATAGAGCCGATCTTCAGGGTGAGCATTCAGATGATGGAAGATTGTGATGTACCGCCAGTAGCCGATCTTCTCAGACAAGTAGGTGGCGTAGAAGATGAACTTCGGCTTGAAGAAGGTGTACTTGCGGCTCTTGGTCAAAAAGCCCAAGTCAAGCGAGAGATTGAAGTCGGATAAAGCTTTGTTCAGAAATCCGGCGTGACGCGCTTCATCACGGGACATCAGCTCAAATCCTTCTGCCAGGAGAGGATTGCGGTCTTTGAGTTTGCGCGAGAGTTCTTTGTACAGCAAGAAGCCGGAGAATTCAGCCGTGCAAGAGCGCTCTAGGAATTCGACAAAGACTTTGCGGGTTTCACCATCAATGTGATCCCAGGATTGCTCAAATTCTTGATCGCGCACGAAGTGGTGACGATTGTAGTCATTGCGCAATTCTGCCACGAGTGCTTCAAATTCTTCCTCATTGACAGACAGATCCATCTGCGCCATTTCGTCAAAGTCGGTGGTGTAGAAGCGCGGCGTGAGAATGGTTTCTTTCGCTGGAACTTTGATTCCGGGGCGCAGTTCTTCAAAGCCTGGTTTTTTAAGAGAATCTACCATGAGTTTTACGATCGCGCAGTGTGGTTCATGTGCGGTGCGTGGATCTGATAAACGGTTTTACCATCAGCATTCCACGACTTTTTTACGTCTCCTAGTCTACCAAGCTTCCCGCAATGCTTCTCCACAGTTTTATTAAGAGTTGCAACGAGTCTTTACAATTTGGAACATTGGTTAAGGGGTAGGGAGGTGGGGAGTGGATTTCCCCACCTCTTTAAGCCCATCCCCGCAATCGATAGACAAAAATCCCCAGATATTCTTTCAGCGCCCGCGTTGTTCGCCGCATCTGATCTGCATCTGGGAAGAAATCGAGAATGGTCGCTTCTATCTTCGATTGAGATGCTTGATCCATCTGGAGTGCTATGTAATCGGTTGGAGCAGCGATCGCATCAATTCCTAGTTTTCTGAAAATCATCATGGCGCGGGGCATGTGCATGGCAGAAGTCACGAGCAGGATTTTTTGAATCTTTTGCGCTTTCATGATCTCTAATGAATTTACGGCGTTCTCTCTAGTGTTGAGTGAATTCGGTTCGAGTAGCATTGCCGATCGCGGAACGCCCATCGTTTCCATTAACACTGCCATATCTTCTGCTTCAGACGAACTACTCGGTCGCCAATCGATGCGTCCGCCGCTGAGGATAATTCGAGAAGCTTTTTGATCTCGATACAGTTTTGCGCCGTACAGCACACGATCGCTTTCTTCTTTCAGTTCAATCCACGGGCGCGGCGGAATTGCTGATTCAGTTGCACCACCGAGAACCACGATCGCGTCAGCCGTCGGAATTTGTTGCGGCAAGTATTGAAATTCTAAGGATTGAACGATCGCGTTGCTGACCGAGGCATTCGAGCTGAGAAACAAAATTAATCCGGTAAGCGTAACCGGAATGAGGGCAAGTCGCGATCGCTTTTTCCAAAGTAGAACCAGCGTAATCAACAGGAGAATGCAACTCAAACCCAACGGATAAAGGAAGATTGGCAGCAGTTTGGAGAGAAATAAAAACATAAGGATGCGCTTGAGACGCAGACATTCTATCGTGCCATCGCATCCGCTCAGATCACAAAAGACCTCAAATCGGGCGTTTCGACTCAGGTATCCGTCCGATTTGACCTTTTGCCTTACACGTTCAACACTTTCTTCGCAATTTCCAAATAATATTGTCGATCGGCAAACCCATTCAATCCACCATTGATCGTCCGAGTCACAGTCTCCACATCATCGCGATCAGCAAACTTGTTGATTTCATGTTTCGACCAAAACCAGCCTGCACTCAAACAAGCTAAATCATGCTCAGCTAAGCGAGTCGGAGTCTCAATCAAATTCACACCTAGCGCTAACCCGCACGCCTCATAATTGGCACGACCCGTAATCTGAATCAGCCCTCTCCCTTTGAACCGACGACCATCTCCAGGATGAACATTCCCCAAATCTTCGCGACCTTCTAGATAATCACCGAGATCGATCTCTTCCAAGTAATTGAACGAACCCGATTCATGAATCAACTGCGCGAGAAAATGTGCCTGCCGCATGGGAGTCGAAATCTCATATTCCGCCATCGTCAGCAGTAAATGAGGAAAGAGCGAAGTCAGTTGATGAGTATCCGCATACGGTGCAATCTTTAATAAATGATTGAGCGTAATCGCAGGCAGCGGCGTTTCAGGAAAAATCTCAGCATAAGGATTCTGAGTCGTGCGCGCAGGCAGATTGAGAATCGATCGCAAAGCTGCATCCACCATTTGATCTTGCGGTTGAAACTCTGCACCCTTAATATTCACAATCAACTGTCTTAAGCGGTTCACTGTCTTCACCCGTGCCCCACTGACCGATTCATTCGGAAAACTACCTTGATAAGGCGCACGATCGCTTGGACGTGCCGGAAGGTTACTCAACTGGCGTAGCAGCGTATCCACATGAGCATCGATCGGCTGTAAATCTTGGCTCGTCATGCTAAATAAGACTTGCTGCAAGCGATCAGCAGCTTGTTTTCTCCAAATGATCAGTTGAGGTGATGACATGCTTAAAGTCCCTGAGAAAATCAATGGTTAAGTTTCAACAAGTTCTAATAATCTTGCTGAAACTATTTGGTTTACTCAGATTGGACAAAGATTAGATTTGAAAAGTCGGTAATTTCGGGCAACTCCCCTACCTCTCTCAATACATCTCCGTAATTTCAGGGATAGAGGTTTCTCTCTGTTCAATTCCAAAAATCCTCACCTTTAGGATGATCTATGGATTGTAAGAAACTGTTTACATAAGTTAAATTGATTTTCATAAATGGGTAGCTGCACGATGGAAGCGAAACGATCAAAATTAATTGAATTTCTCAAAACTGAACTGGCTCTGCCCAATTCAGCGATCGATTTGGCGGTACGTCATAGCCAAATCGACACCGAACCCTTGCCGATGATTCTCTGGCAATATGGCTTAGTCACCTTAAACCAGTTAGATCAGATTTTTGATTGGCTAGAAAAGGCTTAACGCTCTCGATATAATCTGCCACCACGGATTTGCACGACTGGATGGTTTGCCATCCGAATCAGATTTTCATCGTGAGTCGTCACCAGCACAGTAATGCCAATCTGATTTAGCTTCTTCAAAATTTTAATCACCTGCCACGAATTATCCGGGTCAAGATTTCCAGTTGGCTCATCGGCTAAGAGAATCGGAGGTGTACCCACGATCGCACGGGCAATGCTTACCCGTTGCTGCTCTCCACCGGACAGTTCTTCAGGAAAACAATCGGCTTTGTGAACGAGTCCCACCATCTTCAAAGCAGGCTGTAAACGGCGTTGAATTTCACCTCGCGAATAGCCTTGCGCCCACAGCACAAACGAAATATTCTCTGCCACGGTTCGGCGCGGAATCAATTTGTAATCCTGAAACACAACGCCAATGCGTCGCCGCAAGAACGCAAGTTTGTTGCCTTTTAAGCGGGCAGGATTCTCGCGATCGATTAAAACTTCCCCGTCTGAAGGACGCTCAGCCCCGTAGAGCAACTTAAGAAGCGTCGATTTCCCAGAGCCAGACGGTCCTGTAATAAATAAAAAATCACCTTTGTTGACAGACAAAGAGATTCCAGTCAGCGCTGGACTGCCATTCGCGTAAGTTTTACTCACTTGACGCAATTGAATCAGCGCTTCGGTCGATTGAGAAGCATCGATTTCACGGGTAGGGGATTGAGGCGAATTCAGGACAGGAGCCATAGAATTTGGCACGGGAAATCAACTCCATTCTTGTACACCTGAAGCCGATGTGATCCCTCCGTGAAATCTCGGGATCGCCCAAAAAAAACGCCGGGTTAGATCCCCGACGCAGTTCTATTTCGCTTTGGCTCAAGTTTTAATTTTTAAAGCTTCTCAGCCAGTCCCGGAGTTGCTCGCTTGCAACATCCCGACCGCCAAGCCCAAATGCGATCGCAATTGCAACCGCGATCGCGCCCAGCAGCAGTCCAAACGCCAAATTGACAATGTTCGATGCGATCCCCATTTGCTGAAGCGCCATCGCGGCAACTAAGCCAATAATCGCAATTCGAGCCGTTTGACCTAATAATTTCGCTTGCCGACTTCCCGAACTGGTAATCAAGCTATAAGCCAAATTCGCAAGGTATAGCCCTACAGCAAAGACTGCCAACCCTGCTAGAATCCGTCCGAAAATCACCAAAATTCCGGACAAGATCGCGGTCAATGCTGGAATATTCACCACATCAACTGCGGCAACGGTCGCTAGCAGCATGATACCGACTAAGATCACTACCCCTGCAATCTCAGAGGGGCTACGCAACCCGGTTGGCTGATCGGGCTGAAGCATGGTTTCGCCCGTTTGAAATTCGGTGTCAAAGCGATCGGGGGCAACGGTCGGAGTCGTTGGAGCCGCTTGCAACCCAAGCCAGTAAAAGAGATTATCAAATCCAATACTGGCGAGAATGCCTGAAGCCAAATCGCTGATGAATTTACCCACCACATAAGCTACTGCCAAAATTGCCGCCGCTGTAAAGACTAATGGCAACGCATTCAATACTTGATTCAGCATTGCAGTTGCAGGTGCCGAAATTGCCGGAATACTCAGGGCATCTAAGGCTGCGGTGATCGTGGGAATCAAGATCAAAACATACACGATCGTTCCGAGCAACCAGGACAAAGATTGCCCGCCTCGCGCTCGATTGAGTCCCATTCTTGCGCCAATTTGATCTGTTCCGGTTGCTGCCAGTAAGTTCGTGACAATGCCGCGAACAGTTCGCGCCAAGAACCAGCCAACGACCCCAATGACAGCCGCCTTAATAATGTTGGGAAGCGCGCCTAAGATGTCATTCAGCAAGTTCTGGACAGGCTGAAGCGGGCCTTGGAGATTCAAAACGCCCAAAATCAGCGGTAAGAAAAATAGGAAAACAAACCAATAAACTGCATTTCCTAAGGTATCGCTGAGCCGAAAAGGACTGGCTTCTAAAGTGGAATCCTCTGGATCAGAGATTTTCTCATCTAGCCCAAATGATTCTGAGGTACGCACCACGATCGTTTTTGCCAAAGTTGCCACCACCCAGGCGACACCTGCTAAAAGTGCAGCCGCACCTAACTGAGGCAGAAACGCAAAAATCTGATTGAGGAAATTGTTGAGTGGTTGTGAAACGGTATTCAGACCGAGCACATTTAATGCAGCCACCAATGCCAGGATCGTGATAATCCAAAACACGATCGATGCAATGAGTTTTTCAACTTTAAAATCGGCTCTAGTGCGACCGCCAGACATCCAATTTGCAAGCTGATCGTCTAGAGTCGTCCGTTTCAAGAGTCCACGAACAATACTCGAAACAAAGGCGGCAATAATAATACCGAGCAGGAAGATGATTAATGCCCCGCCCCATTTCACGAGAATATCGCCAATATTGACCCCAAAGACTACTAAATATGGAGCCTCTCCAGGCGGAGGAAGTTGAGCTAGGATTTGGTCGCCCATGAGTAGCTGCGCTCCCCCAAACTGATAAGTTTCATTCATGGTCTTTTGATAAACCCCTTTCGCTTACAAAAAAGCGTTGTTTGAGCGCTTTTGTATGATGCTTACAACTGTGAAATTTAGATAAGAGTAAGTGGCTTGACCGTTCAAAACAACCTTGCGAAGTCAATCGTAAAATTACTGAAATATCTCGCACAACTTATCATTTCATCCAAAAATTTACAGTTGCACTCCTAAGATTACTCGTATCTCTCACTGGAGAAAAGCTCTCAGAAACACTTTTTTGAATTTTCCATAAAGTCTTCAAGCCTTGTATGAACAAATAAGCTTGAATTGATAAGTCCGTATGTATCCTACGAATGCTGACTCGCATCCTCACGGCAGAGTATCCCATTCTAGAAATCGGGGGATCTTCCCTCTCTGGAAAGAGATAATGCAGGTCAGCATTTTTTTAGGTTTAGTTAAGAATTAATCTCAAGGCACAATTCGTTTGCCATGATCAATTTCATGGACTGTTGGGGGAGCGAAAAATGGGAGTGCCGCAGGTTTTTGAGCAGTCGATTTTGATTCAGGCGAGCGCAACGGATGTGGAGCGTTGTTTTACGGATTTGAATCTGATGCATCGCTGGTTAAATCCAGCTCTGCGCTGTGAACCGATCGAAGCTTGGTCTACGGACTTGGGCAGTCAGAGCCGTTTTGTTGTGCAGATACCGCTGTTGCGCCCGACGCTGAAGAATGTGGTAGTTGAGCGGCAGCCGGGACTGGTTGTATGGCAGTTTGAGGGATTTTTTAAGGGTCGCGATCGCTGGGAGTGTCAGCCGGAAGCGAAGGGAACAAGATTGTTGAATCAGTTTGAGTTTGAGATTCCGAATCCGATCGTGCGCTTTGGGTTTAATCAGTTTGCAGCAAAGTGGACACAGGAGGATATGGAAGCTCAATTGAGGCGATTGAAGCAGGTCGCAGAGTCATTGAATTAACTTGGGCGTTTGCAGGTCAGCCTGCTCCATCTGCCAGTTCGCTCGACTTCAATCGCTCTCAATTTGATCAAGCAATTGCTGAATCAAATCGCGATCGTTCGCCGCTGGCACTTGATCGAGATAACCCTCTAAATCCTGCCGCGCCTCAATCCAGCGATGCGTTTGAAAATAAATGATGCCGCGATCGCGCAATTCATACGCCGCATCTGGAAACAGAATTAGAATCCGCTCAATCATCGCCAGACATTTCTCAATCTTGCCCTGATTGAGATAAATGCCTTTCAAATTCGTCAACATTCGCGCGAGAAATTGCCTAGGGGAGACTGCTTCTAGAAATTGAGGACGCATTTCAACCGGCTGTCCTGCCAATTGATTTAATCGTTCCTGGCAATCTTGAGGGAATAGAATTTCTCCGTTGTGGAACGCATCGACAAAGATCTCCATCTCCTCATTCACAGCCGGACGAATCAGAAAATGCCCTGGCATCCCGATCCCGACCATCGGAAATTCGATCCGCTCCGCGATCGCTAAATACAACAATGCCAGCGAAATCGGGATTCCGGTTCGACGATCGATGACATCGTTTAAGAAGCTATTACAAGGATCGTAGTAGTCTTCAGAATTACCTGAAAATCCTAAATCCTCATATAAATATCGATTAATCGTCTGAATGATTTTGAGCGGATAGGGTTCTTCTGGCAGGCGGGCATGAACTTCCGCAGCCATGAGATCGATCTCAGTTAAATACTTCTCAATTTCTAAATTTGGATATTCCTCTTGAGCGATGTATAAAGCTGCTTTCTCAAGGTTAATTTTCTCGTCATCTTGACGTACCTCTTGATAAAACCGCTGCCGAGCTAACGAGAATTCCATCACTAAGATCCTTAATCAGTTACGTAATCTTTTCCTGAGCCAAATTGCCACGCTTCAACTCGTCGATGCCAGGTATAGTGCTGCGCTGGCGGGAGTTTGGCAATCCAGGGGTGAAAAGATTGGGAAATCGAATAGAGAACGGTATAAGTTGCCAAATTGAAATAGTGCAACATCCAATCTAGCAAAGCGAAAATTCCAACATGGGGAATGATTTTTAACACTAAGCCAGGATGGAGAATTCCGGTCTTCAGTAACGTTTGAGAAAGTGGGACAAACTGAACCACATCTTGTAAAAAGGGCTTCAAAACTAGCTCTCCCGATCGCTGCATTTCTCCAAAGACAGTGTTCAACAATTGATTGATCTGATCTGGATCAATGTTCTGATTCACTCCGACACTCATCGATCGTTGAAATAACCAAGTGACCGACAAATTAGGCTGATACGGTTGCAGCAAAGACAGAGCCGAATGATTTAGCATTTCATATCGTAGCGCTTCATCGATACCATTGGTTAAGCGCACCAGATGCCGCACCATTGCCCCAAATCCGCCAAAACTTAGAGGAGACTGACTTCCACTACTATCTCCAACAGGCAAAATTCGATCCCATTTCAAGTGCAAGGGACTGTTCTGATAGCAAGGAAAAAATCCAAATAGCGCGCGCACAAATTCTAATTGTTCAAGCTGAATGTTTTGATAGTCAGGCAGCAGATTCAGATAGTCCTCGAATAAATCTTCTAAAGAAAAGCGATCGCGATTTGCATCTAGATAAGTGAATAGATACGTTGTTCTGCCATCTCGTGCGGGAAAAGCTTCCCAAAAGTACTGACATTGCTTCTGAATCGGCGTAAAAGACGCAATCAGATCGCCTGATTCATTCTGCTCAAATCCTTTTGCACAAGTCCCAACAACTAAGCAAACTCCATCTGGTTTTTGTCCCTGTCTCGCTTGCTGAACGATCGGGGAAAAATGCCCCATTGCATCTAGCATCAGTCGGGCATTGAGCGATCGATTGACACAAACCCCATTCGCACAAATTTCTACGCTCTCAAAAGGCGTGTTCTCCAATAAAGTTCCGCCATGCCGCAGAAAAACTTGCTTCAACGTTTCTAGCAAGTAGACCGGATCAACGCCGATATTCAGCACATCCTGCACAAAGATATTCGAGCCTTCTGCAAAGCTGACTCGAACAGGATTAAATTGAGTCGCGATCGCGGTTTCTATCTCGGTCTCGCTTAACAATCCCAATTCCAGAAATGCTGCTAATTCTTTACGCGAAATATTCCATTCTTGCTCGCGTCCTTTTAAGATTCCGCGTTCGATTAGGGCAACTCGCCAGCCTTTCAGAACCAGAGCCGAGCCTAATAAAATTCCAAGCGTTCCGCCCGCGATGAGCACATCGTATTCAATTTCTAAAGTGCGCTCAGTCGGGCTATACCCGTCGGCACTCGTCTGTACCACGTTCGGAACTGCGATCGCATCTTCACGCAAAGCCTTCCATAGTGCATCGACCCGACGTAATCCTTCTAATGGATTGCCTGGAGTTTTCGCAAGAATTTGTTCAGTAAGGGACATGAATGAGCAACAAATTGAGTTTTCCGGATTGGCTTTGTTCGCTGGAGGAAACAGCAATGGTAGATGCACCCTGACTTAATTCCCTAGAGGCAAGCCCTCTAGGGTTTTTTATGAGCATTATCGAGTCGGTTGCGAATCCGGATTTGGATCATCCACCACATCGGGGAGCGATCGCTTCATCCCATACAGCCAGAACAATCCAATCGCCCCGATCGCAATTCCTGTCAAACTGACCACTTGAGCCATTCTCAAAAAGCCCAACATCAAGCTATCAGTTCGCAGTCCCTCAATCCAAAACCGCCCCGAACTATACGCAACCATATACGTTAAAAAAAGCGTTCCAACCTTTAACCGAGACCCTTTGAAAAACAGGAACATCAGCAACGCAAAAACGCCTAAATTCCAAAGGGACTCATACAAAAAGGTCGGATGATAGTACGCAACATTCTCTAATCCCGGCGGACGGCGATCGAGCGGGATGAATAGCTTCCAAGGTAAATCCGTCGGACTACCAAAGGCTTCCGAATTAAAGAAATTTCCCCAACGCCCGATCGCTTGTCCCAAAATCAGTGACGGTGCAACTAAATCCGCCAATTGCCAAAACGAAATCTTTTTCACGCGCGCGAAAATCAAAGCCGCGATTGTGCCACCCAAGATCGCGCCATGAATCGCAATCCCGCCTTGCCAAATCGCAATCATCGAAGCCGGATTCCCGACATAATCGCGCCACTGAAAAATCACGTAATACAAGCGAGCACTCGGAATCGCAGCAAGCACTAGCCAAATCGCTAAATCACTCAGTAATTCTGGATTCACCTGCCGTCGCGATGCCAAGTATTGAGACAAATTCACCCCAATCAGCACTGCTGATGCGATGAGCACCCCGTACCAGCGAATCGAAAGCGGCCCAATTTGAAATCCAATTCCTGGCGAAGTAAATTCAGCGAGTAAAGGCAACATAAACGCAATTCATCCGAAGTGGCACTAATCAACATTAGCCGCCTCCGACGATCGTGACAATCTCTAAGCGATCGCCATCCTTCACCTCAGTCGTTTCCCAAAGCTGCCGATGCAAAATCTCTCCGTTGTACTCCACTGCAACTAAGCGCGGATTCATACCTAAAGACTCCAAAAATTCCGGCATGTTCAATGCGGCTGCACAAGTTTTTGTCTCGCCATTCACTTGCAATGTAATCATTCACGCTTCCCAAGGATCAGGAGTAGATTGAGGTTGAAATCGCCGCTTTTGTTCTAATTGCGCGATAAAAAATTGCGTTACAAAGGTCGGCTGTTCAGCTTGCATAATTGCTCTCACAACCGAGACTCGCTGCGCTCCTGCGCCGAGCACCTCATGAATATTTTGCGTGTCAATTCCCCCGATCGCATACCAAGGAATCGAACAATGTTCCGCCGCATATTTCACATACTCAAGTCCAGCGGCAGGTCTGCCTGCTTTGGTTGGCGTTTCATACACTGGCCCGACTCCAACATAATCGGCTCCTTCTGCGATCGCGGCTTTCAGTTGTTCCGGGCTATGCGTCGATCGACCAATCAGCTTATGCTGACCCAACATTTGTCGCGCCCAGGCAAACGGCATATCGTCTTGACCTAAATGCACGCCATCGGCATCGACAGCTAGAGCCAAATCTACACGATCGTTGACAATAAACAATGCTCCATAGTCTCGGCAAAGCTCACGCAGCTTCTGAGCATTCTGAAACCGAGTCGCATCATCTGCCTCTTTGTCTCGATACTGCACCAGTCCCAATCCGCCCTTCAATGCAGCTTCAACCGTTGAGAACAAATTCTCAGAAGGAGAGGTGACGAGATAAAGCGCAGCAGAATCCAGCACTTGACGACGATGAACCGTCATTAAATGACTTTCTAAGGTGTAAACCTGATAGCGCATTTGCTTCACTGCGCTTGCCATATCAGCACGATAAACTTTGCCGTATTCTTCTAAGACTCTCAGCGCTTCTTCTACGCGGCAAAAATTCACCTGCAACACTTGTTCAATGCTGCCTCGGGTTGCCTCGTTCGGATGAGTCAGATCCGTACCCGGATCATCCGGGGTATTGCGGGCAGCCCGTAATTCTGCTTGATGCCAATGCGCGAGTTCTTGTCGCCAGTATTTGCACCGTTCTGTCAATGCAACATCGTTTAAGCCAAAGCGACACCATTCTTCGATCACCCTGAGACCTTCACGGGCGCGATCGAGGTTCGCATCTAAAATTCGATAGAGGGCTGACTGCATAAAGAAGTGCAAGGGCGCAAATTTCCCAGATATTAATCTCTTATCGTATCAGGGGCAGAGGATGAGGCTACTTCATAAAGATTTTTTAATTTACTTGACCACCGTAGACTTACAGAGACAATAAGTTCAATCCGATCATTTCCGTGGAAACCCGCGCGTGATCAGCGTTCCAGTGATTTTACAGAGGTTTACTCAGATTCTCTGTGTAGACTGAACCTTCTGTAACCGATCCGAGAAAATCAGTCATGTTATCCGAACAAGCCGTGTGTTGGAGAACAATCGTGAATCGATGCTCTGTGTATTCCTCCGTATTCGCTGTATTAAGTGTATCTGCCTTATTCGCCATTACAGAAAAACCTGCGATCGCGAACCCACTGCCCGACTCGGTTGCTCAAATCACTCCATCGGTGATTTACGTCAATCCAGCGATCGGCAACGACAATAGCTCTGGTCAAGCGAATTCTCCGCTCAAAACGATTACAGTAGCCCTCGACCGAGCAGCACCGAATACTGTCATTCTTCTAGCTCCTGGAACGTACAGTATCGCGACTGGCGAAGTGTTTCCGATTCAGCTTAAGCCGACGATCACCTTACAAGGCGATCCCCGCAATCGGGGGCAGAACGTGCTGATTCGGGGAGGCGACTTTTTTCTCAGTCGAACCTTCGCTCGGCAAAATGTCACGATTCTAGGCGCAGATCGCTCAATGCTCGCTGGAGTCACCGTGACGAATCCTAACCCCCAAGGCTATGGACTCTGGACAGAATCGACCAGTCCAGTGATTTTCGCGAATACGTTTACGGGCAATACCCATGACGGAGCCTCGATCGTGGGCAATAGCGCTCCCGTGCTGAAAAACAATTATTTCTACCAAAACGGCGCAAACGGTGTCACCGTCTACGGAACGTCTCGCCCAGAGATTCAAGACAATATTTTTGAGCGCACCGGATTCGGAGTGAATATTGCTCAGAATTCTGCTCCCAAGCTACTCGGAAATCGGATTACACAGAACAAAGATGGGGTCGTGGTGCAGGGCAGTGCTCAGCCCATTCTTCGCAACAATGTGATCGATAACAACGCGCGAGACGGGATGGTGTCGATCGCGCAATCCCGTCCTAATTTAGGGAATTCTGCTGATCCCGGCAACAACACGTTCTTAAACAATCAGCAATTTGATATTAATACTCAGCGCACCACTCAAACTGTGCCCGCCTTTGGTAATCAAGTCTCAGCCAAAACGATCGGGCGGCTTGATTTCTCTGGCATTGCGGCTCCTGAAATGACGACGAATGTAGCTTCCTCGACCGGATTTGGGCAGCCTCGACCTTTGCCTCCGCTCGCCATTCGCAGTCGCCCTCTGCCTCAAGCCCGGAATAATGGTGCGATCGAGATTCCGGTTCCAGCCGCAACTTCGAGAAGTGCTCCTTTACCGATCGCCCGCTCAAATCGCCCACTTCCCACCCTGCGAATCAACGCTGCGATTCGTCCAACTGAAATTCGCCCAACTGAAATTCGTCCAACTGAAGGAATTCCAATCCGCATTCCCCAAGTTCAACCCCAAATCGCACAACCTAAACCGCAACTTGTTCAACAATCCCGTCGTGTCGCTTCTGCTTCCGGTATTCTGCCTGTTCCACGAGCGACCCCACCAATTGGCAATACAGCTGGAACCTCAGTCCGAATTTGGCGCGGCGGATCGGGTGCAGTGAGTCAAGCTTCCAGTCTTGGATTCCGATTTCGGGTCATTGTCCAAGCGAGTACAGCGTCTGAGCAGACTCAAGTGCGATCGGTGGTTGCCGATGCGTTTGCCTTAAGAGGACGGAGAGTGATGCAAGCCGGTGCATTTCGCGATCGAGCAGAAGCAGATGAATTGCTGCAAATCCTCCTAAATCAGGGATTACAAGCGTCGATCGAACAAATCTGAGCGCGATCAGCCGTCAATTCTTTCTCGACGGCTGATTTTTTCGGGTAACTGAACCTTTTACAATGGAGAGGAATCACAACCCGCTATAGGATCGTTATGGATATTGTCGAGTTTTTTGAACTTAGTGCAGGCAGATGGTCGTCGATGCGAACCAGCCATCATCCTGCCGCTCAGCAAGGGAGCGGAAAATCTACGATCGAGATCGACCTACTCGACAAATCCGATCCTGCTGTGATTCAGCTATGTGAAAAGTATCAGGTTGACCCAACTACTGCATTGCTCGGCGCACGGCTGACGTGGGAAGGCTTTCTCGATGGCGAAACGAGGAAGCAAACTGGCTCGACTGTGCTTGTGCCGATCGCAGGCGATACCCAAAATTCGGGCAAGCTACTTGGCGAAATGGGAACTACCCAGCAGACCCCGATTGTGGGACACTACGAAGTCTCAGACGCGATGGGATTAACTCTGATTACCGAATCAGACACCCTTTACTCGAAAGAGCGAATCTGGTTTGAAAGCCCAAATGTGCGCTTCCGGCACAGTGTTTTGAAGCAGGCAGGCGGCTTCAGTCTGGCATCGTTCTGTTCTGAAGTTCGCTTAGGTGCAGTCAAGCCCGATCCAAAAGCAGCGGATGCGGCTGCCGCGAAATAGGTCGGGAGATAGAGATCAAAGCTGTCTCCTACTCCCTACCGCTTCAGCGCGTTACCATAGCGGGTGCAGTCCTCACCTTTTAGAGCGATGAATCTTCTGACGCAATTTCTCCACATTGTCGGTTCAGGTGCGAGCGCTTACATTTTGTCGAGTGGAATTCGCGATCGTCAAACTCGTCCGAATCTCCTCGCTGGCTTTCAAATGGCAGAATCGGGTTCTGTGCCATTTTTGCAGGCTTTGCGCGATCGTGCACTTGCAGAAGGCAAAACCTGGTTTGCAGAAAAGCTCGATCTCCACGCCAGCGATGAGAAACGGCATGGTCAGATCTTTGCGCATGGCTTAAAGCAGCTCAATAAAAAGGTCATCGATTTTAGTCAACTGCGCGATCGTCAAACGGACAGGAAACCGGAGGAATCGAAGCGGAGTCCCTTTTTTGATGCCTATTTTGTAGGCTACTCTCAAGAACAGTTGAAACCTGCAAATATTCCTTGGGAAGTCTTTCTTGCCAGCACTTATATTCTTGAACTGGATGCGAGTAAAGACTTTTTCAGACTTGCAGAAGCCCTACCAGAAGATGCGACGAGTACAAACTTGAAAAAGGGCGTTTTGAGTATCGCTGAAGATGAGACACGACACGCTGCTTATCTTTATGAAGTCATGGAACGTGACTTTGGAATTGCCAAAACGCAAGCGTTAATTGATGAATGGCGGACTCGCAAAGTGAATGCAATGTTTGCAGCCGTGCAAAACTACATTCGTAAAGGCGGCAAGATGGCTCAAATGGTAGAAGAAGGCGCACCTGTTGAAATGCAGCCTGAGCCTGCTGCTGCGTAAAAGGTACATTTCGAGCTATTTCGCTGCGTCTCGGCTTGGTTCAACGATCGCAATTTCCGACATTCTGAACCGTTCTGAAGCTCGTCTCCTCTAAAAATTGAGCCGAACCCCAAACCTCATAAAAAATCGAGAGATTAGAATTCTAATCTCTCGATTCACTTTATGTTCTAAATCAATTTACAAGGTGCCAAACGGAACGCGCGGTGCATGTCCCCAGAACGATTCTAAGCCATAGAATTCGCGTTCTTGAGGCATCATCACATGCACGATCACATCACCGTAATCCTCAATAATCCAAGTCCCATCCGAGAAGCCTTCGGATCGAATGGGCTTCCGTCCCATCTCTTCTTCCAGTTTGTCTTCAATCGATCGAGCAATTGCCCGGACTTGCACCTTTGAGTACCCTGTCACGACGACAAAATAATCTGCCAGAACCGACACATCGCCGACTTTCAACAACACAATATCGCTCCCTTTGCGCTCATCAGCTGCCGTAGCGACTAACTGTGCCATTCGATCTGAGCGATCGTCTAGCGTCGTATTGAGCGAAAGAGTTTGCTGGTTAGAAAGTTCTGTCATTCAGGTTTGAATTCCTTTTACGAGTTGGATTTTAGCGATCGGGTCTTTTACAACCGTTTGTTTGAACCGTTGTAAAAAGGCATTACGAGTTTGTACCGTGCGCGGATGGATCAGGTGACCCGCTTGAATCAAGTGTCTGAGCGATGCATCTGCCACTCGCCAAGTTGCCTGAATCAAGTCCTGCCGACTCAAGTCTCGCAATTCTTCTAACTCAGGTGTGGCTCCCCGTCCTGGTTCTAGCCCATCAGCTAGATACACCACACAGCCGAGTAAACTCATCTCCGGACTGCCAAGCGTATGATGCCGAATTGCATTTAATACCTCAGAATCCGTTACACCGAATTCATCCCGTGCCACGATCGCACCTGCATCTGCATGAAGTAAATGAGGATTCATCTCTTCAATCGGATCGATCTCCAAGCCTTCTGCGATCGCCATACTCAACAGTCGCTTTGGCTTAAAGAACTTTGCCAAATCGTGCATGAGTGCAGCTTGCGCCGCTTTCTCACGATCGAGATGATGCCGTTGAGCAAGCTCGATCGCGAATTGTTCGACCCGCAGGATATGTCGAATTCGAGTTTCGGGGACTTGACCTTTCAGCCAGAATAAAACTCTTGCACGCGATCGATCAGGAGGCGGAAGTAAACGTGAAAGCGCGATCGATTTATCCACCTGTGGCGAAGTCCCTTCAGTCTGTAGTGCTTTGGGCAATTCACGCATCAGTACTGCTATCTCCTGCCAGTACCTTGTGCGGGGATAAAAATTGACATCGAGCGATCCATTCCTTCCTTTCAGTGCTGTCTTTATTCTAACGTAAGTCTCTGAGTCTCGATCCCCTCTCATCGGATGCGATTTGTGACAAATTCATCGAAAATTCCGCAGCTAAAACTCAACCGGGTCGAGTTCGGTTTTCGCTCCAGGCATCCTAGATTTAGAGGTGATAGCATAGCGGATAAAAGCAGTCAATTAAGCCTCGCATAGAATTTAAGAAAAGGTAAACGGCATGTTTTTCCATTGGTCTTATCTCCTGCTGATTCCCGGCATGATCCTGGTATTCTGGGCGCAGCAGCGGGTTCAAAACACGTACCGCAAATACTCTGAGATTCCCTCACGGATGGGAATGACGGGGGCAGAAGTTGCGAAAATGATTCTCGATCGCATGGGCGTTTATGACGTGAGCATCGAGCCTGTCGCGGGGGAACTGACGGATCATTACGATCCAAGTGCAAAAGCGGTTCGACTCTCAGAAGTCGTTTACGGTTCGAGTTCATTAGCTGCAGCAGCGGTAGCAGCACATGAATGTGGTCACGTTCTACAAGATGTGAAAGGATATGTGCCGATGAATGTTCGGGCGGCATTAGTTCCAGCCGTGAACCTAGGCGCAAATTTTGGACCACTCTTGATTATGGGTGGTTTGTTCCTAGGAGCACTGGGTGGCGTATTCATCAAAATTGGAATTGCGCTGTTTGCGGCTGTGATTGTGTTCCATCTGGTTACTCTGCCCGTTGAATTTGATGCGTCAAGCCGAGCCTTACGCTTGATCGATGAACTCGGCATTTTGCAGGGTGAAGAGAATCAAGGTGCGCGAAAAGTCTTGAATGCAGCAGCATTTACTTACGTTGCAACTGCGCTGTATGCGTTGCTCCAGTTGGTTCAGTACATCTTAATTGCGCTCGGTCAGCGCGATTAGCCTGAGACTTCAAGATTAACTAAAAAGCCGATGGATATATCCATCGGCTTTTTGTATCAATTCACTATGGTTCAATATCAATCTGATAGGGAGATAGCGTGAGGATCTGAAATCAGGGTTACTATTCTCCACTCGCCACTCCGCAAAATTCATGGGATTGACGAGTAGAGACAACATCAACGATGAACTGTCATTAATTCTGCGCCGTTTGAGTCGGGAACACCCCAGGCTGTACACTCACAGTCGTCGTATTCCCTCCGCGACTCACATCAAGCCGAAGATTTCCGCCCACCGAAGCGTTCTCCACTGCTTGCTGAACTTGATCCGCTTTTGTCACGGTTTGACCATTTACTTTCTTGATCACATCTCCATTCCGCAAGCCCGCTCTTGCAGCCGGAGAATTCGGCATCACGCGAAAAATGACCACGCCTTGATCATCTTGGACTCGGAAACCAACTTCTCGATCGCGGTTAATCTGATCTCTCAAGTCCGCTGTCAATCCCCGCATCTGAATTCCTAAATAGGGGTGATCCACCCGACCTTTAGAAATCAACTGCTGCGAGATCCGCTGAGCCGTATTGATAGGAATTGCAAAGCCTAACCCCTGCGCCCCACCAATGATCGCGGTATTCATGCCAATCACTTCCCCGCGTTGGTTGAGCAAAGGACCACCCGAATTCCCCGGATTAATCGCGGCATCCGTTTGAATAAAGCTCACCCGCTTGTCTGCTACTCGCACTTCCGCACTGGATCGCCCGGTCGCACTGATGATGCCAGCCGTGACGGTATTATCTAACCCGAGCGGATTTCCGATTGCAATCGCCCATTCTCCTGGCTTCAACCCATCCGAGTTGCCCAGTGGAACCGTCGGTAAATTATTCGCCTGAACTCGCACCACAGCAACATCGGTCAGAGAATCTTGACCCACCACTTTTCCACTGATCTCACGTCCATCTTTCATCGTGACAGTCACGGTGTCTGCACCACTGACCACGTGAGCATTCGTTAAAATCAATCCATCGCCGCTAATGATGAAGCCTGAACCTGTTCCGCGCTCAACGCGTTGCGAAGGTTGATTGGGAATTTGATTGCCGAAGAATTGGCGGAAGAAAGGATCGTTAAATACTTCGGGAACGCGCGATTGCACGGTTCGCGAAGCGTTAATCCGCACCACCGCAGGTCCGACTCGCTCCACAGCAGATGCGATAAAATTCGGGTCAGCGAGTCCAGCGGTACGATTCGTCGCTTGCGCGATCGCAGGAGGTGAAACAATATTATTGACAGCATTGCTGGAGAGTAGACGATTTCCAGCGAGGGCTGTCCCCGCTCCGACCAATGGCAGCATGAAATAGACAGCAGACTGTTTAAACGATTTGCGAGGCGTTGTCATCGGGTGTGTACTCTCCTTAATGTTGCATCTCCAAAAATTTCAATCATTTCCGTAAGCAAAGATGCAAATTGCTCTTCATCCAAATGATAGATACTTCGACTATAGTCATCAAATATGACGTTAGCGCGGCAATTTAGTTGCAACTGTGCCATATCTTTATCGCTGCATGCAGGATGCTCTCTCTATCTTTGATTTTGTCATTTCAACTTCATGACGAACACACAGCGTTGACAAGTGAGGTTGATAACTTATGAATCACAGGTGAATGAATGGTAAGAGCAGCTTACAACTTGAGCGACAAAAGGTTTTTGATCTCTAAGGTGTCGATGTTTGACGATGCCGTCAGGATTGCCGCCGTAGTTCGCTCAACGCAGTAAGTCTGCTCCTTTTTATTTTTAAATTTCCCTTCCCAAACTTCTAAAGACTACGATCACGAGAAAGAAGGGCGAAAATCGTTGCAAATTCTAAGCGAATTCGCACGTCATTTTTGTCGGCAATCTGAGACGAATTTGTGTCAAAAATCAGCGATGCCAGTGTAATATGAATTGGGCAAACTCACCGGGCACTAAATAATCTCAATTTAGTGGATTTGGGAGCGCTGATCAGATCGAATTGATGTCCACTGATTCGGATTTCGGGTTGATGACTAAGAAGAAAAAGATTGAGCCACTGACGGGGGAATCTCTGCTGAAGAAGGTGAAGGAACTCGACCATCTCAATAAAGAAGAAAAAGCGAAAGAATGCGGCTATTACACGGTGACGAAAAATGGAGTCGAACGTGTGAATATGATGAAATTCCTGAATGCATTAATCGATGCAGAAGGAATTCAATTAGATGGGAAGCAGGCAACCAATGGACGAGGAGGTCGCAGTGCAAGTTACCGAATTAGTGTGCAGTCTAATGGTAATTTGTTAATTGGTGCAGCGTATACAAAACAAATGGAATTGCAGCCAGGAGATGAATTTGAAATCTCTTTGGGACGAAAGCATATTCATCTGAAACAACTCGATCGAGAAGAACTCAACGTGTAATTCTATGGAAAACATTGATTGGCAAACTGCTATTCCGGTGGGTCTAGCGATCGCGATTTTTCTAGGCGGGATGCTAATGATGTTTACAGGAGTTTGGACCAGCCGAAACCGATGAGACTCTACTTTTATAAAGTCTCATCTAGAGTTAATTCAATACGCCTACATTGGCAAGTTCAGCTTCGGTTGGACTTGTTTTTTTGGCGTAAGACAGATAAGGCGTTAACCGAACTCTCGTCAGCGCCAAATTACATGCCAATGTGATGCCTTCTTGCTCTAAAAGTCCCAGAATTTGATGCGGATTTTCGCGATCGATGACAGGAAGTTGATGCAATCCACGAGTCGCCATTCTATCTAATGCATCGGTTAATGGCTCATCTTTATAGGCATAAAGAATGTCGGTTGTACACACATCCGCGATCGTGCGATCGAGGGCTTGATCAAAATGATTCAGTTCGGTTTCCCAACGTGCGATCGCACGATTGATATCTTGCAAGGTGATAATGCCGATCAATTGGCGATCGAGATTAACCACTAATGCACTATGACAATGATTTTGAATCAATTGCAAACCTGCCTCTAAAAGTGGCATTGACTCTTCAACCTGTAGAAAGTTCGGATGCATTGCCTCTGCAACAGAAACATTTCTGAGCATTTCCTGCTTCTGTAAGCTCGTTGAAGTTGGGGCAGGATCACCTTTTGCTTCGATTTGCTGCAAGTTAGAAGGCTGTTCGGGATTCGATTTCAACAGATTCGCAAGCCAGACGCTCAATCCCACCGCTGCCATCAACGGTAAGACAATTCGATAGTCGCGGGTCATCTCAAACAGCAACAAAATCGAAGTTAAAGGCGCATTCACACTCGCCGCTAAAACTGCCGCCATCCCGACCATTGCATAAGCAGGTGGTGCAGCAATGCTTCCTGCAAACATAGGGAAGACGAAAGGCAAAACTTTGCCATATGCCGCACCCAATGTCGCACCCAAAAACATCGCAGGCGCAAACATCCCCCCGATTAGCCCGCTCCCTAAACTGACCGCTGTCATGAGCAATTTCACAACTAATAATGTCATGAGCAGGAGTAACGAGAATTGCACATCTCGCAGCATCGCTTCAACGGTGTCATAGCCTACCCCTAAGATTTGCGGCAATTTTAGGGCTACTAATCCGACGCATAGACCGCCTAAAATCGGCTGCGCTTCCCGCGGAATTTTTGCCATCCAAACGGTTCCAGGAATTTTGCCCTGAAAGACATCACTTGCCCACTTTAAAGAAGTGGTGTAAGCGATCGACACAACACAAGCAAATAGCCCTAACCCTAGATAGAGTGGCAATTCTAGCGGACTGCGAACTTCATAAGCCGGCAGCGCAAATGCAGGCTGTCCTCCAAGTCCAATCTGAGCAATCAGCGCTGAAACGACCGCCGAAAGTAAGACAATACTTGCCGCAGACGTTTCAAACGTCGTCCCCAAGACCACCTCTAGCGCGAAGAATACGCCAGCGATCGGCGCATTAAATCCGGCTGCTAATCCGGCTGCTGCGCCTGCACCTAACAGTAATCGTTGGCGATCGCGCGATACTTTCAAACTCTGCCCCACTAACAACCCAAAATTTGCGCCGACTTCTACACTTGGACCTTCGGGTCCGAGAGATGCTCCAGTCCCCAACGAAACGGCTGCCGCTACTGTTTTGATAATGGGGCGAGTTGGCGACATTTCCTTGCCCGCTTGCACCGCCGCAATTAATCCTGAAATTCCTGGACTAAATTCTTTCGTGAGCCAGCGCATCAGCCCAACTAGAAGTCCACCGAGCGTTGGAACACAAGCTAATGTCCAAGCCCCAAAATGCCCGATCGTTCCCATCAGGTCTTCTAGCGTCAGTCGGTGAAATAATTCAATCAAATAGCGGAACATCAATACGCCTAACCCCGCCCCACCACCGATCACAACGGCTAAGAGCAGCACGATCGTATCCGGATGAGGTTGAAGGCGATTTAGCAGACCATTGAAGCGAGATTGAGGAGCGATCGAAGAATCAGGCAGCAGAATTTTGGGCGGCGGAGTCGAGGGCACGGCAGGGGTTATCAATAATGATTAATTTTTATTTCTCATTCTCATTGTGATTGATCAAAGCCAGAGTAGACAAGTATTTTGCGAAATTCCGAAAGATTTCGACACAGGGCAAATTTTGCCCTTCCGAGAAGACGAAACTGCGAAAAAAATCGCTCTCATTTTTCCGCAATTTTGCTGAACGATCGCACTTTGCACGGAAGATCGCGGGTAAACTGGTATCAAAGGATCAAGTCTCAACCTATTACAAATATTATTTCTTAGCTATTTAAGTCTTGAAGCTATTTTTCGCTTGGATTGACTCGACTTTAAAAACGCGCCTTCCGAATGTTGTCATTTTGCTGGTTTTCTGCTGCCAATGAATGCTGATACCTTTGATCGCGGTTCTCATGCTTGCCCGGTTTGCCATCGTACAGGCAACTTTGTCTCAGTCAACTCTGTGAATGGATTACTGACCTGTCCGCATTGTCGATCGCGCCTTGTTGTAAGTATTAGCGGTCATTATGTTCGCGATCCCTTCAGCGTCAAAAAATTAAAGCCAAGTAGTCGGCAGTTGAGGAAGCAGAGCCGCCCGATTGCAAGAATCATGAGAGATTCAGGGCTTGCCAAACATTCTCCCTTGATCACAATTTTAAGCAGCTTGATTGTTGCAGGATTCTCGATCGCAGTTCTGAGTCAGCCTGGTGCACAGAAACTTCCCAATTGGGTGCAGCAGACGATTTTGAAAAATACCGATCTGAAAAATTAAATATTACAAAACATTGCGAATTTATCGGGTTAATAAGTCCTTATACCTAGCTTGAAAGGTCCTTCTTTACATTTCTTAATTAAGAAATGTAAAGAAAACTAGAGCACTAGCTCATAACTCTGTAACGGTTAGTAACAAAAAATTACCGATTTCTTATCAATTTGTGTCATATATGTCCCGAAATGCGCTTTATGTATACGTTTTCTGGTAAAAACACAAATGTAGATTAAATACAGTTTGCGATCGCAAAGCCGAGCATGTAACTTTACAAACCGTTACATCTCTGCCTGAATCTGGGGTTGATCTGGATTAGGACGCTCACGTTCGCTTGTCGATTTAAGAAGAGAACACGCTAAAAGGAGTCTGACTGCATGTTCACCCACGTCAAGCCCACCGTTCGACACATTACGCCAGAGAACTTGGCAGGACGGTCATTGCTCAAGGTGGTCTATGTCGTGTTAGAGCCACAGTATCAAAGTGCGCTCTCCGCCGCCGTTCGATCAATTAATGCAAATCATCCCAAGGTCGCTGTTGAAATTAGTGGCTATCTGATTGAAGAACTCCGCAACCCGGAGAACTACGAAGCCTTTCAACGCGATGTTTCAGAAGCAAACATTTTCATTGCCTCGCTCATTTTCCTCGAAGATTTAGCGGAGAAAGTGGTTGCTGCCGTTGAGCCGCATCGCGATCGTTTAGACGCAGCAGTCGTCTTCCCGTCGATGCCGCAAGTGATGCGCCTAAACAAATTGGGTAGCTTCTCAATGGCTCAGTTGGGACAGTCAAAAAGCGCGATCGCGAACTTCATGAAGAAGCGCAAGGAAAATTCCGGCGCAGGCTTCCAAGACGCGATGCTGAAGTTACTCAATACTTTGCCCAAAGTGTTGAAGTACTTGCCGATGGATAAAGCCCAGGATGCTCGCAACTTTATGTTGAGCTTCCAATATTGGCTCGGCGGCAATTCAGACAACTTAGAAAACTTTCTGCTGATGTTGGCAGATAAGTATGTTTTCAAAGGCGAAATCGGTCATAACGTCGAATACCAAGACCCGCAGGTTTATCCGGATCTAGGAATTTGGCATCCGATGGCTCCTCACATGTTCGAGGATCTCAAAGAGTATCTCAACTGGTTTAGCTCTCGCAAAGATATTCCCGAAGATCTGCGCGACCCTCTCGCTCCAACGGTTGGGCTAGTGTTGCAAAGAACTCACCTGGTCACAGGGGATGACGCTCACTATGTCGCAATGGTTCAAGAATTTGAAGCGATGGGCGCACGGGTGATTCCAGTCTTTGCGGGTGGCTTGGATTTCTCGAAACCAGTTGATGCGTTTTTCTATGATCCGATTAATCCTGAGAATGCGATCGTTGACGTGGTTGTCTCTTTGACTGGATTTGCGCTAGTAGGTGGCCCCGCTCGTCAAGATCATCCCAAAGCGATCGAATCTTTGCGTCGCTTGAATCGTCCTTACATGGTGGCATTGCCGCTGGTCTTCCAAACAACCGAAGAGTGGCAAGATAGCGAACTCGGATTGCACCCGATCCAAGTTGCATTACAAATCGCATTGCCTGAGCTAGATGGTGCGATCGAGCCGATCATCGTGTCGGGTCGAGATGGTGCAACGGGTAAAGCGATCGCGCTTCAGGATCGAGTCGAAGCGATCGCACAACGCGCCTTGAAATGGGCAAATCTGCGTCGCAAACCTAAGCTGCATAAGCGTGTTGCAATTACAGTCTTCAGCTTCCCGCCGGATAAAGGTAACGTGGGAACCGCAGCTTACCTGGATGTCTTTGGCTCGATTTACAAAGCCATGGAAGCTTTGAAGCAAAACGGCTATGACGTTCAAGATTTGCCTGAATCAGGTGAAGCGTTGATGCTAGAAGTGCTGCATGATGCTCGCGCCCAGTACAACAGCCCCGAACTGAACATTGCTTACAAGATGTCAGTTCCTGAATACGAGGAATTGACTCCCTATCATGAGCGCTTAATCCCGTCATGGGGACCAGCTCCTGGACATCTCAACACCGATGGACAAAATCTTTTGGTGTATGGGAAATCGTTTGGAAATGTCTTTATCGGAGTTCAGCCGACTTTCGGATATGAAGGTGATCCGATGCGGCTGTTGTTCTCGCGATCGGCAAGTCCACACCACGGATTCGCAGCGTACTACACCTATCTAGAGAAAATCTGGAAAGCAGACGCAGTCCTGCACTTTGGAACGCATGGATCGTTGGAATTTATGCCTGGTAAGCAAATTGGGATGTCCGATGAATGCTTCCCAGATAGCTTGATCGGCACCATTCCGAACCTTTACTACTACGCTGCCAATAATCCATCTGAGGCAACGATCGCAAAACGCCGCTCTTACGCTGAAACGATCAGTTACTTAACACCTCCGGCTGAGAATGCTGGACTATACAAAGGGCTGAAAGAACTGAGCGAATTAGTTGGCTCTTATCAAACCCTGAAAGACTCCGGTCGTGGGGTTCAGATCGTCGATACGATCATGGATAAAGCTCGGATTTGCAATCTCGATAAAGATATTGCGTTTCCTGACAATGCCAGCGAATTGAGCCAAGAAGAGCGAGATACGATCGTTGGAAAGGTCTACATCAAACTGATGGAGATCGAATCGCGGTTGTTACCTTGCGGATTGCACGTGATTGGTAAGCCACCTACGGCAGAAGAAGCGATCGCAACTTTAGTGAATATTGCGAGTCTCGATCGTCCTGAAGAAGAAATGCTGAGCTTGCCTCGGATCATTGCGAATAGCGTGAACCGTGACATTGACGAAGTCTTCCAAAACAGTGATTTGGGCGTGCTCAATGATGTTCAACTGTTGAATGACATCAACCAAGCCACTCGCAATGCTGTCGCAGCAATGGTCAATGCTCAGATCGACCAAGAAGGACGCGTTTCTAAAACCTCAATGTTAGGCAATTTGTTTAACTTTGGAGGCAACAAGAAAGCACCTTGGATCGAAGCTCTGCATGAAGCAGGCTATCCGAATGTGGATCAAGAAGCGATCAAGCCGCTGATCGAGTTCCTGCAATTCTGCTTGAAGCAAGTCGTTGCAGACAATGAATTGGGTGCATTGCTGACGGCACTAGAAGGGGAATACATTCTGCCAGGCCCCGGTGGTGATCCGATTCGGAACCCCGATGTATTGCCGACTGGAAAGAACATTCACGCACTTGATCCACAATCGATTCCGACTGCTGCTGCGGTGAAATCTGCGAAGATCGTCGTCGATCGCTTAATTGCCCGGCAATGTGCAGAGAATAACGGAGCTTACCCAGAAACGATCGCCTGCGTGCTCTGGGGAACTGACAACATCAAAACATACGGCGAATCGCTGGCTCAGATTCTCTGGATGGTTGGAGTTCGTCCGTTACCCGACTCCTTGGGACGGATTAATAAGCTGGATTTGATTCCTTTAGAAGAGTTAGGCAGACCTCGGATCGATGTCGTCGTCAACTGTTCCGGTGTATTCCGCGACTTGTTTATTAACCAAATGGCATTACTCGATCGAGCTGTGAAAATGGCTGCCGAAGCAGAAGAACCTTTGGAAATGAACTTTGTTCGCAAGCACGCGATGAAGCAAGCCGATGAGTTAGGCATTAACCTGCGCCAAGCTGCGACTCGTGTGTTCTCGAATGCTTCTGGTTCTTACTCGTCGAATATCAACTTAGCCGTTGAGAATGGTACGTGGGAGAACGAAGAGGAACTGCAAAACATGTACCTCTCTCGGAAAGGGTTTGCTTTCTCCTCAGACAATCCCGGCATGATGGAACAAAACGAAGCCGTTTTCCGCGCCTCGCTGAAGACTGCCGATGTTACCTTCCAAAACCTCGATTCTTCTGAGATTTCGCTCACCGACGTTTCGCACTACTACGACTCCGATCCGACCAAGATCGTGTCGAGCTTACGCGATGACGGTAAGATGCCTTCTTCCTACATGGCAGACACGACTACGGCGAATGCTCAGATTCGGACGCTTTCTGAAACTGTTCGTCTCGATGCTCGTACCAAGATGCTCAATCCGAAATGGTACGAGGGCATGTTGAGCCACGGGTATGAAGGCGTGCGGGAATTGTCGAAGCGATTGGTCAATACAATGGGCTGGTCAGCAACGGCAAACGCTGTAGATAACTGGGTTTACGAAGATACCAACACCACGTTCTTCAAAGATGAGGAAATGTGTAAGCGATTGTTGGATCTCAATCCCAACTCGTTCCGTAAGATGGTGACGACCTTGCTCGAAGCCAATGGTCGCGGCTATTGGGAAACGAGCGAAGAAAACCTCGATCGACTCCGCGAACTGTATCAAGAAGTCGAAGACCGCATCGAAGGCGTTGAATAATCTCGCACTCAAATGAGTAAAAAGGCACGATCGATATCGATCGTGCCTTTTGCTTTTAACGGAATAAATTAAGCGCCGCAAGGTTTTTTCCAAAATTCTCTGATGCAAAAGCTCAAGCCAATATTTTGGAAATCAAAAATTTACTGCCGGGCAAAAATCATCATGAAGCCGCAAACCCTGCTTCAACCATGAGACTGCTCAACTCAATACAAACTCTTGACCCTAAGTCGCTACAATGAAGGCTCAAGAAGAATGATGAATAGACCTATCGGAATACATGCAACCCACAGACCCAAGCAAATTTACAGATAAAGCCTGGGAAGCGATCGTACAGGCACAAGATGTCGTACGCCGCTATCGACACCAGAATTTAGAAGTTGAACATTTAATGATTAGCCTGCTAGAGCAAGAAGATGGGCTAGCAGCAAAAATTTTAACTAAAGTTGGAGTGGAAGCAACCCGCTTGTGGCAGCAGATCGACGAGTATGCCCGTCGCCAGCCCAAAGTCGGGAGTTCTGAACAGCTCTACCTGGGTCGTAATCTGGATGTCATGCTCGATCGGGCTGAAACCGCCCGTGTCGCGATGCAAGACGATTTTATTTCGATCGAGCATCTCCTCAAATCCTTTGCAGATGATCCTCGCCTCGGCATGAAGCTATTTCGCAGCCTCAATGTCGATACCGCAAGGCTAGATACGGCAATTCGAGACGTTCGTGGTAGCCAAAAAGTGACCGATCAAGCCCCTGAATCCCGTTATTCCGCTTTAGAGAAATTCGGGATGGATCTGACCGAGCGCGCCAAAGCCGGAAAAATCGATCCAGTGATTGGGCGGGATGAAGAAATTCGTCGGGTTGTGCAAGTTCTGTCTCGCAGAACGAAAAATAATCCGGTCTTAATCGGAGAACCAGGCGTTGGGAAAACCGCGATCGCTGAAGGTCTTGCCCAACGAATTATCAATGGTGACGTTCCCGAATCGCTTAAAAATCGGAAATTAATCTCGCTCGACATGGGATCGCTGATTGCTGGTGCGAAGTATCGAGGCGAATTTGAAGATCGACTGCGAGCCGTCCTGAAAGAAGTCATTCAGTCCGATGGGCAAATCGTTCTCTTCATCGATGAACTTCATACCGTGGTCGGAGCAGGAGCAGCAGGGCAAGGCAATATGGATGCCGGAAACTTGCTGAAGCCGATGCTAGCAAGAGGCGAGTTGCGCTGTATTGGAGCAACCACTTTAGATGAATATCGCAAATATATCGAGAAAGATGCGGCGCTAGAACGGCGATTTCAGCAGGTGATGATTGACCAGCCGACCGTCGAAGATACGATTTCGATCTTGCGCGGCTTAAAGGAGCGCTACGAAGTCCATCACGGGGTCAATATTACCGATTCAGCGTTAGTGGCAGCGGCAACCTTATCGAGCCGATATATTAGCGATCGCTTTCTTCCCGATAAAGCGATCGATCTCGTTGACGAAGCTGCTGCAAAACTGCGGATGGAAATCACCTCCAAGCCGACCGAGCTAGAGCAAATCGAGCGTCGTTTGAGACAGCTTGAAATGGAAAAGCTCTCGATCAAGAGCGAAGACAAAATCACGGGTTTAACTGGACTTAGCCGAAATTCTAAAGACCGTTTAGAACGGCTGGAACAAGAAATTGCGGAGCTTCAGCCCAAAAAAGACGCGCTCGATTCGCAATGGCAAAGCGAAAAACAAATTCTTGAAACGATTAAATCGCTCAAACAAGAAGAAGATCAACTGCGCGTACAAATCGAGCAAGCTGAACGCGCCTATGATCTCAATACCGCAGCACAGTTAAAATACGGTCGCCTAGAAGCCTTACAGCACGATCGAGAAAAACAAGAAGCGCAACTCATCGAACTCCAAGCCGGAGGAAGTACACTGCTCCGCGAACAAGTCACCGAAGCAGACATTGCTGAAATCGTAGCGCGATGGACAGGCATCCCCATTACTCGACTGCTTGAATCTGAACGGCAAAAACTTCTCAACTTGGAAGGGCATCTGCATGAACGAGTGATCGGACAGCATGATGCAGTCGAAGCCGTTGCCGCCGCAATTCGTCGAGCGCGATCGGGAATGAAAGATCCCAGCCGTCCGATTGGATCATTCCTATTCATGGGACCAACCGGAGTCGGTAAAACAGAACTCGCGCGGGCATTGGCGCAATTTTTGTTTGACTCTGACGATGCGATCGTGCGCCTCGATATGTCGGAATACATGGAAAAGCATTCCGTCTCGCGTCTGGTCGGTGCGCCTCCTGGATATGTCGGCTATGACGAAGGCGGACAACTTTCAGAAGCGATTCGTCGCAAGCCTTACTCGGTTGTCTTGCTGGATGAAGTAGAGAAAGCCCACCCGGATGTGTTCAACATTCTGCTGCAAGTTCTCGACGATGGGCGAATTACCGATTCTCAAGGTCGCACCGTCGATTTTCGCAACGCAGTCATCGTCATGACGAGCAACATTGGTAGCGAACACATTCTCGATATCGCAGGCGATGAAGCCAAGTACGAGGAAATGCAGAAACGAGTCATGACGGCTCTCCGGAAACATTTCCGCCCTGAATTTCTCAATCGGATCGACGATACTATCCTGTTCCATCCATTGAGCCGAGCAGAATTAGGCGAGATCGTCAGACTGCAATTGCTCCGAATTCAAAGCATGTTGAGCGATCAGAAAATTACGTTGGAACTTTCGGCTGCAGCCCAGAAATATGTTGCCGATGTTGGATACGACCCAACTTACGGCGCACGTCCCCTGAAGCGAGCCATTCAACGCGAATTACAAAACCCGATTGCAACCAAACTGCTCGAAAACGCATTCGGCGAAGGAGATACGATCATGATCGATCTCGTCGAAGGCAAGTTGAAATTTAGCAAGAAAGAGTTGGTTTCCAGTTCCCAAGCTGTGAGTACAGCTCCTGTGGCGGTGGCAGAAAGGCGGGAGTAGGGGGTAGGGAGTGGGGAGTGGGAGTGAATTTAATCTCGACTCAACTGTTTGGATCTTGGATCATTCACCTACTCCCCACTCCCCACCTCTACGCGCCCAACTTTGCCTTCACGATCGCTTGCACCTTCTTCCCATCCGCCTTACCTTTCAACTGCTGCATTACTGGACCCATCACTTTGCCCATATCTTTCGGTGAAGACGCTCCGACATCCGCAATAATTTTCGCGATCGCATTTTCAACTTCCTCATCCGACATCTGCGCCGGGAGAAATGTCTCAATAATCGCCAACTCCTCCGCTTCTTTCTGAGCAAGATCCGGGCGATTCGCGTTTGTATATTGCTCGATCGAATCGCGCCGCTGTTTTGCAATCTGAGACAACGACTCGATCTCCTGCTCCTCAGTCAACTCCGTCTGACCCGAAGGACGAACACTCACCTCTTTTTCAAGCAGCACCTTTTTAATACTCCGCAACGTCTCCAAGCGCAATTTATCTTGAGCTTTCATCGCGGTTTTAATCTCATCGGTGATGCGATCTTTTAGGCTCATAACTGGCTAATCCTTGCATAACTAAAGCTCTAAGGATAGCTTAGTCCCTTTACTTCAACCTAGTCGTTCACCGCAAGAAATCGAATAGGGAGATAGACAGCAATCTGAACTTGGGTTCTCACCCATCTCCCCACGCCGTAAAATGAATGCAGTTGACTGCTGAAGCATATTTGTGAATTTAGAACAATGTCACTCCGCACAAAATGATGGTGCCCGTCCGCGATCGCGATCCTCGTAAATACACATTGCGAATTGCAAACAAATTTGGCAGAATAAGGTGCGATAAATACCCTTTTACTGACTCACTGATTTGGATCGATTCTTACTTGTGGTAACTTTTTCACCTAATTGGATGAAGTTCGATAGCAGCAACTGTCGGTACGCTATCAGTGGTTCGGTTTTAAACAAATATTTCGCAAATTCATCTGCCATTTACGAATACTTTAGAACCACGAAATCTGAGACAACAGCTAGAAGTCTCAGTGATACTATTGCGTTGAATGCGTTCGAGGACTTGACGTGATCCATTCTGCAACATTGACTCCTCCCTCTGCTCTGCCTACGATTCCTGATAACCATCGTCTGCGGCTGCTTGCGGGATCATCTAACACTCCGCTATCCCTAGAGATTGCCCGCTACTTGGGAATGGATCTCAGCCCAATGGTGCGTAAATGCTTCGCTGACGGCGAACTTTACGTCCAGATTCAAGAGTCAATCCGAGGATGTGATGTTTATCTGATTCAGCCGACCTGTCGCCCAGTCAATGACAACTTGATGGAACTGCTGATTATGATTGATGCCTGTCGGCGCGCGTCGGCACGGCAAATCACAGCCGTTCTACCCTATTACGGTTATGCTCGAGCCGATCGTAAAACTGCCGGACGAGAATCAATTACGGCAAAACTTGCCGCGAACTTGATTACGCAAGCAGGTGCAAACCGAATTCTCGCGATGGATTTACATGCCGCGCAGATTCAAGGATATTTCGATATCCCAATGGATCATGTCTACGGTTCGCCGACTCTCGTTGATTACATCGCGAGTAAGCAGCTTGAAGATCTAGTCGTTGTTTCTCCAGACGTGGGAGGCGTTGCACGAGCACGGGCGTTGGCAAAACGACTCAATGATGCACCACTCGCAATTATTGATAAGCGTCGGCAAGCTCATAACATCGCAGAAGTGATGAATGTGATTGGAGATGTCCGCGGCAAGACTGCGGTTCTCGTCGATGACATGATTGATACAGCAGGCACAATCTTAGAAGGCGCAAAAATTCTTCGGAAAGAAGGTGCCCGTCAAGTTTATGCATGTGCAACTCATGCCGTTTTCTCGCCTCCTGCGATCGAGCGGCTCTCGAGCGGCTTGCTCGAAGAAGTCATTGTGACGAATACAATCCCGATCGCAGAAGAAAATCGTTTTCCCCAGTTAACCATTCTCTCTGTTGCGAATGTGATTGGTGAGACGATTTGGCGGATTCACGAAGATAGTTCTGTCAGTAGTTTGTTTCGCTAATTAGTTTGCAAAAACCGCCGATATCGGCGGTTTTGTTTTTTAAAATGAAAGTGGGCAGCATCTAAACTGCCCACGGAGAGGAAATGTCTCACAAGGATTTAATTTCTATCAGTTCGCGGCTGATGATATTTCCTACACTCGATCAGTCCTTGATTCCTGAAACTTATGAGAAGTTTTGCCACTTTACTGACTGCATGCATTGTTGCCGTTTGGATTGGCGCGATCGCGCTGATTGCTATTCAAAACGCAACCCCTGTCACCTTGAGATTTCTCACCTTGCAAACGATCGAAATCCCGTTTGGATTAGTGATTGCGTTCAGCGTCATGATTGGGATCATCGGCAGTGCGATCGCTCAACCGCTTCTCGGATTTTCTCTCACACCCAGTGACGAAGATTAGAGCGCATACACTTGCCCGTCAATCAGAAGCCGAGTAATTCCCTTCGCTTGCAAGTGAGGGGCCGTTTTTTGCAGCACTCGGCTATCCGGCACTTTGATCACCCGTTGCGTCCGAATATTAGAAAATCGTTTCGCGACTCGGTGATTATCAAAGACGGGTAGCGTTTTTTCTTCGATCTCGTCCTTCGGAATTTGTCCCAATTCCGCAAATTCGCTCAATGGACGCGCGACGAGTTCCGCAGAGCGATCGACCACCAAATAACACGTCTTTGGAATGGCAGCTTCTGCGATCGGCAAAACCCGAATAAAGTCTGACGCACTCAGTTGAATCGAAGGCAAAATTGCTGGCTCGTCATCCTCGTCATCAAGGTCATCATCGAGACCATCGAGATCATCGAGATCGTCTTCTAAATCATCGTCATCCAGCATTCCGTCTGGGGTGGACGTGAGATCTTCACCGACAATCGCTTCAACGGTGCTCGCTTCCGTTAATTCTGGCTCTGCTGCAACCGGAGTTGATTCTACTTCTTCAGGCTCGGAAGAGCGACGACGCGAGCGACGAACAGGCGCAGCCGGTTTCGACGGCTTTTCTTCAATCAGTTCTGGCTCGACCGTTTCTTCGGGTTCGAGCAAACTGCCTTGCACAGGAGTCTCATCGGGGGGAGTCGCTGGTTTCGATCCTCCACGAGATGCTGACCGTTTTTGCTGAATTAGACTGTCGTACTCCTCAGGCGACAACGTGCTTTTCAGAATACGGCTGATCGTTGTATTGCTGACTCCGTAACGCTCTGCCAACGTAAGCGTCGTTTCCCCGGATTGGCGATACAGTTCAATAATATGGCTCTTATCAGAATCAGACAGTCTGCTCATGCGAAACTTAGCGCACTTGCGGCGCGGCAATTACTCATCTATTCTATGCTGAAGCGATCGAGAAGGACGGGCAAATCCGAATTTTGCATTGGGAAACCAATGGCATTGATCGGGTTGCGACTTCGCTCACAAAGATTCTATGTATCTGTATTCCCCGAAGGGTAGGGCAAAAAAAAAGGAGAAGCAAGTTGCTTCTCCTTTTTTTGCTCTAAGCTCTTCTCCGGGAGCTACTCCGCCTCGATCGACTCAGATCAAACTCTAGCGCTGCGCCAATTCCAAAGAGCACGCCGCTAAATGTCCAGAAGATTTCGACTAACGCTCCACTCTGATAGTTTTCGAGTTGAGTGGTTGCGTACTTAAACCACATATCTGCGATATAAAGCGAAAATGCCGCTGCTGCAATCATTCGCCACGACTGCGAGAACCGTCCACCCCAGAAAGCAAGCAGCAACGTTGTCGCAATGATCAGAATGAACACATCCGCTAAAACGTAGAAGTAATCGAGAAAAGGTTTGAGCGGTTCGAGCTGGGTTTCAATCAGGACAACCCAAGCTGGAGCAGACTCTTCTGCGGGTTGTTCTTGCTTAGATTCAGTGGGCGCAGCCGTTGGTTTCGGAGCAGCCGGAGTCGCATTGACCACAGGAGAAGGCTTCGGAGCAGGAGCAATCGTGGCTCTTGGAGCAGGTTTTGTAGGAGCGATTTGTGCCGGAGCGATTTGTGCCGGAGCCGTTTGTGCCGGAGCCGTTTGTGCAATTGCAGGTTCACCCAAGAAAGACTGCGTTGGCAATTTTGCATTCGTTGCTAGAGTCAGCCAAGTTGCAAAAGCGATACTGATTGCTGCAATTAATCCAACAATTGCCCATTGCCAGAGATCCAAATTCAATCGGCGATCGGCAAACGCCATAATCATGCCCCACGACAAAAAGATATAAGTGGGAACAAAAAAGAAATCTCCAGGAGAAACCGCTGCCTCTCGTCCCAAATAAGTCTCCCAGAAGGTAAATAGAATCGTTCCGATGCCGTAAAACAGCATTCCTAAACCAATCCCCAACCAAACGCGGCGACCACTCACGATTTGAGGGCTGTTCCAGTTCCTAAAACACAACATCGCCGCTGTGAAAAATGCCACAGCTTCAAACATTGAAGTGCCATAGGAATACCAATCCGGGCGACTTTGACCTGGATCTGGCACACTAAACAGTAAGGAAAACAGCAGGGCAAGGACTGCTAAGAGGATCTCTGAAAAGACGATCGCTTGAACAGAGAGAGTTTTCGAGGAAGATTTACTAGCTGAACTACTCATAAGGAATTTTCAACAAGGGGACGGTGTGCAAGGGGGTTAAGACCAGAGTTTGCCCGTGGGGGAATGACTCAGCCATTCCATAAATCGGCTGCGTTCGCCTTGCGGGAGATCTTGCAGGGCATCTAGAATACGATTGGAGAAAGATGATTTACCGAAATAGGCTTTTCCAAGACGGTGCAGTTCTTGTAGCAACACGTTGAGGAGATTCTCTTGCCAAGTTGGAGTCTGCAAACTGTTGAGGGGATTCACAGTCAAAAGTTGCTTGACTGCACTAGGAGACTCAGTTTGCGGAAATCGCCACTGCTGAAATACATGAGTGACATCTTTTTCAAACGAAGCCGCTTGCTTTGTGCCCATGAGATCTTCAATATCGATGTACATCGCTTGGAGCATCAACAAACAGGCTTGAGTAAACATCGCTGAAACCGCTCCCCCAGCGTCGTGACCACTTGGCTCATTGCCCAATTGATCGAGGCGGACTTTGCCCCAGATACTGTATCGCTCTGGTTCTTCAAGGAGAACGCAGGCTTTTCCTTGGTTGTCAGTTAAGTCTCGCCAGAAGGCGCGTGCATCTTCTTCCTGTCCAGCACTAAAGACCTGGATCAGGCGAAACGTTTGCCCTTGGTAGGACAAGATAGGAACTTTTTGATCGCGTTTGGGGTGCTGAATGCTGCTGATCTCAACATCCTGCCGTTTCAGAATGAACATAAAGCGGCTCAGGGCTAGGGGGTAGGGCACTGACGTTGTTCGTCATTATGCCTGGGATTGTGTCGATCGACACTCAAGATAAGATCGGATTTGGGACAAACCGCATCGAATCGGTTCACTTTCTTGAATTCCCCGTTTTGTGCCTCGACTTCACATCTGCTTGATAAAATCTTGTTGCGATCGTCAACAGTACAAGGTTAAAAATTTATTTTGATGTCGTTTGGCTGTCTTAAAATTGCCTTCCGCCGTTATATTGGTAAATGACTTGATTTTTTGGATCCTTAGCTCAGTGGATAGAGCAACCGCCTTCTAAGCGGTCGGTCATTGGTTCGAGTCCAATAGGATCCGCTTTTTTAGAGCGTGCGTTTAAGTACGGTTATCTCCCCTGAAACCCTTCTCTTGGGACATTCTCAACCCATCGGGAACGCGATACAGTAGATCTGTTAGCTTAAAACTCTGTAACGAAATGTTAAAGCAGAGTGCCACCCAACCGGACTGAGACAGATCCTTGTCCGGGTAAGAGATGAGGATAAACTCATGAAACTTTCAAACCTATTTAAAACGTTGATCCGACCTGTGCTTGCGATCGCGCTCGTCTTTACGCTGGTTTTTAGCCAAGCAGATAATGCAATGGCAGCGAGCGGCGGACGGATTGGCGGCGGATCGTTCAGAATGCCGTCTCGTGGGTATTCCTCACCGGGTCGTACCTATGCGCCTCCTGGAGGCGGGGGCTATTATCCGGGTGGGGGCGGCGGATTCTTTCCGTTTGTTTACTTCCCCTTCTTTGGAGTCGGTGGCGGATTTGGCGGATTGTTTACGCTGTTGATTTTTATCTCGATCGCTAGCTTCCTCGTCAATAGCTTCCGCCGGGCAGGTGACGATAACGAATTAGGATATAGCAGCACACCGACGATTTCCGTTGCGAAAGTGCAAGTTGGTCTGTTAGCCGAAGCGCGGGAACTCAAAGCAGATCTCGATCGCATTGGTGAAAAAGCAGATACCAGTTCTTCGGAAGGCTTGGCGCAAGTCTTGCAAGAAGCTTCACTGGCACTGCTTCGCAATCCCCAATACTGGGTCTACGGCACAACAGAAGCGAAGCAAACGCGATTAGAAGCAGCAAGTGGTGAATTTAATCGGTTGGCGTTGTCGGAACGGAGTAAATTCAGTGCTGAGACGCTCTCGAATGTGAATAACCAGTTGAAACAGGCTTCGTCAAGTGCACTCACCTTGGCAGACAAGGATTCAGCGTTAGCAGAGGCTCCAGGAGAGTATATCGTCGTGACGCTGCTGGTTGGAACTCAAGGAAAGTTGCAGCTTCCAGAAATTAACAGCGCTGAGGATTTGCGACGATCGCTGAGTCAATTGGGAAGTGTTTCGAGTGATCAATTGTTGGCACTGGAAGTATTATGGACACCTCAAGCTGATGGTGATGTTCTCACCCGAGACGATCTTCTGGCAGAATATCCCAATCTAAAGCTGGTTTAATGTGAACGAAAAAAGGCGGGAAGTTAACCCGCCTTTTTATTGATCAGATTCTTCTTCAAGTTCTGGATATCCTCTACGAGGGCATTCATCCGCTACCATTCTTCACGATCATCGAAGCGAAATAATCCCCAATCGACCGCTTCTTTATCAGGACAGGTTTCAACGCCTTCTCCCATGCCATAGGGGTGCATTCCGCAGACTAAAAAGCTTTCCCCATAATACTGACCGTGAAAATGACGGCAACCGACACAAGCAGAGTGTTGCGTCAGCATCGGTTCAACGGTGCGAGTAATTGGCTGAGTCACTTCATCGATCGCGCCTCCTATCCCGAAGTAAGCTTCCAGAACCGGACTGACTAAGTGTGTGAGATATTCCTCAACTTCATCGACAAAGGTTGTATTGATTTGAACTGAAACTTCTTCAGAGAATTCAACAAATTCAGACATCGCCTCAGTCATATCTTGAGCAACATCTAAAAAGAATTCTTCCACTTGATTGACGAACGTTTCTAACATCTCAGTTAAGTCCTTTTGCCAGTCATTCATGACAGATCCAGTCCGGGTTTGTTACAAGGGAAATCATTTACTTAAGAAACCGATCATAACTTGAACTCAAACCCTTGACTGTGAAGGAATCTTACGCTTCTGATGAGCAGATAAATTGAAATGTAGCTTTTGTTAGAGGGCAGAATCCGCGCTCAATTTTAGAGTGAAGATATCAATTTTTGAGTTGGGGAAAGAAATGAGTCGGGCTTTAACTTCGCTGCTATTGATGACCTTGCTGTTAGTGTTCGTGATTTCGCCATTCTCTGCGTTGGCAATGTTAATGATGTTTTTGGTGGTCGGTGCGATCGTTGGAATTATTTCTTCAATCGTTCAAATTGTTTTGCACCATAATCCTCAAGAGCGATCAGATTCATAGAAAACTTACAGCGATCGGGATCAACGCGGTCTAAAGTATTAAGTGAGCAATTTCAAATCCTGAGATTGCCCACTTAAAGCTGTTTTAAAAGCCCGGTACGATTTAGAGCCATTTTGAGCGCAAAACCCGTGAGTTGATCCCATGAAGTCTTATTTAGCTGCTGCTGTGCAAATGAACAGCTTGCCCGATCTGCAAAAGAATTTGGCGCAAGCAGAAGAATTGATCGAGATTGCAGTTCGACGAGGTGCAGAATTAATCGGCTTGCCTGAGAATTTTTCGTTTCTCGGAGATGAAGAAGGAAAAATTGCGCAAGCAGACGCGATCGCCGTTGAAAGCGAAAAGTTTCTCAAAACAATGGCGCAACGTTTCCAAGTGACAATTCTAGGTGGCGGTTATCCTGTCCCTGTTGAGCCTGGGAAGGTCTACAATACGGCGTTGCTCGTTGCTCCGAATGGAGAAGAACTTGCCCGTTACGAAAAGGTTCACCTGTTTGACGTGAATTTGCCCGATGGTAATACGTATCGGGAATCGGCAACTGTCGTTGCAGGAACAAGAGTCCCACCGATTCATCCTTCCAAGGATCTCGGAAATATCGGTTTGTCTGTTTGCTATGACGTGAGATTTCCCGAGCTTTACCGTCAAATGACTCAGCTTGGCGCAGAAGTTCTGTTTGTTCCGGCAGCCTTTACGGCGCATACCGGAAAAGACCACTGGCAAGTATTGTTGCAAGCAAGAGCGATCGAGAATACCTGTTATGTGATTGCCCCTGCCCAAACCGGACGACATAATTCTCTGCGACAATCGCATGGACATGCCATGATTATTGACCCGTGGGGCGTGATCTTAGCAGATGCCGGAGAAATGACTGGAGTCGCGATCGCAGAAATTGCGCCAGGTCGATTGGAGCAAGTGCGGCGACAGATGCCGTCGTTGCAGCATCGGGTGTTTAGTTGATTGGCTTGCAAAAGTAGGAAGTAGGGAGTGGGGAGTAGCGAATGCACACTTTGTAAAAAAGAAGAGATGGAAAAGAAGAGATGGAAAAAATGCTTCCACTTCCCACTCCCCGCTGAACCAAGGAACACCCCATGCGCCAACTTTATCCTGCGATCGCACCGTATCAATCCGGAATGCTCCCTGTCTCTGATCTGCATACGATCTACTACGAGCAGAGCGGTAACCCCAATGGAAAGCCAGTCGTGTTTTTGCATGGCGGACCCGGTGGCGGCACAATTCCGACCTACCGCCAGTACTTTGATCCGTCGAAGTGGAGAATTATCCTGTTTGATCAGCGAGGAGCCGGAAAAAGTACGCCTCATGCTGAACTCAGAGAAAATACAACCTGGGATTTGGTCAGCGATATCGAGAAACTGCGATCGCATTTGAATATCGATCGCTGGTTTGTGTTTGGCGGGAGTTGGGGCAGTACTCTCTCACTCGCTTACAGTCAGACGCATCCCGATCGCTGCTTAGGACTGATTCTGCGTGGGATCTTTCTGCTGCGCCGTAAAGAGATTCTTTGGTTCTATCAAGACGGCGCAAGCTGGATTTTTCCTGATGCCTGGGAGCACTATTTAGAGCCGATCCCGCCCGAAGAACGAGACGATATGATTTCGGCTTACTATCGTCGGTTGACCAGCGAAGATGCGGAGATTCGCTCAACTGCGGCGAAAGCTTGGTCAGTCTGGGAAGGCACAACCAGCCGATTAATTGTTGATCCAAGTTTGCAGAGTAAATTTGCAGACGATGAATTTGCCGACGCATTCGCTCGGATTGAGTGTCACTACTTTATCAATCGAGGATTTTTTGAAACCGACGATCAGCTTTTGCAGAACTGCGATCGCATTGCTCACATTCCCACAGTGATTGTGCAAGGGCGGTATGATGTCGTCTGCCCCATGACTTCGGCATGGGCACTTCATAAAGCTTTGCCAGAGTCGGAATTGATTGTTGTGCCCGATGCAGGACACTCCATGATGGAAGCTGGAATTCTGAGTGCATTAATCGATGCTACGGATAGATTTGTAGCGCAGAAAACCAATGGAAAAATATAGGGGTAGAGGATTGTAACTCTCGATTGCGCCCGATTGATCGTCCTATAAGTATAAGTAGATTCAATCATGGTGATTTATTAGGAATCACGTTCAGCGATCGCGCCAAATAGCGGGTTTAACTCGCAAGTTTTCCCGTAGTATCAGAATTGGAACGAACTTGGTTACTCAACTATTGATTGGGAAAACTTAAGTCTCGGAATTTTTGGCAAATTTGCCGCTTCTACAATAGAGAGGATCACCGAATGCCTAGTTTTAAGGTCACATTAATCAACGAAACTGAAGGGCTGAACACCACGATCGAAGTACCTGATGATGAGTACATCTTAGATGCGGCTGAAGAGCAAGGCATTGACTTGCCTTACTCCTGCCGTGCAGGTGCTTGCTCAACCTGTGCAGGTAAGATCACTGCTGGAACTGTTGACCAATCTGATCAGTCGTTCTTGGATGATGATCAAATTCAAGCAGGTTATGTGTTGACCTGTGTGGCTTACCCCACATCGGACTGCACGATCTTGACTCACCAAGAAGAAGATCTCTACTAGTTCTCAGCAAAACAGGGAGCCACGTTCCGCTTCTCACGTTCGTTCTCCCCGTCTTAGTGATTTCTAGTGTTTTAAGCAGAACTCTCGATATGAGAGTTCTGTTTTGTTTTGGCACGATCTCAGCATCTAACGAGCAGAGGTTTGCTCAGTGGAATGATCACGCCAGATCGTGATCGAATTATTGATTGGCTGTAACTGGGTTCCAGGGAAATAGAAGCTGAGAATGCGATCGCTCGACCATCCCAATCGACCCAAGTTGTACGACCCAACTTGACTCATCCCAACTCCATGTCCAAATCCACCCCCGGTAAAGATAAAGCCCTTGACTCTGTTTTTATCCATCCAAGCATCGACATGAAATAGAGTACTCGCAGGCGCTTCAAATACCGTTTGAATATCATCTTTTTCAAGCTCGATCGTGCCTGCATCAGTGATAATAGCGGATTTGAGAATGCGTCCTCCATTCGATCGCGCTAAAACTTTGATGTTTTGAATCGTCTTGAAGTTTGTCAAGGGGTGACGAATTGCAGTAAGGTACTCGCGAAGCTCTTGATTCAATTGCGCCATTGGCACTTCATAGCGCCAGCGGAACATATCCGTTCCATCTTCGTTAAATCCCTTCTTCTGCTTGAGAAACTCGCGGAAATTGCGCTCATCGGCAAGGGTGCGATTTTGTATATCCCACATCGGTTTGACCGAATCTACGACTGTTCTAAGATAGGGACGATCCCAGCCGTGCCAGATATCGTTAAAGCCAGAAGTGACCCCGCCACTCGTTGACGAGTACACAGCATCCACCAGTTCATTTTGGTAAGTCAACACCAACCCGCGCGTTGCGGAGATCGCTTTATCGGTTGAAGCTGCTGCCCCATCTAAGCCCCGGTAAACCTGGCATTGAGTGGTGGCACAGAGTTGATAATTGTCGATCGCAAATCGCCGTATATTTCTCAGAGCATAGGTTCGCGCTAAGACCGCTTGCGCTTCTAGAACAGGTTGCGGTGCCCATGTTCCAATTTCATGCGGGACAACCCCTCTTAGATAAGTCTCAATCCCAACAAAATTCACTAAGGTGTAATTGCCATAGGCATTGGGTTGAATTCTGAGTGCGCCACCGTAGGGACGGTTAGGATTGTCATCTTTTTCTCGATCGACTTGAATCACATTTGATCCCGATGAGATATCCAGGACATCTCGGGTATATCGAAACCCATTGATCACCCAAGTTGGGCGAGGCACTTCTTTCATCGTTCGACTTTCAATCCGTGCGGTTTGAATGCCTTTGGCTTGCAAGCTTTGCAGCAGCAACCGCCGGAGTAACGGCGTGTTATAGACCTCTCGTTTTGCCCAAACTTGCCAACGTTCCGGTTGAGCAATTTCGACTTCAATCCCTTGTTTTCGCCATTCCTGAGCCTGATCTTCAGCAGATTCAAAGCTGCGATGGGTACTAAACACAACGCGCTCATCGGTCACAGGTTCAGGCAGAGACTGTGTTGCAATCTCCAGCTTCAACTCCTGAGCCGTTAACGTTTCAGGCTTGCCATTCGTATCAAATCGAACCGTTAAGCGATCTCCCGGATTCGCTTTGAGCATCAGAGTATCTTTGGCGCGATCGCCGAATCGTTGCACAATTCCAACCTGGATTCCAACGTCCTGTTGTGCAGCAGCCGGGGTAGCAAACCCAATCAAACAAGTTAAACCAAGAGCGATCCGGGTCAGGGGTTTAAGAGAAATGAATGTCAGAGCCAAGGGGGTCAAGCCTCCGATTCGCGAGGTGGCATAGGTGAAAATCTGTAATCGATTGTAGTGGGATTTCCCAAGATCAGTTGTGTGTCATCAATTTTCGTCATCGTGTTCTTCTGCTCCGGAGATCCATGCAAAAGCTACATGAGCTGAAACACTTGTCCAGATTTGAGCAACTTCACACAATAGATTGCAAGTCGTAGTCATTATGAGTATGATATAGAGGTCAGGTGAGGACAGACATTTATGAGAATTGAAGAAATCCCCATCCATCAGATTCGCCGTCCTTTATTTCGACAAAATGACCAAGAGAAAGTCAGAGATCTGATGACCTCGATCGCTGAAATTGGACTTCAAGAACCGATCGATGTTTTAGAAGTAGACGGACAATTTTACGGATTTTCAGGCTGTCATCGCTACGAAGCTTGTAGCCGCCTCGGACATGAAACAATTTTGTGTCGCATCCGACGTGCGCCAAGAGCGGTTCTTAAGCAACATTTAGCCTAGAGATCAAGTTTGCTGCGAGATAATTTAAGTTAGACAGATCAGGAGAAAACTATGGTAAGTCAAGTGTCGATTGGAATTGAAGACACCAAGCGTCAAGAGATTGCAGAAGGTCTATCGCGATTGTTGGCGGATACCTATACGTTGTATTTGAAAACTCATAACTTTCATTGGAACGTCACGGGTCCAATGTTCCAAACCTTGCATTTGATGTTTGAGACGCAATATACCGAACTGGCGTTAGCAGTCGATTTGATTGCTGAGCGAATTCGGGCACTGGGATATCCTGCTCCCGGAACCTACAGCGAATATGCTAAGCTAAGCTCGATCGCTGAAACTCCTGGCGTTCCCAAAGCTCATGACATGATCAAATTGTTGGTCGAAGGTCAAGAAGCCGTCGTGAGAACCGCTCGATCGCTCTTTCCTTTAGTCGATGAAGCGAATGATGAACCGACTGCGGATTTGTTAACACAAAGAATGCAGGTACATGAAAAAACCGCTTGGATGCTGCGGAGTTTGTTAGAAGCTTAATCAGGTTTGCCAAGCCTTCAGGACTGAGATTCTGAAGGCTTGAGTTTGGTAGAAACAAAATCTACCGATTGAGAGTCATGCATTTCCTGATTCAGTCATTAGAATGTGCACATAGTTAATTAGCACTGAAGGCTCGGTTTCTCCACATTTTGCGACACAACACCTTTCAACCTTGCTCCCAAGGCAATTGGTAAAAAAGATTAAGAATTGCATCGTTTCTTAGACTTGTTGCGTTCGCTACTTTGGGGTTCAATTCAGTCAGTTAACATGGCAAAGACTGAGTATAAGTATCGGATTTAACATTGTCTGGAATGCTGATCTCCGTGAGGTGGAGATATTAGCAGCAAAATTAGCGGTGAAAGATTAAGAAAAGGTTTAGAATCATATGTGGTGATTGGAGGACAATTGTGTTCTTAAGACTTGCAGAACAGCACCGTCAATTCGTCAAAGACTTGGTTATGAATCTCCAGGCTTTGGCAACCGTATTGGAGAACCGGGGATATCTGGCCTCCTGTTATACCTGTGGCGGTCAAATGAATAGCGCATCGTTTATGGTGAGCCTCGGCAACAACCATCTGATTCGATTTTTGGTGTCCGATTACGGCATTACCTGGACGGAAATGAGAGACGATCGCGAATTGATGAAACTTGAAGGAGCCGAGGCAATCAGCCAGCTTCAAGAATTAGCGAATCTGGTGAAATATCAGATCAAGCCCTCTGAGTATCGTCCTACCGCAGCGGTAGAAAGCGTAATTTAGACTGGGATCGGTTGCCTAGTCGTGATCCCCTCATTTCTGTTGGTGCGCTTTCAGTGAGATAATTCAACAGAAAGTGAGGCGCATCCTTGCACAAAACCTGGTGCTCCTCATCGTGCATCGTTTTACAGCGCTTTGTGGCTGTTGTGTAAGGGTACTATGGTTTCTGATTCAGCTTGGCAGCATCAATTCATTGAAGCGAATGCGATTCGCTTGCACTACGTGACGCAGGGAGAAGGAGAGTTAGTCCTTCTGCTGCATGGATTTCCTGAGTTTTGGTATTCGTGGCGCTACCAAATTCCAGCTTTAGCAAAGCATTTCAAGGTGGTTGTTCCAGATCTTAGAGGCTACAACGATTCAGAAAAGCCAAAGAGTGGATACGATCTTGATACATTGAGTACCGATGTTCGGAGTTTAATTGAGCGATTGGGCTACTCGCGTGCTCACATTGTTGGGCATGATTGGGGTGGCGCGATCGCGTGGCGATTGGCTCAGCAGTTCCCGAATTTTATCGATCGATTGGCATTATTAAGCGCTCCCCATCCGCAGCGATTTGCCAAAGATTTGCTCAGCAATTTGGATCAGTTGCGGCGGAGTTGGTATGTGTTGGCGTTTCAGGTTCCCAATCTGCCGGAATGGCTCATTCAGTTAAATCTGAGAGAATTTGTGCGCAATATGTTCCAGGAGCAAGCGGTGCGGAAAGGCGCGTTTACTCAGGAGCAGATTCAGCAATATCAAGCGGCGTTGCAAAAACCAGGAGCACTGGCGGCGGCTGTGAATTCTTATCGGCAATTATTTTTGTCGGGGAATTGGATCGATTGGATGCGATCGCCGGATCCGATTTCTGTACCGACTCTTGTACTGTGGGGCGACGAGGATTCAATTCTCAGTCCAAAATTGATGGATGGAATTGAGCAGTGGATTTCGGCTCCATTTCAGTTCAAGCTGATTCCACACTGTGGGCACTGGATTCAACAGGAAGCTCCTCAGACTGTGAATCGAGAATTGCTGCAATTTCTGCGCAGTCCCGCTTTGGCATAGCTGCTAATTTAACGAAAGCCCAGTGTGCCTAAAATATGATCACGTCAGCGATCGCCAATCCTCATAATTTTGGAAGCAGCGAGTCTCGTGCGATCGATTCGGCTTGGAAAGATTTCGGAAAGGTCTTTCATTAAAATCTAGCCTTTTCGTGGCTTGAGCAACGCTGCCTTTTAATCTGTTGGCTGCCCGGCATGGAACTGATTTAGAATGCGAACCCGTCAGGAAGCGAAACGACTGCACACTCAACTGACGATTGTTTTAGCGATCGGGATTCTCTCCGTCTCAACCGCTGCAATTCTGATTCGACTGGCAACAAACACTGCTGGAACTTCCACAGTTGGATTTAGCCTGGTTTTAGCAGCATCTCGATTATCGATCGCGGCTTTCACCCTAATTCCCACCTGGCGATCGTTTCAACCGAGTTCACCAACTGCTGTGAAATTCGCAATTGGAGCAGGGATTGCCTTAGCGGTGCATTTTGCAGCTTGGATTTCGTCTTTGTCGTTTACGTCGATCACCGCTTCAACGACATTAGTCACGACCAATCCCATTTGGGTCGCGATCGCCAGTTGGATTTGGTTCAAAGAGAAGCCGAGTCGAGCGACATTCTGGGGCATTGCAATCGCCATGATCGGCGGAATGCTAATCGGGTTCAACAGTACAAGCCAAGGAGGAACCAATCCCCTGTTAGGAAATGGACTGGCGATCGTTGGAGCTTGGGCAGCAAGTTTCTATTTATTGCTAGGAACAGAAGCGCAACGACAAGGATTGAGCGTGAAAAGCTATATTGCGATCGCTTACAGCGTCGCTGCGATCGCGCTGTTTCCTTTGCCCTTTTTATTTGGGGCATCTTATCTCGGCTATCCCAGTGCCACCTATCTCTGCATTCTCCTTCTGGCGATCTTTCCGCAACTGATTGGACATACCAGCTTTAACTGGGCAATGCGGCATCTGCCACCCACGATCGTCACGTTGATAATTTTGCTAGAGCCAGTGGGATCGACGATTTTGGCGATCGCATTTTTCCGAGAACTTCCTGGAATACAGGTGATTTTTGGCGCGATCGTCTTATTAGTCGGTGTAGCTGTGGCAATTTTAGGGAATTCTGAAAAAGTGTCCTGATTTACATGGAACCTTCGGTATAGGGAATTGGTAGATGCACCCTGATTAATTACCCCTGACTTCGGTCGGGGGTTTTTTGTATGGCAGCGATCGCATCTTCTAGCGCGATCGCCACATGCGTCCAATGCGTCCCACCCTGGCAGAACACGACATACGGTTCGCGTAATGGGCCATCGGCAGAAAATTCCGAAGTGCTGCCATCGATAAACGTTCCGCCAGCCATGACGAGTTCGCTCTCATATCCCGGCATTCCAGAGGGAACCGGATCGAGATAAGACCCGATCGGAGAGTTTTTTTGAATCGCACGACAAAAGGCAATGATCTTTTCAGGTGAACCTAATTTGATCGCTTGAATCACATCGCGTCGAGGAGCCATAGGAGCCGGATTGACGGGATACCCTAATTTGTCAAACACATAGGCTGTGAGGTGATTTCCCTTCATCGCTTCCCCAACCATCTGAGGCGCGAGAAATAATCCCTGGAAGAGCAGGCGATTTTGCTCTAAAGTTGCTCCGCCTGAGCTACCAATTCCTGGAGCCGTTAACCGACAGGCTGCCATCTCGACTAAATCGGCTCGTCCTGCCACATACCCACCCGTTGTGACGATCGTGCCGCCCATATTTTTGATCAACGATCCTGCCATCAAGTCGGCTCCAACAGCGGTCGGCTCTTGATCAGCGACAAATTCGCCATAACAGTTATCGACGAAGCAGACCGTATTGGGATTTTGTTCTTTGACGATCGCAATAATTTTCTCAATTTCGACGATCGACAAACTGGGCCGCCAGGAATACCCACACGATCGCTGAATCGACACTAATTTCGTCTCGGGTCGAATTGCCTGTTGCAGCGCGTGCCAATCGATTAACCCATCCGGAGTCAGTTCCAACTGTCGATAGGAAACGCCTAAATCTTTGAGTGAGCCTTGATTTTCGCCTCTTAAACCGATGACTTCCTCTAAGGTGTCGTAGGGCGCGCCTGCGACACAGAGCATTTCATCACCGGGGCGAAGCACTCCATAGAGTGCCGCCGCGATCGCGTGTGTGCCTGAAACAAATTGGACTCGAACGATCGCCGCTTCGGCTTGGACGATTTGGGCAAAAACGCGATCGAGGACTTCTCGACCCAAATCATCATGACCGTATCCTGAAACACTTGCAAAATGGTGAACGCCCACCCGATGATCACGATAGGCGGTCAGCACTCTTTGTAAATTTTTCTTGACCTGAGAGTCAATACCAGAAAAAATTCTAGTTAGTGCTTGTTCCGCTTCTTTTAGCAGGATCGAGCCGTTCATGTCCGCCTCATTGATTAAAAGTTACAATTGATTAAAAGTTACAGTTAGAGATTGCGCTTTCCCGAACTGATCCGGGTTTTGGCAAACCGGGTCTTACATTGTCGCGCAAATTGAGCATCATAGTTCCGTTTAGAGACTCTTTCATGACTATTGCAACTTCCGAAAAACTGAAAATAGACTATCTCACCACAGGTTTCATGGTGGCGATTCACATCGGCGCTTTGTTTGCCTTTTTGCCAGGAAACTTTAGCTGGAGTGCAGTTGGATTAGCCATTTTCTTGCATTGGCTGACCGGAGGACTCGGAATTACGCTGGGATGGCATCGCTTGATGAGCCACCGCAGTTTCCAGGTTCCTAAATGGTTGGAGTATACGCTGGTATTCTTTGGCTCCCTCGCAATGCAAGGGGGACCGATCTGGTGGATTGGGTTACACCGTCATCATCATCTTTATTCTGATCAACCCAACGATCACCACGATTCGACCAAAGGCTTCTGGTGGAGTCACATGGAATGGATGCTGCGCGACGTTCCAGCCGAAAACGAAATTCCTAAATTCACGAAAGACATTGCAGATGATAAGTTCTATCAGTTTTTAGAGAATTATTTTGCGCTGTTGCAGGTTGCGTTGGGCGTGTTGCTTTACGCGATCGGAGGTTGGTCTTTTGTAACTTGGGGCATTTTTGTGCGCTTGGTGCTGGTTTATCACTGCACTTGGCTCGTAAATAGCGCAACGCACAAGTTTGGTTATCGGACGTATGATTCGGGCGATCAGTCAACCAATTGCTGGTGGGTTGCACTTTTGGTGTACGGCGAAGGCTGGCACAACAATCATCATGCGTTTCAGTATTCGGCACGGCATGGTCTGAAATGGTGGGAGATTGATATCACCTGGATGACAATTCGCTTGCTGGAAGTGCTCGGTCTTGCAACTAAGGTGAAGTTAGCAGAAGACAAGGCTTAGAAAAGTCTTCTAGCTGCCGTTCCTGGCTCAAGGGAACTCCATCAATCGCTGGCGAGGAGTGCAAACTCACTCGATATTGATTAGAAAATCCCGGATGCATCGTTAAGTGCGATCGTTCGGGATTTTTTGATGTCGCTTTGCCCTTCGGGATAAATCATTCCATTCACGAATTTTCGATTCGGATCAGCGATCGTGCTCACTTTGACTTTGGAACAGAGCGATGAATTTTTTGGAGGGAGTGGCGGTTATTGAATCATCGCTTGTGAAGAAGAAATCGCAGATTGTGATTTCTCTTTCTATTGGAATCCATCTGACGACAAAAAAAGCTGCCTTAATTTTTTCTATCGCAAAGACCTGTCCGGAATGTTGGGAATTGTACTCGAAGGGGTTAGCATGATTTGGATTGCGTGCAGGAGCCGTCAGGATGAAATTGCAGATGGGTGCAACCCTTCAGAATGGGAAATATCAGCTAAATCAATTTTTAGGGCGTGAAAGTTTAGGCGCAACCTATATCGCGACTCAAACTCTGCTGCAACAACCCGTTGTTATCAAAACCCTCGATCCCAGCCTGCAAGTCACTCAAAGCTTCCCGCACCTCAAAGCACGCTTCATCGAAGAAACTCGTCTTCTCGCTCGCTGTCAGCATCCGAGCTTAGTCCGCATTCTTGACTTCTTCGAAGAAGATCACCTGCCGTTTCTGGTCATGGATTATATTCCGGGTCAGACCTTACACGATCGCGTTTCCACGACCAGCGCGCCACCCCTAACGGAAGCTGAAGCCATTCATTACATGCGGCAAATCGCTTCAGCGTTGAGCGTTGCGCATCATGTCGGATTAGTTCACCGCAATATTCGCCCCGAAGCGATCGTGCGTCGGCAAGGCACAAATCTCGGTATTTTAGTCGGATTCGGACTGGCTCACGATGTTGCCATTCCAGACCTACTGCCAGACAATCCATTCGCCCCACCTGAACGCAACTGGAGCCGAGACAATCCATTCGCGATCGATCTGTACTCACTCGCGTCAACCCTCTACTATCTCCTCTCAGGACAGTTTACAAACGGTACGCTTTCCCTCGAACAACACTCGTGGAGTCCTGCGACTAAACAAGCCATCTTCCGGGGACTAACGCATGATCCCCAATGGCAAGTCCAGACCGTTGACGAATGGCTGCGGCTCCTCCCCAATACAACGCTGCCTTTAATGTCAGTAAACACGTTGCAAGCACAACCTCTATCCGTCCCCTCCAAATCATCCAATGGCAAAAATGGCAGCCTGTCCAGCGGTCATGCTCTCCCACCCATTCCTGCCGCAAATGTAACCGTTCCTCCTGCTCCGGTCAAAGTTTCACTCCCTGAACCTCCCACTCATCCTGCAATAGTGAACTCTTCAACCGTGAACTCTCCAACCGTGAATTCTTCAGCGGCGAATTCTAGAGCAGGTGCAGCAAAGCTTGCCGTTCCGGTAAAGGCAGCAATTGTGGCTCCAAATCGCTTGCCAAAATTCTTAATGTTCGCGATCGTCACGGCAGGCGCAATCGGCTTAGGGTTTGGAGTCACCCTCCGGCTCAGTGCCGCTAAAGCTCCGGGAAGCAGCATTCTGAATCCAGTTCAACCCTTTGCAGAAAAAGACTGGAAAGGCACATTAACCCCCAACGACCGCGCTGATATCTTCACCGAGACAGCAGGAAGCGCCAAATCTTCTAGCCCTTCTCAAAACTATATCGATCCTGAAGTTGATCAACGTTCCGCTAGCCCATCCCCCAACCTGCGAAAAGAACCAGAATATCCTTCACCCATCCAGCCTCGCTATCCGCGATCGCAGAGCAACCCGATCTCCCCAGCGCCGATTCAACCTGCGCCTGTCAAACCTGCTCCAGAACCCGTAGAAACCGCTCCAGAACCGAGCGATTCCCTGCCTGTCGAACCTGTCACCCCGCCAGTTACACCTCCTGCACCTATCGAACCTGTCCCGGTCAAACCTAGCACTCGTGATATCGAACCGGCTCCCCCACTTCCACGATCTGATCGTGGAGAATAATCGGTTGCGCCTTGCTCTCTCAACGTCGCACGCTATAATTCAGGCAGCGCGCTAGTAAAGTAAAGGGTTTATGAGTACTCCATTAGTTCATGCTTTCTTTGTCGGTCGAGCGATCGCGGAAGTTGTCTACGAACGTCTCGAAACAGGCGTGACCGAAGCCTTGAGCGAACTCGGTAAATTTGATGCCGAGCAGCGGGAAAACCTGCGGCAATTTGTCGATGAAGTAGTGGAACGGGCACAGCGCGAAGAAGCGATCGCGACTCAAGCCAGCACAACCACCACCATCGTTCCCACGGATTTACAAACGGGTGGAGATCTGCAAGCAACGATCGATGATCTGCGAGCAGAAATCGCCGAATTGCGGTCTGAACTTCAGCGGTATCGGACTCGTTCTAGTCAATAATTCTTTAAAGATTTCGTTTTAGTTGAGAAATTGCGTGTCTGTTTCTTCAAATGACTCCAGTTCGCCTTCGGTAGAGCCAGTCACGCCTGAGCAATCCGAGCAGCGCGATCGCCCTAATCTGTCTGACGTTACTGAGCTAAAAGCCTTGTCTTCTGCCGATCACCGCATTCCTGAGTCGCTTCCCCGTCGTCGCAAACCCCCAGAAGTCTCGTATTCCGGCAAAGCCTACCGTTGGAATCGCGAAAAATATTCGCGACAACGGCGCTTTATCGACATCTGGGCATTTGTGCTGAAACTGATGGGAGCAAGATGGCTCTACACCAAGTCTTGGAGCTACCGAGGCGGGGTTAGTGATGCCAAGAAAGCGGCGCGGCGGCAAGCTTTGGCGATCTGGATTCGAGAAACGCTGCTCGATTTAGGTCCAACGTTTATCAAAATTGGGCAGTTATTCTCAACGCGTGCAGACTTGTTTGCCGCCGAATTTGTCGAGGAGCTTTCTAAACTTCAGGATCGTGTGCCTGCTTTTAGTTACGAGCAGGTTGCCACGATTATTCAGCAGGATTTGGGCAAATCGATCGAAGAACTGTATCGGAGTTTTGACCCCATTCCCCTCGCTGCTGCAAGTCTGGGACAAGTTCACCGCGCGCAGCTTCATTCAGGTGAAGAAGTGGTCGTCAAAGTGCAGCGTCCAGGCTTGCGGAAGCTGTTTGAAATTGATTTGCAAATTCTCAAAGGAATTACACGTTATTTTCAAAACCATCCAGAATGGGGAAAAGGGCGCGATTGGTTAGGAATTTACGAAGAGTGCTGCAAGATCCTGTGGGAAGAAGTCGATTATCTCAACGAAGGACGCAACGCAGACTCATTTCGTCGGAATTTTCGAGGAGAGGATTGGGTGCATGTCCCTAGAGTCTACTGGCGATATGCCTCTCCGCGAGTTCTAACCCTGGAATATATGCCAGGCATTAAGATCAGCCATTATGACGCGCTTGAAGCTGCGGGACTCGATCGCAAAGAACTGGCGCAATTAGGAGCTAAAGCGTATCTCCACCAATTGCTGAATGACGGCTTTTTTCACGCGGATCCTCATCCTGGAAATATTGCAGTCAATCCAGACGGGGGGCTGATTTTCTATGATTTTGGCATGATGGGGCAAATTAAGCCTGTCACGCGCGAGAAATTGCTCGATACATTCTTTGGAATCGCTCAAAAAGATGGCGATCGCGTGGTCAAATCTCTCATCGAACTGGGCGCGCTTTCTCCAGCAGACGATATGGGACCCATTCGGAGATCGGTGCAGTTCATGCTCGATCATTTCATGGACAAACCGTTTGAAGAACAATCCGTGGGAGCCATTAGCGACGACTTGTATGAGATCGCTTACGATCAACCCTTCCGATTCCCCGCAACGTTTACCTTTGTCATGCGAGCGTTCTCAACCTTAGAAGGGGTCGGAAAAGGTTTAGATCCAGACTTTAACTTTATGGAGGTTGCAAAACCGTTTGCAATGCAGCTTATGACCAATGGAAATTCTCCCGATGGTGGACTCTTAAACGAGTTGAGCCGTCAAGCCGCACAAGTTGGCACGACTGCTTTTGGGCTACCTCGTCGCATCGAAGATACTCTCGATAAATTAGAGCGCGGTGATATCCGAGTCCGGGTGCGATCGACCGAAACTGATCGCATCTTACGGCGGATCAGCGGTGTGAATATGGGCACAAACTATACCTTGCTCGCTAGCGCTTTCACCGTATCTGCCACAATTTTATTGGTCAATCATCTCTATTGGATTGCCGGAATTGTTGCGGTTGCAGCTGTAGTTAGCGGCATTGCCCTGATTCGATTAATGATGAAACTCGATCGATTTGATCGAATGCCTTAAATTTTGGTGTGATTTAGGGCGAGATGTGAATAATTGAATGAGAGCAGCAGATTGACTGCCGCTTTAACTGTCTTCTACCCTCGCGCTTGAGAACTCATGAAACGCTTTTTCACTGCCGGGATGACTGATACGGGATTAATCCGATCAGTTAACCAAGATGCTTACTATGTCGATCCAGAAGAGCGATTCTTCATCGTGGCGGATGGCATGGGTGGACATGCAGGTGGGCAAGAAGCCAGTCGAATCGCGATCGAGACGATGCAAGCATTTCTTGCTCAGCAGTGGGAGACTGACCTCGATTCTGCAACTCTTCTCCGTCAAGCCGTTTTAGAAGCGAATCAAGCCATCCTCAAAGATCAGCGGTTGCATCCAGAGCGATCGGATATGGGCACGACCGCTGTTGTTGTCATTTTCCGAGATGAAGAACCGCTCTGTACTCACATTGGAGATTCGCGCCTTTATAGGCTGCGCGGAGCCAAGCTCGATCAAATTACTGAAGATCACACCTGGGTTGCACGAGCGATGCGGCTCGGCGAACTCACGCCTGATCAAGCGAGGGTTCATCCGATGCGACATGTTTTAGCGCAATGCTTAGGTCGCCCAGACTTGGAATTTGTAGAAATTCAATCGCTTTCGGTGCAATCCGGCGATCGCTTACTGCTTTGTAGTGATGGACTGACGGAAGAATTATCAGACCAGCTCATCGCAACCCATTTAAAAACGATTCGAGCTTGTGAAAAAGCAGCAACCGCTTTAATCAATGCAGCAAAAGATCGCGGTGGGCGAGACAATATCACAGTTGTAATTGTTGCTGTTCCGTAGTCAGGACAAAATTCAACATTTTCCTGGGGATCGCTCTACGGATCCGGAAAAACAGAAATAGACCATAATATGAGTAACAATCGTGCAGGATTTCAAAGACTACATGAAGATGTAGTTTGAAGATAGACCTTTTTACGTGATATTGCTAGGATGCTTGCACGTAGATTAGAACGGTTCCGATCCACTTGGCTCTTCCAAGCAATTGCTTCGGCTGTTGTTTGAGAACTAAGTGGTGTAATTTCCGCAACTGTACTGACTTCTAAAGTACTAGACCCTTAAGCGAGAGAGGAAACCACCCTTGACCCGTCGTTATTTTTTCACTTCCGAGTCCGTAACTGAAGGACATCCCGACAAGATTTGTGACCAGATTTCTGACACGATTTTAGATGCAATTCTCAGCCAAGATCCAAGTAGCCGAGTTGCCGCTGAAGTAGTTGTAAATACTGGACTTGTATTGATCACTGGTGAAATTACCACCAAAGCGAACGTCAACTACATTGACCTTGCCCGCAAGAAAATCGCTGAGATTGGTTACACTGGCGCAGAAAACGGTTTTAGTGCAAATAGCTGTGCGGTGATGATTGCCCTCGACGAGCAGTCTCCTGACATTGCTCAAGGCGTTGATACCGCTCAAGAAAGCCGTGAAGAACTCAGCCAAGAAGCACTCGATGCGATCGGGGCTGGTGATCAAGGGATTATGTTCGGGTTTGCCTGCAACGAAACTCCCGAACTGATGCCATTGCCGATTAGCTTAGCGCACCGGATTTCCCGGAAGCTCGCAGCGGTTCGCAAGACAGGTCAACTCCCTTATCTGCGTCCAGATGGTAAGACGCAAGTGACGATCGCTTACGAAGACGATCGCCCGGTTGGAATTGACACGATCCTCGTTTCGACACAGCACACTGCAGAGATCGATGGCGTTACCGACGAAGCTGCAATCCAAGAGCGCATCAAAACCGATCTTTGGGCATTGGTAGTTGAGCCTTGTTTTGCAGATATCGACATCAAACCTGATAGTGAAACTCGCTTCTTGGTCAACCCGACTGGGAAATTTGTCATTGGTGGTCCTCAAGGCGACTCTGGTTTAACCGGACGGAAAATCATTGTCGATACTTACGGTGGCTATTCTCGTCACGGTGGCGGTGCTTTCTCTGGAAAAGACCCCACAAAGGTTGACCGGAGTGCAGCGTATGCAGCTCGCTATGCCGCGAAGAACATTGTGGCAGCAGGCTTGGCTGAGAAATGTGAAGTGCAATTGAGTTATGCGATCGGGGTTGCTCGTCCGGTGAGCATCATGATCGAAACCTTTGGCACAGGCAAAGTCAGCGAAGAAGTCTTGCTGGAATTGGTGAAGACTCATTTTGAGTTGCGTCCTGCCGGAATCATTCAGACCTTTGGATTACGGACTGCACCGGGCGATCGCGATGGTCGTTTCTATCAAGATGTCGCAGCTTATGGTCACTTTGGTCGTCCTGACTTAGAGCTTCCTTGGGAGCAAACTGATAAAGCGGCTGTCTTGAAAGAAGCTGCATTATCGATGACCGCAGTTGGCTAAGATTTAGCCTTCTCATCCCCTTTAGCCTCTAGTGAGACTCTCGTTCTTCTAGAGGCTTTTTTATGATTGAGTTCCTGTTTCCTGAGACACATTCAATCGATTTCGCTCAGAAATACAATTAAGCTGAATTTCGTTCTTTCTTTGAACGATTTCTTCCCGTAGAATTAAGGGCGGAATGCAGCCTTACAATAACTGTCTTATGAGAATTCTTGCCCTAGTGCCTGGCGGCATTGGCGATCAAATCCTATTTTTTCCAACGCTGGATGATTTGAAGGCGACTTATCCTGATGCCCAAATCGATGTGGTCGTGGAGCCAAGGGCAAAGGCAGCGTATCGCGTCTCTAAATCAGTCAGCGACACAATTTTGTTCGATTTTAGTGGCAGCAATAGTTTGGCAGATTGGGGAAATTTGCTCGGGGTGTTGCGCGATCGCGAATACGATATCGCGCTTTCTCTTAGCCCAGGTTGGGGCACTGGATTTCTCTTATGGCTCAGCGGCATTCCAACCCGAATTGGATTTAGTAGAAGTTCAGCCACAGAGAGATTTCTGACTCAGGCAGTCGAGTTTAGACCGGAGCAATATGAAGCCGCAGTCTATCACGACATTTTGAAGGGATTAAAGATTGATAAACCGTTAGGCGAACTTGCAGTCAGTGTGCCAACGAAAGACTTGGAATGGGCAGATGCAGAGCGCAAGCGGCTAGGACTGCAAGATGGCGGTTATGTTCTGATGTATTCAGGTGCGGATACACAGAAGAAGGGACGTTTGAAGTCTTATCCGATCGAGAATTGGCAAAAAATCATTGCAGATTTCAAGCAAAAGCAGCCGGATCTCCCGCTTGTTCTCATCGCAGATGAAGAGAATGCAGCACTGGTCGCTGAATTGATCAAACTGTGTCCTGGAACCAAAACTTCTGCACCTGAAAATATGGGGCAACTGGTCGCCATGACCGCTGGAGCCAGTCTAGTTCTTACTACTGATGGCGCACCTATGTATGCGGCGATCGCGGCTCAGACGTTTACCTTGGCATTACTCGGCGAAACGGAACCTGCGAAGATTTTGCCAAAGAGCGATCGCGTTTTGGGCATCAAGTCGCCGACTGGAAAGATGGCAGACATTGCCCCACAGATGGTTCTCGATCGCGTTTGGGGAGGATAGAACGTTCGCTCGGTTAGCAGCATCTGGAGCGTTGAACTGAGCCGAATCGCAGCGAATTGAGAAGATTTGGCTCAAATAATCCTCAGTTCTGATTAGGGTACTCTGGTGAACTGATTAGTATTCGCCGCCTGCTGCAATGCCACTGCCGTAGACTTCAGCGTTCTGAATGTTGATGCCTGTCAGGATTGCGCCGAATGTTTCTGCATTGTAGAGACGCGCGCTTGACAAGTTGGCATTGGTTAAATTTGCACGATCGAGCGATGCATTCGTCAGGTTAATCCCGCTCAGATTTGTATCTTTGAGAATCGCACCTGTGAGATCTGCGCCTTCGAGATTTGCACCTGTGAGATTTGCGCCTGTGAGGTCTGCATCTCGGAGATCAGCGCCTAAGGCATGCAGTTCTTTTAAATCTGCACCTGTCAGATCACACCCGGAACATGCACCCGTTTGAATCAGTCGTTGGACATGTTGTGGATTTTCTGCTCGGATTGGAGCCGCGATCGACAGAGCAGTCGCACAAGCTAAAGCGATGCCAACTTTTGCAAACATAGCCATATCCTCCCAGAATCCGTAAGAGCAGGTTTATAAATTGAGTTCGTGCAGAGTTATATCAATAACTTCAAGACTATGAAATCGGATTCCAGAACGTCTCCCTCGATCGATAGGAATCTTGTCTCATTGAAGTTCGCCTAAAGTGCAATGCAGCGAATTTGCACTGGCTGGATTGAAGTTCTTGAACTGCCTAAGAAGCTCTATCTGCCTTAATTCTGCCAAATTTTCCTGTCCTTCGGGGAATTTCTCAACTTATCCTCACATTCGGACAATTTAGTTCACTTGTTTTTCTCGAAGGCAAGTGGATGGATTGAGAATTGCCATGCTTGTAACACTAAACAGATATTAAGTTTGGTAAAATCAACTTTAAGTAATGTAAAAGTTAGAGGCGAAGACATCTCATGACCGGGTTTATCCGTGGGTTCTTTTCAAAACAAACATCGAATGAAGCTGAAGCATCCGCACCTGTAGAGCGCCCGAAGCGAGAGAAGGCTGTTCGTCCTGAGAAAGAAGGCGGTGCTTTCTTTTTAGATTCCAATGAAGCGCAAACGTTTGGCAACTTGGAATACATGAAGACCTCGAAGAAAATCAGACGGACTTTCCCAAAAACTGTGGACAGCCCAGAAGAGAAAGAGTTTATTCAAGAGCTTTCGGCAATGGATCGCATCGTCAATGGCAAGCCTGAAACGAATGCGGCTCCGATCGTTGAAAGCAGTCCTGCCGAGAGCAAGACCGCTGAGAGTACTTCTCGGCGCACGGCTGGATCAGACATGGACATGTTCCTCAAGATGGCGAAGGACATTAAAAAGTAGAATAGGGCGCTTTTCCTGATAGATTGAGCGTTGTAAATGCCCAGGAGTCAGGAATATGCAACCTAAAATTATTGTTCTTGATGATGATCCAACTGGATCTCAGACGGTGCATAGTTGTTTGCTTCTGATGCAGTGGGATGTAGAAACCCTACGGTTCGGTTTGCAAGACGATGCACCGATTTTTTTTGTTTTGACGAACACGCGATCGCTAACTCCTGAAGCCGCTCAATCGATTACGCAGGAAGTCTGTCGCAATTTAAAGACAGCGATCGCTCAAACCGGAATTGAGGATTTCCTAGTCGTGAGTCGATCAGATTCGACGTTGCGAGGACATTATCCGATTGAAACTGATGCGATCGCAGAGGAACTTGGTCCATTTGATGCTCATTTCTTAGTTCCAGCCTTTTTTGAAGGGGGGAGAACGACTCGCGATAGTATTCATTATTTGAAAGTGAATGGAGTGGATACACCTGTTCATGAAACTGAATTTGCGAAGGATTCCGTTTTTGGATACAAGCATAGCTATTTGCCTGATTACGTTGAAGAGAAGACCCACGGGCGAATTCGAGCCGATCAAGTTGAGCGATTTTTGCTCGCGGATATTCGATCGGGAATTCAAGCGCGATTAGATAAGTTACAAAATAATCAATGCTGCGTTGTAGACTCTGAAACGCAATGGGATATGGATCAGTTTGCGTCAGATGTATTGGCTGTGGCATCTGAAGGGAAACGATTTTTATTTCGGAGTGCAGCGAGTTTGTTAACGTCGCTCGCGAATTTGGGAGCGCAACCGATCGCACAGGCAGAAATGGCGAAGTATGTGCGGGAAGGAAAGCCAGGTGCGGTAATTGTTGGGTCGCATGTGAAGAAAACGACTGAGCAATTGCAGAAATTGTTGGAAGCTCCGGGGACAGTTGGGGTTGAGATTCAAGTTGAGCAGTTAGTCGGATCAAATGATGCTCACGATGCTTTGCTCAATGATGCAGTTGAGAAAATTAATGAGATTCACAATGCTGGAAACACGCCTGTAGTTTACACGAGTCGGACAGAGTTGACGTTTGACGATGCCCAAACTCGGTTGAATTTTGGGGAATCGGTTTCTGGATTGTTGATGGATATTTTGCAGCATTTGCCTGCAGATATTGGATTTTTGATTAGTAAAGGTGGCATTACTTCAAATGACACCTTGAGTAAGGGATTAGCCTTGAGAACTGCGAGACTTTTGGGACAGGTTTTAGCAGGCGTTTCGATGGTCAGAACTGATTCAGATCATCCTCAGTTTCCGAATTTGCCAGTCGTGCTGTTTCCGGGAAATGTGGGAGATGAAACAGCATTGGCGACGGTTTATCGGCGGTTGAGTGGGAAGTAGGGGCTAGTGAAGTGGGGAGTAGGGAGTTTTCATTCCTTGTTCCCCACTTCTTGGTAAATTAATCCGAAATGACACTTTTATTTTTGGTAGTTTAGACTATAATTAACTAAACTCTCTAACCGACGATCGCGCATGTTTACGACTGCTGCTCCTGTTAAAACTGCTCTGCCCCGCGACTTATTTAGCGCGATCGCAGATCTCAAACGTGAATTGAATGCGGTAATTTTGGCGCATTACTATCAAGATCCAGATATTCAGGATATCGCTGATTATCTCGGCGATTCGCTAGGTTTATCGCAGCAAGCTGCTCAGACTGATGCGGATGTGATCGTATTTGCAGGCGTTCACTTCATGGCAGAAACCGCGAAAATTCTCAATCCAGATAAGCTCGTTTTGCTGCCCGATTTGAATGCAGGATGTTCCTTAGCAGATAGCTGTCCGCCCGATGAGTTTGCTAAATTTAAGGCGAAATATCCTGATCATTTGGTAATTTCCTACATAAATTGCACCGCAGACATCAAAGCAATGAGTGACATCATCTGCACCAGTGCCAACGCGGTCAAGATTGTGAATCAGATTCCCGCTGATCAGCCGATTATTTTCGCACCCGATCGTAATCTTGGAAAATACGTGATCGAGCAAACGGGGCGGGACATGGTGCTCTGGCAAGGAAGCTGTATGGTACATGAAACGTTTTCTGAAAAGAAAATGGTGCAGTTAAAAATTCAGCACACTGATGCAGAAGTGATTGCACATCCAGAATGTGAGGAAGTGGTGCTGCGTCACGCTGACTACATCGGCTCGACCACAGCCTTGCTGAACTATTGTCAAAAGAGCGATCGACAATCTTTCATCGTGGTAACTGAACCCGGCATTATCCACCAAATGCAGAAAGCTGCACCCGATAAGCAATTTATTCCGGCTCCTCCCTTGAATCAATGCGCGTGTAATGAATGCCCCCACATGCGATTGAATACTTTGGAAAAATTGTATTTGGCAATGAAAAATAAAACGCCAGAGATCACCCTGCCCGAATCGACTCGGATTGCAGCATTGCGTCCAATTCAGAAAATGCTGGCGATGAGCGTATAATATTCAGCGATTTGTTGCTCGATTTCGGATTGCAAACAATCAAAAATTGGGCAACAAATCCATCGGTACAGTAGTCAATGCCGATGAATATTCATACCCGGAAATCGCTCCTATGAAGCTGGCTCCTCTGGTTTGTGCAACACTGGCATTGTCGATCGCGTCTGAAAGCCTTTTTGCTCCCGTCCGCGCCCAAACACCGCTATTTCCGCCGCCGCTCACCCCGCTGCCGCGCGCGACACCGCTCCCTATTCCACCTCGCACGACACCGCTGCCTATCACGCCTCGACCCACAACACCCGCTCCCACCAATGGAGGCATCTGTCCAGCGCAATTGGGAGGAACGCTCGATCGTATTGTCAATCAGCTTCCAGCCAGTTGGAGCGTTTTAGTTCAAACTCAAGCTCCACGAGGCACACGGCAAAATCTTTATTCTCGCAATCCTTTCACTCAGCTTGTTCCCGCTTCTAATAACAAGCTGTTCACAACCGCTGCTGCTCTGACTCGGCTGGGTGCGCAGTACCAGCTCCGGACTCCCGTTTTCGGCAATAGCAATACTTCAGAGCTTGCAACCTTGCGAGTCATCGGTCAAGGAGATCCAAGTTTCAGTTCGGCACAGTTAAACTCGCTGACGCAGCAACTTCGCCAAAAAGGGATTCGACAAGTTGGGTTACTGATTGGAGATGACACGGTTTTTAGAGGGGCTGATTTTAATCCTTACTGGGATCAAGAAGATCGAGGACAAGGTTATGCACCGCCTGTCAACAGTTTGATGTTGAATCAGAATAATATTTACACTGGCGCAGTCCCCAATCCTGGCAATTACTTTGTCGGTGAGTTTCGGAACCGATTAGCCAATGCCGGGATTCAGGTCAAAGGTTCAACGCTGGTGAAACGGACTCCTGCACCTCCTGGAGAAGTAGAACTCGCATCGGTCATTTCCCCCCCGCTCTCACGCCTGATTTTTGAAACCAATCAGGAAAGCGATAATGCGTATGCAGAAGCGATTTTAAAAACGTTGGGACGGTTGCAAGACCCCAATGGATCGGACTCGACCGCGAGTGGAGTCACTGCTGTTAGATCGATCCTGTCTGAGTTGGGAGTCAATCCGAATCGCTATAGTATGGTCGATGGTTCAGGACTTGCCGATCGTAATCGCGCCAGTGCAGAGGCATTTGTGCAAACGTTGCAAGCGATGGCTGAAGGAGCGAATGCAGATGTATTTCGGCGATCGCTCGCTGTTGCAGGCGTGAGCGGAACCTTAAGTAGTCGATTCCGAAATACCCCCGCTCGCGGCATTGTTTTTGCCAAAACTGGAACAATCTCTGGTGTGGTGTCACTCTCAGGTTACGTTACGCCTCCAGGCTATTCTCCCGTTGTATTTAGTGTGATTGTGAATTCTGGCTATTCTGCTTCGACAGTTCGCGCTTCGGTTGACAGTCTAGTAGTGGCTTTAACGCGATTGCGGAATTGTTAACGACAGTTCCAGCAAGTTTCGAGCCATGCGATTTGGGTCTGACGGGGCGTTGTGATGTGTTTTGCAACGCTCCATAGTTGCACGAGCGCGATTGGAGTCTCGACTTTGACAATCAAAGGTTCATAAGCATTACAGGTACAGGCGATCCCCAATTCGCAAAGCCGGTGATAAATTTGCCAGCGATGACCGCCTTTAATCTCAATAGGATTTAAATTCATAATTTTGCGTAAAAAAATCTTTCTCAGTAAGACTCGAAGACTGGAGTTCCGAATTTGCACAGTTTTGTAAGGATACAGCCTCCGGGGGATCAGGTTCGGATTGCTCTTGAGCATTCATCTGCTTTACCCAATTAATAATGGTGTTGTGGCTAACTCCTGTTGTTCTCTCGATCGCTCTAAATCCGATGCCATCGCGATACATTTTCAGACAAATTTGCTTGGCATCGTCGGAATATCCTTTGGTCGATCGCGCTGCGATAAATTGACGACCACAACTTTTACAGCGGTAGTTCTGTTTCCCTCGGCAGTGCCCGTTTTTATTAATCTGGGTTGAGCCACAGCTAGGGCATTTCATGACTTACTTGTGCAGCAGCATTCTAGGAGAAAGTTGATATGAATGAAACGAAAAATTTCTAGATAAAATCTTTTCTCAATTGCGATTTGAAATGAATAAAAACATACAGAATTTCACTTGATTTCTCATAGAAAATGCGCCAATTATGTAGAAGAAAGTGGTTGTACAGATATCATTCCAGCGTTTCTGAACTGTCTTGTTTTTACAGCTAAGCTCTCTAGATCATTAGGAGAATAAAATGTCCAGCACGCAAGTTTTGATACGTCAATTTGGTCAAATCGCTGAAAACCCAGTTTTACTCGATCACACAACAACCGAGCCAGTTTGCGAAGGTTTGAATGCTTTGCTCGCAAGTTTTCAAGCACTGTATTTGCAGTATCAAAAGCATCATTTTGTTGTCGAAGGTGCAGAGTTTTACTCGCTTCATGAGTTTTTTGAAACAAGCTATGAGGCTGTGCAAGACCATGCTCATGAAATTGGGGAGCGCCTCGAAGGCTTGGGCGGCGTTCCAGTCGCAAGCTTCTCAAAGTTGGCTGAGTTATGCTGTTTTGCACCAGAACCGGATGGAGCCTACAGTTGTCGATCGATGTTGGAGCACGATCTAGTCGCAGAACAGGCAATTATTGACCTACTGCGTCGTCAGGCTGCTCAAGCAGAAAGCCTCGGCGATCGCGCAACGCGCTTTTTGCTAGAAAAGATTTTGTTGGCAACAGAAGATCGAGCATTCCATGTTGCTCACTTCCTAGCACCGGATAGCTTGAAGCGATAGATTTCTGGGTGGTCTAAGCCTCCTTAGAGTAAAAGTTTTTCTCAAAATAAACGCAAGAACCCCACAGCCTCTTCCCCAAAAGAAGGGGCTTTTTATCTGAATTGAGCAGTTTATTGAAACCTCTTCTCAATAAAGAAGATAAGCCAATCAATAATATGTGTCAAGAGTTGGTCACAAAAAAGCTGCTAGTCAGCGCAGCAACAGCCAACTAGCAGCTCATTTTTATGAATTGAATTATTGCGGTGCAACTTTATCTTTGAAGCCTTTACCTGCGGCAAACACAGGAACGCGAGTTGCAGGAATTTGGATCGCAGCACCTGTTGCAGGGTTACGACCTTCACGGGCTTGACGTTCCCGCGCTTCAAAACTGCCAAATCCGACGATTGTTACTTTGTCGCCGCTTGCCACGGTTTCAAGGATGGTATCGACCATTGCGCTGAGAATTGCATCAGCTTCTTTCTTGGTGACACTCGCCTTTTGAGCGATCGCATCAACTAATTCACCTTTGTTCATTTACGTGTCCTCACAATGATTCCTACATTGGTTCGCTGCATTGTAGTGCAAGATTTTCAAAAGTTCAATCGTACTATGCAAATTTGCGTCACAATAAGACACCGTAAGGGTTTGAGGGATATCCGTATATGATCGTACCAGCGACATGCTCTCCAGGAATTGCAGCAGGCATGGCTGCATTGCAGATGTTTTACAACGCCGGGACGGGGCTTTGGGACTCGGCAAATTGGTGGAATGCGGCGAATGCACTCGAAGCCACGATCGAGTATTCAAGATTAACGGATTCACTCACCTATCGAGGCAACATTTTCAATACGTTTTATCAAAAGCCGCGCTACGCAAATTTTATTAATCCCTGGTTTCGAGATGATGATGGTTGGTGGGCGATTGCTTGGATCAGAGCCTATGATCTCACAGGTGAAAAGCGGTATTTAGATCAAGCTAAGTTGATCTTTTGGGATATGACGAAAGGTTGGGATAACGTCTGTGGGGGCGGGCTTTACTGGCATAAGCGCGAATTGAACTACAAGAATGCAATCACAAATGGATTATTGCTATCGGTTGCAGCAAAATTGAATCTCCGTGAACCGGAAGACAAACGATATTTAGAATGGTCGCAAAAGATTTGGAAATGGTATCAGCAAAGCGGAATGATCAATGCTGAGAATCTGGTGAATGATGGTTTAGATTACGAGACTTGTCGAAATAATGGCAAAACGACTTGGACTTACAATCAGGGAGTTTTGATTGGGGGACTCGTCGATTTATATCGGGGGACAAATGACCCTGAATTGTTGCAACAGGCAGAAGCGATCGCCGATGCGTCGATCGTCAAACTTGCCCGAAACGGAATTTTACGCGAACCCTGCGAAGATAACAATGATTGTGGCAATGATGGACCGCAATTTAAGGGCATCTTCATGCGGAATCTAGCAGAGTTGTATCGAGTCAGCCCAAAACTGAGCTATCGAGAATTTATTACTCGAAATGCAGAGTCGATTTGGGCAAATCGCAATCAGAACGATCAATTTGGACTCGATTGGGCAGGAAATGTTGATCAAGCCGATGCGAAACGGCAAACGAGCGCGATCGATGCTTTGAATGCAGCCATTGCCTTGAGAACAACTTGGACAGGCATTCAACCCAAATTGAGCGCTGATACAACAAAGTTCAATGTTTCAGTCGCTTGCTCAGGTCGGTATGATTTGCAATTTCGGTACGCCTCGCCTGAAAGTGCTGTGAGATATTTGTATGTGAATGGAAAAAGTTTGGTCGATCGACAACTTTTCCCAAAAACAGGTGCATTAGATCAATGGCAAACGGTCACCGTTGAGAATGTCTGGCTGAATGCAGGTGATAATGCCATCTCCGTGATTTTTAATTCGAGTAAAGGCAGCCAAAATCCCCTTTCTGTAGGTGCATTATCGATCGATGTGTCGCGCAGGTTGAAATGAACCAGATTAAACAACTCTATCGTCAGATCAAATCTGGAATCGAACTCAGTGTTTGGGAAACGTCGCTGATCAAAGAGCGCATGACCGATTGGGCACAGCTTCAACGGTATGAGCAAGCGAATTGCGATGTCAAACAGGCTGAAGTGATTTTCTTTGGCGATTCCATTACTGATCAGTGGGATTTATCGCTGTATTTTCCAGATCAGTCTTATGTCAATCGTGGAATTTCCGGGCAAACGACTCCTCAAATGCTAGTTCGATTTCGTCCTGATGTGATTAATCTGCATCCCAAGATTGTTGTTTTTCTTGCTGGAACTAATGATATTGCAGGCAATACGGGACATATGACGATCGAGCAAATTCAGAATAATTTTATGTCGATCGCAGATCTCGCAAAGGCACATCAGATCCGACTCATCTTTGCTTCGATTCTTCCGGTCAGCGAGGAACGATCCATCACTCGACCTCTTACCAAGATCCAAATGCTCAATCAGTGGATCATTGAATATTGTGAGGCAAATCATCTCATTTATCTGGACTACTACAGTTCGATGGTGGATGAGCGAGGATATTTGCGATCGCACCTTTCGGAAGATGGGTTACATCCGAATGACGCTGGATACCAGATCATGGCTCCGCTTGCAGAAGCCACGATTCAGAAAGCTCTCTAGTGCCATCTCACAAATGAATTTTACCTATGCAGAAGGATGTATCAGAAATGAATTTTACCTATGCAGAAGGATGAAAAAGCTTTGCAGGAGGGAGAAACTAAAAATGACTTCTGCAATCTAGATTTATGGCACAACCCACTTCTCAAAAAACTGGTAAAAACTTGCTCGCGCTTCCAAGTACGATCGCGCAGCACTCTTTGCGTTTGATTCGGAGCTTTTTACCGAGATTAGGACATGCCTTAGATTTTGTCGATACCATTCCTTTACTGAGAAATCCGATCGTCAGGCGATTTGCAGGAGTGTTGAGATTGGAGTGGTTACTTGGGCTGACAGGTCAAGTGAACCTAGAAAAAGCGGAAGCAGAAGTGAAAAAGCTTCAGCAACAATTTCCGAACGAAACACCGAGCCAAATCTCGCATCGATTGATGGTGAAAAAAGCAATTCAAGCAGGTGGTACGGGCTTAGTGACCAGCATTTTGCCTGGATTTGCTGTGGCATTTCTCGCACTTGATATCGCGGCAACAACAGCACTACAAACTGCTTTAGTCTATGAAATTGCTGCTGCCTACGGATTGAATCTGCGGGATACAGCCCGAAAAGGTGAAGTGTTAGCGATTTTTGGACTCGCACTCGGTGGCGGCAACGCATTGAAGGCAGGCTTGAAGTTTTTACGCAATGTTCCCCTTGCTGGAGCCGCGATCGGTGCCAGTACAAATGCAACGATTCTCTATTCCGTCGGTTATGCCGCAAGTCGATTCTACGAAGCTCAGATCCAAGAGGCTTCTGAAGTTCCCAAGACCGAAACCTTAAAGACGATTCAGCAACAGAGCGAAGCTTATCTCAATGTCGCGATCGCTCAGCAAGCAATTGTGGATCAAGTCCTTGCACATATGCTTTTAGTGAGCTATCCAGAGAAAACTTGGGAAGATATTTTGCCTGAGTTAAAACAATTGCAGTTAGAACCGTCTTCATTGAAGACGATCGCAGCTCACTTAAAGTCACCTCAGCCTTTAGCTAGCTTGTTGGATCAACTGAACTGCGATTTTGCCGCTCCTCTGTTAGCTCAATGTCGTCGGATTGCAGAGAGTACAGGCGGAATTTCTCAGCCAGAAGCAGATGTGTTGAACGCGATCGAGCAAAAGTGTCAGACTTCATTCATCGACGCTTAGCGATCTGTTTTAAACAGATCTTAAAGGATTGACGTATTGAAAGAAGTTTCTAAGCGCCAATAGGGTTTATCTCGATCAACTGCAGCCAAAAGGACAAAACTCGCGTACATTACAAGGTAGAGAATCGAGGGTGTTTTTATCGGGGTGGTCGCCTTTGTCATAAACTTCTACAAGATTTGTATCGTATGTTCTCAAAAAACTACGGGACGGGTTCCTTGCGAGTTGCGACCCTTGCACTAGCAGGAGCGATTGGACTAGTTACGTCTGGATGTGAAAATTCGACGCTCTCCAGTGTCCCCCAAGTACAAGCTGGACCGACTCCACCTCGACAGCCACAGATTGCACCAGTCTCTGTGGCGCAAGCCAGTTCAGCCACTAGAACGCGAAACTTCACGGTTTCAGATGGAATGAGAACAGTTGGAACGATGACGATCGCTGCAGATGGAACCGCAATTCTGAAAATTCAAGATCCGAAAACTTCGGCTGTCGAATATCACGGCAACTTCTCTAGTCCAGCTGCTCTTGACGATCGCAAAGCGCCTCTGCCCGAAGTCAATCAGGTCTATCCACTCACGCCTGAAGGGCAGAGTGAGAATCGCTGCGTGAGTGGGGATACAGCTTGCGAATTTCCGCTCAGCCAAATGACCCATCAAGTCTCGGAAGTCGCTGTGCAAGATGAGAGTCTGGTCAACCATGACGATCGCTTTATCTATCAAGACTTTAGCTCTTCTTTCTTCCAACAAGTGCTAGAAATCAATCGCGATTGTGGACTCAGTATGGTGGCTGCTCCCTGCTCTACTCGCGTTTATGCTTTCAAAGACGGCAGCCTGACGACGAAATTTATTGACACTGAATCGACAGAAGAATACACAATGATGTTCCAGCAACCTGTGACAGAGGAAGTCGCTTTCAGTTATCTCGCAATCTTGAATGATGGTAAAGCAGTTGACTTCACTTCATCTACATCTGACCAACCCCATTCGCAAAGTTGTCCTGATGACACTACACGCACTGCCTCCTACTGCAAAGCTGAACTTCTTTTTAATGCAGATGGAGCCGTGTCAGGAGTCAAATTGACTCATATCAAACCGAAACGGAATGGTTAGCAGGAATAGACGGGGAAGTGTATACCGCCCGCCACGCTAAAGCAAGAGGACTAGCTGAATAGGGAGCAATACCCCGATATCAACTTTGCTTAAGTGTCCATTTTCAGACTTGCCGATCGCACAACTGCTTGAATTAACCCTTCCAAGGTAAATTCTTCGGCTTCAATCTCAACGCGCCCTAACAAGGCTCGACAAGTTTTAGAAGTCTGTGGACCGATCGACGCGAACCGCACTTTCTCTAAATGTTGGCTCCAATTATCCCCGATCGCTTTTTGCAACAATTCGCAGAAATGCTTGACGGTTTTAGAACTCGCGAAGGTAACGATATCAACTTTGTGAGCTTGAATCGCCGCGATCGCAGTTGCATCTGGAATTCTCGGACAAGTGGATTGATAGGCGGCAACTTCTGTGACAATTGCCCCGCGATCGCTAAATGCACGCACGAGCACATCCCGCCCGCCTGTCTCAACGCGCGGAAACAAAATTTTCTTTCCTTCGACCGAGACTGGAAAATTGATCACCATCGAATCCGCCACAAAATCTGGCGGGATAAAATCTGGCTGTAATCCGCGTTGTCTCAATCGCTGAGCCGTTTTCTCGCCCACAACGGCAATCTTAATGCCCGACAGTCCCCGGACATCCTGAAGTTGAGAACCCAATCGCTCAAAGAAATAATCGACTGCATTCGTCGAGGTCAGAATTAGCCAATCGAATTCGTTTATTTTCGCGATCGCTTGATCTAATCCCGCCCAACTCGACGGAGGCACAATCTCGATCGTCGGCATTTCCAGCACACTTGCGCCATAGTTTTGCAGCGAGTAAGCGAACTGACTCGACTGTCCTGCGGCGCGGGTGACGATGATAGTTTTGTTAAAAAGAGGCAAATTCATAAAAACGATCGCAGTCGAACGACTTCCCCAATCACGATCACACAAGGCGATAATCGCTGGGGTGTCACCTGCGACAGGATTTCATCGAGTGTACTACTCCAGATTTCTTGTTCAGGATGTCCAGCCCACCGAATAATTGCGATCGGGGTCTGTTCTGATTTTCCCTGACGACGTAGCTCTTCGACAATTCGTGGTAAATGTTTACCTCCCATTAAGATCACGAGCGTGTCAATTTGAGCCAAGACTTGCCAGTTTAATCGCTCAGGTTCATGCGCTGTAATCACCGTAAATCCACGGCTTAAGACCGGATCAGTCAAGGGGATATGGGCGAACAGCGGAGCGGCTAAAGCTGAGGAAAGACCGGGAACAACTTCATAGTCACAATTTGCCGCTTTGAGCGTTTGAATTTCCGAAGTGGTTCGTCCAAAGATGAACGGATCGCCACTTTTGAGCCGAACGACTTTTTTGCCCTGTTGACAGTGCTCAACGAGTAAGCGATCGATATCTTCCTGCTTCATGCTAGGTTGTCCCCCTCGCTTCCCAACATTCAGCTTCAAACAGGTGTCCGCCACCAATTCTAAAAACTGCGAATCGACCAACGCATCGTAAACGAGAACTTCAGCCTGAGTGAGCAACTGATACGCTCGCATCGTCAAATTTCCAATATCTCCGGGTCCTGATCCCACTAAAAAAACTTTGCCTGACATCGCTTAACCCAGAAAACAAGCAGCCGGAAAAATCAAATATTCTAAGAAAAACAGCTTCCAAATGACTTGATAAAAGCGAGCGACTTCTACTTTGTCGTGTAGATCGATTTTGTAGCTGCGAAACCACAAGGTTGCTAATACTATCAGATGGCTCACCATCAAAAAAGGCGCATTGACACCCGGTAAAAAAGGCGCGATCGCCACAATCGATAGATAACACCCGGTCAAAACTGCCCGCGATAAATTGAACACCGGGCGCTGTCCCAGTCTCAAGGTCAATGTGCGAATGTTGTATCGTCGATCGCCTTCTGTATCTGGCATGTCTTTGAAAATTGCGATCGCAAACGTAAACACCAAAATAAAGATGGTCAACGCCCAAACTTTCGCGGGAATGGGAAAGCCCTGATTGAAATGCAAGAACAATCCCAAATTCACGATCATGCCTCTGACCGTAAAGATGCACAGCGATGCCCAAAACGGAAATCGCTTCAATCGCACAGGCGGCAAAGAGTAGAGTGTGCCGATCGCTAAACTCAGCCCAACCATTCCGAACAAATAAGGACTCTGGGACGCGGCAACTGCGATCGCGATGATTCCTGTCAGTACCACCAGCAGTCGCCCTTGCTGAACTGAGAATTCGCCCGAAGCTAAGGGAAGATGCGGCTTATTAATGCGATCGATCTCGATATCTTCAAGTTGGTTCAACCCCACAATGTAGACATTGCCACACAGACAGGCAATCAGAGGCGCGATCAACAAGGTCGGATGCAGCAATAATTCGCGATTGCCAGCAAGCACGATCAGATATAGCCCCAACACACTTAATGACGTTCCAATCACTGTATGAGGGCGCGAGAATTTCCAGAAAGCATAGAGCCAAGGGGCATAGCGTTGAACGAGATTCGATGATTTATTCGATGACTTGTTGGATGATTTGTAAGAAGTTCGACTCATAACTTTCTGGAATCTTGACCCCTAAACCCTACCGTGGTTCTAAACTTTCTTGCCGCAAAGCAAGCCAAATTTAATTAATCCGCGTTTGTACCCTTGCTGCATTGATCCCAGCGAGAGCGCGGCTTGAATGGTTGTCCAGCCCGATGTAAGCAAGCCAAAAATTGCACCAGGTGTAAAAGCGGAATCGATCACAACATTCCAAAATGGAGCCACAGCCGTTGACCAGTCTGCGGTTTGGATGTCTTGCAGTCCGATCTCTTGCGCGATCGCGGTGTATTCCGGCAATGAGATCACATACGGCAAGCAATACACGCGATAAATCTCAGCCAACCGTTTGCGATCGTCGATCGTCAGTGGCACTTGATCCGTCGGACGATGACACCAAGTTGCCATAATAAACGTCCCACCCGGTTTAAGCACTCGATAGCATTCGGCTAAGAATTTCTGCTTATCCGGCATGTGTTCGCCGCTTTCCAGCGACCACACTAAATCAAAGGAATTATCCTCGAAGGGCATATTCAGCGCATCAGCGACTTGAAAATTGGCGGAAATCTGAGCCACTCTCGATCGTTCTTTTGCCCGATTTGCCTGCACTGGACTCAGGGTGATTCCCGTTGCTTCCGCTCCAAATTTTTCAGCCAAATAGAGCGAACTTCCTCCGATGCCGCATCCGACATCCAGGATTTTCTCTGCTGTTGTGATCCCCGCCCACTTCAGTAATTCTTCGATCAGATCAATCTGTGCCTGTCTGCGCTCCTTTTGGGTCTTGCCGTCTGCGCCGTAATAGCCGTGATGCATGTGCTCGCCCCAAACTTGCTCCCATAAGCCAGAGGACGCATCGTAAAACTGCTGGATTTGCTCAGATAAGGTTGAAGTCATAGACAGCCCTAGGAAATGTATTCAATCTATCAAATTGATTGATAAGAATTCGAGCATTTTAATCTTAAGAAAATCTATTGATTATGAGAATTGAAGATAGTAATAAAAAATACGAATTTGCACAGTTGATGCTGTAGCCCTATGTTTATGTCTAAGGATGAATACCAACAGGAGTACTTTTGCTTGGGGGTGAAGAAAAAACTACCCTGTTGGATGCTGTGCGCTGCTTTCGGGGATCGCTTTAATTAAGAATATCTTGAAAGAAAAGAGATAGAAAATCGGATCGAAATCTAATGCATAGGTTGAGAGATTCATACATAGATATGGGTATGTTGAAGCTGAAATAAGCAGAATTGATTCACTGAGTTAATTCATCAACACTTCAACTAACTCTCTTCTGAAGTTCACGGAAATCTAAGACTGCTTGTGTATCTTGTAAGTGAGAAAACACAAGTTCTTCTCTTCTTCTCTCTGTTGATGGCTACTCTCTCTCGTTTGTCTGGAAGGTCAATTATGTCTGAAACCCATTTCGACTCCAACTTGATCGCTCGCCCACCTCAAAAGTTCGATTTCCTACAACCACTCCGCAACTGGTTCGACTCGATTCAAATCCACGATCGTAGAGCTGCTCACTTCGTCTGCAAGCTGATTCCAGCACAATGCCCGTTTGAACGCGATATCAAGCTGTTTGGACGCACGATCGCGCATATCCCCCCCATGTGCAAATTGAATCCCCTGTATGACCAATTTGTCGGTCTAAGATTCCGAGCATTGTGCTATTTAGTCGATGAATGCGGCGAAATGGTCGTCTAAGCAAGCTTCGAGATTAATTGAGTCGAATCGAGATCTTTACCAATAAAGACCAGTCGAGTTTGTCTCAGTTCATCAGATCGCCACGGTCGATCGTAGAAATGCTCAAACCTGGAACCCACCCCCTGCATGACGAGCCGCATTGGTTTATTTGGCACTGCCACGAACCCTTTGACTCGATAAATCTCCTGCTCCTGGACGAGTTTTTCTAAACGCGATCGCAACTGTTCCGGATCAAAGGCTTGATCCAAAATTAAATGAGTCGAGTTAATCTCATCGTCATGGTCGTGTTCTTCTTCTGTATCGTGATGACTCGGACGCGCTTCTAAATGATCTTCTACCGCCGCATTGAACCCTAGAAGCAAGTTTGGATCAAGCTCTCCTGCCCGCCCATTTTCCACAATTTTGACAGCTCTTGGAAGCTCCTGCTCGACGAGCGATCGCACATTCTCCTGAGCCTCACGGTCTACGAGATCCGTCTTATTTAAAATCACTAAATCAGCGCAAGCTAGCTGATCTTCAAACAATTCTTGCAGCGGCGTTTCGTGGTCAAGATTGGGATCGGCTTGTCGCTGTGCTTCGACCGCTTGCAAATCCGCCGCAAGCGTTCCGGTTGAAACCGCTTCGCAATCGACAACGGTGATCACACCATCGACTGTAGCTGCATTACGAATCTCATGCCAGCGAAATGCTTTGATCAACGGTTTTGGTAAAGCTAAGCCAGAGGTTTCAATCACGATCGAGTCTAAACTGTCTCTGCGCTTGAGCAATTCCAACATCGTGGGCAAAAACTCTTCTTGCACTGTGCAGCAGAGGCAGCCGTTCGTCAATTCGACAATATTACTCGTCTCATTAGTCGTCTCGTCTTCGGGGCAAACCTGGCAAGATTTCAGAAGTTCGCCATCGATTCCCATTTCCCCGAACTCATTCACCAACACAGCAATTCGCCGTCCCTGATTATTTTGTAACAGGTGACGAATCAGCGTAGTCTTTCCACTTCCTAAAAAGCCAGTAATGACAGTAACCGGAATCTTCGCAGCCATAAATTCAGTCCATTTAGTCTAAAGCTTAGATTCTCAGAAGTTGGATGTTTGCAAAATCCCGACTTCTCGCATCACGCGGAATCTTTCACGATCGCGCTAATCATACCAATTCCAACAACGAATCCTGAAAACTTGATGGGTTTCTTCACCAAGCCTCCAGGATTCAAAAAATGAGAATTTAATCTCAAGACTCGAATTATTCAGCCTATTCAGCCGTTGCCAACTCTGTGCTGCCGCGTGCGCGTCTGCGGGTCAACGCATTGAACAATGCTTGTCCAATTGCTTTGATCAGGTTGCCTTCTAGCTCTTTGAACATGTGCATGTTCATGCCAAACGCATCGTTTGCTTCTTCGACAATTCGATCAGCAGTTGCTTCATCAATGTCCATCGAATCCAAACGCGCCCGATACTCTTTCTTGAAGGCTTTCTCATCAGAGATATGTTTGAACTCATAGAAGCTCGTGCCTTCGCCTTCTGTGAGATTCATGCCGTTCTGAGCGATTTTCTTGAGAATTTGACCACCCGACAAGTCGCCAATATAGCGCGTGTAAGAGTGAGCAATCAGCAACTCAGGATTGCTTTGTCCGACTTGATGAATTCGAGCGACATAGGACTGAGTGGCATCCGACGGAGCGACTTGATCGCGCCAGTTCTTACCGAAATAGTAAGCAAGATCCTGTTCTAGCGTTTCTTTCCGTTCAAGCTCTGGGAAGTAGATTTTCGACAAGATCGGATGATCTTTGTGTCGGCGCATCTCTTCTTCCATTGCCGAATAGACAAAGTAAAAGTTTGCAACGAGCTTGCGATAAGATTCTTTCTCAACCGTTCCTTTCAAAAAGCACGCGATGAATCCGGTGTTTTCCGCCATCGTGTGAGCTTTCTTGGTTCCTTCGCGAAGTTTTGTTGCTAAATTACTGCTCATTCTAAACTTCCCAACACTGTAAATTTAAGTGATCTGCTGACGTGTCATTTTACAGATGATCCCAAGTTTTAGCTTAAGGGCTTGTATCCATTGCTGTGTAAGGCTTTGAATCAAGAACTTAATGGTGACCGTAGAAATCATCATGTTGCGCTATTTGTTAAGGTAATCCGTTTTGATGAGCGTTTTTATTACAAATTCTTACATCGGATGCAAGCTGCTCCTCGATACGAGATTCACGTTACTTTAATTTCAGCACTCTATTTTTTAGTAAATGCTACTTTTTAGTAAATGCTACAAGATGCCCTGACTTGGATTCAAAATCTTGGCGCGACAGGCGCGATCGTGTTTATCCTGCTCTATATGTGCGCTGCTGTTCTCTGGATTCCGGGAACGCTGCTCACGCTAGGGGCAGGGCTTGTCTATGGACTTTTTCTTGGTTCACTTTATGTAGCAATTGGGGCGACTTTAGGCGCGATCGCAGCTTTTCTAGTCGGACGATATGTTGCGAGAGATTGGGTATCTCAACGCATTGAAGCCAATGCGAAGTGGAAAGCGATCGACCAAGCAGTTGCAAAAGAAGGATTGAAAATTGTTATCCTTACCCGATTGTCTCCCGTATTTCCATTCACGTTATTAAATTATGCGTTTGGTGTGACCCAAGTTTCATTAAAAGATTATGCGCTCGGCTGTTTCGGCATGATTCCAGGAATCATCATGTATGTCTACATCGGCTCGCTTGCGGGCAATCTAGCAACTTTAGGCAAAGCACCCTTGAGTTCAGAAGCACAACTAGCGCAATGGGGACTTCGGATAGTTGGGCTAATCGCTACAGTAGTCGTAACAGTCTATGTGACACGAATTGCGCGAAAAGCGTTGCAAGATAGCGGGGTCGAAGATTCATGAGCCTGATTTCTCCTGATGATGTTCACAATCAACTCTTGGTTTCGCGGGTGCATCCGCCGGATTGGGTGAATCCGCAACCGAGCGATCGCTATGATTTGGTGGTTCTAGGCGCAGGAACGGCAGGTTTAGTCGTTGCAGCAGGAGCCGCCGGACTGGGGATCGGACTGAAAGTGGCGCTGATCGAAAAACATTTAATGGGCGGAGATTGCTTGAATGTCGGCTGTGTTCCGTCTAAATGCATGATTCGATCGTCGAGAGTCGTGGCTGAGATGCGAGATGCTCGATCGTTTGGTGTGATTCCTCCGGATACGATTGAAGTCGATTTTCCGGCTGTGATGGAACGAATGCGTCAATTGCGAGCAGGCATCAGTGAAAATGATTCAGCCGATCGATTTAAGAAATTAGGCGTGGATGTCTTTCTGGGTGAAGCGAGCTTTTTGGATCGCGATCGCATTCAAGTGGGAGATCGCGTTCTCAACTTCAAAAAAGCCGTGATTGCGACTGGAGCACGGGCGCGTGACCCTGAAATTCCAGGATTAGCAGAAGCAGGATATTTGACGAATGAAACAGTTTTTTCATTAACCGATCGTCCTCGTCGCTTGGCTGTGATTGGCGGCGGTGCAATTGGCTGTGAATTGGCACAGACCTTTCAGCGCTTAGGCTGTGAAGTGATGCTATTTCATAAACATGCTCGGTTACTCGATCGAGAAGATCCTGACGCTGCCGAACTGCTTCAGCAAGTTTTTCTCGAAGAAGGCATTCGCGTGATCTTGAATTGCAACATTGATCAAGTTAGATCTTCTCCTGAAGGGAAAGTGATCGATGCAAACGGCGAGAGCTTTGTCGTCGATGAAATTCTTGTGGGTGCAGGTCGTGCCCCGAATGTAGAAGGATTGAATCTGGAAGCGGTGGGGGTGAACTACGATCGCAAAGGTGTCAAAGTCAACGACTATCTGCAAACGACCAATCCGCGCATCTATGCAGCAGGTGACATCTGTATGGATTGGAAATACACACATGCGGCAGATGCAGCAGCACGAATTGTGATTAAAAACGCTTTGTTTTCACCGTTTGGGTTTGGTCGATCGAAACTCAGCAGTTTGACCATGCCTTGGGTCACTTACACCGATCCCGAAATTGCGCATGTCGGGATCTACGAAAGCGATGACGCTGAACTGATTAAAATCACCTTAGATAAGGTCGATCGTGCGATTGCCGATGGAGAAACCAACGGCTTCATCAAATTACTGCATCGAACAGGATCAGACGAAATTCTTGGAGCCACGATCGTCGCGCGTCATGCCGGAGAAATGATCAGCGAAATCACAACCGCGATCGTCGGGAAACGCGGACTCAACACCTTATCTACTGTCATTCATCCTTATCCCACTCAAGCCGAAATGATCAAAAAAGCCGCAGATGCCTACCGCCGAAAACTGCTCACTCCCACTAGCCGAAAACTCTTAGGACTGCTCACCAAATTTTCTTAAAGCGTTCATGAAGGCTTCACCGCTGACATCGGTTCAGAATTGTTAAGCTAGGAGCGCGCTATAGCCAGATGATATGCAGCCCCTATTCACCCAGTCGCTTAAGGTCGAAACCCTAAATTTCACGATCGACAACCTTCCCCCTCACCTGCATGGGACAACACTCGTTCAACTCTCTGACCTGCACTTTGACGGAGAGCGATTATCTGAAAAAATTCTGAATCAAGCGATCGAGATTACCAATCAAGCCGCAGCCGATTTCATCGTCATCACAGGCGACTTTGTGACTGATGATCCGCAGCCGATTTATGAACTTGTCCATCATTTGAAACAGTTAAAAGCCAGATCAGGAATTTATGGCATTTTGGGCAATCACGACTTATATCGCCGCGATAGTCAGCAAATTATCATTGATGCTCTAGCCAACATTCATATCCAAATTCTCTGGAATGAAATCGTTTATCCGGTTGGATCAGAACTTGCCCTAGTTGGACTCGCAGACTTTTGGTCGCCTGCCTACAAACAATCTAGCGAAGTCATGGATCAACTTCCTGCCGACTTGCCGCGCATTGTGCTCGCTCACAATCCCGACTGCGCCGAATCCCTACAAAAATGGCGAGTCGATCTGCAACTTTCAGGACATAGCCACGGTGGGCAAATCATCATTCCAGGCATTGTCAATATTTCAGCCTTTTGCGCCTATCTCTATCGCATCCTTCCCAAGAAAATCAAGTACAGAATTCCAGTTCTCGCTGCCTGTTACCGAGTTATGAAACATTGGGAATGGGTCAAAGGACTGCATCACATTGGCAAGAATCGACTTTATGTCAATCGTGGATTAGGAACTTACTTTCCAGGTCGATTGTTCTGTCCTCCTGAAGTGACGATCATCACGCTGAATGCTAGCGATTGTGATTCTCCATCCCCGCGCTGATCAATTTCCTCGGTTGCGTGACCATACTGGAAAAGGCAATTTAGTTTTGCCTCCTATTGTTCAGTGACTTAGGCGTTTCCCGTGTGAATGACCTAGACTTGGAGCGACCCACCATCTTGGTAGTAGACGATCATCCTTCGAGCCGGATGACCGCTGTAGCTTTGCTTTCTGTAGAAGGCTACGATGTCATTGAAGCAGAAAGCGGCGCGACTGCACTTGCACAACTTCAGCAAACGAATCCTGACCTGATTTTGCTCGATGTGATGATGCCAGGCATGGATGGGTATGAAGTGTGCCGTCGCCTCAAAGAAGATGAACTCACTCGTTTAACGCCAGTCGTCTTTATTACAGCATTAGACGATCGCCGATCGCGGCTCCGCGGCATCGAAGCCGGGGGCGACGACTTCTTGACCAAACCCTTTGATCAATTAGAACTCTCGGCACGAGTCAAATCGCTCGTGCATCAGAAACGCCTGAATGAAGATTTAGATCACGCGGAAAAAGTGTTGTTCTCAATTGCGAGAACCGTTGAAAGTCGCGATCCAAATACTGGAGATCACTGTGAAAGACTGGTGATGCTGGGAAAAGCATTCGGTGAATTTTTGGGATTAACGCGATCGCAAATTCGCGACTTGATGTGGGGTGGATATTTGCACGATATCGGCAAAGTAGGCATCCCCGATGCTGTGCTGCTGAAAACAGGACGACTCACTCCTGAAGAGTTTCAGATTATGAAACAGCATGTACTGATCGGCGAAAAAATCTGTCAACCGCTGCGAACCATGCGCGGCGTTGTCCCGATCATCCGGCATCATCATGAACGTTGGGATGGGTCTGGCTATCCGGATGCCTTGAAAGGCGATGACATTCCTTTTTTGGCACAAGTGTTTCAAATCCTTGATATTTATGATGCGCTGACCAGCGAACGCCCCTATAAAAAAGCATTTTCACCTGAAGAAGCGTTGAGAATCATTGCAGAAGAAACAAGAAAAGGCTGGCGTAATCCAGATTTGATTGCAGAATTCAGCGATTTTATTCAAGCGATCGAACTGCAATTCAAGAGTGAACCGATTTGGTTTGAAAAATATGTCAAAGCAGTGAATCGTATCTGACAGTTAAGCTGTATCAGAATTACCTTACTTTTCAAAAAGCTTGTTCTAAAATAGGCTCAAGGGTCAAGTGTAGAGCGCTTTGAATGCGATCTGAAGATTCATGAAGTGTGTGATTTAATCATTCTTTTGGAGGCGCGATGTTAGTCATCCTAGCGGGCGAACAACTCCTTTCACCCCAGCAAGTTTGCCAGAACTGCTTAATGGCAGATCAAAGTGGACAACCCAGATGGCGGCAGGGTCAACTGCGTTGCGGGCAGGCAATTTTGAAACTGGGGGAAAAGACCCCAGATCAGTTTGAGTGCCAGATGGGATTTCGGGTGGCAAATATTGAATAAGGTGGAAGTGCGCTATTCTGGGCGTATCCCAATTCATCTGAATACGAACGAGGAGAACTGAGTTATGACGTGGCGCGGCTCTACAACGGTGTCTGATCGCATTTTTGCTTGTCTAGTGTATCTCTTACCCTTATTAGATGTAGTGGGCTTCGTTGGGCGGATCTTGCTGGCGACGGACTCGTTTCTCAGTCCACTGGTTGCGATCGTTGCCTTGCCGCTGGCTCCACTCCTCTCGATTTACACCGGATTCATTCCGTTAATTGTGTTCTTTGCGCTGTTCCTATTGGTGGTGCGCAACGAAAATGTGCCGCACTTTATCCGATTCAATACCATGCAAGCGATTCTGTTTGGAATTTTATTGAGTTTGGTCAGCATTATCTGGCAGTTTGCGCTATCCCCTATTTTTGGTATGGGCTTGTTGACGCAAACGCTATTCAACGCTGTCTTTTTAGGGATGATTGTGGCAGTCGGGTATTCGATCGTGCAATCTGCATTGGGACGTTATGCAGAAATTCCCACGATCTCAGATGCCGTCTATATGCAGGTGCGCTAATCCTGTAATTGGGCTTGGCGAACGGGTAAGCGTTCGCCAACCGTGTTTTCTAAGAAGCCGATGCCTTCGATTTCAACCCGAACTCGATTGCCAATCTGCATGGCTCCCACACCTTCAGGAGTGCCCGTTAAAATCACATCTCCAGGGAGTAGGGTCATCACTTGGCTAATGTAGGAGACTAGGAAATCCGGTGAAAACACCATATTTCCGATCGAATCAGATTGAACGGGGGCTTCATTCAAAAAAGTTTGGATGCGCGCATCGGGATTAATTTCTCTGACAATCCAAGGACCTAAGGGGCAGAACGTATCGAAGCCTTTGGCTCGCGTCCACTGCCCATCTTTTTTTTGTAGATCTCGGGCAGTGACATCGTTTGCGATCGTATATCCCCAAATTTTGCTGTGGGCTTGTTGAGGGGTGCAGTCTTTTGTGCGATCGCCAATCACTAGCGCTAATTCTCCTTCATAATCGACTCGCTCAGATTGCGGTGGATACAAAATCTCAGCGTCCAACGGAATGATGGTGGTGGTGGGTTTGAGGAATAAAAGCGGCTCTTGGGGCACAGGGGTTCCCATTTCAGCGGCATGACTGGCGTAGTTTTTGCCGACTGCAATAATTTTCGAGGGCGCACAGGGGGCAAGCAGCCGATATTCAGCGGCATTTAGTCGATGCTCTGTCAGTTGTCCTCGATGCCAAGGGGGAGCGTCTAAAACTTGAACAGTGCGATCGATTTGCAGTAAGCCGTAATAGATTTTGTCGTCAGGGGTTTGAACGCGGACATAACGCTGTGCCATAAGAAATTAATCGTATTTTGCTAGACCGGGGAATAGAGCGCGACGAATCATTCAGAAACTGGTATAGAATTGTAATTCCTTGCCCTTTCATTATTGGGGTTTCCCAACCTAAATCAAGCGATTTTTGTCTGATTGTTGGGCGATGCTGATCACTCGAAAGAGCCATTTAGACCATAAGGAGTCGATTTCATGAGCCAGTTGTACGAAACGATGTATATTTTGCGTCCTGACATCGGGGATGAAGCAGTCGATCAAGCGATCGAGAAGTATCAATCGATCTTGAAGGAAAACGGTGCGGAGATCATCGAAACTCAGCATCGGGGTAAGCGTCGCTTGGCTTACGAAATTGAAAGACAGCGCGAAGGTGTTTATATCCAAATGAATTTTAAGTCAGATGGAAGCCCGATTGCTCAAATGGAACGAGCAATGCGCTTGAGTAACGAAGTGATTCGCTATTTGACCGTGAAACAAGAAGAACCGAAAGCGGAAGCTGTCGAAGCTTAGGGCTAACCGCTAATTCATCAACATCTGGTGCAGTTGATTCGGTGCCAGATGTTTTGTTTTGAGGGTCTAGACTTCATGCAGATCAATGCACCTGATCAGAACCCAAAATCGCTCAACCTGATGGGGACTGATTTTAGTTTTCTCTGAGGAAATGTTAAGTTTTCCATCGATTATGAGCGTTGAGTTGGGAATGCTTGGAGGAGAAAGATTGCAGCCTAAAAGCCCTCTATGATATTCAGTTCCGAATCTTTTTCTCGGTGGAAGTTTGAGCCAATTTCAGCGAATCCTGGTTCGATCTTGCCTCCGATTCTGCCAAGAACGTTAACCTCGTTTGAAACTTTGGGATTCAGTTTAGGGGGAGTGCTGCTTTGGTTAGGAACTGCGCCAGCGATGCATGGAGCGCTTGGGATACAAGCTCTCTCAGTCTGGATCATCAGTACAATTGCAGGAGTGATGTTAAATCTGCAAGTGCGGCATCTGGGGCAAATCTATCCTGATGTTTCAGGTGGAACGCCGAACTATACGACTCGATTATTAAAGGCGTATCCAGCGATCGCTCAATATAGCGCGATCGGTTACTGGCTTGGATGGGTTTCCATTCCTCCGATGAATGCGATGATTTTGACGGATTTGATTCAGACAAATCTCGATCCCATCTCAATTCACATCCCAACGACTTTCTTCAGAGTTCTCTTTACGTTACTGCCCTACATCCTTGCGTTCAGCGGAACGAGAGCTTTGAGTATCCTGCACTCGTTTTTTGTGCTGCCTGCGATCGGACTGATCATTGCTTTTTGTGTGTTTGGATTCAGTTGGCTAACCTTCTTCGCGCACAACTCAACGATCGTGCCGATGCAAAGTGCAAGCTTTTCGCTGGAAGGTTGGATGAAATGGTATTTCATGGCAGTGTATGCCGTCTATGGGGCTGAAACGGGATCTTCATTTGTCGCAGATAGTCAGCGGCCTCGATCGACCTTGAATTTTATTGCAGGTGCTGCTGTTTTATTACCGCTTGTCTACATCGCTGGCTCTTGGATTATCAATCGTCTCAGTCCTACTGATGCCACCTCGACCTTTCTGGTTTTAGTGAATTCGGCGCAACCTTTCTGGGGAGATGCGGCTCCATTGCTGGTGACGATGTTAATTGCAAGCGGTGCTTTGCTGAGTTCTGCGACTGCTGTTTCTAATACGTCTCGAATTCTCTATCAGTTGGCACGCGATCGCTATATTGCTCCAGTTTTTGGGGTCGTTTCGCAGCGAGGAGTATTTGCACCTGCACTTTCTCTAACTCTGCTGTTTAGCTTGATATGCCTGGTCTGGGGAAATGTTGATCGAATCATCATGATCACAGGCACGGGCTATCTGATTGCGATGATCGCGTTCCATCTGGGAATGTGGCATCAGCGTAAGAGTCCAGAGTCTCTTTGGGCAAAAGCATCGCTCTTTTTCTTGTGCATTGAAGTCACGGCACTGATTGTCGGTGGAATGGCTTGGAGTTGGCAAGATTTACTTCTCGGGCTGTCGCTTCCTTTCATCGTTCGATTGCTCAGTTGGGGAATGCAGCAAGTTAAGTTTGCTCCATTTCAGTCTGAATGGTGGTTTCGGCTCTATCAACCCAAATTGCTTTCGGAACAAACAGATTTCCTCTCAACTCAGGTGATTTCGCTCCTAGTCATCATTGCTATGACGACGAGTATTAGCTGGTGGGTGAGATCAACATTAGATAATGTAGCAGCAAGCATTCAGTCTTCTCTGCTGATTTTGGTGCTACTCGTGGTGGCGTTCTTGGGAGTTGCGATCGCCTGTTGGAGCAGCTTACCGCAGGTTTTAGCCATTGATGAAGCAAGAGAAATGTCCGAGAAAACTCAGGCAGAACTTTCGATCAAAACTGAGAAGTTAGAATCGACTCTGCAAGACTTACAAAATGCTCAGTTACATATGGTGCAGAGCGAAAAGATGTCTGCACTGGGTCAAATGGTGGCAGGAGTAGCGCATGAGATCAACAATCCCGTGAATTTCATTCACGGTAATCTCTCCTATGTCAAAACTTCTACGCAAGACTTGCTCACTTTGGTTGAAACTTATCAGCAGACTTTTCCGAATCCCCCTGCTGTGATTCAGGATCAGCTAGATGAGATTGATCTGCCGTTTCTGACTGAAGATCTGACAAAGCTTTTGCAATCGATGCAAGTTGGGACGAACCGGATTCGGGAAATTGTTTTGTCGCTTCGCAACTTCTCCCGATTAGATGAAGCTGAATACAAAGCAGTCGATGTGCATGAAGGGATTGAGAATACGCTGCTGATTTTACGCCATCGGTTACAAGCTACGACAAAGCATCCAGCGATTCAAATTACTAGGGAATACGGTGATTTGCCACTGGTTGAATGCTACGCAGGGCAACTCAATCAGGTCGTCATGAATCTGTTGAGTAATGCGATCGATGCGTTAGAAGAGGTGAATCACGATCGAACCTATGAGGAGATTGAGAAGAATCCGAGTACGATTCGCATCCGGACGGAGGTGACTGAGAAAAACTTCGTCAAAATTATGATTGCGGACAATGGGCAAGGCGTTCCAGAAAGTGTACGGTCTTCTTTGTTTAATCCGTTTTTTACGACGAAACCTGTTGGAAAAGGAACCGGGTTAGGACTTTCAATTAGCTATCAAATCATTGCGGAGCGGCACAGAGGTAGGCTTTACTATGATTCAACGTTTGGAACGGGGACACAGTTTGTGATCGAAATTCCAGTGTTGCAACCTGATGTCTTGACATAACGCTCTGAAGTTGAGAGTTCAAGCGCGGTTAGCGATCACGTAGTAGATCAGTTCTTCGTGCCAAATACCTTGATCGGTGGCGAGTGATGCGATCTCACGATCGTAACTTGCTTTAATTTGCTCAAGGATTGCTGGGTCTACTTGAGGTAGCGGATTATCAATGTGCAGCCAGAATTTTCCGCTCCATCGGCTTTGGGCTTGTTCGACTGTTAGATATTTTCCAAGCTGGTGTGGATGGATTTCGATGGAATGAAAGCCGATCGATCCGAGTAAGTTCTGAATTCGCTCAGGGGTTCCAAGCAAGTAATGCAGGTTTGGCAGGGTGACACCATGAGCGGCACAGGATTCTACGATCGTATCTACAAGGTAGGAGTTCTCAGAGGAGCAGCTAAAAGCAATGAAGCCATTAGGTTTGAGAAAGTAATACCAGTTTTGCAAAAGTTTGGAGATGTTGGGGAAAAGCACGATCGCAAACGAACAGTAGATGGCATCAAATTGCTCTGGTTCAGCTTGGTAAGCTTCGACATCAATTTCAAGCAATTGAATGTTAGTAAGGCGTTCTGCGGTGATTTTCTGTTGGGCAATTTTGAGAAGTTCTGCGGCAATGTCGATTCCGATAACAGATTTGACGTGTTTGGCAGCAGCGATCGCAATGTTACCTGTTCCAGTCGCAACATCTAAGACCGCATAATCAGGATGCAATGGAGTGTAGCTTAGTAAACGGACTGCGCGACTATAAGTGAGTTCATTATCATAGTCAGTCCTAGCATTGTAAAAATCGGCAACTTGCTTTTGATAATTCATATTTGCAGATGTGAAAGGTTCTCATTGCTAGGTATGAATTGACTTTGCATTGTATTGCCTGACATCGTTAAGGTTTGAAATAGCATCTTAGCTTTTGCTTGATGCTCCTTCTAGTTGAGACTGGGGTTGAACTGAGTTTGGTTCAACGTAATCATCAAGCATGATTAGAATTGAAACCTCGATCGACAACTGAGCTTCAGCAGCAGCAATCACCAATTCAGTTGGCAGTGAAAATCCGCCCTGATCTTCTTCTCGAATCGTGCTGATATATAACTCCGCGCGGCAGCTTGAACGATCGAGTGTTGCGATCGCAGGTGCAAGTTGTTTCAACTGAGTTGCAGCATTCTGGAGAGATTCGCCATCTTGAATCGCTGCTAAATCTAACTGCCAGAGATCGACGGGTTGTACTCTCCGTTTAGAAACACGATCGCCCTGCCGCAAACTTCGTGTTGGCTCAATCCCAAACGTCTGAGTGAGATGTTCCGCTGGGGGCAACATCCCTGACAATCTTAAGGAGACTTCAATTGTACTCATCGGCAAAGTGTTGAGGGATGACTCATCATAGCTCAAGAAACTCATCAGCTAATTCGAGCAATTCTTCATAAGTAAAATTATCTGCACCTCCTCGACCCTCAGATCGTTTGACATCCTCAATGTATTTGCCAAATTCTCGACGCTGCGACGAGTTCATTCCTATTTGCTGTGCAACCGAATCGACCATTTGACGATCGTTTCGGTTTGCACCTCGTCCTCGCTCCATTACATCAACTCACGCACATCGGTCACTTTTCCTGTGACTGCTGCTGCAACAACCATTGCGGGACTCATGAGTAAAGTACGACCCGATGCTGAACCTTGCCGCCCTTTGAAGTTGCGATTGGAAGAAGATGCGCTGAGTTGCCGACCTTCTAATTTGTCAGGATTCATTGCGAGACACATTGAGCAACCCGGTTCACGCCACTCGAACCCAGCTTCGACGAAAATACGATCGAGTCCTTCTTTCTCAGCTTGAACTTTTACCCGCTCTGATCCCGGCACAACAAAAGCCTTTACGCCTGCTGCAACTTGTCGCCCTTGAGCAACTTTTGCCGCTTCTCGCAGGTCAGAAATGCGCCCGTTTGTGCAGCTTCCAATAAAGCAGACATCAACTTTGGTTCCTTGCAGCGGTTCACCCGGCTTCAAGTCCATATATTGATAAGCTTCAAGCGCGATCGCTCGTTCATCTTCTGGCATCGTATCTGGAGTAGGAACGGGATCGCTAATGCCAATTCCCTGCCCCGGTGTGATACCCCAAGTTACAGTTGGAGCAATGTCAGCCGCGTCGAAAACTACAACATCATCGAAAACAGCATCGGCATCGCTACGGAGACTATTCCACCATGCGATCGCTTGATCCCATGCTTCGCCTTTGGGTGCGAAATCTCGACCGTTGAGATAGTCATAGGTAACTTGATCCGGATTGACATATCCGCATCGTGCGCCTCCTTCGATCGACATATTGCAAACGGTCATGCGTTCTTCCATACTCATTTGCTCGAACGTGGTGCCAGCAAATTCGTAAGCGTAGCCCACGCCGCCTTTCACCCCAAGTTTACGAATGATGTGCAAGATGACATCTTTGGCAAACACGCCAGGATTGAGCTTGCCGTTGACTTCGATTTTTCTGACTTTCAGTTTGGACAACGCCAAGGTTTGAGAAGCTAGCACGTCGCGGACTTGACTGGTTCCGATCCCAAATGCGATCGCGCCGAATGCTCCATGTGTCGAAGTATGGCTATCTCCACATGCGATCGTCATTCCAGGTTGAGTAAGTCCCTGCTCCGGTGCAATCACATGTACAATTCCCTGCCTGCCAGAACCGACCGGATAGAAGCGAATGTTATTCGCAGCGGTGTTTTTTTCAAGCTCCTGCAACATTTCTTCTGCCATCGAATCGGCGAAGGGGCGCGCTAAGTCGTCGGTTGGGATGATGTGATCAACGGTGGCAACGGTGCGATCGGGGAATAAAACGGATAAACCGCGTTCTCGCAGCATTGAAAATGCTTGAGGACTGGTCACTTCATGAATGAGATGGAGTCCGATAAAAAGCTGAGTTTGACCCGACGGTAAAATTCCGACCGTATGTAAGTCCCAAACTTTATCGAACAGTGTTCCAGTACTCATGATGGTTTTGTGGTGGCGTATACAAGCAGGAATTTATCTTATCGTACTGATGTGGAGACTGGGGAGGCGAAAGCTAAAAACAATCAAGTTTGTAGTACAAAAACTCGCATAGCGGTAAAATGCCTGTGAATGCTTGAGGAGTCGATCATGCGATTAGGAAAGATTGTTAAATCGAATTCACACTGCGATTATGTGGTGCAGGTGGACGATAGCCTGGATTTTATCGATGCGCCTTCTCCCGATGATTACGGCTTTGGCACATTTGTCAAATTGGAAGACGATCGCCATTGGGCAGTCGGGATCGTCTACAATTCTCAGCTCTTTAATCCGCTATTTCTCAATACGGGCATTCGCTTGACGAGTGAGCCTGATCCTATGTTTACGCCTGACCAAGTTCAGGAAGTCCGAACGTTGTTGTGGACGGTTTTAGTGGGGGAATTGAATACGCGTTCGGGTAAACCGTATGGGGTTCAAGGAATTCCGCGCGTTGTGGTTCCGGTGAATACGCCAGTGCGGAGGATGACCTGGGAGGAGATTTATCACTTTCATCTGAATGAAGAAGGTCGATCGCAGTTTTGTTACTACAGCCATTTGCTGAACTGTGGGGGCACGTTTTCGACTCAGTTGACGCATCAGGTTTTAGAGGAGCTGATTGAGAAGCAACTTTTTAAGGGAGCCGAAGAACGGGCGTTGATTGTGCTTTGTCGAGAGCTAGCTTGGAAAAATACAATGGGGGCGATGCGGTAGAAGTAGTGCTAGCCCTGTTGCTTCCAAATCGCTTTGGGATTGACTGAATTGAGGGAGATGCAGCGGCGATTCATTGGTTCGATGACAGTCATTTGGGTCTAATTCATCGGAGCTTGGCAAATCGCGATCGATAACAGTTCTGCTCAAAGTTGTACGGCTTCTCTCTGTTGCTAAAAATGGGCGAGGAAGCGAAGGGTAGATAGTAATCTTGACCAGTGCTGTTGATCTCATAACGCAGAACGAACAATGCTACTAGAACATCCCTTGAACTGTCCCGAAACAGTCCTGATTTAATCAATCAACTACTTTTCTCTGACGCTTAGGCTTTCGCGTATATAGAACTCTCAAAGCTTTGCCTTCAGATGATTTCTGTATACCAAATCTTTTTTACCCTATTTGGCTGAACTGCTCTACTGGCAAATCTCTCGTCATCCAAACTCCAAAATGGATTGTCTCATACGAATTTCCCTGCAAAATCCCTTTATAGTCGAAACAGCAGATAATTCAGGAATTTGGCGATGACCACCACGACTCCGAATGCGATCGCATCGGTTCTCAGCGATTTAGCTGGACTTGATATTATTACCGACGCAACCCAAGTTGCAAAGCTCTCTCACGATTACTACCACTTTAGCCCTGTCTTACAACCGCAATTGCAGGACAAATTTGGCGATGCGGTTGTTCGTCCGGTAAATGAAGCGGAAGTACTCAAAATTGCTCAAGCCTGCGTGCGTCACAAAGTACCTTTGACCGTGCGGGGAGCCGGAACGGGTAACTATGGGCAATGCATTCCACTTGAAGGCGGGGTGATCCTCGATATTACGAAAATGACGGCAGTCAAGTGGATGAAACCTGGCGTGGTGCGTGTCGAAGCGGGTGCAAAACTTGCTGCATTAGATAAGCAAACCCGCGAAATCGGCTGGGAAATTCGCATGGCTCCCTCGACGTATCGAACTGCGACGATCGGTGGATTCATTGGTGGCGGCAGCGGGGGCATTGGCTCAGTTACGTATGGGCAATTACGCGATCGTGGCAATCTCCTTGCCGTTCGAGTAGTCACGATGGAAGACGAGCCGCGGATTCTTGAACTACGCGGCGATGACGTTTACAAAGTCGCTCATGCTTATGGAACGAATGGGATTATCACCGAATTAGAAATTCCCTTGGCTCCGGCTTATCCCTGGTCAGAAATTATCGTCAATTTTCCCGATTTTATGAGTGCGGCGCGGTTTGGGCAAGCGCTCAGTGATGCAGACGGCATGATCAAAAAGCTGGTCTGCATTTGTCCCGATCCGATTCCTCAATACTTTGCTGCACTGAAAAGTTATATTCCTGCCGGAAAACACGCTGCTTTGTTAATGGTTTCTGAGACTTGTTTAGAGCCACTTGCCGAATTCGTCAAAGAATTTTCCGGCGAAATCACGTATCAAAAACCGGCTCAAGAAGCAGGAAAAGGGATTGCCCTGGCTGAATATACTTGGAACCATACAACCCTACATGCGCGCAGCGTCGATCCGACGATTACTTATCTACAAACCCTCTTCCCCGACGACAAGAACTTGTCTTTGCTTGAGGAAATGTATCACCACTACGGGGATGAAGTCATGTTTCATCTGGAATTTCTCAGATATGGAGGCAAAGCCCGCCCCGCTTCGTTGCAATTGGTTCGCTATACAACCGAGGAGCGCCTGAACGACATCATTCGAGATCACGAATCGAAAGGCGCATTTATTTTTAATCCGCACACCTATTTAATTGAAGATGGCGGGATGAAAATGGTGGATCTCGCACAACTGCAATTCAAAGAGCAAGTCGATCCATATGGCTTATTAAATCCAGGGAAAATGCGGGCATGGCTTGAACGATCGTAAGCGGCGTTGCGACTGCGCTGAATGATTGTAACCATTGCGCTGTCTGGTTTCAGCCGCAAAATGGGCTGACGCGCAGTCAGAATTAACTCTCGTAACGAATATTAAATCTTCCTGCTGAAGGTATATGGCATTTACCATAACTTTGCTAAAGTTAACAAAACACTAAGGGGAAATTGACCCATGCGATATGTCAAAGAAGAGAGTGGATTGCTGAATAATTTTGCGATCGAGCCGAAAATGTACGAAGCCGAACCGCCGACCCAAAATCAGAAACGCAATTACATTTTTCTTGGAATCGCTGCCGTAGTCTTGATTGGTGGATTGGTTGCTGTCGCCGCTGCCGTTTCCTAAACAAAAATTCGCTCTACAGTAGATTTAAACGAACCAGGTCGCTTACCTTAGTAGGTAACCTGGTTTTTTCGTAGGATTTTTCTTGGGACAATCCATAAATTTACGTAAACCTCAGTTTCATCCTGAACATCGGTCAGATTCGACGAAGAGATTTAATATCATCTCGTCTATACTGCGCTTGACAAGCGATTCTTGAAATGCTGATGTCTGTCATTGATCGTCACCCCCTCGCTCAAGATATTCCTGTGAACGAGATCGTCTCTCAGGCTGCTCCCAGTCTGAACCAACAGATCTATCTGCGCCTACGGATGGCGTTAAGTCTAAATTTGCGCCGTCAAATTCTGATGGTCGTTTGTGATGATGCTGCCTTACGTAGTCAATTGGCTACACAGCTTCAGGCTGAGCTTGCTCAAGAGACGCCTGACACCTCGCTCGTCAGTCTAGACCTCGATTTAGAAAATCCTGATATTCTGGCGCATGTCCAAGCGGGGATGCCCAATTATCAAATCACGGGCATCGATCGCTTAACGCGCCAGCCTGTTCATATTCAAAGAACATTTCTCGATTCGCTGTCTGCGATCGCGCTGCAACTGCCCAAACTCGACTTCAATCTGGTTCTTTGGCTGACGCGTCCTTGGTGTCGCTCGATTCAGCAAACTGTGCCCAACTTCTGGCAATGGCATACGGGTTTATTTGAGTTTGAAGGTGATCCGTTCGGAGATAATTCGGTACAAATTCCGCCGCCTGCAACTGCGCCAACTAACGGACATCGCAAAATTAAGCTGGATAATGAACTTTCAGATTTCGTGCTGGCTTCAGTCATGCAGACGATCCATCTTGAGGATCAAGCATCGATTGGCGATATCTTGCAGACGAATCATCCTAATGCGAAACCGCTACAATTCTTGCAGCAGATTGAAGATCTGCATCAACAACGGGCTTCAGCTGCGACGATCGCTCAGTTATATCGCGATCTCGGAGACTGGTATCGTGATCGCCTCGATCCGGTGCGTCCCAGTTCTGGGGATTTAACGATCGTGATTCGCGCCTATGAGCAAACCCTGAAACTGATCGACATGAAATCTGAGCAAGTGCCCGATTTGCTCAATGACATCGCCAATTTGTATTGGATCAAAGCTCGCTCTGGAGAGGGTGCTGTCGAAACGAATTTAGAGAAAGCCTTGAAAGCTTATCAATTCGCGATTGATCGCACTGATCCGGCGATTCAGCCGCAGACCTATGCGATGATTCAGAACAATCTCGGTTCGGTTTACAGCGACTTAGCAGGTCTGCGATCGCCCGAAGAAAATCTGCAACATGCGATCGCGGCATACAAAGCCTCGATTGAACATCGCCCCTTTGACACTGATCCGGCTCGCTACGCCGCGACTCAAAACAATTTAGGAACCGCGTATTGGAACTTGGCGCAGCATCGTATGCCCATGTTTAACCTGCAATCTGCTGTCTTGGCATATAACGAAGCCCTGCGCTATTACACTCCAGAGCGTGAGCCGATGCACTACGCGATGCTGCAAAACAATTTAGGGACTGCCTATTGGAATCTTTCCCGCTGCGATCAAGCGGTTCAAGAGTTAGCGATGGCAGAAGACTTTTTGCACTTAGCGATCGGGGCTTACCGAGTAGCGCTGATTTATCGCACCCTAGAGGCGGCTCCTAGCGCTTATGCCGCGACTCAAAATAATCTCGGCACTGCCTACTGGCACTTAGCAAATCAAGACACGACGCATTATGACGATCAGGCAACCTACATGCTTTGCGCGATCGATGCGTATCAAGAATCCCTGAGTGCAGTGCAATATTTAACTGCAAATCTCTCTTACGCGCCGACCCTCAGCTTCGATCTGTCGGCAACGCATCATCATATTGGGCTGGCTTACTATCAAATGGCGACTGATCAACGTGCCAGCCTTGAGACGAAAGAGCGATCGCAATTTCTGCATCATGCGCTCAAACATCAGGTTCGAGCGGCTCAAGGCTGGCAAGAGCAGCCGGACTTCCAACCGAGTGCGGTTGGGCAGTTGAGTCAAATCGTCAAAGGCATCTACGAGCGTGAAGGGATTCAGGGGCAGACGCAAGCCTTATCGCAAATTCCGCCCACATTTTTACCCCAAGTGATGCGAGAGCTTTAGGACAAATTCTTAAGTTGTCTAGAAGAGTAATTTAGATAACAATTTGTAGGTGTTATAGTGCGCGATCGTTAAATAACGCACGATTACCCCCACAGATCAGTTCTATGCTCCAAGACAGCGAACAGTTTGAAACCGCCGATACCCGAGTCCGCATTCTCAGCGAAGCTCTGCCCTATATTCAGCAATTTGCAGGACGGACGATCGTTGTGAAGTACGGCGGAGCCGCGATGAAAGAAGGCGCGCTCAAAGAGAAAGTCATCCGGGATGTTGTCTTTATGGCTTGTGTCGGATTACGTCCGATTCTCGTTCACGGGGGTGGCCCTGAAATCAATTCTTGGCTGAATAAATTAGGGATTGAAGCTCAGTTTAAGAATGGACTGCGTGTGACCGATGCGGCAACAATGGATGTGGTCGAAATGGTCTTGGTCGGTCGCGTCAATAAAGAGATTGTGTCTTTGATCAATCAGGCTGGCGGTTCTGCGGTTGGACTGTGTGGCAAAGATGCGGGGCTATTTGAAGCGCGTCCTGCTGATGAGGAAGGGATTGGATTTGTGGGAGAAGTAACCCGAGTCAATCCTCAAATTCTTAATTCGCTCGTGAACAATGGTCATATTCCGGTGGTGTCCAGTGTGGCAGCGGATGAGTTTGGGCAGGCATACAATATCAATGCGGATACTGTCGCCGGGGAGATTGCAGCAGCCCTCGGAGCTGAGAAACTGATTTTACTGACGGATACTGCTGGAATTCTGCGCGATTACAAAGACCCATCGACCTTGATTCCGCGATTGAATATTCAGACGGCGAGAAAGCTGATCGATGAAGGCATTGTTTCGGGCGGGATGATTCCGAAAGTCAATTGCTGTGTGCGATCGCTGGCTCAAGGTGTGAAAGCTGCTCATATCGTGGATGGACGGATGCCGCACTCGCTGCTATTGGAGATTTTTACCGATACGGGAACGGGTTCGATGATTGTGGGTTCAGAATTTGCGCCGTAAAGTCGGGCACTCTGGATTTATCTGCCTTTACTGGTCTGCACCATGCCTAGAAACTTTTTTACTCAAATCGGTTACTCGATCGCTGCAAATTCTCTGCCTCAGCGCACGAAGTTTCAGGAGGATCGACTACCGATAAAAAATGATGGCTGTCGATCGCAGTTTCTCTTACATCCCGCTCCGACGACGAAAGTCTGTCTGTTTTTTCACGGTTTTACGGCTGCGCCTTATCAGTTTTTACCAATGGCGCGGGTGTTTTACCAGGCGGGCTATAACGTGATCATTCCGCGATTGCCTGGGCATGGGCAGGCGGGCGACTGGAACGGCAAGAATCCACCCCCGTTGCCAACGAATGTAGAGACTTACAAGAATTTTGCGCTGGAGTGGTTCCGGCAGGCTCAGGGGCTAGGCGATAGAGTTGTGGTGGGCGGATTGTCGGGTGGGGGGACGCTTGCAGCGTGGCTGGCTCTGGAAAAAGCGAGTCAAATCGATCGTGCTTTACTTTTTGCTGCTTATCTTAGTAGTAGTAACAAAGTGATTGATCTATTTGTCAAAACGTTCAATACCTATTTTGAATGGCAGAGTGATGAGCCTGGAGAGCCGATCGGGTACAAAGGGTTTACTTTTCCAGATCTAAGAGTCTTTCTCGATTTAGGGAGTGAGGTGCTAAAACGGTCGAAGTCGGCAGCGGCTCCTCCAATGTTTGTCGTCTCAACTGATGCGGATCGGGCAGTGAGCAATACGGATCACACAGTCTTGTTTGAGAATCTATTAGTCCGTCAGCCGAAAACTTGGTATTACAGATTCGATCGTGAGTTGAATATCCCTCACACGATGATGACGAAGGCAGAGGGCAATCAGTGGGAAAATCTGCTGAATGTGATGGCAAAAGCGTTTGTGCAGAGTGATTTGGCTTGGGCAGAGATCGAAGAAATTGCTTATCGAATGACTGAAGGTAAAACTTGTAAGCAAGCCGTTGCAGAGTTGAATCTCACGAGTAAAGCTTCTCCTGATTTACCGGCGTTGATGACGATGATCGACAAGCGTGAAATTGTGATCAAGCGCAATCCAACTTGGGGAAATGATTGATGTATTTCATTGAAACGGACGGAGAAAATAAAAGCGATCGCTCTCTTTGCGTCCAACAAATCCTGTTAGCGGGGAAGAAAGCTCAATCATAATGTCTCTTAATTGCTTCTCATCCAGTAATCGAGGTGGATTCGAGGCTTCATAATGTCCTTGGATGAATCCAACACTTAACTGTTGTGGCGCTTTTGCTTGAAGGACTTGAATAATTTTGGCTCGCACTTCGATATCTTCTTGAATGCGATCGAGATATCTATTAATTTTTTCATTTGAGTCTTCGCCAAAAGGCGATTAAAGCAAGCTTCTAGCCCAAATAGATTGACTGCTCTAGGATATTGAGCCTTTAGTGTTACTAATCGTTCTAATGTTTCAGGGCGCATAACATCATTTCTCCTTCAACTGCTGCTTTCTCGGCTGCATTAGTTAATCGACCAGCAACCAGCAACAAATAAAACTTTAACTGAACGCTCAAATTGAGCTTTCCCCAAATGAGTGTGACCTAAATTAATGAGCTGGGCAGCAACACCATTTGGTAAATTTTCGTGTTTGCTAGCTTTACACTCACCTACTAGGGGATAAGGAGCTTCGCAATAGATATCAATTCCTCCTGCACCCCCAGCAGCATTTAGATCAAGGCTAGCTTTGAGATTGTTTAGAGAGTTTTGAAATCCAAGTTCTACAAAGCTTCTTCTCACTAGTTTCTCAAAGCGATCGCCATCACTTGAATTCCCAGACTTGCCAATGCACCTCGACGACAAAGCGAAATGCCTCTGCTGGGGAACGCTCAAGTAACTCAGCCACCAGTTTGTGGCTCATCTGTCGTCGGTCTTCTGGGGCAATCAAGCCAAATTGATGCGCTTTCATGCGAATTTGATTCTGCACCGCCGAGCGCTGCTGCACCAGTTGCGATCTCGTTCGACTCAGCAGGCGACGCTGTTCCTGTTCTGGCGTGGGCACTCGGATGCCGCGCAAGCGTCCCGCTTCCAACTGGCTCGCTAATTTCTGGGCATCGCGTTTGTCCGTCTTAACGCGACTGTGCGCTGAGACTTCGACCGCCGCTGCATGGACAACGATGTTGTCGATCCCGTGCAACTTCAACACACGGTGCAACATATACCCAGAAAATCCGGCTTCGTAGGCACTGTGGAGAGTGGCTTCAGGAAAAATCGTAACAACTGTTGTGCTAGTTCCTCAGGCACGGCTGCCGTACTCCATTTCTTCACGACCGTTTGGTTGATCTGCACGACCACCACGTAGCGCTGCTTATGGACATCAATGCCGATATAAACCTGTTGCCCCTTGTATGATGAAATTGGTGTGGCGTTCAAGCTGGTTTTCAAGCTGTCCTCCTGGCTTGTTTTTGGTACTTTCAGGCTATTTCGGAGTGGGGCATCTTGGCTAGTGCGCCATACTATCCACCATAGGGACACTGAACTAGACTAACAGCCAATCGCAGTCCCTTCTTCAGTGGATTGAAACCCACTTCGCACAGTTAGCCCGAACTTCCAGTTCAGGGCGGGATGCAAACGAGAGCGACGATCTCCCAATTCATTTCACCTTACATGCAAGATTTCAGGAGGGGCAGCGCGATTGCACTGTCTCTTTACTCTTTGCAAAAGCACGATCGAGTGCGACACCTGCTACACTCGATCGCTGAAATCTTGAGAAAATGCACCAATGCCGATCGAAACTTGGTTCCCGCTTGCTATCTACTATGACGACTTACCCGATGCTTCAGAACATCAACAAGCATTGCTGGATGCAGTTATGCAATTAGAGCACCAGGGAGCCGAACCTCGCAATTATCCTGAAATGGCGTGGACAGGCGATTTACATGGAGTCGAACAGATTCACACTTATCCCGCTTTTTCCTGGATTGTCAAACAAGTTGAGTTGCATGTCGCCACGTATTTACAAGAAGTGGGAGTCGATTTAAGCAAAGTTGATCTCTATATTCAGCGGGCTTGGCCGATTATTTCACGTCCTGATCAAGGTGTCGGTGCACATTGCCACAATACAGCGCATGTGAGTGCGGTTTACTACATTAAAGTTCCAACTGGGGAAATGTCTGATCCTGGCAGTTTAGTGTTTTTCAACGATGCGCGAGTGAATGAAGTTAGCCCAGGTCTGGGAAGCGAAAATACAGATATTGTTGATGCGGATAACTATCTGAATCAACTGGATACAGCTTATGCCCCTGTAGAAGGACGGTTAATAATTTTTCCTGCAAAACAACGCCATGCAGTCACGATGAACGAGACCGATGAAGTGCGCGTTTCATTGTCGTTTGACATTGTGCTAACTGCCACTGGCAAAGCTGCGGGTGCATATGAATTTCTCACGCCCCCTCCGAATCAGTGGAGAAAGTTTTTTGCATAAGTTGAGCGATCGAGTCGTAGGCAAGAATGAAGAGAGGAATTCTTGCCATGATGAGTACTGCTGACCAAACTACACTTGTTAGTCAAACCCAACCGTTTATTGAACTAAACAATTGTGGTGAAATTCTCCGGTTTCAACTTCAAGACGCAGAGTATCAACTTGGACGCGATCGCGCTTGGTCGGATTTAGAAATTCCCCAGATCGGTTGGGAAGTACTCTCGCGACAACAAGCGATTCTTCAGCGTGAAGGTGAAGACTATCGAATTTATGATGGCGATCGCGAAAAGGTGAGCCGCAATGGAATTTATATCAACCACACGCGCATCTCTGCCCAAACAGGCTATTTACTCAAGCATGGAACTCAGTTAACGATTGGACAAGATCCAAACAATCAAGTTGTTTTAACTTACTTCAATCCTGCGAGCAGTCCAACGATCACACCTAGTAAGTTTCGGCTCAACCTCAAACAGCTTCGCGAGTTTCCCGTCGAACTCGGACGCGATCCTGATCCGTTGCGCTATTCCTCGATGAAATTGGATGCTCCCGTTGTGTCCCGTCGTCATGCTTCGATTTCTCCGACTCGCGATGGCCGCTACACGCTGCAAGACCATAGTACGAACGGAACCTTTGTGAACGGGCAACGAATTGAGCGCTTTGCTGAACTGCGCGAGGGTGATCGCATTCGCATTGGACCGTTTACGTTGCTGTATGAGCGCGGCTGTTTAGAAATGGTCGATCGCGGCAATGAGATTCGTTTAGATGCAGTCCATCTCGTTCGCAAAGTTCAAGATAAAAAAGGTCAGAAACGAACCATCTTGAGCGATGTTTCTTTGTCGATCGAGCCTGGACAATTAGTGGCATTGGTCGGAGGAAGTGGAGCTGGAAAATCTACCTTAATGAAAACGCTTTTAGGCATTGAGCCGACAACATCAGGAACGGTTTATCTCAACGGCGAAGACCTGCGGCAGCAGTTTGAGCTATATCGATCGCACATTGGCTATGTTCCTCAAGATGATATTGTGCATGGCAATCTAACTGTTGAAGAAGTCTTGAGCTATGCCTGTAAGCTGCGATTGCCACCGGATACAAATGTAAAAGCGGTTCTCGATCGCACTTTGGAACAAGTGAAATTAAGCCATGTCAAACATACATTTGTGCGCGATCTGAGTGGAGGACAACGCAAGCGAGTCAGTATTGGGGTCGAATTACTCGCTGACCCAAGATTATTTTTCCTAGATGAGCCAACTTCTGGACTTGATCCAGGGCTGGACAAGGAAATGATGAACTTATTACGCGAGCTTGCCAATCAAGGAAGAACGGTCATTCTTGTCACTCATGCCACTGCAAATTTAGAAGTCTGCGATCGCGTTGCATTCATGGGGCGTGGAGGTAAGTTGTGCTACTTTGGCTCACCTCTGAACGCTTTAGAGTTTTTTGAAATGCCGTCTAATGATTTGAAGTATTTTGCTGATATTTATATCAAGCTTGACCAAGGCAGAACCAAACAAGAAGTACAAGCAACGGTTCAAATGTGGGCAACGAAGTTCGCCAGCTCGGTTGAGCAACGTCATTCTACTTTTTCTAAATCAAAATCTTCTGCCTCTCCAAAGCCAGCGCATTCTGCTCTCGTTCGTCAACTCGGTTTGTTAAGTCAACGCTATTTTCAATTGCTTTTGCGCGATCGTACAAGCTTACTTCTCACGCTACTGACTGGTCCAATCGGTATTACTTTAATTCGGCTCGCTCTAAAAGATAATACTTCTCTGACGCAAGTGGTTCCAGCGGAAGCAATGCAGGCTTCTCTTGCTTTAAGAACTTTATTCATCTTTAGCTGTATTGCAATTTGGGTGGGAATTTCCTGCGCGGCTCAAGAAATCGTCAAAGAAGCTGCGATCTATATGCGTGAGCGTTTGGTGAACCTGAATTTGATCGCTTATATCGGCTCAAAGCTCTTTGTGCGATCGGGAATTGCACTGTTGCAAACGATGTTGATTGTGATTGCGATCGCGCTAAATTTCCAATCTCCTGAATCAAAATTACTTCCCTGGATATTGAGTACAGGCGTGACAACTTTCCTAACGTTGCTGAGTAGTATTTGTTTGGGGCTATTACTATCAACCTTTGTCAAAAATGAAAATGAAGCCAACAATGCGTTACCGCTGATTATGATCCCGCAGATTATCTTCTCCGGCGTGTTATTTGAACTAGAAGGATTACCCGCGAAGTTTGCTTGGCTGTTACTAAGCCGTTGGTCAGTTGGAGCTTATGGCGCGATCGTCGATGTAAATGCAATGATTCCACCTGCGATTACGATCCCAGGACATGCGCCGATCCCACAGCCAATTCAAGCGAGTGCAGTTTACGATGCAACTTGGCAGAACTTAGGCTTGAACTGGGGAGTGCTTGGTGCCAGTAGTTTGGTTTACTTAGCGATCGCATTCATTCTGCAAAAACGCAAAGACATCAAAACGAATGGTCGCTGAGATCAACTCACACGCATTGCTCAAAACTCGTCTTTCACTGCGGCTTGTCCTTACCAAATCGCAAATCCGCCAATCGCTTCTGAGCATCTGGATCGAGCGAATGCATCAACAATCGTCCCGCTGATTTCTTCTTCGGCTTCAATTTGCTCTGAACTTTCCGCGCCGCAAATTCGACTTCATTGGCTAACTTTTCTGCCGACATCCACTCAGCTCCATATCCGACAACCGTTAACTGCTGAGCGCGATCGCTCGTTGCCACAATCAACCGCTGCTTAAATTTCCGCATGTCATATCGAAAATCTGCACAAGTTTTCTCGATATAAGTATCTGCGGTTTGCCCAAAATCGGTATAGCAGACATATAAATGCTTCGTGATGATTTCTCGATTTGTTCCGCCATCTCGAAACTGAGCATCGAACACCACATGCGTCTCAAAATCTTGATAAGCGCTATATCCCATCAGCGCTTCGACTAATTTCCGCCGCGACTCTTCTAATCCTTGGCGATCGCGAATTTCTTTCAGCTCATGCCAAGCTCCGACTATGTTATAGCCGTCCACCAATAGAAGTGCCTGTGGTGCAGAACGTGGCATCACTCAACGCAGAAAGGACAAGTTTGTAAAGATTGAATCGCTTCACATCTTAATAATATTGCATTTTTTTAATAAGGTCTGCATTCAGAGATGGGATTCGCAATTTCATGTCGATCGTGCAATTCTCGCAAAAAGCACAGTTTCGATCCAAGATTCGATCGACATTTCGATCTCTAATGTTCAATTGATCGAGTTGACAGCCAATTTGCGATCGCTGCTTGAGATTCTTGCCCTGCTGCCAATCTCAACATGACTTCTACAACTTCCTCTTCTGGTGCATTCAAGAAGTAACCATTCAACTCAAGAAAAACTGCGGCTACTACGAAAGCGATTCTCTTATTGCCATCAATAAAGGGATGATTTCTCGCCAATCCGTAAGCGTAGGCTGCGGCTAGATCGAAAATACTTGCAGATTCACCGTAGGTAAAGAGCTGTTGTGGTCTTGCTAAACTAGCAGACAATAAATTTTCATCCCGAATGCCAGGGCGACCGCCATATTGCTTAAGTTGATCAGCATGAACACTTCGCACAAAGGATTCTGATATCCAAATTGGTTCCTGAGTCACTTTGAAAGCTCGCGCAACGCATTCGTATATTTTTGATTTACTTTTTCGTAAGCTTGTATCGCTTTCTCTAAGTTAGGATCGCAGGCCGTTATTTTAATTCCATCAGGCGTATCGATAATATAGAGTGTATCTCCTTCCTGCACCTCAAGTTTTTTCAAAATTTCTTCAGGCAGAACGACTCCTAGCGCATCCCCAACTTTTTCAACTTTAAGATTGCTCATATTTAGTGAGTGATAGTAAAGGGTAGCTTGATCATAACTTCTAGCCCTGATCTCAAATTCTTAATTTATCTAGGCTTCCTTCTTGAAGAGGTGAATGGAAAGTGGACTTAATGAACGAAAAGGGCTTCTAATTTAGAAAATGCTCCATAAGGAAATTCTCCTGAACGATGCTGTTCAAAACTTTTCTCCTTAAGTAATATAGCCAGCTTTTTCATTTGAAAGTAAATTAGCGTCGCAAAATGACTAATTGTGATTTCAAACTCAACCAAGAGCTTTTCGTCTTTGATCGGATCTCCATATCGAGATGAAAATTCTGTAATGATGATTTTCATCCAATGTTTCTGAGCAGTGTTTCTAAGCAGTGTCCATCGATTGCCTCCCGGCTCATCCCACCATGTAAATTCGGCAGTTACAACACCTTTGAGTAGGGAGGTTGTTGCTTCAATCAGATCCCGAATTGGATCTCCAAAAACATGAGTGATTCCCAACTCGTAGATCTGTTTGTCAATAGACAGAAAGCAGGTACTCCATCCATGCGGTGAAAGAACATACATAAGATCGATATCGTCGCCGTCATACATATGATGAAATTGCTGCTAAGTACTACACTGATTCAAATCGTTAATCTGCAACGGCGAGCTTCATCTGTAAAACTGAGAATTTTGTTCGCTTAGCTCTAATGGCTCTAATCTTCGACCTCTTCCGTCTGCATCAATCTTTGTTTCAACCGTTCGGGATCACCTCGATCGACAACTTTCCCGGCTTCCAACAAAAATGCCCCGTCACAATATTCCAATTCTTCTAGCCGATGCGTCACCCAAAGCGCCGTAATTCCCCGCTTCTTCACCAAGGCTTGCACCTGCGCAACTAATTCCAACTGGCTATCGGGATCAAGCAGTGCGGTTGGCTCATCTAATAAAAGGACATCACAATGTCGCGCAATTGCACCCGCGATCGCGACTCTCTGCTTCTGTCCCCCACTCAGCGCATAAATCGGACGACGCTGAAACGCTCCCAAACTCACTGCCGACAGAGACTCTTCCACCCGTTGGCGAATCTCATCGATCTCTAATCCCTCATTCACCAACCCAAATGCCACATCTGCGCCAACCGTCGGCATCACCAACTGATGATCCGGATTTTGAAACACAAAACCGACCGGAGACGAAATCTGAATTTCTCCCCCAGTCGGTTGTAATAAACCTGCGAGAAGCCTTAACAATGTAGACTTCCCGCTTCCATTTGCGCCTAATAGCATCCAAAACTCTCCCTCTGGCACTTCCACAGCGCAAGAGTGCAGAATTTCTTTATCTTCCGACCAAGCGAAGCACAGATCAGTTGCTCGAATTGCCGCTTTCTGGAGCGTTTCTCCAGTCGGGTTAGGCGCGTCCAAAGTCATAACTACTCAGCCGCCACTGCAAAGAATCCAGCAGGTCTGCCCGAAGCCGCAGCGCTCGACTTCTCGTACATCTGAACGGCAGCGATCGAATCCGCAAACACCGCAATCTTCTTATCCGTCTGACGATCGCACGTGAATTCCAACAATTCACCTGGAGCCTTCATTGCCCCGATGATTTCTTGATAAGTCGCTTCTGCATCTTCAGCCGATTTGCGGTGAAATGACAGACCAATTGGAGTTCCCTTTAACGTTAATTCCAGAATAAACATAATGTCGATCGTACAAATTGCCAGTTCTCAGTATCGCAAATATCCGCAGAAACGGCTTGCTTCCCCATTCTGTCGGATCGAAGTCAAATTGCAAGAATTTCCGCAATTTTAAGATTTATTAAGAAAATACTGGAAATTTCTAGAGAAGTCTTCCTATAATCAAGAGCATAGGTAACGAAAAGTAAATTCTGCTCATAATTCTTGATGCAGCAGCGTTCAGTTTTTCATTCCATACTTATCTGGAGTTTTAATAATGACCATCGCAGTAGGTCGCGCGCCGCAGAGAGGAGTCTTTGACGCTCTCGATGACTGGCTCAAACGCGACAGATTCGTCTTCGTCGGTTGGTCGGGCATCCTGCTCTTCCCCTGTGCCTTCCTGGCACTCGGCGGATGGATGACCGGAACCACCTTCGTTTCCTCGTGGTACACCCACGGACTCGCGTCCTCGTACCTCGAAGGCTGTAACTTCCTCACCGTCGCAGTCTCCACCCCCGCTGACAGCTTAGGACACTCCTTGCTGTTGCTGTGGGGACCCGAAGCCCAAGGCGACTTCACCCGCTGGTGTCAACTCGGCGGTCTGTGGACCTTTGTTGCCCTACACGGCGCCTTCGGACTGATTGGCTTCTGCCTGCGCCAACTCGAAATTGCTCGGTTGGTGGGCATCCGTCCGTACAACGCGATCGCGTTTACTGGACCGATTGCCGTGTTCGTGTCGGTGTTCTTGATGTACCCCTTGGGACAATCGTCCTGGTTCTTTGCTCCCTCGTTTGGGGTAGCTGCCATCTTCCGCTTCATCTTGTTTGTGCAAGGGTTCCACAACTTCACCTTGAATCCGTTCCACATGATGGGCGTGGCGGGGATTCTCGGGGGTGCGCTGCTGTGTGCGATTCACGGAGCGACTGTAGAGAACACCCTGTTTGAAGACGGCGAAGGCTCCAGCACGTTCCGGGCGTTCAACCCGACCCAAGCAGAAGAAACGTATTCGATGGTGACGGCGAACCGCTTCTGGTCGCAGATCTTCGGGATTGCGTTCAGCAACAAACGCTGGTTGCACTTCTTCATGCTGTTCGTGCCTGTGACCGGGTTGTGGATGGCGTCGGTGGGCATCATCGGCATTGCGCTGAACTTGCGGGCGTATGACTTCGTGTCGCAAGAACTTCGGGCCGCTGAAGACCCAGAATTCGAGACGTTCTACACCAAGAACATTCTGCTGAATGAGGGCATCCGGGCATGGATGGCATCTCAGGATCAGCCTCATGAACACTTTGTATTCCCCGAAGAAGTATTGCCTCGCGGTAACGCTCTCTAAGAGACAAAGTCTTCTCAATTTCCCTGGCTTCTACCACTTTGGTAGGAGCTTTTTTAATTGCTTGACACGATCTCGAAAGGGTGTGCTACATTCAATTACAGATGAAGGGATTCAACGAATTCCAAGTCTGTAAACCCTTTGAAATTTATCCACTTAGGAAGTAGGAGGTGATGCCCATGCCAGATAGTAGTAAGTCCTTGGGTCGTCAGGTTAGAGTTAGTCGGCTGTGCGCCGGGGCTGTTCTCTAACAGTTATTTCAGACCTTTTGAATGTATTGTCCGTACAATTTTCAATTACTGGACTAACTCGGAGTTCCTTCCGGCAGTCTGGTTTCTAAACTGAAGACCCGCTACACCGCTCTGGTTATGAAAGTTGGATGCGTCCACTTTCCCCAACCAGAGCGGATAGTTTTTTAAAGCTAATTGAGTTTGGTTTCATTAAAACTTTATCGATCGCTCTAAAGAAGTACCTCTTTAGGTAGAGGAGGGTAAATTTTGAGTAAGGCAATCTGTTAGCCGTGGGTACTCTACCTAAAGAGCCTAAATCGTTTTCTTGCCATTGAATCCTGTAATGAAATACTGACAGTTTTAGAATTGGCACAATTTCCGTATGTCACATTTCAGCTATTGCAGGTAAACTATGGAAGTGCAGAGAAAAATCGGGCGCTTTTTGCCGATTTAGTGCTTTTGGTATAGAAGGCTCATTCAGTCGCTCTATCAAAACGAAAAAGGTGTGAGGAAAAAACACAATGCGTAAGATTCTATTGAACTCTTTGTTCACAAGTCCCGCTGTCTTAGGTGCAGCACTTGTGATGTCTTCGTCGGCATTTGCAGCTCAAAAAACTGAAGTTGTTGGATTGCCTGCTTTGGAAGTGGGAACTCAAACCACTCAAACAGCATCAGTTACGCCTTTGACAGAAGTTAAATCTCTCTCGACTGAGAAAACTGCTGAAGCTGTTAAGCCCCAACTACAAGCATCCGCTGAATTCAGCCCCGCTAAATCTGTAGTCGTTGCTGAGCCTGTAAAAGTTGCCCAAGCGGCACCTGAAGCTCAAGCGACTCCTAGTGTTGATTCTTTAGAGCAAATCAACCGCTACAGCCGCGAAGGCAGAACCGCAAATAGTGCTGGACAAGTCACCTCGGTGTCCCAATTGTCTGATGTTAGACCCACCGACTGGGCATTCCAAGCACTGCAATCCTTGGTTGAGCGCTATGGTTGTATCGCAGGTTATCCTGACCGGACTTATCGTGGAAACCGCGCACTGACTCGTTATGAGTTTGCGGCTGGTTTGAACGCTTGTCTCGATCGCGTTAACGAGTTGATCGCAGCAGCAACCGCTGACTTGGTTAAGAAAGAAGACCTCGCAACCTTGCAAAAACTGCAAGAGGAATTCGCGGCTGAACTCGCAACTCTGCGTGGTCGCGTTGACTCCTTAGAAGCTCGGACTTCGACCTTAGAGAAACAACAATTCTCTACCACCACCAAACTGGCAGGGGAAGTGGTCTTCGCTCTGACTGATGAGTTTGGTGTGGATGGAACTAACGGAAACAATACCGTATTCCAGAACCGGGTTCGTTTAGCTCTGAACACCAGCTTTACCGGAAAAGACTTGCTCGTTACCCGGATTGCAGCTGGTAACGCAGGTCTCTTCAACCTTCCCGCAGGTAGCGGTGCTGAAGGTATTCAAACCTTCAATTTTGGTAACACTGGCGGTAACTCTGGTTTGATCGACTGGGTGGCTTACTACTTCCCGGTTGGCGAAAACCTGAAATTCTATATTCCAGCCGTTAGTGGTCTGCACTATGACTATGCTCCGACTGTCAGCCCTGCATTGGATGCGGCTGATGGTGGTACAGGTCCGCTCTCCATCTTCGCGCAGCGCAACCCGATCTACTTGATTGGTGGCGGTGCAGGGATTGGTGCAAACTACAACCTCAACAATCGCTTCCAGGTTAGCTTAGGCTACTTGGCTGATAACTCCACTGGCACTCAGTTGACTTTCGGTGCGAACAACCCTTCTGATAAAAATGGTTTGTTCAATGGTAGCTACAGTGCTTTGGGTCAATTGACCTTTAGCCCAAGCGAAGCATTGCAAATTGGTCTGACCTATGTAAACGCTTATCGTCGTGGAGCAATCTTCGACGGTGGTTCGGCAGTTGCTTCTTCTGGTACTGCTTTGGCTAACCGCAACACTCTTGGGACAGGTTCTTCCCAAGTTAACGCTTATGGTGCGTCGGTTGCGTTCAAGCTCAGCCCTCAAGTTGTTATCAATGGCTTCTTCTCCTACATCAACGCAAACTTTGTAGATGATGGACAAGGTAAGAAAGACATTTGGACTTATGGTTTGGGTGTTGCATTCCCTGACTTTGGTAAGAAGGGCAACTTGTTAGGTTTCGTCGCAGGTGCTGAGCCTTATATGGGTAACCCTAGTGGTGGTGCATCGAACGATGTTCCGCTGCACTTTGAAGGTTTCTACAAGTACCAATTGACCGACAACATCTCGATCACTCCTGGTGTGATCTGGGTTGTGAATCCTGGTCAGAACGATGCAAACGATGATGTTGTTATCGGAACCTTGAGAACAACCTTCACGTTCTAGTTTTGTGAAGCGATCGCTGAAATATTTTGGCGATCAACCCTTTAAAGCGTTTCATCGCTTGATAAGCCTCATTATCTAAACCCTGTCAATTTGGCAGGGTTTTTGTCTTATCTCTATGCAACGGTAGAACTCATATCAAAGAATGAAGATTTAGTGATATGTTCAGCTCTCCTATTTTGATACTGAACTGGAGAAACTGTCACAGTAAAGACTAATTTGATTGGAGTTCAAAAAATATTTGAAAGGCATTGATTATCCTGCAGAAGCAAAGAATATATCATTAAGCATGCAGGAGGAAATGGGATTGATGAAGAACTGCGATCGCCTTTAGAAGAATGGCTAGAAGATGAATATGAGACACTCACTGATGTCAGTAAAGCAATCATCAAATTAATAGCTAAGATCGCTGAAATTCTTATTAGGAATATTGCAGCGATTTGCCACAAAAAATAGCGTGAAGAGAGGCATAATTTCTCTTCACGCTAATAGTAATTATTAACTTTAGACAGACACTAACCGATTAAGTGTAGAACATCGCGAGCCACACTATAACCTGCTAAATCCCAAAGCAGATAAGCAAGAAATCCAATCATTGCAAAGCGACCATTCCATAGCTCAGCTTGGGGTGTCCAGCCGAATAGGAAGGCATTGCGGTCTTTGCCATTGTAAGCAGTAGAGAGAGGCAAATCAGTCTGTGCATCAGTCTGGGGAGTTTGCATAATTAGGTTCCAAACGCTTCATACCTGACATGGTATTGTGGTCTTGGTTTGTCGCTGTCTATCTGTAGAAACAAGCTGTTACTCCTTCTTTAGATAGAGGTTGTACTAATCTTTGAACTGCAAAAGATTTGTGCTGTCTTTTCCATAAATGAGTGCAATAACTGAGATTTGAAAAACGTATTCATCAATACGGCAGTGTTGCTTCAACTAACTTAAAGTAGAACTGTGATTCTGATCCTGAAATAGGCATGGTGCAAGGAATCTTTAGCTACATCCTGAGATAGAGGCTACAGTGGAAAGCAAACGCTACATTACAACAAGTTAATTAACAGAACTTTCGTAGCGGTTTCGCTTCTGCCTAGCATCTATTGAGCTAGAGTTTTCTACTTATTATCGTTTAGCATTTGGGTTGTGGGGCATGGAATTATTAACTCGAACTATTCAGTTCCCGGAAACGTTGGATGAAGCGGCGATCGCTCACTTTCATCAGCAAGCAGATGATGCGATTCAGTCAGATGCAACTGTTCTGCTCGTTGATTTTACCAACGTTAAATTCATGAGCAGTCCCGGTCTGATGGCGCTCGTCATTGTTTTCAAACAGGCGCGTGAGGAAGGCAAGACCATGTTCTTGCAGTCGATCAATGATCAGATTAAGATGCTGCTGGAACTGACAGGCATGGATAAAGTTTTTGAAATTATCGAACATTCTACGGAAGAAGCTGAATTTGCGATCGTTTAGATCGAAGCTGAAACTTTAAAAACTCAGGAGCTTACTAAGCCCCTGAGTTTTTATTTATAAGCCGATAAATTCTCGAATATATTGATTGACTAAATTCGGCTGTTCTTGCTGTACCCAGTGGCTGCAATTTGGAATATATCGAATCTGCAAATTACGAACATATTCCTCTGTTCCGTAAGTTAATTCTTTTCCTAAAGCGATATCTTTTTCTCCCCAGATCATCAAGGTCGGGACTTCTAAAATCCCCCATTTTTTCTCAAGGATACCCGCTTGAAAAATGTTGCGGTAATAGTTAATAGCCGCAGTCGCAGCACCCCGTTTTGCAAACGCATCTTTGTAGAAATTGATGTCTTCAGCAGAGAAAACCTCTTGATTAACTGCCATTCCTTTTAAGGCTGTTTCTAAGAGTTTGTAGTCATCAAATTGAATGAGAAATTCCGGCAAGTAGGGAATTTGAAAAAGGAAGACATACCAGCTTTTTAATAACTGCTGTGGTGTGCGTAGACCTTGAGAAAACTTAGCAGGATGAGGAAGATTGAGGATGATTAGGCGATCAAGCATCTCCGGATACTCATACGCGAAATTCCAAGCGATCGCGCCTCCCCAATCGTGTCCAACCAGCGTACAGCGCTGGTATCCCAATCCTTCAATCGCACCTTTTACATCTGCGACTAATTCAGACATTTTGTAAGCGCTAGACTCGCTGGGTTTATCGCTCTCGTTATAGCCTCGAAGATCCAGGGCAACAGCGTGATGATCTTTAGCAAACTCTGGAAGTTGTTTGCGCCAGGAATACCAACATTCAGGAAATCCATGCAGAAACAGCATGAGATTGCCCTCGCCTTCAGCGACGTAATGGAGATTGATCCCGTTCGTATTGATGCGATCGTGTTTCATGATCCAGCAGGATATTGTTCTAGAACTTGTTTAAGATATTGACCTGTATAGGATTTAGGATGCTTGACGACATCCTCCGGAGTACCGACTGCAACAATTTCGCCGCCGCGATCGCCGCCTTCAGGGCCTAAGTCAATTAACCAATCCGAGCAGCGAATTACATCTAAATTGTGCTCGATGACTAACACAGAATTGCCTTTATCTACCAAGCGTTGAATCACATCTAAGAGTTTGTGAACGTCGTAGAAGGACAAGCCTGTTGTCGGTTCATCAATTAAATACAGCGTCTTTCCGGTTGCACGTCGAGATAGCTCAGTGGCTAATTTCACACGCTGGGCTTCTCCTCCAGAGAGAGTTGGAGCGGTTTGACCTAACCGCATGTATCCTAATCCAACATCAACTAACGTTTGCAGACGATTTGCCGCTTGGGGAATATTTTGAAAGAAGTCGGCAGCTTCTTCGACGGTCATGTTTAAGACATCTGCGATCGACTTGCCTTTAAATTTCACCTGCAACGTTTCACGGTTATACCGTGCGCCTTTACAGACATCGCATTGCACATACACGTCAGGTAAGAAGTTCATCTCGATGACATTTACACCCTGACCGCTACAAGCCTCGCATCGTCCACCTTTGACGTTGAAAGAAAATTGCCCCGCTTTGTAGCCTCTGGCTTTGGCTTCGATCGTTTCAGAGAAGACTTCGCGAATGCAGTCGAAAACGCCAGTATAAGTGGCTGGATTGGATCGAGGTGTGCGTCCGATTGGAGATTGATCAATGACGATCGCTTTATCAAGCGCATCTAAACCTTTGACAGGCTTCATTTCCTTCGGCTGCGGAACCTTATGCCCAAAATGATGCTGAATTGCAGGATAGAGCAATTCATTAATCAAGGTTGATTTTCCAGACCCGGATACACCCGTGACGCAAACTAGTTTACCTAGTGGAATTTCGACATCAATATTTTTGAGGTTGTTGCGTTGGGCAGCGCCAAGTGTAATCGCTCTCCCATTTCCCGATCGCCGTTCTGCTGGCGTTTGAATCGCCCGTCGTCGAGACAGATAGGCTCCAGTCAGCGATTCTTCGGCATCCAGCAGTGTATCGAGATCGCCTTGAGCAATCACCCGTCCTCCATGCACGCCTGCACCCGGTCCAATGTCTACCAAATGGTCTGCTGCCCGAATCGTTTCTTCATCGTGTTCGACCACGATTAAGGTATTGCCCAAATCGCGAAGTTTCGTCAGGGTGTTGAGCAAGCGAGTATTATCCCGTTGATGCAGCCCGATACTTGGCTCGTCTAGGACATATAGCACTCCGGTCAATCCTGCACCGATTTGAGTCGCCAGTCGAATCCGTTGAGCTTCTCCACCCGAAAGCGTCATTGCGGTGCGATCGAGTGTTAAATAATCGAGTCCAACATCGAGGAGAAACTGCAAGCGGGATCGAATTTCTCGCAGCACGAGATCCCCGATCTGAGCTTGTCGATCGCTCAGTTCTAAATTCTCGACGCGATCAAGACAATCTCGAATCGAAACCCCTGTGAAATCTTGAATGTGATACTGCCCTAAGCGAACAGCGAGCGCTTCTGGCTTTAATCGTTTGCCATGACAGACATCACAAGGTTGATCGACTAAATACTGTTCGAGTTTTTGCTTGTACAGATCAGAACTGGCTTCGCGATATTGTCGATCGAGCAGAGGAATCGCTCCTTCATATCGACGGTGATAGCCTTTATTCTCCTGGTATCGCGAATCGACTTCGATCCAAATCGGGTCTTTAGAACCGTAGAGCATGATGTGTTGCTGCTCGGCGCTCAGTTGATTCCAAGGGGTTTGAATATCGAATCCGTATGCCTCGGCAACACTGCAAATCAGCGAAAGATAGTAAGTGTTGTCCTTATCTGACCAAGGCGCGATCGAGGCATAAACCGGAAGATTTGGATTTGGAATGATCAAGTCAGGCGAAAAGGTGCGATGGCTGCCAATTCCATGACAATTCGGACATGCTCCATACGGCGAGTTGAACGAAAACAGGCGCGGAGAAAGCTCTTCCATCACTGCACCATGTTCTGGACAAGCGAAATTTTCTGAGAATACGAGTTCTGAAGGCTGATCTTCTGAGTCTGCTTCGCGCATCAAATCAATAATGGCGATTCCGTTCGATCGCTTTAAGCAAGTGGTCAAGGAATCGCTCAACCGTTCTTGCATGTCGTCTTTTTTGATTAATCGATCGACGACAATTTCGATCGTGTGCAATTGATTTTTATCCAATTCGATGGAATCACTCAACTCTCGCACTTCGCCATCGACGCGCACCCGCACAAATCCTTCTGCGGCAAGTCCTGAGATTAATTTGCGGTGAGTGCCTTTCTTCCCACGCACCACAGGGGCAAGAATTTGGAACCGAGTCCGGTCGGGCAATTCCATGACGCGATCGACCATTTGATCGATCGTCTGGGGAGTAATCGAGCGATCGCAAATCGGACAATGCGGCATCCCCGCGCGACCATAGAGAAGCCGCATATAGTCGTAGATTTCTGTGACCGTGCCGACGGTTGACCGAGGGTTATGAGAGGTCGATTTCTGATCAATCGAAATCGCTGGACTTAATCCTTCGATCGCATCGACATCTGGCTTATCGACTTGTCCGAGAAATTGTCGTGCATAAGCGCTGAGCGATTCGACATAGCGGCGTTGACCTTCTGCGAAGATGGTGTCGAATGCCAGAGAAGACTTGCCTGAGCCTGAAACTCCGGTAAACACGATTAATCGATCGCGCGGCAGATCGAGATCGACATTTTTTAAATTGTGTTGTCTTGCGCCTCGAATCCGAATGGAATTCAGTGAAACAACTTTTTGAGCTTTCTGAGCAGGCTGTTTTTTCGAGCCGTTCGATTCGATTTCGGCTCCTAAATCAGGACTTAAGACCGGAGCATCGGAGCTTTTGGGTTTGCTGACACGCTTAGGCATTCGGAGGGCGAAGAAATAGTCCTTCATGATTCTATCGCTCTCACCCACCGATCAAGTTGATTTGTACTGAGGTTTAGTTGAATTCCTTCTGCAATTTCGCTCGATCGCGAATGGCAGGCCGAAAATTTGGATTGTACTTAATTGCCTGATTATAGGAATACAACGCATCCCGAAACCGTTTTAGCTCTGCCATGACTCGCCCCCGCCAGTACCAAGCCCCGTGATGCGAAGGTTGAAGTTGTAGAGCTTTGTCAAAACACGCGATCGCTTCTCGAAATCGGCGCAGTTTAATTAACGAACTTGCAGAACAGCACCATAAGTCGGCATTCTCTGGCTGAAGCTGGATCGCTTGGTCATAAGACGCGATCGCTTCTTCATATCGCGATAACGCATAAAGGACATTGCCTCGCCAGCGCAGAACCTCTGGGTCTTTTGGATTCAAGCGCACTGCCTTATTGAAAGCAACCGCTGCTTCTGCATGATGTTGAAGCTTTTCTAGAATCTGACCTTTCTGGAACCAAGTTCCGTAATCATTGGCGGGTTGGGCTGGTTGCTCAGGCTGATCTCCTGAATTCAATCGATCTAAAACTCTTTGACGACCTGCGATCGCAGCTTGCCAATCTCCCCGCAGCTGAATCGCTCGAATATAAGAAAATAAGGCTTCTTCATATTGAGCCGTGGCTTCTAGCGCTTTTGCGCGATCGTGCCATCCCCAATAATTCTCAGGCTGAAGTTCAACCACTTTGTTGTAGCTAACGATCGCTTCTTCAAACCGCTGTAAATGCTGTAAAACATTGCCTCGCTTAAACCAAGCGAGATGGTCGTTCGGTTGCAAAGCGACTGCTTGATCGTAAGCAGCAAGCGCTGCTTCAAATTGCCCTTGTGTTTCCAGCGCCATTCCTTGCGTGAGGCAATCCGAGGAATGTTCTGCAATCTCGGATGCGCTATTGGCCGCTGGCTCATCGAACGGCAGATCGTAGAGAGAATCAACGCGCTGAAGCTGCACCAAAATCCGCCGCCGACTCTCGACCGCCAATTGAAAATTGGGCTTCAATTGAACTGCTCGATCGTAGGCTGCTACTGCTTCTTCAAAGCGTTTCAGAGTTTCTAGGACTTTTCCCTTATCGTGCCAAGCCCAATAGTTTTCTGGCTGCAGCTGAATCACTTTTTCATAGCAAGCTAATGCTTCTTTTGGCTGGTTGAGATTTTCACAAGCGGCACCCTGCTTAAACCATGCTAAATAATCATCTGGCTGCAGCTCAATCACTTTTTTGTAGCAAACGAGTGCTTCATCAAATCGCTGCAAATTTTCACAGGCAATTCCCCGCCTGAACCAAGCGGTGTAGCCTGCCTGAAACTCGATCGCTTTATCATAAGCAGCGATCGCTTCTCGGTAGCGCTGAAGTTGAAACAATTCATCTCCTCGCTCCAGCCAAGTTAAGACTGAAGCATCTAGAGAAGAGTGCGAGTCAGGAGACGGTAGCATAAACGCAGCCAGAATGGTAGTACGGCTATTATTCCCGATTCGATTTTTCTGCGTTCAAGAAAGAATCGATCACTCCTAACGATTTTTCATGGCTCGCTGCATATCTCGTTGATCATCCCGGCGTTTTGAATCTTCGCGTTTGTCGTACAACTTTTTGCCGCGCACTAACGCCAAATCTACCTTGACCCAGCCTCGCTTCAAATACATCTTCAACGGTACAAGGGTCAGCCCTTGCTGCTCAACTTTGCCCACAAGTTTGCGAATTTCATCGCGTCTGAGGAGGAGCTTCCGAGTTCGGGTTGGATCGTGATTAAAGACCTGACTTGCAGTTTTATGTGGCGAAATATGGACATTGTGGAGAAAAACTTCTTGATTGCGAACGAGCGCGAAACCGTCGCGTAAGTTCACTCGACCGGCGCGAATGGACTTCACCTCGGTTCCCGCAAGCTCGATTCCCGTCTCGTAGGTCTCCAGAATCTCGTACTGAAACCTCGCCTGACGATTATCGCTAACAATTTTGAATCCGTCGCTACTTTTCTCGCTCATAGCATCACTTTAGCTCAGTTAGGGGGCTTGTAGCGAAAAAAATCGCCCCCTTCCTCACGCAACGGTCAGGTAAAAAGGCGAATTACTCAAGGAGACGAAATTAATACACAAGTACTATATAAGATAGTCTCGAAAAAAGCAAATCTTAGTTTGAATGAGATCTTTTATTCATAGATAAAACTCGATGTTGAATTGAGAAATAATCAATCCCCCTATTTTTCTCTGGGAATCTCTCTCTAGAATTGAGCATTTGTAATCTGAGATACAGAATCACATGACTCAATCAACGAAATTTGACTTCATCTCATCTAAAGATTCTGTTTCTTTAGCTATGTGACATGCCCCCACTTCGTCGTATATTTCAGTACCTCAAACGACGTACCGACCTTGTGGCAGCTGAATCATAGAGACCTAACTCGTCCTCGATCGCGGCACTGATTGCCAAGTAGTGGAGGGTTTCGGGATTCAGGAATTGCATTGCCCGACTGCAAGACAACTTTTACTTGCTGGAATGGTGTAACGCTCTCATGCCAGCAGGTCAATTTCGCATTGGTTTATTTACATTAGGAATTTCGTGTCATGGTGTTAAGAGCATCGTTGAAGCAAAAATCGCAAGTTCGCAAGCGGAAGCCTGCCTTGCTTAAATCCTGGGAAGCACTGCTCAGAACAGTGAGCAAGTTGTCTCTCGGTTGGCAAATGTCAATTCCGATCACAGTCGCGATCGTTGGACTTTGGAGCTATGCGGCTGTTGCCCAAACCCCACCTACTGTTGAAAGTGTTGCGACTGCAACCGCAGACCTAAAAATTGGTCTAGATACCATGTGGGTAATGATTGCAGGATGCCTAGTGTTCTTCATGAATGCGGGCTTCTGTATGCTCGAAACTGGCATGTGCCGACAGAAAAATGCGGTAAACGTGCTTGCGAAAAACTTGATTGTCTTTGCGCTGTCTACAGTGGCATTTTGGGCGATCGGGTTTGGCTTGATGTTCAGTAACGGAAACGGCTGGATTGGCGCAAGCGGCGGATTTTTCTTAACGGGTACAGACAGCAGCCCAGTAACAGGTGACGCTTACCAAGGAATCTTCAAAGCCATTAGCTGGGCAGGCGTTCCTCTGGCTGCGAAGTTCTTCTTCCAGTTGGTGTTTGCTGGAACAGCAGCGACGATCGTGTCGGGTGCTGTTGCTGAGCGGATCAAATTCATCGACTTCTTGCTGTTTAGCTTACTGTTGGTTGGGATTGCTTACCCCATTACAGGTCACTGGATCTGGGGCGGTGGCTGGCTAGCAACTCTCGGATTCTACGATTTTGCAGGTTCGACGGTCGTACACGCAGTTGGGGGTTGGGCGGCTCTGATGGGCGCTTCTTTCCTCGGTGCAAGAATTGGTAAATACAATGCAGATGGTTCTGCAAATGCGATTCCGCCTCACAATCTCAGTATTGCAACCTTGGGTGCTTTGATTCTCTGGTTGGGTTGGTTCGGATTTAACCCCGGCTCAACGATGAGCGTTGGGAATGGTTCTTTGATTGCTCATATTGCTTTGACAACGAACACAGGTGGCGCATTTGGTGCGATCGCGGCAACGGTAGTTGCATGGGCAATTTTAGGCAAGCCTGACTTGACGATGACCATCAATGGTCTGCTGGCTGGATTGGTCGCTGTTACAGCACCCTGTGCTTGGATTAGCGTTCCTTCTTCTGCGATCATCGGTGCGATTGGCGGTATTTTAGTTGTATTCGCCGTTGGGTTCTTTGATAAGTTGAAAATCGATGACCCAGTAGGTGCGATCGCAGTTCACTTAGTGAACGGTGTCTGGGGAACGCTGGCGCTCGGATTATTCAGCCAAGCTGATGCTTTTGGTGCAACTCCTGCTCCCAAAGCTGGATTGCTGTTTGGTGGCGGTATTGAGCAGTTTTGGTATCAGCTGGTTGGAGTCTTATCAGTAGGCGGCTTTACAGTCTTGGTTTCCAGCATCTTCTGGATTTTGCTGAAGTCTACTTTGGGTATCCGTGTGACCTCTGAAGAAGAACTGGAAGGTTTGGATATCAGCGAGCACGGTATGGAAGCTTATGCAGGATTTGCTAAGGAAAGTGCTTTTGGCTCTTCTAGTAACTACCCCAGCAGTTCATCTGAACCGACCAAGTATTAATGACTTGAAAGGTCTAATCTAAGATTCTGCGAAGAGCGCTCTCCAATTTGGAGAGCGCTCTTTTTGCACTTTGTTAAGTCCGATGAATCTATTAGGAATTCACATAATCTTTTAAGAAACATCCTCCCTAGTGATGAAACTTAGGGTCTGCTGGGATTAAGGCTTTCTCGATCGCAAAAGTGTAATTTCAATTACAGAATGAGCCTTTCAATTTTGGTGCAATCCAATAGCAATCATTCGGATTTCCAATGGTTTCTGTATTTACAGCCTAACGGAAGTCTGAAGATGAGTTCTTTATTGGCGTTGAAGGTTTGAAGCCAGTGTTGAAAAAAATCATGTGGACAGCGCTCACCACGATCGCGCTGTTTAGTATTCCGTTGATGGGTACTGCTCTTGCTGAGCCTGTGACGGCTGAAGCTGCAAAAGCTGCCGCCGATCAGGCAGCTAGCCAAGCTGATACAGCCTTTATGTTGATTTCGGCTGCCCTCGTGCTGCTGATGACTCCGGGTTTAGCGTTTTTCTATGGCGGTTTTGTTCGGTCTCGGAATGTTCTCAATACCATGATGATGAGCTTTATTCTCATGGGTATTGTTGGAACCAGTTGGATTCTGTGGGGTTATAGTCTTTCGTTTGCACCTGGAACTCCGTTTATCGGCGGGCTACAGTGGTTGTTCTTGAACGGTGTGGGTCTAGAAACGACAGGATATCTAGCGGGCAGCCAGCCCGATGCGGTTGTTTCCTATGCCGGAACGATCCCGCACCAAACGTTCATGATTTATCAGGCGATGTTTGCCATTATCACGCCTGCTTTGATTTCGGGTGCGATCGTTGAACGGATTAGCTTCAAAGCTTATTTCTGGTTCATTGTGTTATGGTCTGGAATTTTGTATCCGATTTTCGCTCACATGGTTTGGGCGAAAGGCGGATTTTTGGGCTTATATGGTGGCTTGGGTGCTTTGGACTTTGCAGGCGGAACCGTTGTTCACATCAGTTCTGGTGTGTCAGCACTGGTTGCAGCTTGGGTCTTAGGTCCGCGCAAAACGTACCCCAATCAGCCTGCTGCACCGCATAACGTTCCTTACATTTTGTTAGGAGCTGGATTGCTGTGGTTTGGGTGGTTTGGCTTTAATGGCGGCAGTGCTTTAGCCTCTGGCTCATTAGCGACAGTTGCATTCGTGGCAACGACAACTTCTGCCTCAGCAGCAGGTTTAGTCTGGGTGATTTTGGAATGGATCTTACGTGGCAAGCCGACCGCCGTTGGGATTGCCACAGGCGCAGTTGCTGGATTAGTTGGAATTACTCCGGCTGCGGGATTTGTGACTCCCGTTGCAGCTTTGCTGATTGGGGCAATCACTGCAACGGCTTGCTTCTTTGCTGTGAGTTTGAAAGCGAAGCTCCAGTTTGATGATTCGCTGGATACATTCCCAGTGCATGGTGTGGGTGGAACAATTGGTGCGATCTTAACTGGTATTTTTGCGACTAAAGCAGTCAACTCGGCTGGTGCAGATGGGTTGCTGGCAGGGAATGCAACCCAGGTGTTGACGCAGATTGAAGCGGTAGCCATCACTTATGTCTTGGCAGCGCTAGGAACGATCGTGATTCTGAAAGTCCTGAGCGCAGTCTTTGGTGGATTGCGAGTCCACCCAGATGCTGAGTTTCAGGGTGTAGATATTCATGAGCATGGTGAAGAAGGCTACGGTGAAGAGGTTACCGCAGGGTTCATGATGACTCGAGTTGAATAAGATGCGGTTACAGGGATGATTTACTTAAAAGGCTCTAGGAGTTGAAATCCTAGAGCCTTTTGATATGCGGTAGCAACTCGCTTTGCTAGTGTGCAGCTTTTGTCCTCTCTGTCCCCGATTTGGGAGCTTTGAAGTCAATTGAGGGTGTGTTAGCGTCGTTTGCTCGTTGGTTTTTTCTCTTGTTCGCGACGGCGACGATCGCGCCAATCTGCAATGGTGATATAGCCAACGCCACCAGTGATGGCTATGAGAAGACCAAACGCGACAAGCACCAGTGTGTTAAAAACTGTAAATTCCACGATCGGATCTCAAAGTTCTAGATTTTCAGTGCCCGCAGCGTGTTGACCACGGGCTGGAAACTAGGCATTAGAAGCCATTGCGTCCCCAAACGACCATTGCGATCGAGAAGGTAAAAACGGATAAAAGCGCGACCCAACCAAGTGACAAAATATCCATGATAAAAACGGGCGGTACAAAGGATGATAAATCTAATAATAAGGCAAAACGGGCTAGCGACTGGGGAACTGGGATCTAGAGATTGACATGCAACACTTAAAGCTGAGCTGGGAAGAACGAGTCGAGTCGTTGAAAGCAGGATTGCTTTCGGCAGGTTCGGTTGCGTTGATTTTTCCGTTGATTGCGTTATTGAATGATTTTTTGGTCAGCCGCTATCCCAGTGTTTCGATGAACTACTGGATTAGCGGCGCGATCGCGCTGTTTGCAGGGTTATTATTTGGGGTGACTTACCGCTACATTATTCGTGAAGATGAGAATTCTCACCTCAAATCTGGGGCGGTGCTGGCGTTTGGCTTAGTGCGAGGGTTGGCGCAGGTGGAAATGGGAATTGCCAATCAAAGTGCAGTCATCCCCATTGTCAGCTACGCAGTTGAAAGTGTTTTGTTGTTTGCGATCGCCAGACTGGTGCTTGATTGGGGGATGTCCCTTGGCTGGATTCAGCGATTTAAGGGATAAATTCTACAATTTCAGTTGCACCAGACAGTTGATTGCGATCGAGCGCCGAGAGAATTTTTTGATTGGCGCGATCGCTGATTAAGCATTTGCACACGAGATCTGCGACATCGGCACGGTGAATTGAGCCAGAGATTTTGGGATCTTCGGTGAGAAATCCGGTTCTGGTTGCGGGTTCGGACTTGAGACCGCCCGGACGCACGATCGTATAGGTCAGCCCGCTGTCGATCAGATGTTGTTCCGCTTTTTCTTTGTCTGCGAGAACCGCTCCTAGCGCTTCGAGAGCACGAGGCGGTAAGGCAACCACACTATCGCCGCACCCGATCGAGGTGACTAAGACGAATTTTTTCACGCCTGCTTTGCGTGCTGCATCAATTAAATTGCGATTGCCTTCATCATCAGCGCGTTTGATATCGCCGGGAAGACCGCCGATCGTGCTAATGACTGCATCGATTCCAGAGAGATCTAACTGTTCTGGAATCATTGCATCGCCCATGATCGGTTGAATGCCTAAAACTTCGAGTTCAGTAACAGCAGTATTCGATCGCAATAATGCTTTGACCGTAAAATTCGGCTGTAAGATTCGAGCAATTTCGCGTCCGACTCCTCGACTTGCACCTGCAACGAGAACGGTTTCAAAGGGCGTTAAGCTTTCCAGCATTTTAATTAGCCTTCTAGAGAGATCATTTATGCTTAAGAGTAAGCCTGCATAACCCAAAGTATACGGATACCAGACCTCACTGAAGTCGAGAAAGCCGTCCCTAAGATTATCAAGAATTCTGTTCCAATAGAGGAAGCATAGACAGAGGAAATCACCGTGAACCAGAATCAACTTTATAACTTACAACTCGGTCTAAATGGATTTGGTCGCATTTTAACGATCGTGGGATTTGCGTTACTGCTGAGTGCCGTCGGGTTGGGCTGGTTGGTGAAATCGTTTTTCTTTGTACTGGGGCTGTTGATTCTTGCGCCGATTGTCGGGATTTTTGTGTTCCAGTGGTGGGTGAGAAAGAATATTGTCCAGTCGGCTTGTCCGGTGTGTGGAACCGAGTTGACTGGATTTAATCAGGCTCAGATGCAATGTTCTAGCTGTGGAGAGCCGTTACTCGTTGAGCATGGGAAATTTAAGCGCATGACTCCTTCTGGTACGATCGATGTAGAAGCCGTTGAAGTTGCGGCTCAAGTTGTTGAGGATTAATCAGAGAATCGGTTTCAGCTTCGCTCACCCTGCGAAAACTCTAGAATCGAGCATTCAGCGAAGCCGAGACACATTTTTTATCTTTCTACTGCACTTGTTTTTGAGCGTACTGAATGCGGTAGATTCTGTTATTGGCTTCGTCCGTGAAAATCAGACTGCCATCATTAAGTACGAGTAAGCCGACAGGTCTACCCCAAGTTGTTGGAATGCTGGGATCAAGGAGAAACCCTGTTACAAAATCTTCGTATTGCCCTTGCGATTGCCCTTCATTAAACGGCACGAAGACAATCTTATATCCGGTTCCCTGAGAGCGATTCCAAGACCCTCGGAAGGCGACAAATGCGCCGTTGCGATAGCGATCGGGAAATGTATTGCCCGTATAGAATCGCAATCCTAATGCTGCCGAATGCGCTTCAAATAAAACATCTGGCGTACGAGTTTTCGCAACGAGGTCGGGGCGGGTGCTTTTTCCGTCCTTGAGATGGCGCGGGTCGAGGCGATTGGGTGCGAGATAGGCATAGGGCCATCCATAAAATTCGCCTGCTTGTACTTGCGTCAGATAATCTGGCACTAAGCCATCTCCGATTTGATCCCGTTCGTTGACCGTTGCAAAGAGTGCTCCGGTTGCCGGATTGAAATCTAGACCGACGGGATTACGCAGCCCAGAGGCGAAGGTTTGACGATCGCTGCCATCTAAATTCATGACTTGAATTGAGGCACGCGGGAGCGGTTCTTCATCAGCGTTCGATCGCGATCCGATGGAGACATAAAGCTTTTGTCCATCTGGAGAAGTGACCACGTTGCGCGTCCAATGTTGGTTATAGCCTTGTCCAGGTAATTCTGTGATCTTCGTGCCCCGACCTTGAACGCGATCGTTTGCCACAGAAAATCTCAGGACTGAATCAGTATTGCCGACAAAAAACGCATCTTCGGCAAATGCCATTCCAAACGGTAAATTTAGCCCGTTTTCTTCAGTTGCAAAGGTTTTGCGGACTTCTGCAACGCCATCCTTATTGGCATCTCGGAGCAGCAGAATTCGATTGCGCCGGGTTTCGGTGACGAGAACATCGCCGTTTGGAGTCAGGGCGAGCCAACGCGGTCGATCAAGTCCTTCCGCAAACACATTGACAGTAAAGCCAACAGGAACCCGTAAGACTGGATTTTCAGGAATTGGAACAACTTCAGGTGGTTTTGAGGCGCTTTGTGTGGCGTTGGGTTGAGGAAGTTGATCGACATCAATTCGGATCGGTTGGGGGTTCAGAATTTCTGTCCGAATTGGAGCACTAGAAGATGAAGCTTGGGCAACTTGGGGTTCTCGATCGCGCTCGACATTCGGATTCGATGAATTACAGGAACTCAAGGCAGCGATCGCAAAAAACAGCCAAGCGATCTGAGGAAAACGGTTAGACATGGAAGCGTCGGGACAGTGCAACTTGATTTCTAGAGTACAGATAGAAATCGAATTTAACACCTTCCGAGAGGCTCACTATCAGGAAGCGCTAACGCTGACCGGATCAATTTTATGAGTTCGGGAACTGAAGTCTGAATATTTTGAGGGCTAGGAGTTACAGCGATCGCCAGGTATCGCGCACGACTTGACGAATTACTTCAAACGGCTGGCTCTCCGGCAAATGCAATTGCTCGGTTGAGAACACGTAGTACACTTCACCCGCATCACTCACTTCAAAATTCGCGTCGTATTCGCGTGCCCAAAGATCGAGATGTCGGCGCGCAATTTCCGGTTCGAGGCGGGTGGCTCTGGAGAAATCGAGCAGTGAAATTCTGCCCTGCTTGATCCGCAACAGTTGGAAAAAGCGATCGCGAATGGCATGGCGATGCGCTTTAGAACTGGCATAGAGTAAAAGTCCGCCGATCGCACTGGGAGTCAGCCCAAAAAATACCAGCAGAATCAAGAGAATTGTAAATGCCCAGGTTGGAGGTTGGAATGCCAAAATCGACAGAGAAAGCGCGATCGAGATCACGCCACCTCCGCAGAGAAATAGGCTTCCAGCAACTTTGCTTGCAACACTCCAAAATCGATTCATGCGCGCCTCCGAAAAAGCTTAAAAAATTGAAGGGCGAGGCAACTTCAATCACAGTATTCATAGCCTAACTGTTTTTCTTGCAATCGGGGCTATCGGGTTGCCGATCATTCGATTGACGGATTTCGCTCCTCAGTTTTCCCCCGGAAGAGGATGGCTGAACGGTGGAGATCTACGTTAGTTTTAAGTCACTGTTCTGATGCCGTTTTGCATTAATTGTTGGAATTGCTTCTATGTTTTCCAGACTTGTCCAAACCAGTTCGCGCCAAGGTGAAATCTTAGAAGTAGTGCTTCGGAACGGATGGGATTTTATGCGGCGGCTCTTGACCGGGGGAAAAGTTGACGAGCCAAAATTACCGCCTCCGGCTGTGCTTCGCAATATTTTGGTCGATTTGGGTCCGGTTTATGTGAAGCTCGGGCAACTGCTGAGCACTCGTCCTGATCTCTTGCCTGCGGAATATATTGATGCTCTGTCCACGCTGCAAGCAGAAGTTCCTCCGGTGGATTGGGCAGAAATTGAAGTCGTGCTGCGAAAACAATTTAGTCAGCCCCTAGAAGAAGTCTTTGCCTCGGTGAACTACACGCCCGTTGCAGCGGGTTCGATCGCTCAAACGCATTACGCTGTTCTCAAAGATGGTCGAGCCGTTGCGCTCAAAGTTCAACGTCCGGGACTCTCGGCGGTTGTAGAACAAGATATTGCGCTGATTCGTTTGATGGCAAGACTGGTTGCTCAGACGGATTTTGGACAGTACTACGATATTGTGGCGATCGCTGAAGAATTCGCGGAAGCGCTACGAAACGAACTCGATTTTACTCAAGAAGCTCGATATACCGATCAACTGAGGCAGAATTTGAGCGGGACTCGCTGGTTTGATGCCTCTCAGCTTGTAGTTCCTCAGATTTATTGGGAATATACAACCGATAAACTCGTTGCGATGGAATGGCTAGATGGTGTGGCGGTACTCTCTGCATTTCCGCCCATCAGTGCTGCTGAAGGTGTCGTCGATCTCCAGCGACGAGAAGAAATTTCAACGTTACTCCTCAGAGCGTTCTTCCAGCAAATTTGCTTAGATGGCTTCTTCCACGCTGATCCGCATCCTGGGAATGTGTTCTATCTCAAGGATGGGCGGGTAGCATTGCTCGATTGCGGTATGGTGGGACGACTCGATCCAAGAACACAGCAGTTGATTTTGGAATTGGTACTTGCGATCGTCAATCTGGATGCCCAACGATGTACTCAACTCGTACTGCAACTTGCGCCCCCGATTCAACCGATCAATCGAGTCAAGCTCGAAACCGAGTTCGATCGGTTACTGCGTCGGTACTATAGTCTGAATATCTCGCAGGTCAACTTTAGTAAGCTCGTTTACGAAGTGCTGCAAATTGTTCGAGACAATAAGGTGCGAGTTCCCGGCAATTTGGGGCTATGTGCGAAAGCGATCGCGAACTTAGAAGGCATTGCTCGATCGCTCGACCCGAATTTCAACATTCCCAATAAAATTCGCCCAATGATGACCGAAGTGTTTCAGCGGCAGATTGTTGGAGAAGCGCCCTTAATTGCCTTGTTGCGAACGGTGTTGGATGTGAAAAATCTGTCGTTGCAGTCGCCGAGACAGGTTGAGTTATTGCTCGATCGCGTCACGTCTGAAACCTTGCAGTGGAATTTTTCGATTCGAGAAGCAGAACCGATGCGACGCACGGTCGATTCTGCTGCGAATCGGGTGTCTTTTAGTATTGTCGTTGGCTCATTGATTATGGGTGCAGCGATCATTTCTGCGAATACGCAGTCGAGTCAAGTCTATTGGGTGAGTGATGTCTTGTTTGCAGCCGCGAGTTTCTTGGGGCTTTGGTTGATTATTAGTATTCTGCGATCGGGTCCATTGCGATAAAAAGATCTGGATTATATTCAAAGCATATCCAAAGTTGTTGGCAACGACATGATGGCTTCGCTGACGCTTCCTCTCAAAATTGACATGAGCCAGGTTCACTTTACAGATGAGCAGTTTTATCTCCTTTGTATGAGCAATCCTGACTTAACGATCGAACGAGATGCGAAAGCAGCTTTGATTCTTACGTCTCCAGTTGGCGGTGATAGCGGAAGACGAGAAGCGAGCTATATTGCTGACTTGATCATTTGGAATCGTCAAACTGGACTCGGAGAAGTGTTCAGTTCTTCAACGATGTTTAAGCTGCCAGAAGGGGGCGATCGCTCTCCTGATGCGGCGTGGGTTGAGCGATCGCGCTGGCAAACTCTGACTGCTGAACAGCGTCAGAAATTTCCCCCAATTGCACCTGATTTTGTCTTGGAACTGCGATCGCGAACTGACAGCTTGGAGACATTGCAGGAAAAGATGCAGGAGTATATGACGAGTGGTGTTCAGTTGGGTTTGATGGTGAATCCTCAGAATCAAGAAATTGAAATCTATCGTCAAGGACAACTGAGAGAAGTGCGATCGCTGCCGACGCAATTTTCTGGGGAAGCTGTTTTACCAGGGTTTATGTTGCAGATCGATCGATTTGTAGAGGATTGATGCAAACTCCTTCAAGCCGTTTGCGATCGCTGAGCCAATAAGCAATCCTCAAAACTAAACGCTTCTTCATCTAGAAAAAATCGCTCAGCATCGCAGCGAGATCGCGACCAAAATGATTCTTATCACCCTAGATCCAGATGATTTTTGACATCGCGTGTATAGTGATTAGAAGCTTTTCCATTGCGTTTGAGAGTAATCTATGAGACTTTCTGCCCTATTGCGTCTTCGGTCTTGGCAAATCCTATTTTTTCTCGGATTGAGTTTGACGATCGCCAGCGCTCAACTCAGCGATCGAGCCACGGCTGCCACTCCCGAAACCGCGCCCGCAGAACTCAAACAAGTTTTATCAAAAATTGATGCCGCTGCAAATAGCAGAAATGCACAAGCCGTACTTCAGTTTTATAGCCCAAACTTTACGCATTCCGACGGGCTAAATCGTCAGAGCTTAGAGCAATCTTTGACACAACTTTGGAAGCAGTATTCCAACTTAACGTACAAGACCGAATTGCAGTCTTGGCAACCGAGTAGTAACGGGTTTCAAGCAGAAACGGTCACTCGGATTACTGGAACGCAAGCGCAAAACGGACAGCAAGTGAAACTGGATGCAACCTTGCGATCACGGCAGCAATTTCAGAATCAGAAAATCGTCAAACAAGAAATTCTATCTGAGAAAAATCTCATTACAACCGGAGATAAGCCACCTTCTGTCAATGTTAGTCTGCCTGACCAGGTGCGGGTAGGACAAGAATTTAGCTTTGATGCGATCGTCCAAGAACCCCTCGAAAACGACCTACTGCTAGGTACAGTCGTGCAAGAAGCGGTGAATTCGGCAGGGTATCTGAAGCCTGCAACGGCTGATCTGGATGTGCTGAATTCGGGTGGACTGTTTAAGATTGGCAAAGCCCCGAATCAAGCTGGCGCGCAGTGGATTTCAGCCGTTTTGGTACGGCATGGTGGAATGACAATGGTGACACAACGATTGAATGTCGTTGCCGGATCAACTCGACCCGCAAGATAAGATATCCCCAATTCTTAGAATTTTCCCCGCTTCAGTTGGCGCAATTCTTGTATTGATTGCCATGCGGTAGTAATGAGTAAATCGAGTCTCATCTGCCCAAGCGGGAAATTCTGCTCGGCGCTGAAGCATAAACGTCTTGTGAAACTGAGGATAGGCTTCGCCTGAACGCGCATCCCGAGTGGGAACAATGCAGCGTTGACAGGGATTGATGCCTTGTAGCTCGACCTCCCCGATTTGAAATCGGACAGGCGTTTCATCGGCTGAATACAAGCGCTCTTCCCAAAAAGCAGCGACATCCCCGAGTTCTAAATTGGTGCGGAGTCGCGATCGCATTTCCTCAACTGTGATATCTGCAAACCATGATGCGGCGCGTTCCAATGTAGCTGTGCTGATCAGAGTCGGTCCAGGTGAAACGGGATCATCGGGAAATCCGGTCGTGAGATCTTGTTTCAACGTCACCGCAAAGCCAAAATAATCGCTCAACCAGCCTTCAATCCCCCTGCGACCGTGATCGAGATGGAAACTGACAGGTTGCTCGTTCTGAATCGCAAGCGTGACAATCCGGGCTTTGAGATCAAACGTCGATCGAATCTGATGAATTGCCGCAGTTCGTTTGCCATTCACGATTTTATTGGCACGATCAACGATACAAAATTCTCGATCGTGCTCTAATGCGCCACCGGGCAGAATCTTGGCGTGATCTACAGCGATGCCATCGAGAGATTTGATCGGATAAATCAGGAGATGGGTCAGCTTCGGCATAGGATTCGTAAAATACTGCATCCAGTTTGCCAAGATTTAAGCTGGCTTGACTGGAATCGTAATGATAAATTCTGTTCCGTGAATCGGATTAGAAATACACTCCAAACTGCCGTGATGCCGCTCTGTGACAATCTGGTGACTAATCGAAAGCCCCAAGCCTGTCCCTTTTCCGACAGGTTTGGTTGTAAAGAACGGATCGAATAGTTTAGACTGAATCGATTCTGGAATTCCAGAACCATTGTCATGGATGCAAATTCTCACCGTACTCTCGATCATCTCTGTAGTAATTTCGATGCGAGGTGAAAAGCTAGAATCTTGCTCACACAACTCTTCTAAAGCATCGATCGCATTACTCAAAAGATTCATGAACACCTGATTGAGTTGCCCTGCAAAACATTCGATCAAAGGCAAATCGGCGTAGTTTGTGACAATAGTGATGGCTTTTCGATCTGGAGTTGCTTTGAGTCGATGTTTCAAAATCATCAATGTACTGTCGATCCCAGCCTGAAGATCGACGGCTTTACAGTCTGGCTCATCCATGCGAGAAAAAATCTTCAACGAAGCGACAATTTCTCTAATCCGATCGGCTCCAATCGTCATTGATGTGAGCAACTTCGGCAAGTCTTCCATCAGAAACTCTAAATCAATCTCCTCTTCTTTCTCTTGAATCAATTCAGCATCGGTAGCCTTGCGATAGAGTTTGACCAATTCAATCAGATCGGCTGCGTACGCACTGGCATGCGAAATATTGCCATAAATGAAACTAACGGGGTTGTTAATTTCATGCGCAACGCCAGCAACTAACTGTCCCAAGCTCGACATTTTTTCGCTTTGGATCAGTTGGCTTTGGGTGTGCTGGAGTTCTTGTAGAGTCTGTTCTAGAGCCTCGGCGCGATCGCGAATCTGAGTATAGAGATTCGCTTGACTAATAGCAGATTGGATTGTCTGCATCAAATTGATCAAGCCTAAAATTGCATCGTCATCGCTTTGAATCCGGTGATGATATTTGGCTCGCTCCCGGGCATTGCCTAGTAAAATTAAGAACTCAGACTCTGCGATCATAAAGCCGATAAACTCATCCATGCCAATGCGATCGCCCAGATCTCGAAGCGCTGGATTCGGACTGTCGATCAGACCGATCAGCTGATTCGAGACAAATGCTTGAAAAGCAGGGTGGTGCAAATCTAGCGCCAGCGAATCGACGATGTTATCGTCTTCGTAATAGCCTTCGTGTTGCACCAACTGAAATTGCTCATGCTGACGCTGCAAAATTAAACAGCGCTGAAAATTGCGATCGTAAACAATAAACTGGAGAGTTTCCTGCAAGATTCCGCTAATTGAAAAAGACTGGCTCACCCGTTTCCCAATTTCATTGAGTTGACGGTAGAGGCTGATTTGCCCATCGAGTCGATCTTGAGATTCGATCATCCGGCGCTCTGCACGCACGAGACGTTTGACCTGTTCGGAGAGCCGTTGATTTTCAGCGCGCAGATGGGCAATTTCAGCATCGAGAGACGTGGCAGGAACCATAGCAGTTTGGGATATAGAGCAAGTTTCAAAGCCGTTCTTGAGCAGACCATCTAGTGATCGATCGTCTAGTAAATGGCAGCTAAGACTAATGTGTAATTGTGAAATCCGTTTCTGCCTTTGATCGGAGCGATCTCACCATGCGTATATAGCCCAATCCAAGGGAGAGAAGTGCCGACCTGTTGCTGGAGTTTCTGCTCAAGCCGTTGTTTTTCTAATTCTCCCAAAACAGATTTTCCACGTCCATAACAGTCGAATTGGAAAATCAACTTCGCGGATTGGGCTTGCAGTTGAGTGTTTAAGTGTTCGGCGATCGTATCAATGCCTTGAGCAATCTTCTCCGGATCGCGGCGAGTAATCCAAATGCTACTTCCTTCTACAACGTCAGTTTGCAGCGTTACAGATCCGGCAACATCGTCTTTGCTCGGCAAGTAGCGAATCACAAACTCATCGTGATCTTGAGCATAATTCGGAGCTTTTAACCCGAAACAAAAGGCAACGATTGTGCGATCCCAGGCTTGAATTTCTTCTTCTGTGAGATACTCACGCAGCACCTCAAACACAGGCTGATGATCAATTTCAAAAATCTTATTGCCTTGGGCGCGGGTAATTTTTCGCTCTTGACCGATCGGAACACAGCCATGATTGAGTGCCCAAATCACTTGGCAATCTCCAGAGAGCAACGTGGCAACTACACCATCTGAAATGACTTGATCATCACAATACTGATAGGTTGCTTTCATTTCGATATCGCTGCCCGCTGCGCCTCCTAAAATCGGCGGAACAGTGTAACCCTGCTGAGCAAATTCTGATTCGATCCCGGTCATCAAGCGATCGAAGTTCACCGTAATGCCATCTGTGAAAAGAAACATGGCTTGAGCTTGTTCGCTAAAATCCATCAGCAATTTACTGGCGATCGTTTGACCTGTTTCGGTTGGCTGCTCTTTGAGTCCGACGGCGTAGCGATTCGTAAAGCAGAGTTCATCGGACTGGATCACCATCACGGCAACTGAAAAATTCGATTCATCGGCTTCATTCTGGACAATCACGCCTTGCCCAGAGCATCCTGCCAGCGGGCAATTGCCTGTCTCTTGCCGCACGACTTGTACTAATTTCTGTTGGTGATATCCAAGCGAGGCGAAGAGAAAAACGAAATCTGGCTGTGTGATATTCGCAGCAGTCATCGCTTTTTGAACAGCCTCTTTTGCTGCTTGAGTCACATTGCGAAGATGACTCATTCCAACTCCAGCTTGAGTTCCCATTGCAGAGTGTTGAAAAACTTCAGTTTCTAACATGCCCGATCGTCTCTTTCTACAAACAAAAAACGAAACTCAGCTTCATATTTCACCGCTAACCCAAAATGGCTGCTATACGCTATAAGTAAATACTTGGAACTCCGGTTCTATAGAATTGCCCTTTATCCTTGTGCGTATCGGAATCGACCATGCAGCCACCTATTCCCCCAGCTACTGTTTTACAAAGTCGCTATCGGATTCTCAGCGTGTTGGGACAGGGAGGGTTTGGTCGTACCTATCTTGCCGAAGATCAAGGACGATTTAACGAAGCTTGTGCGATTAAAGAATTAACGCCGCCTCAAGATAATCCTTACGCGCTAGAGAAATCCAAAGAATTATTTCAGCGCGAAGCCCAAACGCTTTACCAAATTCAGCATCCTCAGATTCCGCAGTTTCGTGCGACGTTTGAGCAGGATCAGCGATTTTTTATTGTGCAAGATTATGTCGAAGGGCAAACCTATCGATCGCTGTTAGATGAACGCAAATCGCGCGGGTATGTTTTTTCAGAAGCAGAAGTCACGCAGCTTGTGAAGCAGGTTTTACCTGTTTTGGCATATATTCACGGCAAAGGGATTATTCACCGAGATATTGCTCCGGACAATATCATTTTGCGTGATCACGATAAGCTGCCCGTCTTGATCGATTTTGGCGTGGTCAAAGATCTTGCGACTCGCATTCAGGCACAAGATACGGTCAAACAGCATACGACGGTTGGTAAGCTCGGCTATGCTCCGACCGAACAAATGCAGACGGGTCGAGCCTATCCGAATAGCGATTTATATGCGTTGGCAGTCACCGCTGTTGTTTTGCTCACGGGACGCGAACCGCAGGATCTCTTCGACGAAAATACGATGACTTGGCGTTGGCAGCGATTCGTCAATTTAGAGCCAACGTTTGGACAGGTGCTGAATCGAATGCTGAGTTATCGAGTCAGCGATCGCTATCAATCTGCAACCGAAGTCTTGCAAGTTCTACAAAGTCCGGCAACCATGGCTCCGCTGCCAGCGACCCCTCCGCCCACTCAGGCGCAGCCACCGACAAATGTCTCTAGAGCAGAAACCTTGGCAGTGGGTCGGCGCGATAGTACGACGGTTGCTCCGACGAGTTTGCAAAATCGCAATGATCCTTCGATTCCGTCGAGAAGTTCGCTTTGGGATGATCCGTGGGCGGTGCTTGCGATCGGAACTGGGCTAGTGCTGCTGACAGGACTGGGAGCTTGGACTATCACCCGTGCTTTGATGACTCCTGCCCCGATCGCGTCTCCGACTCCTACCGCAACGACTCCGTCTCCAAGTCCAACTAAAACTGCGACTCCAAAACCTTCTCCGACTACAACTCCGAGTCCTGATCCGGTCACGTATAGTCAGCGACTTGATTTTGTTCAAGGTGCAGCGACTCGCAGTGGAACATTAAAATCGAATGAGACTCTCAATTTTATTGTTCCCGCTAATCAAGGGCAGCAGTTGAATGCAAGTTTGGGCGGTGGAGAAGGTGTGCTATTAAGCGTTTTAGCCCCGAATCGCGATCCAGTCGATAGTGCATCAAATCGCGTCTCGAATTGGGCAGGAGAACTCCCGTTTACGGGGGATTACATCATTCAATTGAGAACCGTAAAAGGGATTCCTAAGAGCGATTTCAAGCTCAACGTCAATCTGCAAACGCCAGCCCCTAGCCCTTCACCGTCTCCCTCTCCAACGGCAAGTCCAAGCATTGTGGAAGCCGTGATTGAAATTCCACAAGGTCAGACTGGAACAAAGGTGAGTGAAAGAGTCGATGCCCTCACGACTCGTCGCTATCTCATCAATGTTCGTGCTAAGCAATCTTTAGCCTTGACCCTTACTCCGGGGACACGATTTACGGTACGGTATCCAGATGGTAGCCCGGTTGAAGATGCAACGAATTTACAGCGATGGAGTGCGATTGTACCGAAAGGCGGAAGCTATCAAGTTGATGTGACGAGTGATGCTCCAGCGGAGTTCACGCTGACTGTTGATGTCCAAGGATAACGAATTGTGAATGCACTCTTGATCACCGGAACCGATACGGATGCCGGGAAAACGGTACTGACGACTGCTTTAATTGCATATTGGCAAAAGTATTGTCGATCGCGATCGCTCGGCGTGATGAAACCTTTGCAGACGGGAATCGGCGATCGCGAAACGTATGGTCAGTTATTTCAGTTAGATCAGCCACCAGAATTGCTGAATCCGCTGCATTTTACAGCGCCGCTTGCCCCTCCGATCGCGGCGGATCTAGAAGGCAGGCAGGTTCAGCTTGAGCCAGTTTGGCAGGCGTTTGAGACGTTGCGAAGTCAGCGAGATTTTGTCTTGGTTGAAGCGTTGGGTGGATTAGGATCGCCTGTGACGCACAGTACAACCGTGGCAGATTGGGCGTGGGATTGGCATTTACCTGCAGTGCTGGTTGTTCCGGTGAAGTTGGGAGCGATCGGGCAAGCGGTGGCGAATGTGGCTTTGGCGCGTCAAATGAAGGTGCATCTGCGCGGAATTGTGCTGAACTGTATTCGATCGACTTCGATCGAAGAAATCGAGAATTGGGCATCGGTGAGCTTGATTCAGCGATTAACAGGACTGCCTGTGCTGGGGTTGATTCCGCATTTAGCTGATCCAACCGATGTTGAGAAGCTAGCTCAGATTGCAGCAGATTTGGATTTGGAGCGATTGATACCGGAAGCGCTTTAGTAAAACTGCTAGTCAACTGTATTAATTTTGCGGAGTGGGAAGATAGGGAGCAATCTGAGCCTGGGTTCTCCCCATCTCCTCACCTACTATCGCTGTCTCCAAGGAATCAATACATCTTTAGCAATATGAGTCGAGACGGCATGAGCACCATAGCGATTGAGGTGACTGGGGTCAGAAAAGAAATCTGGCGTATTTTTCCAGTTTTCTAGTAGGTCGCGATAGGTAAAGCTGAGTTCCCCAGACAGTCGCATCAGATATTCTTGGAACTCTTTTTCACGATCGCGGCGATACGGATCAAGATAGTTCTCTGTTAGAGGCAGATTGAGCACGACTAAGGGAATGTTTTGGCCCTTAGTGTACTGAGCGAGTGATCGTAACGCCTGATCCTGTTCTCCGAGCAAGTTGAAGTTCGCATAATCAGCATCACTATCGCCTGAGACTCGTGAATACTTTTGATAGTAAGTCACTGGATTGAAGCGATTGGAAATCGGCAGGAAGCCATTGATATCAATTAAGCCTTGTCCATCTTGAGCGATCGTCAATTCAGGGTCAATCTCATCCGAAGTCGGAGCTTGCTCAAATCCAAAACTTAAGCCACGCTTGAGCAGTCCTTGTAACTTATTGCGCTGACTCCAAACCGTTGAAAATTGCCCGACTTGGCGAAGCAAATGATCATTGAACGATTGATAGCTATCGCTCACTGTCATATTGGTTCGATTCAGAGTCTCTAAAGGTTTCGTGAACGCTTCAGTGGGTGTAGCAGCTGTGTTTGTACTCACTTCAGGCAGTTTGCGGAATCCCGGAGAAGACACGATCGCTTTATAAGTCGCATCCGGACGACCACTGTTGAACGCTCGCAGTCCATCGGCAAGTAAGATCAGCTTCGGTTGTTTTTCGTTGGCAAGGATGCGCCGCACAATCAGGTCAACCACTTGAACCGTGGCTCCATTGATACCGAAATTGAACACTCGCATACCCGCGTAGCCTTGAGTCGCCAAGGTCTGTTCTAAAACCGCTGGATCGATGCCCCGCATCGCACGCGAACTCCCCACGATCAAGACATCCGGCGCACCGTTTTGATTGACATACTGACGGTAGAGCACGAGTTTTTCATCGAGCTGACCCGCATTGAATGTGGGATAAGGAGAACGAGCAGTGTCGATCGCTGCTTTTGGCTTCAAGGGAGAGGCAAGAAGCGCGGTTGATCCTTGACCCGGAGCGATCAACGTCTGTCCAGATTGCGTAAATCCAGCCGCTCCCAGTTCTCCAAATCCAGTGGTTTTTTGCAGCGAGAGTTGGGGGAGAGGCATCTGTTCAGAGGTGAGCGGTGCAGGAGAGGCTGTTGGAGCGGGTTTTGAGGCAAACAGAGGTTTCGCATATTGTCCCAGGAGCCAATCTGCTTGCACCGTAAGCAGAATGCCTAAAACACTCCAAACAATCGCCGCTTTTGCTTCATTTGGAACCGCAGATTGAGTCGCGCGGGCAGTATTGGGAGCGGTGTCAGACGCGATCGTAAAAATCCGAGTTCGAGCCAATGCGCCCTGGATTGCTTCTACAATGCGATCGCCCCAAGTCGCGTCGGCTTCGTCAAACTCGGGAACCGTTAACGCGCCTGGCTCTTTTGTCAGTAAATCGCCGACATAGGCATCAGAGGCAGCAAATTCGGGAGTCGCTTCTGGAATAAAGCGAGCCTGCTCACGGCTGACGAAGTCGATGCCATAGCTCCAGATTGGGCGTTTTTGACCGGATCTGCGCCCGTAAACTCGCACGCCTTGCACATCAGAGAGACGGAGATTGTGAATGTATTTGGCAACTTTCACTCCAACTTGGCTTTGAGACGGACAGACTGGCGCATCGGTCATGATGTGCAATAAGTCCTCTTTTTGGCGAATTTGCAGGCGAATTCCACCCGTTGCGAGTTGGGTATCGAGATTGGGATTGAGTTGGCGAGTCAGCAGAAATGCGATCGCGCTTAAATCGCCTTGCTGCGCGAGTTGTCGAGTGGATTCAGCGAGGGCTGGATGTTCTGCGGCGGGAAGATTAATCCATTGCACCCAAACCGGAGAATCAGGAATCGAAAGCTGAGGAATGGGATTCGCTGTACCCTGCAACCCGTAAACCGCAACGGCTTGAATGCCTTGGGGCGCGATCGTTTCGAGCAAAGGCGCGATCGCGGCTAACACTCGCCCTCGCTCCGGTGCCTGTTCTCGCTGAGCCGTGACATGCAGCGTGATGTCCATCAGAGTCGCTGTAATCTCAACGCCCTGATCGCGAACTGCGGCATTCATCAATCGCGTCAGCGCCTCGATATCGCCCCAGCGCGCCCAATCTTTGAGCATTTCTTGAGGAGGAGTCAAATCGACTCGCAACACCCATTCTGGGTCACTCTCGCCCTTAACACGGCTAAAGACGATCGCATCTCGAAATCCGTCGAGTTCCAAGTCCCGGAGTTTTTGTGCGATCGATTCGGTCATCAAAGACGTATCGGGACTGTACGCGGATTCGCAGACGACCCACAGCCGATTCAGCAAGGCTTGTGGTGTGAGCGAAGCGGTACTGCTTAATACAGAAGCCAGATTTGCAATTTGAGGCAGTCCTGTGTCGTCGGGGAGTGCCGCAGATTTGACGCTGGCTCGAACAGCGACTCCCAATGCACTTAAAGCTTCACTGAGATACCGCGCAATTGCATCGGGTCTCCCACGTTTTGCCAAGCCCAGATTCGCAAGTTCGATGGCAACGGTCGCTTCAGCTTTACTCTGAGGATCGTCGAGTTTTTCTAAATAGCGATCGATCTGCGCGACATGAATCACTTCTGCCCACTGAGGACGCGGTTCTCCGATGCAGCGACCATAGAGCACGACTTGATAAATCGTGGGCTGAGTCGGAGGCAGCAGCGTTTCCAGTGAAGTTTGGGAAAGCGCGCGCACGAGTTGTGCAAAAATCAGCGATCGCTTTGGGCAATCGCGACTTTCTGCGAGAATATACAAATTGTTTCCCCGCAGGCGAGCTTGCAAATGCAGATGAGGAATCCCAATGACGCGATGCAGCCACGGGAGCAAGGGCAATTTAGAGCCAACCGATGACGATGATGAAGAGAGTGTACGGTGCGATCGATTCCCCATCCGACTTTTAATTCCTTATCTCAACTTGCTGCATTTAAGCTTAACTTTTGATTTCGACACGCTTTTTTTGGTTATTGTGAGCACAAATGGCACCCAGCGCATAGCGACATCCGTAACTTTCACAATTTCCGTTTTGCAAATCTTGACCTCATCGTTGAAGTTAGCCGATCTTGTCACCACTGTCGATTTTTCTCTCCCTGTATTCTTAGACACTCTGAGAGAATTGACAATGCTGAAGCCGAATACACAATGTTGGGAACAAGATTGTTACGCTAAATACTGGTTTACTGGACTATTGGAACCTACAATCTATGAAACCTCAGTCTGATCGCGTTTTAGGCTTGCTTGATCCGGATGTTGTATTGGGTTTGGCAACAATTCCGGTGTTAGTGGTATTGGTGGGAGGGAGTGCGATCGCGCAAACCCTACAAGACCTTGGCACGATTAGCGAAGAATTATTTCGCGGCGATCGCTTGCCGCATCTAGATTTGGACGATCGTTCTTAGCCCTGTCTCCCCAAATCTGCCTCATCTCCCCTAAAATTGTTGAACCTCTCTGGATTGATACTGTATGAGTTCGAGCCGACCCTCTTCTTCTGACGAATCATTTGCCAGCCTTGCCACTTCTGCGGACGCAATCGGTGAGGATGTGAGTGCGTTGATGTCCGATTTATTTTTGCGCCATCGGCTAAGAATTGTTGAGGATCTCTGGGAGGCGGTGCTGCAACAAGAATGCGGGCAGGAACTCGTCGATCTGTTGAATCAGTTGAGGCGGATGTGTTCACCAGAAGGGCAGGCAACGACCTTTACTGAATCAGACGTGCTGCAAGTGGTGGAGAATCTGGATCTCAATGAGGCGATCCGGGCAGCGCGGGCGTTTGCGCTTTATTTTCAGTTGATCAATATCGTCGAGCAGCATTACGAGCAGCGCGATCAGCAGTTGCAGTATCGGATGGCACGGGAAGGACAGGTTGAAGAAGTGCCAAAACCGTCGTCACCCAGTAGTTATGCCACAGAAGAAGAAGCGGGACGACCAGAAGCGGATTTCCTAGAGCGGAGTCTGCATGAAGCGGCGTCTCGTCGAGAAATTGGCACGTTTCACTGGTTGTTTCCTCGATTGAAGCAGCTGAATGTGCCGCCTCAGCAGATTCAACGGTTGATTCAGCAGTTGGATGTATCGCTGGTCTTTACGGCGCATCCGACCGAGATTGTCCGGCATACGATTCGGGATAAACAGCGACGGATCGCGAAGATTTTGCGGCAGTTGGATAGTGTTGAAGACAGTTTGAAAGCGATCGGGCTTTCCTCATCTTGGGAAACAGAGTCGCTCCGAGATCAGTTAACCGAGGAGATTCGCCTCTGGTGGCGCACTGATGAACTGCACCAATTTAAGCCGACTGTGCTCGATGAAGTGGATCATGCACTGCATTACTTCAGAGAGGTAATTTTTGAGGCGATTCCGCATTTGTATACGCGATTAGAACAAGCGGTGCATCAGTCGTTCCCGCGCATGGAAATGCCGAGTCGCAATTTCTGTCAGTTTGGATCTTGGGTGGGCGCCGATCGCGATGGCAATCCTTCGGTCACGCCGCAAGTCACCTGGCAAACAGCATGTTATCAGCGCCGCATCGTTTTAGAGCGCTATGTGCAATCGGTTCAGTGTTTGACCGATTTACTGAGTTTGTCGCTGCACTGGAGTGATGTCTTGCCCGATTTGCTGGAGTCTTTAGAGCAAGATCAGCAACGCATGCCGGATGTGTACGATCGCTTATCGATTCGATTCCGCCAAGAGCCGTATCGATTAAAGCTTGCCTACATTCAGAAGCGCCTAGAAAATACGCTCGATCGCAATCACATCCTCTATAGCGGAGATGGCTTGCAGCAAGAAATGCCTGAATTTGACGAAGCAACGCTTTATCGATCGGGCGAAGATTTCTTAGCAGAGTTGCGACTCATTCAAAGCAATCTAGCCGCAACCGGATTAAGCTGTCGGGACTTAGAGCATTTGATTTGCCAAGTCGAAATCTTTGGCTTCTGTTTGGCGCATCTTGATATCCGACAAGAAAGCCCTCGCCATTCGGAAACGATGAACGAGATTGTCGAGTATTTGCAAGTGCTGCCGAAAGCTTATAACGACATGAGCGAAGCAGAGCGCTGTGAATGGTTGACCAGAGAACTCCAGACTCGCAGACCTTTGATTCCGACGGAGATGCCATTTTCGGAGCGCACCCGCGAAACGATTTCGACGTTCCGGATGGTTCGCAAACTTCAGCAAGAATTTGGTCTGGAAATTTGCCGGACTTACATCATTAGCATGAGCCATGATGTCAGTGATTTGCTAGAAGTGCTGCTGTTTGCCAAAGAAGCCGGACTGTATGATCCCGTCACAGGGCTAGGAACGATTCAAGTCGTACCGTTGTTTGAAACGGTTGAGGATTTACAGAAAGCGCCTGGAATTATGAAACAGGTGTTTGCTCAGCCGTTCTACAAAGCTTTGATTGCGGGGGGCTTTGACGCGATCGATAAAGGAACGGCTTTGCAGGAAGTGATGCTTGGCTACTCTGATAGTAATAAAGACTCTGGATTTCTCAGTAGTAACTGGGAGATTCATAAAGCTCAGCAAGCGTTGCAAAGAATTGCCGATGAACATGGTGTGGCATTGCGGATCTTCCACGGTCGTGGCGGGTCGGTCGGTCGCGGCGGTGGACCTGCATATGAGGCAATTTTGGCGCAGCCTGGCCATAGCGTGAATGGTCGCATCAAGATTACCGAACAAGGTGAAGTACTCGCATCGAAGTATTCTTTGCCCGAGCTTGCGTTGTATAACCTTGAGACGGTGACGACTGCGGTGATTCAAGGCAGTTTGTTGCAGAACAAGTTCGATGAGATTGCACCGTGGCAGCAAATTATGGAAGAATTGGCAGCGCGATCGCGCACTCATTATCGTCAACTGATCTATGAGCAAGCCGATTTTATTGATTTCTTCCATCAGGTGACTCCGATCGAGGAAATTAGCCAGTTGCAAATTAGTTCTCGTCCAGCTCGTCGCGGCGGCAAGAAAGATTTAGCAAGTCTGCGGGCGATTCCTTGGGTCTTTAGCTGGACTCAGAGCCGATTTTTATTGCCGTCCTGGTATGGAGTCGGAACGGCGTTGAATGCGTTTCTGGATGAAGCTCCAGAGAAGCATATGCAGCTATTGCGGCATTTTTACTACAAATGGCCTTTCTTCAAAATGGCAATTTCGCGGGTGGAAATGACCTTATCGAAAGTCGATTTGCAGATTGCTGGACACTATGTTCAAGAACTGACTCAAGCCGAGGATCGCGAGCGATTTGCCCCTGTGTTTGAACAGATTCGCCAAGAGTATTTCCTGACGCGCGAACTGGTGCTGAAAATTACGGGACACAATCGATTACTGGATGGTGATCCGGAACTTCAGCGATCGGTACAGTTGCGTAATGGAACGATCGTTCCGTTGGGATTCCTGCAAGTGTCATTGTTGAAGCGACTGCGGCAGCATAAGACTTTGGCGGCTTCTGGAGTTGTGCGATCGCGCTACAGCAAGGGTGAATTGCTTAGAGGCGCATTGTTGACGATTAACGGTATTGCTGCAGGAATGCGGAATACGGGTTGATGACTGGGCGAAAGAAGACGACATATTCTGAGAATCAAGAGATTCTGTTACCATCAAAGCATTGAGATTGGAAGTGTTTATGACACCGGCAATTGTTGCTGAAATGGCTCCTCTGCAAGCAAATGAAGACGGCGTAATTCTCGTCGGAAAGACTCGTGTAACCTTAGATACTGTAGTCGCTGTCTTTAACCAGGGTGTAACAGCCGAGGAAATCGCTCATCGGTATCCGTCGTTAAATTTGGCTGATATCTATGCCACAATTGCCTACTATCTTAAACACCAGTCGGAAGTGGATGCTTATCTCCAACAACGGCGGCAGCGATCGCAGGAGATTCGGAAAATGAATCAAGCAGTATTTGACCCACAAGGATTGCGCGATCGCCTGCTTGCCCGCAAACCTGCACAGGAAGCATGCTGAAGTTTCTAGCTGACGAGAATTTCGATAATACGATCGTTCGAGGATTGTTTCGGCGTAATCCAACACTTGATATTACTCGTGTGCAGGATGTTGGGTTGTCAGGTAAAGATGATCCAACCGTTTTGGAGTGGGCAGCACAAGAAGGGCGTATTTTACTCACTCACGATGTCGCTACGATTACTCGCTATGCCTACGATCGGGTTAAGGAAGGTCAGCCGATGCCAGGGGTAATTGAAATCAGCACAGATGCACCGATCGGACAGGTCATTGAAGATGTTCTTGTTCTAGTAGAGTGTGGTCAGGATGGAGAGTTAGAAGGGCAAGTTCAGTATCTTCCGTGGTGAGAAAACAATCAGAGATGTCTTGCAGCGATCTCATGTATCGCTCTTTTCAGGTCTAAAACATATCGACAACTGCTGGAAGCGTTACTCTCTAGCAGCTTTTTTATTGACAAGATAGGGATTTAAACGCAAGATCTGATGACTTGCATTTTCTACTACTAAACTATGGCAAAGGCATCCGTCTGGAGTCTGATTTCTGCTATTGTTCTATTCTTTTTTTCGCTACAAATTCCGGTTCGGGCTGAATCGCTACAATCTTTTGAGAGTGAGATTGAATCTAGTGCAAAGGTTGAAATTGCTAGGATTCGCTCTGGAGTATTGCCGGGTGTCGTCATTGGAGGGCACTACGACGGATTGCTGAAGATGCGGCAACAACGGTATGTTGCAACCGAACGCTTAGAGGAGCAATTAGAAACCTCAGTTCGAGACTTATTGGAGGATGAACTGAGCCAAGCCGGCTTTGATGTGATGCGATCGCATCCTCAATCTCTGTTTGCAGATTTAGTTGCATCTTCAGAACCCGGACGATTTTTAATTGGTGGAACGATTACTAAGGTTAATCTCAATTCTTATAGTTCGTTTTTTAAGGAATACACGCACGACGATCGCAGGGTGCGTTGGGAGTTGTTCGATCGAGATTCAAACAAAGTTGTATATCGTCAAGAAATTGCTGGAAGTGCGGAAGCAGAAGGAATTGACAATCCAGCAGCAACGTATGAAGCAATTCGAGCCAGTTTTAGAAGCCTGCTTGCTGAACCTCGCGTTGTGGAAATTCTCAATCGCCCGATCGAAGAACCTCCGAGTCAGGCATATAAGATTGCAGCGATCGCGACTTCTAGTCGTCCAGCCATGACGCTAGAGCAACTGGTTGGGCAGACCCTTCCTTCGATCGTGCAAATTCGCACCCCCAACGGGCGAGGCAGTGGATTTCTGCTCGATTCGTCTGGACTGATTATGACGAATCAACATGTTGTTGGGTCTGCGTTTTCCGTCAAAGTCAAACTTTATGATGGCAGCATTGTGAATGGGCGAGTGTTACGGCGCGATGCTGTCGCAGATGCAGCTTTGGTGAAATTGGAAGGTGAGATGAGCGAGGTGGCTGGTTTACCGATTTGTCATACCGATCGAGTGCGAGTTGGACAATCGGTTGTTGCGATCGGCAATCCCTTATCTTTTTCCAATTCTGTCACGCAAGGGATTGTCAGTGGGTTTCGACGCAATGCGTCTCGGAGTTTGATTCAAACAGATACGGCGGTCAATCCGGGGAATAGTGGCGGGCCTTTACTCAATCGAGACGGAAAAGTGATTGGGATTGTGACTGAGAAGATTGCGAGTGAAGGGATTGAAGGGTTAGGATTTGCGTTACCGATCGGGGAAGTTTTACAACGATTGAATGTCTCGATCAATTCTCCTGCCAATTCAGAACTGGATACTTGCGGTAATCCACTACTGAGTTACAAATGAAAATCGAAGAGTCTTATAGCGGGTTGACAAAACGCTTGAACATCATCTTGGCTGCGTTTCTGTCCCGCACCGGATTCAAAACCCGGTGCTAACAATGCGAACTCCCTCAAGGGACTCCCGAACCCAACCAATTGCTCAGGGATACAGTCTCTTCAGAGACTTTGTCTAATAAGCACGGGGTTTCAACCTCGTGTGAGGCAATGCGATCTCGATGTCATCAGCATTTTTGATTCTGGAATCACTCTAAAATCATATCCATATAAAAATGCAGAGGAACACGGTTGAATCCCTCTGCAACATTGATGTGTAAGCATTGAGCATGTCTTTAATCGTGCAAGATATCAAGCGCGATCGACAGTACCCACACAGCTACTATTCCATGCCAAATACTTGATCGAAAACTTTCTCGACCTTGTAGCCTGAATCGATCGATTCCATCGGATCTTTCCGCAAACGGTGACGCAGACACAGGGGGGCAATTCGACGAATTTCATCTACTGTGACTTCAGTCCGTCCTTCTAACGCGGCCAAAGCCTTTGCTGCACGGTTGGTCACGATGTCTCCGCGCAATCCATCGACATCGAGTTCCGAACACATCTGAGAGATTTTGACGCGCAGATCGTAATCGATCGCAATCTGTTTCAAGCGCTCCTGAGCATCGACAATTTGCTTCTGCAAATCCTTCTGCTGTGGCTCATATTTTTCTAAGAACGGCATCGGATCTTGGTCAAACTCTGTCCGTTGCTCCACAATTTGAACTCGCAATGCAGGTTCCTTCACGGTGCGAATCTCAGCATGCATCCCAAATCGATCAAGCAATTGCGGACGCAGTTCCCCTTCTTCTGGGTTGCCTGAGCCTACTAGAACAAATCGCGCTGGATGTCGAATCGAAATCCCTTCCCGCTCGACCGTATTCCATCCCGATGCCGCCGAATCGAGCAGCACATCGACGAGGTGATCATCGAGCAGGTTGACTTCATCGACATAGAGAATGCCGCGATTTGCCTTTGCCAACAATCCCGGTTCAAAAGCTTTAACCCCTTCGGAGAGGGCTTTCTCGATATCGATCGTGCCGCAGACGCGATCTTCTGTCGCTCCCAAAGGCAAATCGACCATCATAACTTTCTTCTTCACCACAGGCACATCCGCACCCTGGTCGATCATCTGCCGCACCGTATCGCCCATTAATTCGATATCGTTTGGATGACTGTTGAAGGGATCATCTGCCACGACATCAATTTCTGGCAACAAGTCAGCCAGTGCCCGAATCGTCGTTGATTTACCAGTTCCACGATCGCCCATAATCATCACCCCGCCAATTTTCGGGTCAATGATGTTGAGCAGGAGAGCAAGCTTCATTTCTTCTTGCCCGACGATCGCAGTGAAAGGAAACACCGCACGCCGACGGGCGGGAACTGCGGTGGATCGTCCGTTTTGTGAAGTTGTTTCTGTCGTAAAGGTCACGGGAAGTCCTGAAAAAGTTAAGGCTATTTTTAAGTCGCGTTACTTATTGTGACACGGATTGTGACCTGAAATAGGCAGGGGAGCCTGCGATCGTAAATCAAGGTTTTATTCTGAATCGAGTTTGAATTGGTGAAGTAAAATTTGGATCAACGGGGAAAATCGTTGGAGGCACGTCGGGTTATGTCGAGTTTGAAACAAGTGGATGTGTCAAAGCTCACCGAGTCAGATATCGAGATGCTGGCGACTCGGCTGGAAAAAGACGACTATACGGACGCATTTGAAGGGCTGAACGATTGGCATTTGCTCAGAGCGATCGCGTTTCAGCGCCCTGAATTAGTAGAGCCTTACCTTTATCTCTTAGATTTAGAAGCGTTTGACGAATCGTGAGATCCGATTCAATCATTTTCCTGTCACCTGCAACATTCCGAGTGCTCTTCAAACCAAGCGACCTGGAATGCTGCAGGCTCTGAGTCTCGCAGTTTAGCGGGTTAAAAACATTTGCAGTAATCCACCCACGACATTGATCAAGCTCTGACCAAAGTTGTTGCCTCGACGTTGTTGATCAGGTGGATTCTTTAAGCCTTGTGCGAGTGCTACTGCTGATTTTGCATTCGCCGCATCCCCTTGCTGCTCAAACAAAGCCGCAGCTTGTTCCGAGTCTTGAATGGCTCCCGTTTGATCGCCCAGTTCTAATCGTGCCATTGCGCGCCCAATCAAAGCAGGTGCAGAATCTGGTTTTCGCACTAGCACTTGATTGAAATTCGCGATCGCGGTTTCATACTGTCGCCGTTTCCCAGCTTCCATCGCCATTTGATAGAACATTTCTGCATTCCCGGCTGAAGTCGGTAAGCCAACGGCTCCGTGAATTGCAGCCATTTCGATTTGAGTGCCCGTTAAATCTGCTCCCACTAAATACGATCGCGTTAAATCTGCCCCTTGAATATTTGCATTCGTCAACTTTGCGCCTGCGAGATTTGCCCCACTCAGAGAAGCGCCTGCGAGATTGGCGTTGGTTAAGTCTGCGCCCGCGAGATTCGCTTGACTTAGGTTTGCGCCCGCGAGATTTGCGCCCGCGAGATTTGCCCCAGACAATTGAGCCAACACTAACCCGGCGCTACTGAGTTCGCAATTTGCACATTGCCGAGTCGAAAGTAATTGCCGAACGTGATCAATATTTTCAGCCTGAACGGGTAATGCAATCCCCAATGAGAAAACTGCTGCGATCGTCGTCAAATGAGTCCGGGTCATATGCAGGGAACGGGTAGGGTGATCAGGAAAACACTTCATATTACTTTCTGGTGACAGTTGTGGCACGATCGATATTCAGTACGATCGACAAGCGCGAGTATTCCCGATTTGGTTCTCGATATGCCTAAGAAACAAAAATTTCCGTATCTCGTCGGATCGAAATGGACTGCTCAGCAAGAAACCTGGGGCTGGCGGCACTTTCAAGTTGTAAACCGCAAAAATCAGGGAGCCTGGGTATTTGCAGAAATGGTCGCCGCCTGCGATCCAGCCGTTCGGTTTTGGATGAATGCCAAACTGCTCAAAGACCGATCGCAATGGCAAGCAGGCTGGAAATCGCTGCATGAAGTCGAAGAAGGATAGGGATGTGGGGAGTAGGGAGTGAAATTTCACCCCGCTCCTCAGGGCTAATTTGTTGAAGACAAGATAAATGCCTGCGGATACTGCGGTTGTCAGGCAGGCATTGTCAGCGTTCAATTAAGCTCATCATCCAGGAAAAGTAAACAACAGCATTTTCATTTTCCTCTTCTCTAACCATATGAAACAGCCCTGCCAGAATGGGGATCTCGAAGCAACACCCGTTTATCGGCAATGCTCGGCAATTTTCATTCATTGTAAAACTGGATGCAAGCAGTAGAATTTATGCCTGGTCCAGCCTTGAAATCCAGTTCTGTGTCATTTTCAAGCCCAAAGGGGAAGTCAGATTGTAGTGCAAGGGCGTGATCGTAATGTAATTCTCCCGATTTGCCTGCACATCGGTCGGAACATCATTCGGAATATCCGGATCGTCTACGTCTTCAAGCAATTCGCCTGAAAGCCAGTAGTAAATTTTTCCTCTGGGATCAACCCGCTTCTCAAACACATCCGTATAGCGTCTCACGCCTTGTCGCGTGATGATTGCCCCTTTAATTTCATCTCGCTCGATCGCAGGCACATTCACATTCAATAACGTCAACTCTGGCAATGGATCTTTCTCCAACTGTCGCACCAAGGTACAAGCAAAATCCGCCGCAGTCTGAAATTCTCGCGATTGAAAACTGGTTAAACTCAGTGCAATTCCCGGAATTCCTTCAATCACACCTTCCATTGCCGCAGAAACGGTTCCCGAATACAGCACATCTGTGCCCAAATTCGAGCCGTGATTAATTCCTGACAACACCAAATCCGGTGGTGTTTCCAACAGCGCCCAAATCGCCAATTTTACGCAGTCTGAAGGGGTTCCTGAACAAGCCCATGCCTTAATGTTGGGATGAAAAAGATGGCTCATTTCTTGAACTCGCAGCGGATCGTGCAACGTTAAGCCGTGCCCCGTTGCCGATCGCTCTCGATCAGGACAGACGACCGTCACCTCATGTCCTGCTTCTGCCAACGCATTCGCTAGAGTTTGAATCCCTAGCGCGTAAACACCATCATCGTTACTAACCAGGAGTTTCATGTAATCCACTACAATAAACAAGTTCGCAGTTCATTGTGACGCGAATTAAGGATTTATGAACTACTGAACTATGGCGGCACAAACCCAGGAACTCGAAGCCCAATTAGATACCATTCGCCAGGAAGCGACTCAAGCGATCGCGCAAGCTGATTCTCTCGATCAGCTTGAACAGTTGCGCGTCAAATACATGGGAAAAAAAGGTCCCATTCCCCAAGTGCTCGGCGGGATGGGCAAACTCGACCCCGCCGAGCGCCCGAAAATCGGGGCACGAGCCAATGAGGTCAAAGAAGCGATTCAGGTCGAACTCGATCGCCAAAAAACCGCGCTGCAAGCGGCTGCGATCGCGGCTCAATTAGCTTCAGAAACGATCGATGTCACAATGCCGGGAGTGGGAAGACCACAAGGGCGGATGCATCCGTTAAATAGCACGATCGATCAGGTTCTCGATATTTTCGTTGGACTCGGCTACACGGTCGCTGAAGGTCCAGAAATGGAGACGGACTATTACAATTTCGAGGCGTTAAACTTCTTGCCCGATCATCCGGCGCGAGATATGCAAGATACGCTGTATCTCCCGGATGGCAATCTGCTGAGAACTCACACTTCGCCTGTACAGATTCGCTACATGGAAGCGAATGATCCACCAATTCGAGTAGCGGTTCCAGGCAAGACATATCGCCGCGATACAGTCGATGCGACACATTCGGCTGTGTTCCATCAAATTGAGATTTTGGCAGTCGATGAAGGACTGACGTTTACCGATCTCAAAGGAACCATCAAAGTGTTCTTGCAAGAGCTATTTGGAGATGTCGAAATTCGATTCCGTCCAAGTTTCTTCCCCTTCACCGAGCCATCTGCGGAAGTCGATGTGCAATGGAAAGGTCGCTGGTTGGAAATTCTCGGTTGTGGAATGGTGGATCCCAATGTTCTTAAAGCCGTGGGATACGATCCGGAGATCTACACCGGATTTGCTGCCGGATTTGGGGTGGAACGGTTGGCAATGGTGTTGCACCAAATCGATGATATTCGTCGGTTGTACAATAGCGATTTGCGGTTTTTGAAGCAGTTTTAAATTGCACAACATTCTCGCTAAAAACGCCCTTGATCGTTAAAAATCGAGGGCGTTTGAGGTATTTGAGAAGGTAGAAACGAGCGCCCTGTAAGAAGCCCTTTGCGATCGTCATGAGTTTCTGTTCACTTGAAAGTCTCTACGCTTCGTTGTCATTCCGCTAGTTTTCTTCGTTAGGAAACTCTTCTTCAAGGATTTGATCAATATCTCGCATTCCGGACAGAACACGGAGAACTTCGATTCGCTCAAGTCGAATTCTATACACGATCACATAAGCTGTTCGACCAAGTTTTGGAGTTATTAATTCGCGAGTGCCTTCAACTCGTCCAGGTTTTCCAAGGTTTGGGAATGTAGATAATCTGTTGATAGCTTGAGCTAACTGATTTCCGATTTGTTGGGCTGTATCTGGAGTATCAACTGCAATATAAGACCGAATTTCAGCTAAATCTAGGACAGCGACTGAAAGATACGTTACGCGCATGGAGTCGGCTTCTCGTTGTCTGTTCCCCAAGAGTTGAGCCATGCCTCGACAGCTTCACCTTCGACCCAAACTGCTCGATCGCTCTCTGCAAGGTCAACTGCTGCTTCAATTTGCTGAATTTGTTGAGATTGGGTTTCGACATAGGTTGTGATCGCTTGCGTCACTAGCCAAGACTGACTTCGATTTGTGCTTGTCGCAAGTGCTTCGAGCTTTTGTTTGATCTCTATCGGTAATTGAACTGTGACAGTTTCACTCTGCGACATAAGATGTTCTCAGCAGTAAGGTCGTATCCATATTTTATATGGCTTATCAATAGAACATCTCGGACGAATGTTTTTGCTTCGCTCCCAATGTTAAATTCTCCACTCTGAGAGACTTTGACTAGGAAATGCCCTCCAATTCAAAGAACTTCTCCCATTCAAAATCTCTCAAGTTTGGGGGATTTGGGGGACACGATCCGCCGAAAACGCAGCCTGCCCTTATTCGATCGCAATACCTGTCGCAACCTTCGTCACTTCGGGCGCAACGACTCCAGGTTTCCTCGCAATCAGGTACTTACTCATAAAATGCACCTGTTCTGAAACTTCGCCAAACCCTGCCTCTTTCAATCGCGCCACCAAATCATCGGTCATGTAATGGCGGTAATAAGGCTCATGGAACGTCTCAGGAAACCCTTCCATTGCAGGAGCGAGTTCCGGCGAATCGCTCATCTGAATCGAATCACAGATGATAAATGTTCCACCCGGTTTCACCACTCGAAATGCTTCATTGATCACATTCTGACGCGCTTGGGGCGGCAATTCGTGGAATAAAAACACACTCGTCACCGCATGGAAATAGTTATCTAAGTAAGGTAATTCTTCCGCATTTCCTTGCACTAACTGGGGCAAAGTTCCCTCGAACTGAGACAGCAACTGATTTGCTTTTCTCAAATAGGCAGCCGACAAATCCACTCCATACAAAGAAGCCTTCGGCAGCATTCCTCGAATGTTTCTCAAAGTCCGCCCTGTGCCACAAGCAACGTCTAGCACTTTTATCTGTGAAGGTAGAACATCACTGAATGCCTTCAACCCTTCCTTCAATGGAGCTAAAATCCGGCGACGCATCGGATCAGCCGTGCCATTAAACAGAATTTCAACCTGCAAATCGTAGAGATTTGCAGAAGTATCGGTTAAATACCCATTCGTCTGATGATGGAAATTTTGCACATAGTAGCTTGGTAAGCCTTCTGTCTCAACTCCTGCATCAAACTCTTGATATCGCTTCGCATTCACGCGCTGCCACATTTCCGGCATATCGAACCACATCACCGGATAGTAGCGGAAAAAATCTTCCCAAGGATTATCAAAGACAAGACTCGCTGGATAAACGCCTTTTTCGACATCCTGCCAATCCGCTTCGAGAACTTCAGCCATTCGTTTTTGAATGGTTTGAATCAATTCTAGAGAGAGCGGCTTTGCCTTTCTTTTTTGTTCGATCGAGGGCGGTGCGACAAGATTCAAGACTTGGGTACTAACAGCTTTATGCATCAACCCAAAGTAACTTTTGCCTTGCTGAAACGTCTGATACGCCAACTTTGTTAATGTATCGGGCATGATTTGTGTGAGACGACACTCTAAGACTATTGTCTAATTGTAACGAACTCTTAAGAGCGAAATAGTCTGTAATCAGTTAGATTTCGAGAAAAAAGCGATCGAGCCAATTAGCTCGATCGCTCCTTTTCAATTCAGCTTTCAACTCAGCAAATTAGCAATCGTAGTAGAGCATAAACTCATACGGATGCGGGCGAATGCTCATCGGAATTACTTCGCGATCGAGCTTGTAGCTAATCCAGCTTTCAATGAAGTCTTCAGTGAACACGCCACCTGTGGTTAGGTATTCATGATCCGATTCCAAGTTCTTCAGCGCTTCTGCCAAAGATCCAGGAGTCGAAGGGACTTTCGCCAACTCTTCAGGGCTGAGTTCGTAGATGTCTACATCCAAAGGAGAACCCGGATCGATTTGGTTCTTAATTCCATCAATCCCTGCACAGAGCATCGCGGCAAATGCCAAGTAGGGGTTCGAGGTTGCATCAGGACAACGGAACTCTAAGCGTTTTGCTTTCGGGTTCGTGCCAGACAACGGAATCCGCACCGAAGCAGAACGGTTCCCTTGCGAGTATGCCAAGTTCACCGGAGCTTCAAAGCCTGGAACCAAGCGCTTGTAGGAGTTCGTGGTCGGATTCGTAAACGCCAACAGAGAAGGCGCATGCTTCAGAATTCCGCCGATGTACCACAGCGCATTTTGGCTCAATCCAGCGTACAGATCGCCCGCAAAGGTGGGTTCGCCATTGTTCCAAATCGATTGGTGACAGTGCATCCCCGAACCGTTATCCCCAAAGACCGGCTTAGGCATGAACGTAATCGACTTGCCATACTTGCGACCGACGTTTTTGATCACATATTTGTACGTCATCAACCAGTCAGCCGCTTGAATCAGGGTTCCGAACCGGAAGCCCAATTCGCACTGACCACCTGTTGCCACTTCGTGGTGATGTTTCTCGATCGGCACGCCGCACTTTTGCATCGTCAGCAGCATTTCCGATCGCATATCTTGCGACGTATCGGTCGGTGCAACCGGAAAATACCCTTCCTTGTTGCGAGGCTTGTACGCCAAGTTTCCACCCGGTTCTTGACGACCAGAATTCCAAATCCCTTCTACGCTATCAACGTGATAGTAACCTTCGTGCTGGTTTTGGTCATAACGGACATCATCAAAAATGAAGAACTCCGCTTCAGGTCCGAAGAACGCCGTATCGCCTAACCCCGTGGATTTTAAATAATCCACAGCTTTTTGAGCGATCGAGCGAGGATCACGGCTGTAGGGCTGACCCGTACGCGGCTCTTGAATCGAGCAAATCATGCTCAGCGTTGGATGCTCCATAAATGGATCGATCCAGGCAGTATCCGGATCGGGAACCATCGCCATATCGGATTCATTGATCGATTTCCAACCCCGAATACTCGATCCGTCAAACGGAACGCCATCGGTAAAGCTGCTTTCGTCAATTTGGCTCTTATGCAGGGTGAGATGTTGCCAAATCCCTGGCGTATCGATGAATTTGAGATCAATCAATTCGATATTCTCGTCATTGATCTTTGCCAAGATCTCTTGTGGGGTCGCCATGAAATACTCCTAGTAAATCGCGTAGCTTTGCTCAACGCTGAGCGCAAAATTGAATCAGATCGCCTCAAGCAAATCTGTCCTGCATCATGGTAAAAACAGGCTTCCCGTAATTTTGTATCCTAGGCTACGGAAAGCTCCGTGTCCGAAAGAATTAACGCTTAAATTAAAGATCGTAAATATTACATTCGCGGATTCCGTAACCCGATCGAGTGTATGGATTAAAAATTGTAACGATTATCTCATCTAGCGGGATTCCCCACGGTACGGTTCAAATTAGGCTCAAACCTGCGTGGTAAACTGAGCTTGAATCTTTTACGATACGAGAGCCTATACAACTTGCTGTGGGGCGGTTCGTTACTCTTGTCTACAGAAATATAGACACATTGAACCAAAATTTGGGAGAAGACTTTCATGCGGGACGCAGTGACCAGCCTGATTAGAAATTACGATATTACAGGGCGTTACTTAGATCGCAATGCGATCGACAGCCTAAAATCCTACTTTGCTACCGGAATGGCGCGCATTCAGGCAGCTGCGCTCATTACCTCCAATGCAGCCGGGATTGTTCGTCAAGCCGGGCTGCAGTTGTTTGATGAGAATCCTGAGTTGATTCGCCCCGGTGGCAATGCTTATACGACTCGTCGATATGCAGCCTGCCTGCGCGATATGGATTACTACTTGCGCTATGCTTCCTATGCCTTGGTTGCGGCTGACACGGATGTGCTGGATGAGCGCGTTCTAGAAGGTTTGCGCGAAACCTATAACTCGTTAGGTGTGCCTTCAGGACCGACCGTCCGGGGAATTCAAATCATGAAGGATATCGTCAAAGCAGAAGCAGCAGCGGCAGGAATTGCTGATACGAGCTTCCTGGATCAACCCTTTGATTACATGTCGCGTGAACTCGGTGAAAACGATCTGTAATTGAATTCACTTCCCATGAAACGAGTTTCGGCTCGGCTCAGCCCTCGAATTTCGGGCGTTGAGTCGAGCCGAAACTCGTTTCAGACAAGAAAAATGTCAGGGTGAAGGCTTCAAGTCCGAAGCATCGCTTCCGCCTCTAAGACCCACAGCGTCCAGCCTTTGCTGTTTTGAGTAATACGAGCAGCATGTCCTTTATCAGAGAGACGTTCTGCCAGCGCGATCGCTTGGTTTTGTTCGCGTACCGTTCTGAGATAGCTGTAATATTCACGATCGCTATAGATTGCAGCCATCGGTTTCGCCACATCTGGAACGCGAATTTGACACACCTGATAATCGCGCTCAGATGTCAGAATCTTCCATAATCCTGAGTCTGATCGAGGAATGTCGTAGGAAGTTGAGGGTTCGACAGATTTGGGCTTTTCTAGCTGCGCTTTTTCCTCTTGGGCATCTGCTTCATAGATCCAAAGCACATCGCCTTTCATCGTTCGAGTAATCGCAACTTCATCTCCTCGATAAACGAGTTTGGCGGCAATTTGCAGAGCTTTTTGAGAATCTTGCACGAGTCGAAAAAAGCTGTAATAGCGATCAGCAACGACGATCGCGGCAAGTCGCTCATCGGAATCCGGCACGCAGATATGACAGCCTCGATATTGACTCCGGGAGTCTAGAATTTTGCAGCGAGCAGGATCAGGGGTCGGAGCAAGGTCAGCAGAAATGGGGCGAACAGAGGACATAGGATTGACGTGTGGGTTTGCAGGATGGGTTTGAATTGTAACGATTGTTTTCGCAGAGCTAAGCACATTTTGCGAATCAAGCGAGTGGGTTCTCCACCGTGAATTTCCCTAAAACCCAAAATTTTCAGCGATCGCGGTCGTTTGCGAGGGTAAAACTGTGCATATGATGGTGGCATCGTTTCATATCGCTTTCCTATGCCAGTTCCTTGTCACATCATTGTTGAGGGAAATCCAGCGATTGTTTACGCCAGTCGCAAAGGTGCGCCAGAGAAAATGCTGCCGATCTTAGAGTCTTTTTTAGAAACATTTTGGCAAGAGCGAGATGCGCTGGGTGAGGCACAGGACACGCCAGAATGTCTGGTTGCACAGATTGTAGTGCGGTTTGGATTTGAGATTTGTGAGGATGATTTCTCGAACCTGAAGGTGGGCTTGAAATATGATCCCACTGCAGAATATTTATATTTCATCTCAGCGAATCGAGAGGTGAGTGTGTGGGTTGCTGACGATCGCTATCGGGCAAATCCGCACTTAGGCATTCAAGCTTGCCAACAGATGCAAACCGTTTCGATAGGGTGATCCGAAAGATGCTAGGAGTTAGATGTCTCTAACGCGCGATTGCTGAAGTTTTCTATGTCAACTATTTGGGAACTCGATTACTATTCACGTCCAATTTTGGATGAGCAAAATAAAAAAGTTTGGGAAGTGCTGATCTGTGAAAGCCCGACCACAGTTGATGCTCAGCCAGAAAAGCTGTTTCGCTATTCGCAGTATTGCTCGAGCAGCACTGTAAATTCAGGCTGGTTAAAAGACGCGATCGCAGCAGCCATGGCTGAAGCTCCCAATCCACCGGATAAAATTCGGTTTTTCCGGCAGGCGATGAACAACATGATTACGACTGCTTGTGATGGCTTAGATCTGCCTTCTCAATTGAGTCGGCGCACGTTTGCCTTGGCAAGCTGGCTGCAAGATCGATCTCAAAATGTTTATCCGAAAGAAGACGGATATCAGCCTTCGATCAATCCTTCGGTGACGTTTCCGATCACCCCTGCCCAAGTGTTGCCCGATGCGCTGCAAGGGCAGAAATGGACGTTCGCAACTCTACCCTTTGAAGCCTTTGCGGAAATGGGGGAATGGTCGATCGAATTCGGAGAAGCCTTTCCCATGAGTTTGGCGCAGCTTGAACCGGATGCTCCTGTCTCGGGCATCATTATCTACTCTGCCCGAGCCACCGCGATGGCAGCTTGGATGTCGGGATTAGAGATTGCGGCTGTGAAATTTGATGCCGAGACCCAGAATCGACTGCTGTTAGAAACCGGGGTCAACGATCGCTGGATTTTAACCACTTTAGATAAGCGCGCTGTTCCCGAGGCGCAGCAGTTTGAAGCGGCAAAGGCACGATCGCATCAAGTCCATTTTTTAGCGATTCAAGAAAGCCCGGATGTCGAAGCGTTTGCCGGATTTTGGCTATTGCAAGAAATCGCATTGTGATCCTACGGTTCCTAATCACGGTAGGATGAGAAAACTGTTACGTTTGTTCATTATTTAACGCAACCTGCTTATGAAGCGCTTTTTGTCTCGCCTGCTGGCGCTAGTGATGGTCATGTCGATTGCTCTTGTGGGCTGCTCTCCCGCTGGCGGGCTGACGGGCAACTATCGCGATGATACGCTTACTGTGATTAATACCCTCAAAACGGCGATCACGCTGCCTGCGGATTCACCGAATCGAGCGGCAGCCCAAGCTGATGCCCGTAAGTTGATGAATGATTTTGCCTCTCGCTATCGTCGAGATTCTGCTTTGACGAAGCTGAGTTCGTTTACAACCATGAGAACAGCCGTGAATTCCTTGGCTGGACACTATAGTTCCTATCCCAATCGCCCGGTTCCTCAAAAAATGGTCGATCGCTTGACCACAGAATTTAATCAGGTGGAAACCTTCCTCAAACGAGGCAATTAACCCGATTGGACATTAAAAAACGCCAGATTCAAGAGAGTCTGGCGTTTTTTAATGCAGCATTTTCTGATCAGGCAATCGTCTGAGATCGAAAAATTAGGCTTTGAATCTGTTCAACACGATCGAGATACTCCTTGTCGCTAAGAACGGGAGTCATCTGATCGACGTTGATTTCATCGATTTCGATCCACGATCGACACCCCCCATAAGCTTCTCGATAGGGAAGCAGTTGAGGGTCTGCCAATTGAGAGACTTTAAGCAGCAGTAAATACAACGGCGATCGCGGTTTCCATTTCAGACGCTCCTCGACAAAGCGTTCATTCCAAATATGGAACGGCAATAAGGCATGAACAATCTCTGGATCGCTGATTTGTAAAACATGCGTAATCTCTGCGATCGAGCTAATTTTTACCTGTTTCGGATGCCAGCCTGATTCAACCCGCTCGACATTCGGGGTTTTCAGCAGGGTTGGATCTTGATGCTCAAACGTGGGATAAAGCAGAACTCGTTGGAACGGAACTTCAAATCGTCCCGCTGTCTCCCGAATTCCGCCTTTGCGTAACAGCAGAATTGTTTCACCTCGTTCGAGGGCTTCCACTGCGATCGCCCACTCTTTTAATGCCTGTTTCATCAATCTATTTGGAGAGGTTCAGGTTTGAGAAAAACTCCAGACACACCATCACAAATGGAAATAAAATACCTGCGAGTCCGATCCAACCACCAAACTGACCGATCAATTCTGACAATTTGCGCTGAGGACGATAGCCTGCGGTTGCGACAAATCGAGAACTCATACTCAGCAATGCGGCTCCGCCTAGCCCAAAGGGGATACTCAGCAGAAACCATGCCCTCAGTCTAGCGCCCGGATTAATCAATCCCAAGGACGGGAATAAAACAAAACTGACAACCTCCACCATGAGCCAAAGCCCCAATGCCGTCAGTAAGTCTTTTTTCTGTAGCTCATCGAAGGAGAAGTTATTCATCGTCAAAACTTAAGGGTTTCTCAAGCCTTAGATCGATGGGATCACGATCGCATTGCCTAAGATAAACATAGACAAAACCAGGAGCGCTCACATAATGAACACCCACGATTTATTCATGCTGATTCTGATGCTGATCCCAGGGATCTTGCTGTCTGTGGCAATTATGGCAACGTTTGCAGCGGGTGGCTAACTTATTTCAGTCCAATTTCTGCTAATCGCTGCTGGAGATACTCGCCTGCAGTGATTTTTGGGAATTTCACCTCGTTGCCCGTTTTGGTGATGCAAGATGGGAGCGGGGTCAAATCGGTTTGAGCAACCGGATGCACAAAGAAAGGCATCGAAAATCGCCGATCGCGATCGCCATGATTGACGACTCGATGCGTTGTACTCTTCAGCAATCCATTGGTTAATTGCTGAAGCATGTCACCGCTATCTACGATGATTTGTCCTGGAATATTGGGAATCGCAAGCCAAGTTCCATCTCGCTGTAGAAGTTCTAAACCACTATCGGTCGCTTCACATAAGAGCGTAATCAAATTAATGTCTTCATGCGGTGCAGCGCGTAAGCTGGCTGGATCAGCGTCTTCAGGAATCGGTGGATAGTGAATGATTCTCAAAATTGAATCTGCTGCGATCGTCATATTGCTGAGAAACGATCGCGGCTCTCCCAAGTACAACGCACACGCTTCAAGTAAGTTGACTGCACACTGATCAAGCTGAGCATAGAGTTGAGCCATGACCTGATGGAATTTAGGAATCTCGATCGGATCAAGATTTGCTAAATGGCTCTCTCGTCCGACATGCCAAAATTCTTTCAAATCCGGTGCAGGATGGTCTTTTGCGTGTTCTTTCCCAAATCGAGTAAAGCCTCGCTGTCCATTCAATGCAGCATCTTCGTAGCGCAATTTCACATCGTCTGAGCGTTGAAAAAATGCCTCAGCTTGGTGATACGCCTGCTGAATCAGATCGCGATCGACACCATGATTCACCACGGCAAAAAAGCCGAGTGTTTCTAAAGCCTGTCCGAGTGTCGCGATAAAGGTTTGTTGCTGGCTTGGATCGCCACGCAGAAACAGTTGCAGATCGACAACTGGAATGGTTTGTTGCATCATGGCTGTAGTCTTGGAGGATTGCGATCGTGACCTTGATTATTGCACTCTACGGATTGTTCATCGCCATCGGTGGGATCATCGGCTATCTCAAAGCGAGAAGCCAGATTTCTTTGATTGCAGGTTTGGGAAACGCGATCGTACTGTGGATTGCAGCTTATGTGACGCTGAACAATCTTTATGGCGGATTAGTTCTTGCAGTTTGTATTGCGGTAGAATTGCTCGTCTTTTTCAGCCTACGCTGGTCAAAAACTCGCAAATTCATGCCTGCGGGATTGATGGCAATTCTCAGTTTGATTGCCACGGTCGGATTTCTTTGGGTATTGTTAGCTCGTTAAGGCAATGCCCCAGGGTTATTGCCCTTTTTCAAGCCGACAAAAACGTCATAGCGAGATGTGCGATCGCTCGTTACTGCTGCCGTTACCCCGATCGAAGAAATTGCCTCCAAAACGGTGCGATTTGCCGCAGGGATCTGAAGCAGTGGGAAATTTTGCAACTTGAGCACGCGATCCATATCGACGAAGAAGTTGCCATTATGCGGAGCCAGTTCGGACTGCGTACTCTTGCGAAACAGCTCATTCTCTGCCAAAGCTTTCGTCGGCTTTGGCAGAATTGCACTTGCGATCGGCGCACCCAAAGATAAAAATGCAACATTGCCATCGAGCCAACCGCGCGTGATGTTCACACTTGCAGCAGGCAGTGACCAATTCACGATCGATTGTCCTTCTACTTTTGCTTCTTCCACCTTAAAGGCGTACTTAGTCGCCATCACCTCATCGAGCTTTTTCAACGTCGCTTCTGCGGCACGTCGATCGCTGGTTTGCACCATAAAGACTAAACTTGCAGGCAGTGCTGCAGGTGCGCCTTGAGGTGCAGGGAGTAAGGCGAGTGAATATTCACCTTGCATCCAGTTGAGCAAATCTTTCTCTAAATCTAGCCCCACTGTTGTTCTAATGCCCTGCCGCAAGGCTTCAGGATTGACAAACTGAATTGGATTCGATGCACTGCCTTGGGTGTAATCTTGCCAAAATTGCTTCAAATTTCCACCGGATGCCATCATCAATGTGTCAGTCGGCAGGCGAGTTGGAATCGTTTTTGCAGTGTTCTCTGTATTCAGTTTGCGTTGACTATCGGGTCTAAGCCAGGAAATTCCTTTAAACTGAATGCCCTCATTGGTTAGCTTTGCTGTTGCTGCTAAGCCTTGATTTTGTTGCAGTTGAGCGAGCGTCTGGGGCGGAATTGGACGACTCGAATTTGCAGCAGAGGTATTTGCCGCCGCAGGAATGTTGACATAGAGGCGGGCGATCGCATTTTCTTCTTGAATCTGCGTCAATGCTTCGCCATATCCCGGCGTTTGTGCCAGCGATTTGCCCTCTTTCACCGTATCGATCGCGCGTTCGATCGCGTTCGGATTGTTTGCAACCAGCACTTGCGTTGTGTCTAACACTGCAATCGAAGTACTTTGATTGGCAGATTCTTGATTTTCCCGAACTTTCACGCCTTTGTAATCGCGCTCTGTCCACTTTGCACCCTGAGTTGCAGGCGATTTTTCGAGGGTGTCTTTAGCTTTCAACGCATCCGCGATCGGCACAACCATCACGGTCGGCTGAGCATTCGGCGGAGCAGCAGGCTGACCCGGATTCGGAACCGTTACCCCGGCTTGCGGTGGCAAAAATGCCATTGTGACTTCTTTCCCGATCCAAGGCTGAATATCGCGGGCATACTCCAAACCGCGATTTTTCAAGAAGCGATCGCGAAATTGCACCAAACTTTGATCAAAAGCAGCTTGCGATCGTGGTGTCCCAAACTCTCTTAATTGCTGCCATTTTCCGGTGTCCGTCGAAACCGAAACGACCATCAATGCATCTTGCGGAATCGCATTTGCCCCAATCGGCATCACGTTGAGCTGCTGTCGAGTCAGTGCCCAAAATGCGATCGCACCACCGCCAACTAAGGCAGCCGCAGCGCCAATCGTGAGCGGCAAAGGAGGTCTTTGCTTTGTAGAATTCGGTTTCGTCTGGGCGTTCATGGGAGGCGACAAGTCGGGATGTAGTATTGCCGTTGCCACTTTAGCAAAGGATATGGGGTTCGGGGTGATGAAAATGGAAATTGAGGAGATAGGACGGTTTGTCCTTCCCTAATCTCTGGATGTATCTGACCCTTTCCTAATTCGATCGCTAATTTGTCGGCTCCGTTTTGGTTGCTTTATCTGCGGCTGGACGAGGCTGAGCTTTTCTTGGTTGCAGCGCATCTTTACCCAGTTGAATCGTGATATCTGATTGCAGATCTCCTGTATTCTCAATGCGCACTTCTCCAAACCCTAGCGCACGCCGAATCGCTTCTGCACTGCTGACATCACCCCACTCTGCAACAATGCGAGTGACGCTGAGCGGCTCACTCCACTCTTTCCCTTCATATACATTGCGATAGCCTGCACTTTCGAGAGCGGTCTTAGCGGTTTGAATACTTTTGGCTTGCTTGGTACTGTCTTGAATCGCGACTTTCACTGCGGCAGGTACAGTGCTCTCCAGGGTCGAGGTTCCGAAATTGAAATGCTGCGCCATGATCTCTTTGATGCGATCGGGATGAGGCAACCAGTAACTCGCTTTATATTCACCGGGCGAACTGAATTCTCCCGGAACCATGAGCATTTTCGTATTCGATCGATTGACCTGGGACGCAAAGCCCGTGAGAGCGACTAGTTCTTCCACCGTCAGATTTGTATCAATGTGCGATTGCACCACATTTAAGAGACTCGGAAACCGCGAAACAGTCGAAGGATTCAAAGACTGTTCCATCAAAGCTCGCATGACCATTTGCTGGCGCTGAATCCGCCCGATATCGCCGTTTTCGTCGTACCGGAAGCGCAGGAGTTGCAAAACTTTCTCGCCATTGAGTTGCTGTCTGCCTGCTTTGAGATTAATGTAAAGACGTTGGCTATCGTCTTGGTATTTCATGTCTCTTGGGACATGCATGGTGACACCACCGAGGGCATCAACGAGTGCTTGCACCCCTTGGACGTTAATCGTGATATATCGATCGATACCCACGCCACCGAGCAATTCACTCACTGATTTTGCACTGAGCGCGGGGCCGCCGTAAGCATTCGCTTCATTGATCTTCGTCATCCCATGGTCAGCGATATATGTGCGGGTATCGCGCGGAATCGAGAGAACGACGACTTTCTTTGTTTCAGGATCAAAGCGCAGCAGGAGCATGGTGTCCGTCAATCCCTCAAAGGAATTCACCAATGCGTGATAGGGGAGCTTCTTGAGATTTTCTGGAGCGTTATTGACATCACTGGTAAGAACCTTGGTGCCCAAGACCAGAATATTGACGGGACGGGTCAAGGCGGGCAGTTGCAAACTCATGCGGGTCGAGAAGCGATCGCCCTTACCAAAAATCGAGGCTTCTGCCGGAGAAAGTTGCCGCTGCATTAAGGGTGTGCTGGCGAGAGAAACGGCAACCAATGCGCCTGCCGTAGCTGAAATCATCGCAATGCCGCTCAAAGAAAGAAACATAAACAACAGCCGCATTCCTTGCGATCGCTTAGCCGGTTTCTTTTTGCGCTTAGTTGGGGCTGAAGCAACTTTGGGCATCGGCTTTTGCACAGGTTTTGTCGGCTGAACTTTCTTATTCACAGAACGTTGATTCGCGCTTTTCACAGGACTCCTCACCACACCAAAATTTTTGACAAAAAACAATCGCTCACAGGAATTCGGACTTTGTATTGTATGCAATAAAGCCCGAATGGGCGCTTTTATTGAAAGATCTCTTACTTTGAGCCAATCGCTGAAAGCAGAATGTTATCAATATTTCCCATATTTTGTCTGTTAAAACTGGACAACGCCAGATTTTTTAGCTTGCCCTCTAAAATTTGTGCGATCGAGGGCTGCATTGATTTTAGAAGTAAAGAATTAAATGGCTCGTTTTTTTTGAAAATGGCTCCTCCAAAAGTAGAAAATTACGGCTCTATTCTACTTAAAGTAGATCAGAAGATTCAGTCCGGGAATCGTCCGTGAGAGAGTCCACAATAACAACGCAATGTACAGGGTGCCAAGCGACCACTGATACCAAACGAGAATCGACACGACGCTGGGTAGATGCTCGTCTCGAACGCGAATATCATTAAATCCGAAGCGAAGAAAATTGTTGAAGCTAAAGTCGAAATAATTGAGCCAATTCCACCGACGATCCCACAAGAGCGGTAAATAGCGTTCTCGAAATAAGGGATATCTCGGAATGGTTGGCAAGCGTCCGATTAAAATTCTCAACTGTCGTAATGTGCCTTCTTCTGCAAAGTAGCTGGTTTCCATTAAGGAGTGATAGCGACCTTGGCGATAGAGCAGCCCTAATAAAATCAACGGCACAGGGATCACGACAATCGACCACCACACGAGCGTAATCAACGGGCGGTCAGCCGATTGAAAAATTGCGGTCAACCCGAGTAAAAATAGCACGATCGAGAAACTGAGAACGGAAATGATCTCAGGGACGGTCGGCAAAATTGCTTTTGGATGCCGTCTTCGAGCGCGATCCACAGTCCAAAATAATACACTGAAGTACGCAACTGTAATTAAACCGACCCCGAAAATCAGCCAAAAACTGGTACCATTTCGAGTCAAAAGCAGCAGCGAATTTAAACTCAGCCAACGCACTCCTGTCGAAATTTTGCGCCAAAAATTTCGCACGGGCGGTAATGGATCAGCAGCAATCACGCGATCGCGAACATTAATGTAAGTGGCAATGCCAACCGGATCGAGTGTGAGTAATTCGGGCAAATTCCGAAACGGTTGTTCTAAGCGGCGTTGAATAATTGCACCAGCTTGGACTTCGCTAAATCCGATGTTTTTTAACTGGAGTAGAGAGGCGGTATTGAGATCGGTTCCAAACAGTTGACGTTGAAGCTGGCGCGATCGCAAACTCTGAGTCATGTAATCGATTTGATTCGCATCCGAGATCTGTTCTAATTTGCGGAAATTTCGCACCAATTCGCGTAATAAATTCTCATTGCCTTGCAAGGTTGGAACGGTAATAACGCGCCCAATTTGCCCAGGGTCGCCCAAAATTTTTGCTTTATCTGAATCGAATCGCAGCCCTGGAACGTTCAAATATGTGCCATTCATGAAACTGCAATAGCTAAAATCAGCACGATCGAGAATGGTTGCGCCGCGTAAATTGGCGAATCCATTAAATTGAGATTCTCGAAACAAGACCGCTTGATCAAACGTGGCATCGGTGAGAAAGAGCGATCGACTAAATTTGTTTTTACTAAAGAGCGCTTGGTCACGCCATCGGGTCTGAGCGAAGTCGGCATTGCCTTGCCATTGCACTTTCGTAAAATTCGCAGGCTGATAGAACGTGGCTTGATTGAAATTTGCCGTATTTTGGAATTCTGCACCTTGAAAGTTCACATTGCCCCGAAATTGAACTTGATTGAATTCTGATTTTGCAAAAAAGATCGCATTGCGGAACTGCACTTCTCGCCCAAAATTTGCACTCGCAAAGTTCATGGGGAGACTAAAACGAGTCTGAGAAAAGTCGGCTCCAGCGGGAAATTGTGTGCCTTGGGCTTCGACGCGATTGAGGAAAAAAGTATTCGAGAAGTCGGCAAAGCCGTTGACTCGCGTTTGCACCAGTTTCAAGGGCGCACGAAAGACTGTCAGTTGAAGTGGTGCTGCGGTTTCGACCGATTTTGGAGTAATTAAAAGCGACTGTGAAAGGGTGCTTAATCGATATAAGCGTCGGCGATCGCGTTTCAATTGCGCTTGTTCAGTCAGCGTAAATAATTTAGATAAGGCTTCTCCGTCATACAGGGGCGCACGCAATCCCAGTTTGCTAGTGGTAAAGTCTCCATCAATAACTGAATTGCTTAAATCCAATCCGACGGGCACGCCTGGCGTTTGAAGCTGTGCTTGCACCAGTCGATAAAACTGATCTCGGAAGGCTGAATTTTCGGGGCGTAGATCGATCGTCATGCGTTTGAGATCGACCATGCGCGTTCCTTCACTCGGAATTGGCGTACGCAATCGTTCTTGCAATAATTCCAATGTCAAAGGCGTTCGCTCGAATTGCGCTGCCTGAGTCGGGAGTGCTGGAACGAACAGAATCAAAATCGCGAACAGCAGGGCAAAGAACGATTGCACAACAAATTTTAGAGACTGCGATCGCTACTTATACCAGATCTCGGTCATGTTGCTTGCAAGGACATTGCTGTGAGGGGTTGGGCGTTTGCGAGATTTGCGATGTTAACGATCGCGTAAAGTTTTCCCACCCCGATTTCTCAAATGCCATAATCTGAGGAGATTACTGAGATCAGGTCGCCTCACCTGAGAGAAGCCCCCGTATTTCCCCGGTTTCGTTTGACTCTTCTCGATTGGTTTATGCATTCTGAAAAATTTCGGCGACAGTTGCGGCAAGAGGCGCAGCACTGGAGAGCGAATGGTGACATCTCCGAGTCGCAATTTCAAAAACTCAGCGATCGCTATCAGTTCGATCAAGTCGATCACGCAAGTCGCTTCACTCTAGTCTTATTAGGATTAGGGTTGAGTTTTATTGGAATTGGTGTCGTCACGTTCATTGTTGCAAACTGGAACGGGATTTCGCACCTCGGCAGAAGCGTGCTGTTACTCGGACTCTTCTTTGGGCTGAATGGCGGTGGACTGGCACTCTGGAAACGCTCGAAGTATCAGCGATTTGGGGAAATATTGCTGCTCTTTGGCGCAGTTGCATTGGGGGCAAATCTGGCGCAGTACGTGACTGGATTTGCTCTATTTTTGGGTTGGGGAATTGGATGTTTAGCGATCGCTTACGGTTTAAGACTCAAGGGATTAGGAATTTTGGCGATCGCTTTAATCGGAATTGGCTACTGGACAAGTTGGAGTCAAATTTATTTCAGTCCCACGGGCATCGAAATGATCGGATTGCAAATGCCGATCGTGTCTGCCATTCTGTTTTTGCCGTTGGCGTATTGGTGTCGATCCAGGGCGATTTTTTTACTCAGCGCGCTCGCGATTCATTCTGCATTGTTGAGCAGCTTAGCGGCAATTGTCACAAAAGCAAGTGTTTTACCTGCGCTCCTGAGCATTCTTCCAGCGGCATTGCTGTGGTCGTATGATGATTCGCTTTGGAGTTCTGGCAAATCATTTCAACAGATCGCGCGTCAACTTGCCGTGTTATTTCTCGGCGGATTGTTCTTCTGGTTTTCGTTTCATTGGGTCTGGAATGGCAGTCTGACGTGGTACACCAGAATTCCAGAATGGCGATCACTTCCGAGTGTTGTCTTGTTTGCAGGAATTGCGATCGGACAGTGGCTCTATATGCTGAGGAACGTCAGATCGATGAATTTTAATACCATCGGAATTGGATTCAGCATTGGATTCAGTACGATCGTCAATTTTTGGCATTTGCGCATTCAGCCCTTGCCGATTTTTGCGCCCATTCTCTTCAATGTGCTACTGATTGGACTTGCACTTGGATCTGTGCGAACCAGTTTAAGCAATGGAAAACGTCGCGCGTTTTGGTTTGGAATTCTCTTATTGGGTTTGCAGATTGTGAGTCGATTGCTGGAGTATGAGACGACAGTTTTGATGAAATCTTTCGTCTGCGTTGTCTGTGGCGTAAGCGCTATCGTAGCTGGACTCTGGTTTGAATCTCGACTGCGCTCAAATATGAATTCGATGGCGATCGCGCGATCCGATTACAAATCAGAGAAGCCGCCCAAATCTCCTATGAGCGGGAGAATTTAAGCGGCAATATATCGGAAAAATTTTTATTCTTGCGATCGCTTGCGTTGGCTCCAAGTCGCACCTACTGCGGCTCCCGCTCCCGCTACCATTCCAGCAATCATTCCTTCACTCGTTTTCTTCAACGGATCTTGAGTCAGACATTGATCAGTAACAACTTTTTCCTGCATACACTGATTGCTATCTGCCCAACTTGCAGACCCGCCCAACACAACACCAGCAGCGCTACAGACTAACACGACAATCCAGACCGGGGGGTGTTTTTTTCTAGTCATACCAATTATTTGGAGGAGGATACTATCGGGACAGTACACATTACTTTACCCGCCAACCGGATTTCTCCTAACGCTTTATATAAAGATTCGGTGTATTTTTTTAGACAAATTTAATCTACCAAAAGGTAGAAATACGCAAAGTTAGAACCCATCGGGAATTGCCCGTTTTCTCGCAAATCTGACTAAAATTGAAGAATGCTTAACAATTGAACACGATCGATAAATAGGAGCTTCAGGAATGGACGCAGAAACAATTAAAGAACGGATAAAACTGATCGAAGGTAAGCGAGAATCATTGCTGAAACTGATGGAGCAACCGAATTTAGGCACGTTGCGGATTGATGTCAATCAAGCACTCGAAGAAATGGATATTTTGATTGACGAATTTAAGCAGACGTTTCCCGACGCTTAATTGAGTCGTTCACACCAATCAATCTGATAGGGAGCTAGGGAGCAATCTGCATCTGGTTTCTCCCCACTCCCTACTTCGCAACATCAAAGCGATTGACGATCGATTCACAATCTTCAGCAACTTCACTCCTCATTCGGTCGCTCCGCTTCACGCAGCGATCGCAGTTGCCAATAGACCAACAGCAACGCCACAATCAGCAGAATTGTTGCCGCTGCCGCTGCATAGCCAAAATCAAATTGAGCGAACGCCTGATCGTAAATAAAGTAAACGAGCAAGTTGGTGGAATTCATGGGACCACCGCCTGTGATCACATAAACCTGCTCAAAGCTTCGCAGCGTGAAAATTGCCGTGGTGACTGTGACAAATACGATCGTGGGACGCAATCCTGGCAAAGTCACATAGCGAAACTGCTGCCAAGCATTAGCTCCATCGAGTTCCGCCGCTTCATATCGACTGATCGGAATCGTCTGCAATCCCGCCAAAAACACGACCATATTGAATCCAATCTGCTTCCAAATACTCAGCAAAATCAGGACAGGCATTGCCCAAAACGTATCTTGCAACCAAGGAACCGCAGGAATATTTAACGCTGCTAATCCATCATTCACGATTCCATCGGTTTGAAAGAGCCAGCGAAATCCTAAACCGACTGCAACAAGTGAAGTAATCGAAGGAATGAAATAAGCGGCTCTGAGCAATCCTCGCAGCGCAATGGATTGATTTAGCAACACAGCTAATCCCAACGGCAACACTAGACTTGGGATGACTGTTGCGATCGTAAAGTAAACCGTATTCCCCAAAACTTGCCAAAAATCGGGACTGAGCAGCAATCGCCAATAATTTCGCAATCCGATCCAGCGCATTCCTGCTCGTGTAAAGCTATCGGTCGTAAAGCTCAGAAAAAATAAATATGCAATGGGATACAGCACGAAAATTCCGAGCAAAATCAATGCAGGAGCAAGGAAAACCCAGGCTGCAACTGTATCTCGATCAAGCAGGCGTGAAAATCTGGAATCACTAGGAATTTTGGCGTTAAGGGGTGAACGCATAACGATCGAGCCAATGAATAGGACTACTTTAAGACAGAAGTTAGACAATGCAAAACATTGGCTGCATTCGCGCTGAGTGCGATGCTTTCAATCTTGAGTCTTATAGCTTATTTAACTCCGAGCACTAATCATATCAAGAGTTCTGGCTAAGTCTTCTAGGCTAATTTCAAATCCATTTGCCACCTGGTTGCCAACCACAAAACTATATTTAAGTCCTAGGCAATCTGCACATTCCTTATAGACGTTGTTAAATCGATAAGGAGGTTGCAGCGTTAAAATTGCCCCGGATTCCCTCAGCGTGAATAATCCATGTGCCAATTGGCTCCCTTCAACTCCAACCACGATTTTCGCACCCAGAGTTTGGCGAACAATCTCAGTTGCAGAGGTTTTTTCAGGATCGACAATGATAAAACCTTGATTTCTGAGGAATTCTGCGATCTGATTCTCATTGACTAGGAGTCGCTGGATTCTAGGATTTCCGCGCAGCAACATGACTCCTTCAACCGTTTGATGGGAAGACAAGCTGCTGAACTTAGAGCGGATGTATTCATACCGTTCACGTTTATATTGATTTTGTCCAAAATCTTCAAAAATGGTCAATTCCTTAATTCTGGCTTTACTCACTGGAGTACTGTGAATGTTAAGAAGATGGCTATATTCCTGTTGATGATTCGTTAATTTTTGAGCGGTTCTGACCGCTTGTGCAAACTGTTGCGCTGCCAAGGTCAAGGTTAAATCATCTCTGACCCAATGACCAAAATATAGATTGCCGACAAAAGTACAGGCTAGAGCAGCTTCAGGAATATTTTCTAGTTCTCCTGATCTAAAAAAGGATTCCTTAGCGGTTGTGAGCGGATACTTCATTGCCCCTTTGTACATATACCCATCGTAAATTGTCACATCCTGCAATTGGTATACGATAGTCGCCGCATATTCCTTCACACCCTCTTGAACTCTTTGCAGTTCAGCAGTGTAAGTTGTGTCTTCTTGAACACCCGTCACCTTATGTAATTCCCCGTCTAAATAGATGGCTGAAGGAGAGAAGAACTTCTTTGAAGGAGAAAGAGTCCATTGCTTGACACACAGATCTTCGCAAGTCTTACGACCCGCTAGAAGACGCAATCCTCGTTGATTTAGAAGAGCTAGATTGAGCATTGTAATACTCCTTCCATGCACTGATGTACGGATGTAAATAATCACATCAAAATATCTCCGTATAGTATGCTCATATATTTGGATTCGGAACGAAAAAACTCGGTGGAAGACAAAACCGCCGTTTTAACGAAAAAATCACAGTCTCGAAAACTTCTAGATTGACTTCGCAATCCAATTCCTTTAAAACACTGCTTCTGTAGCTTTGGGTTGCGATGGATTTTCCGGTCGGAGTTGGTTACAGAAAGTACAATCTGGATGGCAAAGCCCGTTCAGAGGAAAATCTGCAACGGGAAGGCTATCGAGACCTCCGCAGATGGGGGCAGGCAACGGTTTAGGGAAAAAGAATGATGAAAACAATAGGCTGGATGAGTGGATTGATCGGTGTCGTTTTGATCTCGCAGAGTGTAATGGCTCTGCCGACCACAGAAGCTGTGCAAACTTCGTCGATCGCTGGACGCTGGCAAGGCACATTTAACGACAAATATCCGATGAGCTTTTTATTTTCCCCAGAAGGGAAGCTCGTTATGGTATTTGGAATGAATGGCGCTGAGCCGACTGTGCTTGCAGGCACGACCGTAAACTATAAAGTCGATGCAACGACAAAGCCGATGCATCTGGATATCACGATTCCGGATGCGAAAGAACCCGTTTTGACGATCGCGGATTTGCCGGATCCGCAAACGCTGCAGATTCAAATGAGCGATACGAATCCAGGAAAACCACGTCCGACAAAGTTCACCGATCAGACCAAAATGCAGAAAGTCAGCGATCGAGCGATCGAGCCGTTAGATGCTGCAAAATTTACTCAAGCTGCACAATCTTCTGAAGCAGAAGGACGCATCGTGATGCAGGCGTTAGCTCAATCCGCATTGTTCTCGACGGTTGAATCTGGCAAATTTCCAACGACATTAGAAGAATTGGGATTGCCGACGAACAATACTGCAAACTACCGCTATCAGCTTCAAACTCAGCCGAAGCAAATCACGATCATTGCGCGTCCTAAAAAAGCCAATCTCAAAAGCTATATCAGTGTGGTCGTCACAGGCACTGAGCGTAAAATTGATTTTGCATCGACTACGGTTTGTCAGTCTGTTCGTCCCTCTTTATTTGCTCCACCCCTTCCACGTCTGGGGTCTCCTTTTGCGCCAAATGATAGTCGAGCGGTCTGCGGCCTTGGTTCAGAAGCGGTGAAGTTTTAAGAAATTGTTTCTAGATACGATCGCAACAACCACGGTAAACTGAGACGCTACTTTCCGAGATGGCTCTCATGGCTACGCTGATTTCTCCTGACCATTCTGAATTCCCACCGCACCCACGGCTGAAATTAGGCGTGATGGCTTCAGGCAGTGGGAGTAATTTTGAAGCGATCGCACAATCGATCCAAGATGGGCACTTGAATGCAGACATTCAAGTCGTGATTTATAACAATCCCGATGCCAAAGTTGCTGAACGTGCCAACCGATTCAGCGTTTCATCCGTTTTGCTGAATCATCGAGAATTCGACAGTCGAGAAGACCTCGATCAAGCGATCGTCAACACGTTGAAAGATCATCAAGTCGAATGGGTGATTATGGCAGGCTGGATGCGGATTGTTACGCCTGTATTGATCAATGCTTTTCCGAATCGGATTTTGAACATTCATCCGAGTTTGTTGCCGAGCTTTAAAGGAAATCGGGCGGTTCATCAAGCCCTAGAGGCAGAAGTTAAGATCACAGGCTGCACGGTTCATTTAGTGGTTCCAGAAGTCGATAGCGGCAAAATTATCATACAAGCCGCTGTTCCTGTACTCGAAGACGATACCGTCGAAGCATTGCAGGCTCGCATTCATGCACAGGAACATCAAATCTATCCTGCTGCAATTGCGATCGCTGCGATACAGGCCTCCCACTGATGCCCATTCTCATCAGTCTTAAGGATGATGTGAATGCCGTTTTGAGACGGCATGATATGAACAGATTGAGAAGCTCATCGTCTAACACAAGGGCAGTCCAAACCGGGTAGGGACTGCTTTTTTATTGCCAATTTTTCAGAACGCTTTCCAAAGCCACCTAATTCAGGCACAATCTAGCGTTATTGCGTTATCAGTGCCGCGAATGGATGCGTTTTTTGCTCAATTGGCTCAATTAATTGTCAACGGAATCTCGGTTGGAAGTATTATCGCCCTGTCTGCGGTCGGTCTGACGCTGACGTATGGAATTCTGCGTTTATCGAATTTCGCACATGGCGATTTCATGACAATGGGAGCCTACTTCACGCTGTTATTGAATGCGTTCGGCATCAATATTTGGATTGCGATGATTCTGTCGTCGATCGCGACTGTTGGAGTCACCCTGATTTGCGAAAAGCTACTCTGGGAACCGATGCGACAGAAACGCGCCACAGCGACTACCTTGATTATTATTTCGATCGGGCTGGCGTTATTTATTCGCAACGGCATTATTTTGTTTTGGGGCGGTGGGAATCAACGGTACAATCTTGCCGTGAATCCAGCCTTATCGTTTCTGGGAATTACGCTCTCGTTTAACCGGATATTAGTGATCTTATTAGCGATCGTCGCTATTGCCGGATTGCACTATCTGTTGCAAAACACCAAAATCGGCAAGGCAATGCGGGCAGTCGCGGATGATTTGGATTTAGCACGAGTGACGGGAATCAATGTTGATCAAGTCGTGATCTGGACTTGGGTGATTGCAGGCAGTATGACGGCTTTGGGCGGCAGTATGTTAGGACTGGTTGAAGCGGTGCGCCCGAATATGGGCTGGTTCTTGATTTTGCCGTTGTTTGCGTCGGTGATTTTGGGAGGTATTGGCAATCCTTACGGTGCGATCGCGGGCGGTTTGGTGATTGGGATTGCTCAAGAAGTTGGTGCGGGAATTTCGGATTTGTTAACGCCTTGGGCTGGAAATCCGATCGTCGATGTGATCGTCAATACGCGCATTTTTACGGCTCAATACAAACTCGGATTTGCCTTGTTTATTATGGTGCTGGTGTTGTTGTTCCGTCCGCAGGGATTGTTCAAAGGTACAACCTAGCAATTTATTCTCTAGATTTGAGAAAATCTCAGCCGCACGGTTTTCAATGATTTGAATCGAGAAATTTGGGGACACTAGGCACAGTCTTCTCAATCTTTGAATATGCAATACCCTTTAGAACTAACGTTCAAATTCTGGTCGCTGACTCCTCAAATGACGATCGCTGACGCTCAAGGAAACCCCTATTTCTATGTGCGTCAGCAACTCTTCCGCCTCAAGGAAGTGATCAACGTCTTCGCTGATACCCAGCGATCGCAAGAACTCTTCACGATTAAAGCCGATCGAATTATCGATTTTTCAGCCCGCTATAACTTCTCAGATCCCAGCGGCATGGTCGTTGGAGCCGTCAAGCGTCGGGGATTGCGATCGATTTGGAAGGCGCATTTTGATGTGTTTGATGGTGATCAAATTGTGTTCACGATCGAAGAAGAAAATCCTTGGATTAAGGTGATCGACTCATTGTTGTCTGAGTTACCTTTCGGCAACTTTTTCACGGGTTACTTGTTCAACCCGACCTATCTTGTGAACCGTCCGGGTGCAGGAACGGTGATGAAATTATCTAAGCGCCCGACGTTCTGGTCGCGTAAATTTATCATTCATCAAGTCGATCAAATCAGCGATCGCGAACAGGCTCAAATTTTGTTGAGTTTGATGATGATGATTCTGTTAGAACGCAATCGCGGCTAACGCATGGCATAGTCTCGAAATCGATCGAGGTCTGCCTGAATGGTCGATTCCACAAAACGACCGACAAAGGGTGTATTCATCACCCGCGCGAGCAATTCAGGCACTGCGTAGGAAATGGTCATTTTTACAATTGTACTGGTCGCGCGATCGTAAAATCGAATGGCTCCGCGATTGGGCAAACCATCGATCGATTCCCATTGAATAATTTGATTGGGAATTTGTTTGGTAATTTTCGACTTCCAGCTAAATTGCAATCCTGCGGTTGAGAGCGTCCAGCGTGAGAGTTCGGGCTGATTCTCTAAAACTTGCACCGAGGTAATCCAATTCATCCAATTGGGAAGCTGCTCTACATCTGCCCAAAGCTGCCAAACTCGGTCAATCGGCTGTTCGACTTCGACTTGAACCGTATGCTCTAACCATTCAGACATGTTAAAAAATCCAGCAATTGTGCCTATATAAGACAAAATATTAAGGCTGAATTGCAAGGATTGGGGTTATGGTTCAGAGTTTAATTGCGATCGCGACTTTCATGGCAGTGATTAGCGGCGTGATTTTTGGGGTGGCTCGATTTGAGAAATCGACCAAGCAAGAAGATGAGATCGAATTGATCACTCAACCAACTGTGAGTGAACCCAGTCCTCCAGAACCGCCTAAACCTGTGGTTTCAGAATCAGTGGAGCCTGAATCTGTCGTCTCTGAAGCTCCTGAAGAATCGATTCCTGAACCGAGTGTTCCAGAAGTGACGGAATCTGAGCCTGAATCGACTGTGGCTGAGGAATCCGTGAATGAGCTAATTTCTGAACCTGTAGCGCCAGCGATCGACGTTGACACCCAGATCGAGCCAAGAGATGAAGTTGAAGACATCATTCTTCCTCCGGTGATTCAAGATCCGGCTCGGCAAGAGTTGCTCGAACCGAGAGCTGCAATTGCGGAGATTATCATTCCACCGACCATTCAAGACCCGAAACGCCCGAATGACGGCAAACTCGAAGATTTGACGCAGGAGATCCTTGCCTGGGGGCAATCGAAAGACCTGAAGCATCTTGCAAAACTCATGCAGTATGCGACGCATTCGGATGCTATCGTGCGCAGTCACGTCGCAACTTCGTTAGGTCGTATTGTCAGTGCTCATCCGATGCGGGGAGATGTTGAACGATCGATTCCGGTGCTTGGTAAACTGACCAATGATTCTGATGTGAAAGTTCGGGTGTATGCGGTTCAATCTTTAGGAACGATTCGATCTCAGGAAGTTCTGCCGTATCTGGAACAAGCGTTGCGGAGTCCGTCAGGTAGTGTGACAAAAGCCGCCAACCGTGCCCTGCAAAACCTAAAATTGCAGTATGGCAAGCCTCCCTCGGTACAAGTTGCGCAGCAAATGTTAGAAAAAGTAAAAAAGCCAAGTAGAGTGTGATCCACTCGTGCTCCCAGGAGCCGAATTGATTGAAATCATTCAAAAACTAAGCCCCCCAGTCTTTAGAAAAACTAGGGGCTTAATCGTTGCAAGAATTTTGAACTAAGCGCTAATCGTTGCAGCTTCTTGCTTGTACATCATCTCCCGCACTTTCACCATTCCAGCGACGAGTTGATCCATCTCCTCGCGAGTATGCAGCGCATTCACGGTAATCCGAATTCTTGGCTTCGCAATAAACCAGATCGGAGACACCCAAATTCCCAAATCGAGCAACTCCCGCGCATACATCTTCGGATTCATCTCAGGCGGAAGCAAGACTGGAACCACATTCGTTTCCCCGATCGCTTCAAATCCCTGAGCCGCCAAGCGCGATCGCAAATACCGCGTGCTTTCTTGCAACCGCGAAACCAACTCAGGCTCCTTCTGGACTTCCCGGAAACTCTGCAACGCAGCAGCCGTCAAAGGTGGAGCCAAAGAACAAGTCCCGATCGAAGTCGGCGAACAGTTCATCAACGGCTTCAACTCCGCCACATGCGTACTGATTGCCGCTCCTACTGAAGCGCCGAATTTTGCAAACGTCGAGAGAATTAACGGATTAATCCCGCGATCGATCGCATCCTGTGGCTTCAAGCCAAAATGCTCATAAATTCCGCGTCCTGTCTTACCGAGCGCTCCTGTTGCGTGCGCTTCGTCCATCAGCAGCGTACTATCGGGATAATTCGACAAAATCTCGATCATCTCTGGCAATGGAGCAATATCGCCATCCATTGAAAATACTGCATCCGACACGACCATAATGCGATCGCCCGGCTGAGCATAGCGCTTTAACTTACGCGCCAGATCTTCCATATCGCAATGGCGAAACGCTTTCACTCGCACTCTGGGACTATAGCCGAAAAGTTTCCCAGAACGAGTTCCCGCATGAGCCAGAGCAGACACGATACAGCCGTGATTTAGCACATCCGTCATGATCAGAGTTTCGCGCGTATGTTCAAACCCTGGAACCGGAATCGCTAAATGGCAAAACGCATCCATCAACGCCTGCATTCCCATCCAAGCATTGAGAAAAAGCTGCGTATGAGGCAAATGCTTAAATTTCGAGACCTCATCTTCAAGCTGGCGGTGCAAATCGATGCGACCACTCAACACCGAAGTTGAACTGTTTGACGTGCCGTATTGAAAAATCGAATCGATCGCAGCCTGCTTCACCGCTTCATTTTGAGTCAAGCCCAGCACATCGTTCGTGCAAAACGTTAGAACTGTGCGTCGTTTCCCGGTTTCAGCCTCCTCAATTTCCACCATGTTTCCCTGGCGTTGATGACAGAGATACTCATCCGGGTCGAGTTCACTTTCATACCAACGCCGCACATATTCCTTAACAACTTGCACAGTTTACTCCTCTCACCTGCATGACGTTCGCAATTTGCTTCTGACTCAACAGTATATTTGCCTATGATGAATTTCGCTCATAAATCAGGCGCAATTCTGATTGGCATGTCTCAAATTATTAAGACGTGATAACAGCTTATCAGGACTCATAGAAATCCAAAAAAAACAGCGATCGCAATTCGGTGTGCGATCGCTATTTCTGAGGAAGTCAATCCCCCTAGATTTCTGCGACTGCCCGTTCTACAAGACGGCGTGCAAGAGTTTGCGTTCCCGTGTGGGTGTAGTATTTCACGGCAACATCGAGAAATGCGCCCACATAGTCGAGTTTGTCAGCAGAAACGTCTACAACCCCTCGAACGCGATCGAGTAGGGTTTGCTGGCTCAAATTGCGGGAAGAGACAAAATCGCCCATCCAACCTTTCACCGAATCAAAACTCTGTCCAATAAATCCTAGTTTGCCAGCCGCATCATTGCCAGGGATCAAAGATTGGACGCTGCTGAAGGATTGATTCTTCTCCAATTCTTGAGGGGTGGTATTGCTAATCGTAGACAGCCCCTTCTGGATAAAATCGCCCCCTAAAGGAATCAATCCGTCAAAACTGACCAATGCCGCCATCCGCATCAGCGATTCGCCGCTGTAGTCTCCTAAAGACGCGAGAAAATCTCCAATGCTGTCGCCTGGAATTCCATTAATTTGGCAGAAGGCAACGAGTTCGACGACGAGTTTGACGCATAAATCGATGCTTTGGGCTTTTTCGGGTTTCGGAGTGAGATTGCTCAAAAAGCCCAAGAAAGAGATATCTTGACCGACTTTATTTGCCAGCGCTGCCGCTCCTAGCGCACCTGCGGCATTATCGACTGTTTGGTAAAGCCACATTGCCCGCTGATAGCCTTGGGATTCGTCGTTGTAGAGATACACAGCGCGTTCCCCGATCGCTTGAATCATGCTCTCGTCGGTTTCGCCTGTGACAACGCGAATGGTATTGGTGAACCCAGTGAGATTCTGCCATTGTCCAGGAACGAGAAAGTCCAGTGCATGTAAAGCCTTGACCGTCGTGCCCCCGGTGGGAAGTTCGTCTACCAGTTCAAAAATCGGTTTACTCATAAACAACCTATGATGAAAATTTCAGAAGCAAGGCTCGTCTTAGCTTTTTAGCTGAGAGAGTCCTTTGAGATCGAATTTCGAGATCCACTGTTCGCGATCGGCTTTCGTAAAGGCAGGATCACGCGATAGCACTTTAACTTGATACTTGCCGACCAAGACTCCCGTTTGGGTATTTCCCATCGTCATGGCGGGGAAGCCGTTAATCTTCTCAGTTGTGTTTTGATACTTTGCAGCAGCAGCGGGCAGGCTGGAGGTATCCGAGATCGACAACATTGCCAAATCTTTTCCGTCTTTCTTCAATTTGGCTTCAGCAAATCCTTTTTTCTCTTGGGTATAAACCCGTTCATATCCTGCACCCGGTTTCGGGAAATACTTGTTAAATTGGCTGCCTTGGGTTGCATCTTTCTTGACTGCAACGACACCGGGTTGGTTACTTTCCTTCTGGGCTTCTGCAAAACGAGAAGGTTCTTTTGCTGTGCAGCCGCTAATGAATAAGGCGATCGCTAACATCATGGCGACGATCCCACGCCGCCAATTTGTGAAAGTCAATGCTTGGTGTCTCATATGGAGTGTTGGAAATTGGACTATACGATCGATTTACGCTGTTGCCTATTTTGTTGCAACCGACCCAAGTTAGAGATGGCTACGATCGCTACAAAATTTAGAGGCTCCTTGTTAATGTAGAAGGATTTAAATCGAATTTCACGCGATCGCAGTACTTTGCAATGAAAGGAGAAAATTGTTATTGATCGGTGTTCCGATAGCGATCGTACTGCTTCACAATCAATCTCTGAATGGCAATAATCGCGGGATTCACTTCAACATAGCGGCGCTGAGGATCTTTGAGATAGTTTTCCTGCTCGGATTCGATCATTTCAATATCTTGATGCAGGAATGGCAAGAACAATAGATGTAAGATTAGCGGCTGCAATGCTCGACGGAGTGGATTGAGCAACCAGGTTGGTATCGGAAGTCGCAAAAAGAACAATGCAAATGATCGACTCTCGGTTCGGGAGATGGGCAGTCGCATCAAGTAGAGTGAGGAGACGTTTTCGAGTTTATTAATGTAATTTGGATACTGATAATCGATCGAAATTGTCTTGGTTGTAATGCCGCCATCTTTGCTAAATCCAAGTAGCTTTGTGAGCAACCCGCGATAAGAAACCCGGTACTCCGCAAGGATCGATTCTTCAGTTTCGCCAAGCTTGATCAGGACAGGATCAAACCAGCCTTGTAAATTTTGATGGAGGTAGCCATGAAAGACATCCATCGTGTTTTCGTTGCAAATCGAGAAGTGGGCTTTGAACGCAGCCCCAAGCGGAATCATCAGACAATTCGGATCGTCGTATTCAGGGATTTGAGGAGGGGACTGGGTTGCAGCTAAAGCACGATCGCCGGGGAAAATCCAAATCAAGCCATATTTTTCCTGAACGGCAAAGGGTTTCATCTGAGCGCAGGGAAGCTTTTGCCCTTGATTCCAGTAGGGAATTCCAACACATTCGCCTTGTCCGTTAAATTCCCAACCGTGGTAGCCACAGACGATCGCATCGCCTTGCACTTTGCCTTTATCCATCGCAACGCCTTTGTGGGGACAGACATTTTCGACGGCTTGCACTTGGTTTTGAGAATCACGATACAGCGCGATCGATTGATTCCAAATGCGGATGGGTAAAATCTTTCCGGCTTTCAAATCATGCGCCCAAGCGACGGCGTACCAATAATTTGGGTTAATTCCAACTTCGCGAACTCGATTTTGGATGGTCTGACCCTGTAATGATGTGGAAAGTGTATTTGCCAGTTCGAGCATCACTTAATTCTTCCTCTGGAATCCGTGTGACTCATCCTAGCAACAAAAAAAGGGGCAGACCTTCCCCCTTAACTTCAAGTTGAGAATTACTGTCCTCAAGTACCGCGCGCCAGAATACGGATGAGAATATTCGCAGCGATCGCGACTGACCAAATGATCATGATGTTTTTGAGGTTGTGGCGATCGACGTTCTGCCAGCCCCAAATGAATGTATAAATCCCGCAAATAATCCCAAAGATTCCCCAACCTACACCCTTATCAGGAAAGAGTTTGATCAGAACAAGAATCAAACACACCAAACTTGTAATCGACGCAACAATGGCAATTAGCCCGATTAAAGGTTCCATTCACACGCTCCTCAAGCAAACTATTTAGTAATAAAACCATATAAGTGCTAACTTGACCGTGTTGTTTAAACTACTTCATCATCGCCGAGAGAAATTTGATGTAGTTTCAGAGCGTATGTTGCTGTATGTCTAATTTGTTACATGACGAGCTGATAAAGTGCGTCTCTAGAAAACAACAATCGAGCTAACCAATAGCCTAAGAAACTCCCTGCTAATAGAATCGTCAAACGATGCCGATAGTCTAATTGCTCCAAGAGTTGAACGAGTGTTGAGCGTTTTGAGTGAGGTAACACGATCGCACTGATTATCAATCCGCCACTGAGCAACACGATCGGTGCAAACGCATGAATTTCTAGCGCATGATGAACGTGTCCCTGCATCAGCGCGATCGTCGCGCGAGACAATCCACATCCCGGACAAGGCACCCCTAACCCATGTCGAATCGGACATTGCCAACTCGGTAGTCCCAATGTGATCAAACCTAAGTGCAGTACTCCGAATCCCATTAAACCGAGACAGATTTTTCGCGATCGCACCAATGCAGCAAACATAACTCAAATGGCTGTGGGTACTACAATATAGCCCGATTCTCGATCGCCCAAAACTAAATTCTTTTCAGTTCCCCAATACCACCAATACGCAGCAACATAAGCACAGATCAAACTATCCAGTTGGTCTTCTAATGCTTTGAGATCAGTGCCTTTAGTTGGAATTTCAGGCAGCGTTGTAATGTTTAATCGCGGTTCTATGTGAGGTAATTTCTCTAAGATCAATTGCCTCAATTTTGCTAATCCCAGTTTGCGATCGCCGATCGCTCCTTTTTTGTATTTCAGAATCTGATTTAACCCAAACAAATGAACCATAGCTGGATGCGGAAACACTTCGATTTGATAGCGTCCTGGCACTTGAGCTTTAATCGTTGGCGCATGTTCAAATCCGCGCGCTTCTAAACTTAGACCGACTTCTAAAGTGCGATCGACAAATGCTAAACCTAAATTTGCCGGATAAGCTCCCGCATGATATTTGCCAAAATACTTGTGCGTTAAGCGATCGGGAACGCGGCTCCCGGTTTGATTTGGAATCAGGGTGGGAGCATCAACTGCAACAATTCCATCAGTCGGACAATAGCGATCGAGCCAATCGAAAATATCAGCGATCGTAGTTTCCCGACGCAGATCACACACAACCAATTCCTGATTGACAAATTCCAAGCAGCACAAACCGCTCGGATTTGCACTCCAGGCTAAATCAATCCCCAAACATCTCACAAAAAACTACCGATGTTCTTCCGTTCTCAATCTTTCGATTTCCGCCCGAATCGCGGCTAACTGTGCGGTTAGCTCTTGTAATTCAAGTTGAACTTCAGGTGATGCAGGTTTAACCTCGGTTGCGGTTGTGGGCACTGTTGTCGATGCAGAACTCATTTCACTGCGTTTTTGAGCAATGAAATTATCAACATAGTTCCGAGCTTCGATCTCGGTCACTTCCCCTTTTTCTGCCCATTCCTGCGTCAGTTCTTCTAGATCAGTCTTGAGTTTCGTTAAATTTGCTTCCCGTCTTTGAGGATCTTGCAGGATTTCGACGAGTGAAGCGGTTGCGCCAAGCGTCACTCGAAAACTTTTTTGTAATAGCCGAACAACAGTATCAGTCGTCATAGATATCTTGTAATTCAGTGATTTGATCTTACTGTAATCGTTCTAGAGTCGGGTTAAATATTCACGATCGCACAGTCTTAATTAAGAGGATCGGCGTAGTTCATTGGGGGGACGAAAACGTGCGAATTCTTGCTTAGGGTATGAAGCGAAGTGTTCAAAATTACTAACAATGAAACCATCTCTTAAGTTTCTAACGGCTGGCATCCTCAGTTTTAGTTTCGGTATTGCCTTACCTTCATTAGCGCAAAGCGATTTCACTCCTAGCCCTGCGAATACACCAGCGAACGCTCCCCAATCTCCTCCTCCCGCCAATCGCGATACAGGTGTTCCGCCAGTTCAAACTGCCCCGAACAGCGAAACGACTCCCTCCAACGATCGCGAAAGTGCTCCTAACACTTCCCCAAATCAGAATCTTCCGGGCGATCAAAATCAAAGTGTTCCCGGTGTCGTCACTCCTGCAAATCGACCCACGGGTGAATCCTCGCCGACAGGTAACACTGGAACGAATTCCTCTGCTTTCTCAGGTTCAGAAAATCAGTCGATCGATCAAATTGTCCGTACCAATCGCTCATTTGAATTGTTCAATGCGCTTTTACGGGTGGCAGAATCCCAAGGAACGTTCGCTGGACAATTTGCAGGAAGTTCTGACTACACGGTATTTGCTCCGACGGATGAAGCATTAGCAGCAATTCCGGCTGAAACTTTTAAGGCGTTAGTCCAACCTGAGAATCAAGATGTGTTGGCGCAAGTGCTGGCAAATCATGTTGTGCTAGGGAAAGTTTCATCGAGTGATTTAGCGCAGCAATCAGTGCGATCGCTTGCAGGCAATCCGCTGACGGCTCAAGGTGGTGCAGGCGCTTTGACCGTTGGGAATGCTCGTGTGCTTGGAGCAGATATCTCGGCTGAAAACGGGACGATTCATGCCGTTGATCAACTGATTCTGACTCCTGACTTGCAATCGAGATTGGCGAATTTAGCGCCACGAGCTTCGGCTAATCCAGGGGTTCGATAAATTACATTCATTTGTAATTGCTAAAATCTCTTCCCTGAATCTCCTAGATATCGGAGCTTCAGGGAGAACAAGTCGATCGCATTCGAGTGAGCAAACAGAATTCACTCTCACGATCGAGTTCTCTGAGTCTCCCCTCTGACACAATACTAATCGAATAGATTTAGAGCGAGAAATTATGCTTCCTTCGTGGTTAGTCATTGGTGGGGTCACATTTTTGATTGCGTTAGGGAGCAGCTTTCTCCGCCCCAAAGATGTCAAATGGTTCAATCGCTTACAGCGTCCAAGATGGCTGACCTTTGAAAAAGCAATTCCGCTGATCTGGACAATTGTATTTATCTGTGGCGCATGGTCAGCCTACATTGTTTGGGAAATGACCCAAAGCTGGCAGACCATGGCACTTTATATTCTGGTTGAAGCTGTAATCGTTGCCTATTCTCCTGTCTTGTTGTGGACTCATAGTTTGCGAAACGGCACGATCATAGGTGGACTTGGATTTCTGCTCGGCTTATTCCTTGCGGTTCTGGTTTTCCCAGTTTCAACTACTGCCGGGCTTTTACTGCTGCCATACTTAATCTGGAGTCCGATCGGAACGTACACTACTTGGGAAATGGGAAAACTCAACCCCGAATCGTTTTAAATCATTCGTAACGTTAAGATGAGAGTGATATTGTTGCCTCAGTGCCCATGAACCGCCAAGATCCCTACGTTGACTCAGCCCTTGGTCTCGTTTCGACCCAAAGCTTCCCCGCGATCGTGGGTACGGCTGACATGATGTTAAAGTCTTCCGGGGTGACGCTTGTCGGTTACGAAATGATTGGTGGTGGCTACTGTACTGCTGTGGTTCGAGGCGGCATTTCCGATGTACGACTTGCCGTTGAAGTCGGAGCCGATTTGGTGGAGCAATTTGGCATGAAGGTTTCGACGATCGTCATTCCTCGCCCGATGCCAAATTTAGATGCAGTTTTACCGATCGGCAGCAAACTCGCAGCGATGATCGGCAATCAAGGCACAAGTCAATTTCGCAATATGGCGGTCGGATTGCTTGAAACCCGTGGTTTTCCAGCGATGGTAGCCGCAGCCGATGCGATGTTGAAATCGGCAGATGTGACTTTGACTGCTTATCACACGATCGGAGATGGTCTGTGTACTGCGATCGTTCGGGGAACGGTTGCGAATGTCGCGATGGCGGTTGATGTTGGAATGCAAGAAGCTGAGCGAGTCGGCGAATTACATTCAGTCATGGTGATTCCGCGTGCGCTAGACGATTTAGATCAGACTTTACCGATCGCGTCTTGTTGGGTCGAAGAACTCAAACCGCTACAGATTCCGATTACGGTCAAAGAAGTCGAGAAACCATTGGTTGCACTGCCTGAACTCGCGAAACCTGAGCCGTTAGAGTTGCCTGCTCAAGTTGAAAAAGCATTACCGGAAGCACAAGCGGCGGAGTTTGAACTAGCGACCGAGGAAAAAGAAGCCCTTGAACTCACGCAACCCGAAGCCCCACTTGAGAAGTTAGAACTGCCTGAACCTGAATCTCCTCCTGAAAACCAAGAGGAAAGCTAGTGTGAGAATGCGGATGCAATAACGCTCGATTAAATATTGCTACATAAATGATTTAGCCAGGTTTCTTCCTAGAAAAAGCCAGTCGAACCAGAAGATCGAATGCAGAGCAACGATCGAGCAAAACACCAATTGATAAGAAGTTTTACGAGTTTTATGTCGAAAAACTTGCTGCGCGACTAGTGCCCCAATCCAGCCGCCAAACAATTCGGACAGATGCAACTGAGCCTCTGGAATTCTCCACGCTTTTGAGACAGCGCGATTTTTATCTTCGCGGTACAGCAGAAATGTCAGAATTCCAAGCGCTATGTAAGCTAACGCTGGAAACGCATTGCGAGTTCTGAACATAAAATCGAACGCTCCCCACATCGGCAGAATCGAGAGCAAAGCGGGTGCAGGTGAAAATGAACTTTGGTATTTAGGTGCTTTTTTTGACACGACCGGAGATTGGATTGGAGGTTTCGGTCTATCTGTCTCGAACCAAGCGTTAGAGGCGCGTAATCTTCCTTGTTCGTCTCGTTCAAGATGAAAGTAAATTACATCTCCAACTTGAGGACGGTAAGAACTTTCTCGAATTGCTGTGATGTGTAGAAAGATCCGTCGCTTACCCACACTGGATTCAATAAAGCCAAATCCTCGATCGTCTTTCCAAGTCCTCAAAATCCCTCTCTGCATAAATAAATTCAGTCTTTTTAGAGTTCAGTTGCTTAGTCTGCCCAATCTGACTCGGTCAAGAAAACTTGAGCTTACAGCATCAAAACTTCAGCTTTAGGGAACTCTGGAAGAAGTCTACGGATCGGTTCGACCGTCTTGCTCTTTCAGATTGCGTAGGTTCATTGAGTGCTCAATTCAATGTGCCTGTTATAAGTCCCTTTAACTGAATCCTGCACCGACTATGACTTCCCTTTCTTCGCATCTGCCCGACCAGCCCCGCTCACTGCAAAAAGACCCTCAAACTATTACAATCTCGGTCGATTCTCCAAAACTCGACTCTAGTCTTGCAGTCACTTCGGGAGGCGGACTTGCGCCGAAAGGTAAATTCTCGTCTTTTCTTGCTCCTCTCACCCAGGACAAATTCAAAGAAGTTGTTCACGAAGTCGAACACAAATTAAAAATCGTCAATCAAACCCTCTCAATGCTCGACGCGCAAGGGTTTGACGCGATTTTAGAAGAAATGCTCAATTCGATCACAGCGAAAACGGGAGAACTGCTCAACGCCGATCGCACTACGATCTATCTTCTCGACGAAGAGAAAAATGAGCTTCATACCACCGTGAATGAAGGATCAGGACGCTCGTATGAAATCCGCTTTCCCGCCGATCAAGGCATTGCTGGAGAAGTTGCAACGTTCAAACGTCCCGTCAATATCCCTTACGACTTTTTCGACGATCCCCGCTCCACGCAAGCCAAAATTCAATACAACAAAACTGGCTATCGCACCTACACAATGCTGACAATGCCCTTGCTCGGCGAGCAGGGAAACCTCGTTGCAGTCGTGCAATTGATTAATAAACTCCGTCCAAAATGCGATCGCACACTTCCCCTCGATGAAATCATTGCTCTAGAAGGCTTCACCACCTATGACGAAGAAGTTTTCCGAGAATTCGCTCCATCGATTCGGCTAATTCTGGAATCTTCGCGATCGTTCTATCTCGCCACCCAAAAACAACGCGCAGCAAATGCCCTGATCAAAGCGACTCAATCTCTCAGCCAAAGTAGCTTAGACCTTGATGACACTTTGAAACGAGTCATGGACGAAGCGAAAGCGCTCATGAATGCCGATCGCAGTACGTTGTGGTTAATCGATCGCGATCGCAATGAAATTTGGACACGCATTCCCACTGCTGACGGAGCCATGAAAGAATTGCGCTTACCGATCGGCGTTGGATTTGCTGGACAAGTTGCGGCATCCGGTGAAGTCATCAACATTCCGTTTGATTTATACAATCGAGAAGGCGCTGAGACGGCTAAGAAAACGGATCAAGCGAACGGATATCGAACCTGTAGCCTTCTCTGTATGCCCGTTCGCAACGCAGACGGAGAATTAATTGGAGTCACGCAGCTCGTCAACAAAACGAAAAAAGGCGAATTCCCGCCTTACAGCCCCGAAGATTTTCCTCAAGCTCCAGAGCGTTGGAGAGCGAGCTTCAACCGCAGCGACCAGGAATTCATGGAAACCTTCAACATTCAGGCAGGGGTCGCGCTCCAGAATGCCAAACTGTTTGAAACGGTGAAGCAGCAAGAACAAATGCAGCGAGACATTTTGCGATCGCTGACCAATGGCGTAATTTCAACCGACAAAGAAGGAAATATCATTGCGGCAAATGACAGCGCCAAGAAACTCCTGGGATTACAGCAAGAAGACGCGATCGAAGGACAAGCAATTACGAAGTTAATCAAACTCGAAAAAGGTAGTTTCTATCATTGGTTTAATCAATCGATCAGTGCTCGCAGTCGAGAGCAGTACTATCCCGATCAGACCTTGCAGCCGATTCGAGGCGAAGAGCAGCATAGTATTAACTTGTCGATTAATACGATCGCAGATGCGACTGATGCTCAGCGAGTGTCAGGTGCGCTGATTGTGATGGATGACATTAGCGATGAAAAGCGGCTGAAAAGTACGATGTATCGCTACATGACTCAGGAACTCGCAGAACAGCTTTTAGAAAATCCTGATGCCGCAAAAATGGGTGGCGATCGCAAAGATGTCTCGGTTCTGTTTTCAGACATTCGCAGTTATACAACCTTGACCGAAACGCTCAAAGCAGAAGAAGTGGTCGAAATGCTCAATCAGTATTTCGAGTCAATGGTTGAAGCCGTGTTCATGCACAAAGGCATTCTCGATAAATATATTGGCGATGCAATCATGGCAGTGTTTGGCTCGCCTTTGCCTTTGGATGACCACGAATGGATGGCAGTTCAAACCGCATTAGAAATGCGCCAGCGATTAGCCGCATTCAATAAATTGCGGCATGGTCGCAATGAACAAACGATCGATATCGGCATCGGTATCAACTCCGACACCGTGATCAGTGGCAACATCGGATGCAGTAAGCGAATGGAATTTACTGCGATCGGTGACGGTGTGAATCTCGGATCGCGGCTCGAAGGCGCGAGTAAAATCTATGGAACCGATATTGTGATTAGTGAGAGCACCTATCGTCCTTGTGCCGATCGCGTTTGGGCAAGAGAACTCGACTTTATTAAAGTCAAAGGCAAAAACAAACCTGTTGCAGTCTACGAACTCGTTGGGCTGAAGTCTGACCAGATTTCAGATGAGAAAAAGCGAGTGATTGAGCATTATCACTTGGCACGAAAGCATTACTTGGATCGCAAATTCGCCTTTGCCGTTGCTGAGTTTGCTTCTGTTCTAGAAATCGACAAACAGGATAAAGCAGCATTACTGCATATGAAGCGGTGTGAACATTGGCTGACAACTCCCCCTCCGGAACAGTGGGATGGGTCTTGGTCACTGACTGAGAAGTAGACCTGCATCTCAAAATAAAAGTTTCGTATAGCAGTTACACTCTCCTAAGAGCGATGCTATTCTGAACCCAGGCATCAGCGCGTCGTCTACTCAGGTCATGCGATTTTCTGGTCGTAAGAGCTATAGTGGCGGTATCAGAGGCATGTACTTCATGTACCTGAGGATCGAATAATCCTCTAGTGTTTCACAATCGTTTTTTTGCAGCTCATCAACCCCCAGTTTACTTATGTCTTCTTCTAACTCAAACGGTCACCCTGCTTCCATCGCGATCACTTCTGACGATGAGCAGATATCAGGTGTGACGACTAGCCCAGCGAGTCGAGAAGCGCTGATTCCGAACAATCTCAGCAGCAACAAGCGAGCAATTATCGAGCGGTTAATCGAACTTCATCAGCACAACGCAAATCGACGTTAAGCTTTTTATTCCAGAGGACTGAGGAGTAATCCGGAATTGCGATCGTGCCCTACATGTGCGATCGTAAAATTTATACTACAATGTAATTCCTAACGTCTGCTGATATCAGGATTGTTTCTATCTTCGCTGAGACCGACAATCCTCTCAAATTGTCATTCGGTTCTTACGAAATTCGTAAAGGCTGTTTTGTATTCCTAACTGGGCAACGTCCAGATGTCCCCACATGGTCTCAGTTAGGCAAGGCATATATGATGACCAAAGATCACTCGCTTCAACTTCTTCTGAATTTAATCGAGCAAGTTAAGACCGCTGATACCGACGACTTTTTTGATTTAGCACAGATCGCTGGATTGAACCCGCTGCAAGACTTTTCGGAAGCAGACTTAAGCGGGATTGATCTGCGATCGAAAAACATGACAAATGCAGATTTAATCGAAGCGACGCTCATTGGTGCAAACCTGATCAGCGCAGACTTTACGGACGCTCGACTGATCAGCAGTAAACTGAGTCAAGCTAACCTGACTGACGCAACGCTCACGGGTGCATCTCTGATCAACGCCGATTTATCTGGCGCGATTTTAGTGAATGCGACGTTAGATAATGCAAATCTAACAGGTGCAATCTTGACGCAAGCAAAATTAAGTTTTGCAGATGTGCGTCGATCGACGTTGACGAGCGCTGATTTAACTGCAACAAAACTCAGCGAAACGAATTTAAGCTATGCAACTTTGCGCCGGGCACATCTGACGAATTCAGATTTGAGCGGTGCTAGCCTATACGGAGCAGATCTGAGTGGTGCAGATTTGCGAGGTGCAGTGCTTGCAGATACCAATCTGATCGGTGCAAATGTAGAGCGGACTCGATTTAACGAGCCTCGCTGGTTTTCTAGAGAAATGAAGCGAGATTTGACTCAAAGAGGTGCAATCTTTGAGGTATAGCCAGGCTAGGCGTTTACCGCGACAAATCTGATAAGGGATAGGGAGTAGGGAGAACCCAGACTGAGATTGCTCCCTATCTCCCTATTTCTCCCATTCCTTCACACCCCACACCCCACATTCCACGCCCTTGACTAGCCGAAATTTTCTCTCAGTCATCAAGTTCTATCGATCGACAGAGACAGAATCGCGCCATATTTTCCAAGATGAAGCGCGATTCATTGGCGAAAATCTTTATGACAGTTGCAAATTCGGCATCCGTTTCTAGTCCTTTGAGTTCGGAAGAACTGCATAAAATCAATGCTTATTGGTCTGCTGCCAACTATCTTTCAGTTGGACAAATTTATCTCAGAGATAATCCTTTACTCAAACAACCTTTAAAGATTGAACATATTAAGCCCCGACTGCTTGGACACTGGGGAACAACGCCGGGTTTGAATTTTATCTATGCTCATTTCAATCGCTTGATTTGTCGCTACGACCTCAATTGCATTTACATTGCGGGTCCAGGACATGGGGGGCCTGGGATGGTTGCCAATACATATCTTGAAGGAAGCTACAGCGAATTCTATCCTCACATTACTCAAGATGCAGAAGGCATGGATAAGCTGTTTACGCAGTTTTCCTATCCTGGTGGAATTCCCAGTCATGCTGCGCCCGAAACGCCTGGGTCAATTCATGAAGGCGGAGAATTAGGATATTCGATCGCTCATGCTTACGGTGCAGCTTTCGACAATCCTGATTTATTGGTCTGCTGCGTAGTCGGCGATGGAGAGGCTGAAACAGGCGCATTGGCGACCAGTTGGCATTCTAATAAATTCTTGAACCCAGCCCGTGATGGTGCAGTGTTGCCGATTCTGCATCTCAACGGCTACAAGATTTCAAATCCGACTGTTTTGGCGCGGCTCAGCGATCGAGAATTAGAACATCTCTTTATCGGCTATGGCTACAAGCCTTATTTTGTCGAAGGTGACGATCCGGAGACGATGCATCAATTGATGGCAGCGACCTTGGATGAAATTGGGCAGGAAATTCAAGGGATTCAACGCGAAGCCAGAACGCATGGATTCAAAGAGCGCCCTCAGTTTCCAATGCTGATTTTGAGAACGCCGAAAGGATGGACAGGGCCTAAAATCGTCGATGGGGTGCAGATTGAGAATACGTACCGCGCGCACCAAGTTCCGCTTGCTGAAATGGCAAGTAAGCCCGATCATCTTCGCATGTTGGAAGACTGGATGCGAAGTTATAAACCTGAAGAATTGTTTGATGAAACGGGTCGACTGATTCCAGAATTGGCAGAACTGACTCCCAAGGGAGATCGCCGAATGGGTGCAAATCCCCATGCGAATGGTGGATTACTGCTCAGAGATTTGAATCTGCCCAAATTTGAAAAATATGCTGTTCCAGTCGATGCACCTGGACAGGTCGAAACGGAATCCACTCGCGTTGTAGGCAAGTTTCTCAGAGATGTGATGGTGCAAAACAAAGCCAACCAGAATTTCCGCGTGTTTTCGCCCGATGAGAATAATTCCAATCGATTGAATGCGGTTTTAGAAGCCACCGATCGCGTCTTCACAGGCGAGATTCTGCCGAACGATGATCACATTGCGATCGATGGTCGAGTGATGGAAATCTTAAGCGAACATCTTTGCCAAGGCTGGCTCGAAGGCTATTTGCTCACGGGTAGACATGGCTTTTTCTCATGCTATGAGGCATTTATTCACATCGTTGATTCGATGTTTAATCAACATGCGAAATGGCTAGAAGCTTGCCGTCATATTGTTTGGAGAAGACCGATCGCATCGCTGAATTATTTACTCACGTCTCATGTCTGGCGACAAGACCACAACGGATTTACTCACCAAGATCCAGGCTTTATCGATGTGGTCATGAACAAAAAGCCAACGGTGACGCGGGTTTATCTTCCACCCGATGCGAATACCTTGTTATCGGTTGCGGATCATTGCCTGAGAAGCCGTCATTACGTCAATGTGATCGTGGCTGGTAAACAGCCTCAGTTGCAATGGTTAGATATGGAAAGCGCGATCGCACATTGCACCGCAGGACTCGGAATTTGGGATTGGGCGAGTAACGATCGCGGATCTGAGCCAGATGTAGTTCTGGCAAGTGCAGGCGATGTGCCAACCTTGGAAGCATTAGCAGCAGTCGATTTTCTGCGCGCTCATTTTCCAGAGTTAAAGATTCGATTTGTGAATGTCGTCGATTTGATGACGCTGCAACCGCAATCTGAGCATCCGCATGGTTTATCCGATCGCGATTTTGATTCAATTTTCACGACGAATAAGCCTGTGATCTTTGCATTTCACGGCTATCCCTGGTTAGTTCACCGACTCACCTATCGTCGAACGAACCACCACAATATTCATGTACGGGGATACAAAGAAGAAGGCACGACGACAACTCCCTTTGATATGGTTGTCCTGAACGATTTGGATCGATTTCATTTAGCGCAAGATGTCATCGATCGAGTTCCAAAACTCACGAATGTCGGCGGATATGTGAAGCAAATTGCACGCGATAAATTGACGAAACACAAGCGCTATATCGTCGAACACGGTCGTGATATGCCAGAAGTTGAGGATTGGAAGTGGCAGTACTATAGCGGCTCGAATGCCGAGAAGAAGGTGATTCCTCAAACAGATGGAAATTCACCGATTCAGCAAGCGGAAGATTTAGCGCGATCGGCGTATTAGTCAAGAATTGAAGAGTGGAATGAGGATGGAATCTCTCTCCTACTCATCGACAATTTTGAAAAGTGGGAGAATGGGGAGTAAACCAGACTCAGATTGCTCCCTATTCCCCCACTCCCCCATCAAAGCGACTGTGATCAAGACAACTCTGCTCTTTCACGGCTCATCCCGGAGATGTCGCTTCTCCCCAATCCGAAAATCCCCCTTGCATACTCACAACAAAAAATTCAACCTGAAGATGACTCAATGCAATGCAATCGCCATCGGACAGGGTGCGGCGTTCGAGTACAGGTAATCTTTGCCCCTTTAAAAACGTCCCATTACTGCTGCCGACATCCATGATGTAAAACCCTTCTGGCTGATGTCCAATCACGGCATGACAGCGCGAAATCGAGGGCTGTGACAGCGAAATTGCACAATTTCGGCTTCTGCCGATCAACCAAGTCGAAGCGATCGCTGTTAACTGTACTTGGTCTGAATCTACTAAATTTGTCGTCAGAAATGCCGAACGTCCAGTCGTGACCGCCTGAATGTAATAAGCTGTGGCACAGCGCTTTGGAGCTTCTAAAATCGGCTCAACCAATGTGGAAATTTTATCGATGTCGTGCCCACAATCCAGTAAAAGCGATCGCGAAAGAGCGGGATAGGTTTTCAAGAATTGGAGCGCACGATCGCCACTATTGCTTGATGGCGGCAGGTTTAACATAACAAGTGTCCGGGCAAAACCGTTTAACGACAGGATTGAGGAAGTGTGACGACAACAGCGGCGCTTGAAACCTTGATTCAGCTAAATCAAGCAAGGTTTAAATGCGACTAAAACTTGCTCAAAAAATTGCTAGGTGAAAGCAAGAGGTCTGAAAACAACCTATCACCCTGGTGGGTGAGATGCACGGAACTACGTAGACTAAACACTACCTAAGGAGGAGACGCAATATTTTTGAGCCTCTCTTCTTGCTAGCTTTATACGGTTACGGCTACTGACCTAGATCTTTAAACTTTCATGAATTCTCAGCATCATTGAGCATTCAAAGTTGTCATCGTTGCTTCGGTATTTACGGATATAACGATAAAACGGAGGAACACTACTCTTATCTACGTTGGGCGAGAGATCTGATCAGGATTTTTTGACAAACAAGTAGAGTTGATCCTGTTGATATTGAAGCTGGAAGGCTGAATTCGCCTGCGCTTCAGAGAAAATTTGTTGAGCCAACTCCGGACGACTTGCCCAACCGGGTTGCTCCAGATTCAGCAAAATATACCGAAACTTATTTAAATCTTTCGGCGGTTCCGTAAATTTCGTGTAGTCGATCATGACTCGATGCGTTAGGTGAGGCACGAAATAGCTAGTTGTTAAGACGGGTTCTTTAGTCGTAATTTGCTCGATCGCGGTATAGGCTCCTGACAGCATTGGAACACGTTCTAGATACCGTGACCCAAAGTAGCCAAATTTTGCCAGAGCCAAAAATGCAATCAGCGACCAAACTAGAATCAACCGCGATCGACGATTCGGATTTGCCGCGACAGTCGAAATCGCCATCACCATAAGAAACGGCAAAATCGGCAAAGAATATTGATGCACCAAATCTCGCTGGTTCGACATCTCAGACAAGAGATTCATCGCAAACACTGGAACGGTTGCAATCAATGGCGCAAAGTGTCGGATGGAAAATCCCCATCCCATCGGAATAAATACAAGGAGCAAATAAAATAAACGGTCGATCGACAAGAGGCGACCGAGCCACAGCCAAGGTTTCAGAATTAAGTTCTGAACAATCTCAGTCAGCGAATTGCCTAAATAGCTGTAGCGCATCACATAATCGGCTCCGCTAGGACGAAAGTGAGGAATAATTCCCTGCGTCGCAATGATGAACCAACTGACTCCCAAAATTAACGCGATCGCGCCCAATCGCTTGCGCTGCTCAAAGCCGATGAGCCAAATTCCCATTGCCGCGATCGACAGGGCTAAAGACGCTCGACATCCCAAAATCAGCACAACGCAAAGCGTAAACCAACCCATTCGATTAGCGCGCGCTGCCCAGATTGCCGTGAAAAACAAGGGCAGTGAAATGACTTCAGGACGAAAATCAAATAAATTGAGATTAAAAACCAGGGGATAGAGCAAAAAAGAGATCGCGATCGCATTCGATTTTGCGCGATCTAATCCTGCCTGTTTTGCTAAATACCAAACGGGAATTGCTGAAGTCGCAAAGGCTGCACTCTGAATCACAAACAACCAATAAACACTTGGAAAAATCTTGTAAATTCCAGCGATCGCATACAAAATCCAAGCCGCATGATCACCGAGCACATGATACGGACGGAACGAAATGATCGGCGTTATTCCTTGGCTGATTAAATAAATCGCCTGATCGAAATATCCTAAATCCAACGCATTCGATTGCAGGAGTAAATGTCGAATGACGCTACAAATCAAGAAAATCGCAAAACTGGCAACCACGAGCGATCGCAAAAGATGGTTCGATTTCCAGAATTTGGCGAGAATCGCGTGCATAGACAAGAGAATGGGAACGCAGACAGCCTAACGTGTTCTACTACACTTCTCAAGATGTCACCCTAGTAAGGCAAAATAGAGCAATCGAATCGTTAGATTTAGAAAGTAGATTGAGGTTAGAGCGATCGCTTCGGCATCCGCGAATCTAAGCGCAATCTGCTGATAAAATTTGGAAGGTTTTTAAGAACTTAGAGCCAATGGGATCAACGCGGGTAAAAATTGCAATCGATGCAATGGGTGGAGATAATGCCCCGGATGAAATCGTCGCGGGTGCGGTGAGAGCACATGCAGAACTCGATGTCGATGTCGTCTTGGTCGGCGATCCACACCAAGTGGAAGCTGCCTTAAAGCATCATACGCATTCTTCTGATATTGAAATTGTGCCCTCCGAAGGAACAGTCGAAATGGAAGAAGAACCGCTCGTCGGGCTACGTCGCAAGCCAAAAGCCTCGATCAATGTGGCAATGGATTTGGTGAAGAAGAAGCAAGCGGATGCGGTCGTCTCAGCAGGGCATTCTGGTGCGGCGATGGCGGCTGCACTTCTGAAATTGGGACGGTTGAAAGGAATCGATCGTCCAGCGATCGGGGCAGTTCTGCCGACGCTGATCGCGGGTAAGCCTGTTCTGATTCTCGATGTGGGTGCAAACGTTGATTGTCGCCCTAAATTCTTAGAGCAATTTGCTCTGATGGGGACAATCTATTCTCAATATGTTTTAGGCAACTCTGAACCGAAAGTTGGCTTGCTGAACATTGGCGAAGAACCGAATAAAGGCAACGAATTGGCAATTCAAACGCATGAATTGCTAAGTGCTAATCCAGCGATTCCGTTCATCGGCAACGCCGAAGGACGCGATGTTCTGTCCGGTCATTTTGATGTGATTGTCTGCGATGGCTTTGCTGGAAACGTCTTGCTGAAATTTGCGGAAGCGGTGGGAGAAGTCGCACTGCAAATCTTGCGCGAAGAGTTACCGCGCGGATTGCATGGTAAAGCCGGAGTCACCTTCCTTCGTCCAAATCTGAAGCGAATTAAGCAACGCATGGATCACGCAGAACATGGCGGCGGTCTATTGCTGGGTGTAGACGGTGTTTGCATTATCAGCCACGGCAGTTCGCAAGCTCCAACCATCTTCAATGCTGCGCGACTTGCGAAAGATGCGATCGACAACACAGTTCTCGATCGCATTCGCTCAAGTTACGATCCGACGGTTGCTGTTCGTGCGGACAGTTAACTCACCTCAACCCATTTGGAGTGAACAATTTTGGTGGAATATTCAGGGGTCGGAGTCGCCATCACCGGATGTGGATCAGCCGCGCCCAATCCGACGGTTACGAATGATCAGTTAAGTCAAGTGGTCGAAACGTCTGATGAGTGGATCGCTTCACGCACAGGGATTCGCCAACGACACTTAAGCGAGCCTTCGGGAACGTTGGTCGATCTGGCATCGCAAGCGGCAAAATCTGCGATCGACATGGCTGGACTTGAACCCGATCAAATTGATTTGATTCTGCTGGCAACTTCGACCCCAGATGATTTATTTGGCAGTGCGTGTCAGGTACAAGCCGCGATCGGAGCGTCCCAAGCGGTCGCGTTTGATTTGACAGCCGCTTGTTCGGGCTTTGTATTTGGACTCGTGACCGCTGCACAATACATTCGCACCGGAGCTTATCGTAATGTCTTGTTGATTGGGGCGGATGTCTTGTCGCGCTGGGTAGATTGGAGCGATCGTCGCACCTGTGTTTTGTTTGGAGACGGAGCCGGAGCGGTTGTGATCCAAGCAAATCAAAGCGATCGGTTACTCGGGTTTGAACTTCGCAGTGATGGCACTCAGAATCGCTGCTTGAATTTAGCTTATTCAGGCGAATCGAAGCAGTTATCGGAAGATTGTGAAATCGGTCAGGGCAACTTTCAGCCGATTACCATGAACGGGCAGGAAGTCTACCGATTTGCCGTGAAACGCGTGCCGGAAGTGATCGAAAAAGCTTTATTTCGGGCAAACGTGAAGACTGATTCTGTCGATTGGCTCTTATTGCACCAGGCAAATCAGCGGATTTTGGATGCGGTTGCGAATCGATTAAAGATTCCTTCCGAGAAAGTGATTAGTAATCTGGCAAAATACGGCAATACTTCAGCGGCATCGATTCCTCTTGCATTAGATGAAGCGGTGCGAGATGGATTGGTCAAGCCCGGAGATACGATCGCAGCTTCAGGATTTGGTGCTGGCTTGACCTGGGGTGCAGCAATTTTTCAATGGGGGCGTTAGCAATCCTCCTGCCCTGACCTTCAAGGGAATCAGGGCGAAACTGACTTGAAATTTAATTCACAACAATTCACGACAATGGCAAAGACGGCATGGGTGTTCCCTGGGCAAGGATCTCAGGCAATTGGAATGGGCAGTGACTTACTCGAACTTCCCGCAGCGAAGGCAACATTCGATCGAGCAGAACAGATTTTAGGATGGTCCGTGGTCGAGATCTGCCAGAGTCCCGAAAATAAAGTTTCTCAAACGCTGTACACTCAGCCTTGTCTCTACGTTGTTGAAACGATTTTGGCAGATTTGCTCAAAGAAAAAGGGCAAATGCCCGACTTTGTTGCGGGGCATAGTTTAGGCGAATACTCTGCTCTGTACACTGCGGGCGTGTTTGATTTTGAGTCCGGGTTGCGTCTGATGCAACGGCGTGCTGAGTTAATGGATAGTGCCTCCGATGGAATGATGGCGGCTTTGTTAGGATTCGATCGCGCCCAACTCGAAGCGGTTTTAGCTGACACGCCAGGTGCCGTGTTAGCCAATGACAATAATTCTGGTCAGGTGGTCATTTCTGGAACACCGGAAGCTGTTGAAACGGTGATGGCGCAAGTGAAGTCGAAAAAGGCTGTAAAGCTGAACGTCAGTGGTGCATTTCACTCGCCGCTGATGGCAGACGCGGCGGAGCAATTTAAGACCGTTTTAGATGCGGTCGAATTTAAAGCGGCTGAAATGCCTGTCTTATCGAATGTTGATCCGATTCCCAGCCGCAATGCAGGAGAGTTAAAAAGTCGGCTGAGTCGGCAAATGACAGGCTCGGTGCGATGGCGAGAAATTTCGCTGAGACTTCCAGAAGAACACGTCGATCGCGTGATTGAAGTTGGTCCTGGAAAAGTTTTAACTGGAATTATCAAACGCACTTGCCCCGATCTCGTGTTAGAAAATGTGGGCAGCCTTGCTGATCTGTTATGAGCCAAACTTCCGAACGTCCGAGTGCCGAAATTTCCCGCGATCGAGAACCTTTGATTAGTCTGGTTCTCTATCACCTGTTCAAATGGTCCGTGGTGTCTCCGGTTCTGCACACTTACTTTTGTGGACGGATTTACGGAGCGGAGAATGTGCCAAAACAAGGACGGCTGCTCGTCGTGAGCAACCATGCCAGCGATTTTGATCCGCCCTTATTGTCTTGTGCGATCGGGCGACCTGTCGCCTACATGGCAAAAGAAGAACTGTTTAACGTGCCCGTCCTCAAACAGGCGATTACTGCCTATGGAGCTTATCCTGTGAAGCGCGGAACCGGCGATCGCGCGGCGATGAAAGCAGCGATGACCTCGATCGAGTCAGGATGGGCAACGGGCGTTTTTCTCGATGGCACTCGCACGCCAGACGGGCGAATTGCTGATCCAAAATTAGGAGCTGCTTGGATTGCTGCAAAAACAAACTCCCCGCTAATTCCGGTCAGTCTGTGGGGGACACATGAGATTTTCAAGCACGGAAAATTCCCTCAACCTGTGCCGATTACGATTCGGATTGGAAAAGTGATCGAAGCGCCAACTACGACCAATCGGGCAGAACTCGAAGCCATTACGCAGCGTTGTGCGGATGCAATTCATGAATTACACGATTTGGGGCGTTAACCGAGGGGGCGGCTCCGCTCATTCCGCGTGGATGGCGTCAAGATTTGCATCACGTTCGCTGCTCGATCGGTGCGAGTGGAGTCGAGTTGAATCTTATCTTGAAGCTCAAAATTGAGATTATCTGGATGATTGTGCTGACATTTCTAGCAGATTGGCTTGAAGTTTCAAACAATTCCGCCCATTGACCTGAAGCTGATATTCCACCCGATCCATCAGTCGATTTAGAATCAGCCAGCCATATCCATGCTCCTGCATCATTTCAGGAGATGGAGCCAAATAGCTCGAAATGTCAAACCCCTGTCCGTGATCCCAGATCTCGATCGCTAAATCTCGATCTCTCAATTCCAATCGCACCACGACCGGAAGATCCGGTTGATTGCGGTGGGCATGCCGCACCACATTTGAGTAAGCCTCAACCAAAGCCAACCGTAGCCGACTCGATTGTCGTGTCCAATCAATTTGGTCGCCAATTTCAATTTTGAGACTCTCTAATAGCCAGGATTCAACTACCGTGAGAAATCGCAAATCGCTCGGAACGTGAAGTTCAGTCTTCATGGGTTAGAGAACCTCCAGAGACAGAATCGTTTGATCATCTTCTTGAATCGCATTGTGCGCCTGAATTTGGGCAAGCAGCTGTTTGAGATCCAAACTTTCTCCCGCTTGCTGTAGTAACTTCCATAACCCGGTTTGTCGTAACATCGCCCTTGCGGGATCGCTCGCTAAATTGACTTCTCCTTCTGGTCGCACGGTTGCCTCAGTAATTCCATCGCTGGTTAATAATAAGATTTCTCCATCTTGAAGCAATCGTTTTCCGGCAATCGCGTTCCATTTCGGTAATATCCCTAGGGGAATGCCTCGGACTTTCAAATAAGTTGGCTCAATGGCTTGCGCGATCGTATGCTTTGACCAAACTAAGGGGTAGATATGACCTGCATTCGCATAAACTAATTGTCCGCTCGATCGGGTGTATCGCGCCAAAACCATTGTAATAAAACAGTTTGTGCCCATTAAGTCTTGCGAGAGAATGCTGTTTAAATTTCGCATCACTTCATCTGGTTCTGGAGAAACTTCTTGTGACAATTCCCGCCGCAACACGGAAATCGCACTTGCCATAAACAGAGCTGCCGGAACTCCCTTGCCTGAGACATCGCCCACGGCTAGCCATAAATCGCCTTGGGGATGCTGATAGACTTCAAAAAAGTCTCCTCCAACTTCACGAGCGGGATGACAACAAGCTTGTACTTTAAGATTGTCTAATCGCGGAAGCGTCTGCCGCAGGAGATTGGTCTGAATCTGGCGTGCGACTTCTAACTCGGCTCGAATTTGTTCCGCTTGCTCCTGAGTTCGACGATAGAGTCTTGCTTGAGAAATCGCCAAGGCTGCTTGTTCTGTGACGACTTCGATCAGTTCTAAGTCTTCTGTTGACCAGAATGGCTGATCGGATTCTCGATGCAGAGACAGAATCGCGAGGAGGTCTTTTTGGTAGCGCAACGGCAGCACAAAATGCGGTGGATTTTGGCTCTTCATTCTGGCTGTGCTATCGTGCAGTACGATTTGTACCAGGTCTGAAGTGCGATCGTCTTCACAACTCTTGAAGGGCACATTCACTGCACAATACATGGCTGAATTGGATTTCAACCGTTCACCTTCGACTGGATGTAACATGCAGCAACTTGCCTCAAAGGTCAGCCCGATCGTTTCCACGATCGTGTGCAGCATGTTTTGATAATCCAGCGATTCGCGAATCGCGGTTGTAATGGCATTCAACGACGATTCGCGTCTGAGTGCCCGTCGTAAATCCGCTGTGCGCTGTTTCAGCACTTGATAGGTCTCAGCCGCCTGCTCGACAACGACTTGAAGCTGTTGAGACTTCCAAGGCTTGGTGATGTATTTGAATACTTTGCCAGAGTTAATGGCATCGACGAGATCTTCGACATCGGTATAGCCCGTTAGCACAATCCGAATCGTGTCCGGAAAGCGATCGACGGTTCGACTGAGAAACTCAGTTCCCAGCATTTCTGGCATTCGCTGATCTGAAATAATAATTGCGACTTCGCCTTGTTCATCAAGGACTTTGAGCGCTTCGATCGCGCTTTCCGCCCGAATCACGTCGAAGTCTCGCCGGAAGGTACGGTAAAGCAGATCGAGATTATCCGGCTCATCATCCACGATCAACAGCTTGAGTTTTTCTCGCCTCATGCGTTTCCTCGAATGCCGTATAAAGTCTTTATGAAACGTACCCGGGGAATTCGGGGAACTAACAGGGGGGAGATAGGGGAATTTGCGGAAAGTGGGGAGTAGGGAATGGGGGAGTGGGGTTATTTGAGGGCGTTCCAGGCTTGAATGATGGTTTGGAGCGATCGCGGTAAGTTTTCTTGCTCAATGTCCGCATACTGAACGGTTCCTACGGGACTGGCTAAAGTTACGATGAAGAAATCGGCGGCACCTTGAGGAGGAGAGTAAGTCTTGCGATTGAAATTCTGAAATTGTTCACGCTTCAACAGTTCGCGAAATTCTTCAACTTTTTGGGGTGTGATCTTCCAAGCGCGCAGTGATGCTGATGAAGAAGCGCTTTGAGTTCGTCGTGGATCTCCCCCCATATCAATGGCTTGCTGCATTGTGCCATCGCTCAACAAAATGGTGTCATACGTTTGACCTGCAAATCCGCCGCTCATGCGCGATCGAAACACAACATTCTTGGGTAGAAGTTCGGACGGTTGAGATTCAGCGAGTCTGAGCAATCGACCTTGCAAATCTGTGTGATAAACCCACGTTTGATTCTGATGAGCAACCACAACTTTCCAGCCTTCAATGAGTTGTTGGGTGCAAAATTCATCTGTTTTTGGCAATTCGAGACAGCCATCTCCCCAAGTTTTGCGTTCTGCTTGCATGACCCTCAACTCAGTCGTGGGAATTCCAACTCGGCGTGCTAGATCTTTTCGCACTCGCCAACTCAATGTTTTTGGATAAGCAGTGGTCAGCAGGACTGTCGGATGACGTATTGGGGCGGCAGAGGCTTGCAAAAGCGGAATGCCACTACCAAGAGATAAGGCACTCATCAAGACGATCGCAGAAATGATCTGAACAGGGGAACGCATAAACACTCGCAGAGGGCTTCATGGAGAGAGGACGCGCGGATGCGATCACAAGTTACTTACTGATTTTGCTCTGAGGTAGAGGGAAGTTGCTGGATGAAAGGCTGGGCAAAACACCATCCCAACGTTAAGCCACTCAGAATTAAAATCAGAGGCAGCAGTGGCAATACGCGATCGCGCCATGTAGAGTGATACACAGGCTGAGAAGAGAACTTCGGATAATTTGAGGTCAAGAATGGGCGTAAGTGTCTGTGATTTCCAGCACTCAGTACTTGGAGGGAATGCGACTGCATCGATCGCACATGCTGAATTACAACAGGCGGCTGGCGTTTCGTGCGGCTCCAAGTCAGGAAAGTACTCACTGGAACGCCAGTGAGATTATCCAGACGCAGGGCGTGAAGTTGTTGAAGCAAAGCTCGATCGTTCGATACCACTACGACTAATTGCCTGGGACTCGATTGCGCTAATGACTCGGCTGAGTTGCGCACATCGATGGCGAGTCTGGCGCGTCTCGTGAATGGGCGCTGTGTGTCGGCGTGAATGGGCGATCGTGCCAGGTACCAATCGCCTTCTAACATCAATCGGCAATATTCCCGCGCAATTTTTGATTCGGCTGTGTCGCTCCGATGACCTGCCCAAGCTTCTAACTCTTGATGAACTGCCTCTGGTACAAAACAGCGACCCATCGGGCTAAATTCCAGCCACTCATAGGGTTTACAGGCGAAGAGTGTATTGAGGTCGATGAGCAAGAAAATTTCAGGGGCATCCAACATAATCTGGGGCAGGTGAAACAACTAGCCGCCAATGCCTAGGCGACCGGCGAGACTTGGGGTCAGTGGGAGAAGAATCATCAGCATGAGAAACAGCACAACTAAGGCAATCCCGGCACGGGCATCATCGGGTTCAGTCAGTTCGTTGAGACTGGGACGTTCTGGTGTGCGTTGTAAAACAACAATCACGATCGCCCAATATAACGCTAGCGGATTGACAAACGAAGCTAATCCCAAAATAATGATCGTCGCGACTGTAGCGCGAGCCGCAATCTTGCGTCCATAGATGGCTTGTACAATCCGACCACCGTCGAGCTGTCCTGCGGGCATGACATTAATGGCCGTCACGACTAAGCCAATCCAGCCCAGTACCACCAAGGGGCTGACTTCAACAATCGATCGCTGAATCTCCGCTCCCATAATTACACGCGCCAAGGTTCCAACCAAGATCGATCCTTCAAAGAATTGTGTCGGAACTTTAAACCCACTGCCTTCATGCGACATCAGCAATCCAGCAATTAACATCCCGAATGCAACGGCTCCACCAGCGAGCGGCCCTGCAACTGAAATATCAAATAACGTCGATCGATTAGGCAACAACGACGCGAATTTGGTGATCGCTCCAAACGAGCCAATCTGCCAGGTGGGAATAAAAAACGGCAAATTTAATTTGATTTGGTAACGTTTTGCGACAATCCAATGCCCAAATTCATGCGCTAACAAAACCGCTAGAATCCCTATGCTAAACGGCAGTACTTCTGCGTATCGCTCTGGAGAACCGTAAAAATCAAATCCGAGTAAAATGCCCCCTGTTTCTAAACTTGCAGCGATCGTGGCAAGAAACAGCACGATCGACAATAAAGTTTGTGTTAACGTCAACGGCTTCGGGTCGTTTTTGCTCGGTAACACGACGACGACAGGCTTTTCTTCCTGATTTTCGATGAGGAATAACCGATAGCGATCACCGACTTGGGCTTTCAAATTCTCGGTTAGTTTTGCATGGGTAGAGTCTGGATCGCCGCGCAAATTCCCTTTGAAAATTGCGCCATCTTGATATGAAATCGTTTCAGTTAAAAAGTAAGTATCAATGCCAAAAATACTTTTAATGGCTTGGAGATCTTCATTCGGAATCGATAGGCTCTCAGGTGGAATCATGACTGGCGCTTCAGTCGCGTCATCCGATTTAGGAAAAGCAGACTCGATCGCGACTTTCGCTGCTGCTCTTTGTGCCAAGAATTCCTGTCCTTCGGCTCTCAGCTTTCGCCCAATCCAGATATAAATTCCCGTCGAAATCACAAACAGCAGGAGCATTCCCGCCAAATTGAGATAAATTCCTGCCGAAAATAAGCCGAAAAAAATAATCCACGGAGACATCAGTACTACAGACTGAAACCAAGCCAGAATGCCAAGTTTGCCGTAAGGACGAGCACGATTAAATCCTACGGCTAAAATTCCTAAAGCCACTAATACGGCAAGTGCAGTAATCATCTCAACCCCCAAACTCGATCGCACAATTGCGTGGAACACTACAAGATCGACGATGTACGACTTCTCGTACCCTAGCGAATTCCATTCGCCAAGCCCATCACCTTGATCTACTCTACAACGCAATCTCAGACAGTCTGCACTCATAAATAACGATAGAATCTGTGCCAGAGATGAGAAATACGCGATCGTGAATTTAAAGTACGCCCTAGTCCATGAGTGGCTGACCCCTAAAGCAACAGGCGGATCAGAACTCGTCGTTCAAGAAATTCTCAAACATATTGATGCCGATCTCTATGCCTTGATCGATTTTGAATCGGTCAATCCCAACAGCTATCTCTATCGGCGCAAAATCGGAACTACCTTTTTGCAGCATTTTCCCTTCGCCAAAAACGGGGTGCAAAAATATTTGCCGTTTTTACCGATCGCGATCGAACAACTCGATCTCCACGAATACGACGTTATTCTCTCGTCGTATCATGCTGTCGCCAAGGGCGTAATCACCTCTCCCCATCAACTGCACATTTGCTACTGTCACGCTCCCATGCGGTACGTTTGGGATATGACGTTTGAATATCTCCGCAATAGTCGGGCTGGGCATGGAATTGCGGGAATTTTCACGCGATATCTTTTGCATCAATTACGACAATGGGATGTCATCTCATCGAATCGAGTGGACTATTTCATTGCCAATTCTCACCATACCGCGCGCAGAATTTGGCGATGTTATCGACGATCTGCTGAAGTGATCTATCCGCCAGTTGAAGTTGATCGCTTCTCTTATGAACCGCAAAAACAAGATTATTACCTGACTGTTTCAAGGCTGGTTGGCTATAAAAAAATACCCCTAATTGTTCAGGCATTTAATCAACTCGATCTTCCCTTAGTTGTGATCGGTAGCGGCGCAGAATTGTCAACAATTCAGAAGATTGCAAAACCGAATATCAAAATTTTAGGATGGCAGCCCGATGACGTTGTAGAGCAATATATGAAACAAGCAAAAGCGTTTGTCTATGCTGCCTACGAAGATTTTGGAATTGCCCCGGTCGAAGCGCAAGCCTGTGGTACGCCTGTTATTGCCTATGGTGCGGGTGGAACGGCTGAAACTGTGAGAGACTTACGAGAATACCAATCTCAAGGTACAGGAATTCTGTTTCCAAATCAGACAGAAGCCGCGATCGTCGAAGCCGTTCAAGCGTTTGAACAGCATCAGGCAATCTTTCAGCCCGAAGCTTCGAGATCATTTGCCATGAACTTTCACCCGGATATTTTCAAACAACGATATCTTGATTTCATCGATCGAGCTTATCGAGAATTTCAATCTCGTTGAAAATACTCGCCGAATTGGGGAGCAAATTTAACGCGAAACGAGTCTATGGCTTTATGATCAGGACTGTGTGTGTGTGGTGTGGAAAAAGTAAGGAGTAAGATGACTGCCGATAGCCAATTTGTTCCCGGCAAGCGGATTCGGTCAATCTTCAAGCGTGGTAAGCCGATTGGTAAACCGTCAATTTTCAATACTCGGAATGCGCTTGAAACCGATTTTGCCAAACGTCTGTTTGATATCGTATTTTCGCTGTCCGTTCTGATTCTTTTCTCTCCGGTCTATTTCATCTTGGCATTGTTGATTGCTCTGAGTTCTTCAGGGCCGATCTTTTATGTCCAAGAGCGAGTTGGAAAAGATTTCAAGCGCTTCGGCTGCATCAAATTTAGAACAATGGTGAGAAACGCGGATGAAGTGCTGATGGATCTAATCAGCACCTCCCCACAAATGCGCGAAGAATTTGAAACGACGTTCAAACTGAAATCTGATCCACGCATTACCTGGATCGGCAAGTTCTTACGAATTACTAGCCTGGACGAGTTTCCCCAGTTTTGGAATGTCTTGGTCGGAGACATGAGTGTCGTCGGTCCACGCCCGCTTGTCGTCGAAGAACTCCCCAAATACGGCGCTCATATCGATAAAGTCTTAACGATTCGCCCAGGAATTACCGGCTTGTGGCAAGTGTCGGGTCGTAATGATATTCCCTACCCGCAGCGGGTTCGCATTGATGTCTATTATGCGAGCTGTCACAATTTTCTGCTCGACCTCTGGATCATTGTCAAAACGATCGGAGTCGTTGTCTTTCCGAAAAATAACGGAGCGTATTAAGCCGTTTGGCGTTCAAACTTGCGAAATTGAGTCGAGTAATCCGGATTACGTGAATCATCTCCGTAATGGTTAGCAGTTTGGCGAGTTCGCATCCTTTCCATTTTCGAGTTGGAAGCGATTGAGTTCTGATGCCATATCGATGACTCCATCAACGAATTGTGACTGGGATAAATTGTGACTGAAGCGGCTGAAACTTCTAAAATTTAGCGAATCTTATTCTAAGTCCATGGTTCTTTCACAGACAAGTTGAACCTTTTGCTGTAAGGTTGGGTGTTATTTTGGTGTTATTTGCGCTGCACTTAGGGTTAACTAGGTACAGCTTGTTTCGTGCGCCGAAAATGGCGATCGAGCGCAACAACCCAGGTTTAATTGATGTCCAGCAGTTTCTGTAATTGCAGGTGAGGAAAGTAAAGAATGACGCAACGTAAACGCGCACTGGTAACGGGTATCACGGGTCAAGATGGTTCCTATCTAAGTGAACTTTTACTCGAACAAGGGTATGAAGTCCACGGAATTATCCGAAGAACTTCGACGTTTAATACCGATCGTATCGATCACATTTACGAAGATCCTCATGTTGAAGGCGCACGCCTCTTCCTGCACTATGGGGATTTGACCGATGGTACGACGTTCCGGCGCATTCTTGAAGAAGTGAAGCCTTCGGAAGTGTATAACTTAGGGGCGCAGTCTCATGTTCGCGTCAGTTTTGATGCTCCAGAATATACGGCTGATGCAGTCGGTATGGGCGCGTTAAGAATTCTCGAAGCGGTTCGGGACTATCAGCAACGCATCGGGGAACAAGTCCGCTACTACCAAGCGGGTTCTTCAGAAATGTACGGAAAAGTTCAGCAAGTTCCGCAAACCGAAGAAACACCGTTCTATCCTCGCAGTCCTTATGCGTGTGCAAAAGTATTCGCGCACTGGCAGACCGTGAACTATCGTGAGTCGTATGACATGTTTGCTTGTAATGGCATTCTGTTCAATCACGAGTCTCCACGCCGGGGTGAAACATTTGTGACCCGCAAAATTACTCGTGCCGTAGCACAAATCGTTGCAGGTCGTCAGAAGAAGCTGTTCATGGGTAACCTCGACGCAAAACGCGACTGGGGCTATGCGAAAGATTATGTGCGGGCAATGTGGTTAATGTTGCAGCAAGAGCAGCCAGACGATTACGTTGTAGCAACGGGTGAAACGCATTCAGTGCATGAGTTTCTAGATATTGCTTTCGGTCGCGTCAACTTAGATTGGAAGGACTATGTTGAATTTGACGAACGCTACTTGCGTCCGGCGGAAGTCGATCTCTTGATTGGCGATCCAGCGAAGGCGAAGAAACAGTTGGGTTGGGAACCTTCTGTAACGTTTGAAGAGTTGGTGCATCTGATGGTGGATGCTGATCTGCAAGCTTTAGGAATCAGTACCCCTGGTAATGGGCACGCGAAGGTAGCAGATTATGCAACTGTTCGCCAGAACCTCGCTGGAGTCTCTTTCTAAGCAAGGAAATTAAGTCATGACCTCAACAACGTTTGATCTTCACAATAAGCGCATTCTGGTTACAGGTGGAGCAGGATTCTTGGGTCGCCAAGTGGTTCGTCAGTTGTGCGAATCGGGGGCTGACCCACAAAAAATTACCGTGCCGCGATCGCACGATCTCGATCTTCGCAAGATGGAAAATTGCCAACGAGCGGTTGATCAACAAGATGTCGTGGTGCATTTGGCGGCACATGTTGGGGGCATCGGGCTAAATCGCGAAAAACCTGCTGAGTTGTTTTACGACAACTTGATGATGGGAACGCAATTGATTCATGCTGCTTACGAAGCAGGGGTACAGAAGTTTGTCTGTGCAGGAACGATTTGTGCGTATCCCAAATTCACACCTGTTCCGTTCAAAGAAGATGATATCTGGAACGGTTATCCAGAAGAGACGAATGCGCCGTATGGTGTCGCGAAGAAAGCGCTTTTAGTGCAACTTCAGTCGTATCGTCAACAGTATGGATTTGATGGCATTTATCTACTGCCTGTAAATCTGTATGGGCCGGAGGACAATTTTGATCCGAGTAGTTCGCATGTCATTCCCGCGTTGATTCGGAAGGTCTATGAAGCTCAACAAGCAGGTGCGGCGACGTTACCCGTTTGGGGAGATGGCAGCCCGACGCGTGAGTTTCTCTATGTGGATGATGCAGCGCGCGGGATTACCACTGCGCTTCAGCATTACAGTGAGTGCGAGCCTGTGAATTTAGGCACGGGTTATGAGATCTCGATTCGGGATTTGATTACGTTGCTCTGCGATTTGATGGAATTTAAGGGCGAGATTGTTTGGGAAACGGATAAGCCGAATGGTCAGCCTCGTCGCTGTTTGGATACGCAGCGGGCGAAGGAGAAGTTTGGATTCTCAGCTCAGGTGAGCTTTGAGGAAGGACTGAAAAAGACGATCGATTGGTATCGCCAAAATCCTCAGTAAGTTTCTATTCACCTTGTTCATGGGGGCGCTCTTTGGAGTCCCCCTTTTTTAGTGCTGAAATTTAGTGCGGAAGGCAGACGGTTGGAGCACAGAGACTTGGAAAGTCGATCGATGAAATTTCCAAAGTTTTCAAATCAATTTTCCGAATCGCATGATGATTCGTATCTGCAATAAATAAGTGCGTTGCAGTTGCGCTAATTCCAGATGGTTCAGAAAACGATTCTGTGAAAACGGTTTGACAAAATCCATCGGAGTTTACGCGCTTGATTTTGTGATTGTAAGTATCTGCAATCCACAATTGTTCTGCAAATTCGACATCTAAACAATGTTGTAATCGAGCCGTTTCCCCGATGCTATCAACATCACCGAAGTTATACAAATCTCCACCACCGCAAACTGTTTTCACTTGAGAAGTTTCTAAATCAATTGATCGAATCGAACTTGTTTCACTGTCGGCAATCCATAATTCTTTTCCATTTGTCGTAATCCCACTCGGTTGAGCAAAAGCCGCTTCTTGAATGGCTCCATCAAAACTGGCTTCGGCTCCAGTTCCGGCAAAAGTTTGAATGACATTTCCTTTCATTTCCCAAATCTGATGTGCGCCTGCCATCGCGATAAATAAGCGATCGCCGTTCCACACCAAATCCCAAGGTGAATTCAGATCGACTTCTAAAGCTTTGCCACCATGCGGATAGATTGTGTTGCTTTGATTGCCAGTTCCAGCGATCGTCGAGACAATTCTCTTCTCTAAATCAATACAGCGAATTGCATGATTGCCAGTGTCAGCAACATAGAGAACGTTTTGGTGAATCGTCATTCCCTGTGGATTTGAGAATTGTGCCTCATCAAATGAACCGTCTTTTAAGCCTGAAAAACCTGTGCCAATAATGTCTAAGACTTCACCTTCAAAGGTTGTAACGACAATTCGATGATGTCCTGAATCGGCAATGAATAAGCGATCGCTTGCCAAAACTTTTCCCGGGAAAGCTAATGGCGAAATTGGCATTTCTTCTAACTCAAACTGGATGTCTTTTGGCTCGATTCCGTTGACTAATTCACCAATCAGTTGATCGAGTAATTCTCTTCTGCCTTCTCCAGCGATCGTTCTGACAATTCGCCCATTTGCATCAATCAAAACGAAGGTTGGATAAGCGCGAACGGCATAGGACTCCCAAACTTGAAAATCGCGATCGACTAAGACCGGATGCGTAATTTCATAGCGCAAAATGGCTTGGCGAATATTCTCGATCGAACTTTCATTCTCGAATTTTGCGGAGTGAATGCTGAGGATAGTTAAGCGATCGTGATACTTATCTTCCAAATATTTCAAATCCGGCAGGCTGTGAATGCAATTAATACAGCCATACGTCCAGAAATCTAGCAAAAGAATGCGTCCCCTAAACTCTTTGAGAGACAGAGGACGCTGAACATTCAACCAAGTGAGATTTTTCGGAAACTCCGGTGCGCGAACCATGAGCGTGTTTTATTCTGCGTTTCCTTCTGACGATAGCGCAGGTGCAGCAACACGAGGCTTCAGAGGCATACCAAGCCGCCGCTCAAGCTCAGTCTGAGGCTCAAAGTCCGAAGGTGCAGCAGGTTCTGCCTCGGTTGCGGGCGGTTCTACTTTCTCCACGACTGGCGGTTCAACAGGTTTGGGAACTGCCTGACGCAATTTTTCCAAAGGATTCAACTTGGGTTCGGGTTTGACTTCTTCAGCAGGCTTTGTTTCTAGAATTGCTGGAGGTTCGGCTGCTGGAGCAGAAACGGCATCAGGAACGGGAGTTGGACTTGGAGCAACAATGATGGGTTTCGGCTCAGGGCGTTTGAAGCGATCAAACGGATTAACTTTCGGTGTCGCTTTTACTTCTGGCTCAGTTTCAACGGGTTTCGGTGTTTCAACTGGCGTTTCTTTCACTTCTGGCGTAGGGATAACCTCAACGGGTTTTGATTCTTCAATCGGCGTTACTTCGACTGGAGCAGGTTTGGGTTCTGGACGCTTGAAGCGATCGAAGAAACTCGATTTTGGCTTCTCTTTAACCTCTGGAGCCGGAGCGACCTCAATTGCTTCAGGTTCTGCTTCAACGGTTGATGGTTCCTCAACAGGTTTCGGTTCCTCAACGGGTGCTACTTCGACTGGAGCAGGTTTGGATTCTGGGCGCTTAAAGCGATCGAAGAAACTTGATTTTGGCTTCTCTTTAACCTCTGGAGCCGGAGCGACCTCAATTGCTTCGGGTTCTGCTTCAACCGTTGGCGTTTCTTCAACGATTGGAGCCGTTTCTTCAACGGGCGCTACTTCGACCGGATTAGGTTTGATTTCTGGGCGCTTAAAGCGATCGAAGAAGTTTGATTTCGGTTTTTCTTGGACTGCCGGAGCAGGCGAAACTTCAATTACTTCAGGTTCTGCTTCAACTGTTGGTGGTTCTTCAACAGGTTTCAGTTCTTCAACGGGCGCTACTTCGACTGGAGCGGGTTTGGGTTCTGGACGCTTAAAGCGATCGAAGAAACTCGATTTTGGTTTCTCTTGAACTGCTGGAGCAGGCGCAACTTCGACAGGTTCTGGGATTGTTTCGGCGGGTGACGGCTCGATTGTTGGTACTTCCGTTGGAGCTGGAACGACTGGAATGATCGGCGGCTGAGTGCGATTAAAGAATCCACCTGGTGCAGGGGTAGCCTTCACAGGCGGAACTTCAATTGGCGTTAAAACTTCCGGCTCTTCTGCCTTCACTTCTGGTTCTGTGATGACTTCGGGTGCAGGACTCGGTTCAGGCGGAACGACTGGAGCTTCGGGGCGCTTGAATCGATTAAAGAATCCACCTTTAGGTTTCTCTGGTACTTTGGGAGCTTCAGGGGCTACTATGACTGGCTCTTCGGGTTGAGAAACTTCTGGCTCGATCACTTCCGGTTCGGAAACTTCGGGTTCTACAACAGCAGGAGTTTCAACGGCTGGTTCCGGTTTCGCAGATTCAGACCGTTTGAATCGATTAAAGAATCCACCTGCGGGTTTTTCAGCTTCTTTCGGCTTTGGAGCTTCCTCAACAGGCTTGGGTTCTTCAATTGCCTTCGGTTCTTCAACAGGCTTGGAGAATTCTGGTTCAGGAGCAGGGACAACAACAGGCGGAATTATGGATGCAGGTTCTGGAGTTGGAGCAACTTCAGGCGCTTTGGCTGCGGGTTTAAAGGTTGGATCAACGATCGACACCGCCTCTGCAAACGGAATTTCGCCACGAACCAACCTTGACAGCGGATCTTTCCCGTTCGGCTCATAGGTGAAGACGCGAGCCGTATTGTTATACACATTGGCAACAGGATTGCCTTTGTCGTCAACGTACTCCAGTTGTACCCAGTTTTTGCCTGGTTTAAAGCCTTGGAGATAGATCGGTTGCCAGCGATCGACGGTAAAACTATCGCCATTGACCGTTACTTTGACTTTCCAATCCGACACATCATCTTTATCGTCTTCCTGAGCGACCAGATGCAACGGAGCATTCGTTAAATAGAAATCTAATAAGATCGGCTCTGCGCCATAGGTCGCTTGCGGTCGGTTATAAGTTAAAAGCGGTAATTTTGGATCAGGATTATTGGTCGGTGTTTTCGTAAACACATGGAAAGTCGTCTGAGCAAATGCTCCGTCATTCTTAAAGCTTTCGTGCCAAGGACGACCCGCAAAGACTCGCAAAGTATGGGTTCCGGCTGCTAAATCCTTGAAAATGAGCGGCTGACTCGTATCGTAAACCGCTTGGTACGGCTGATCGTCAAGAAAGACGTGCAAATGCGACCCTAGCCCAAATTTCTCGTCTTTGCGCAGCGGCAAGTCTTTGACATTCAGCTTCACCGAAACGGTATTGTCTTGCAGCACCTCATTTTGACGAGGAGATACGATCGAGACTTGAGGCTGATATTGATCAGTCAGATCGTGCAACTGCTGAATTACATCAGGCGGCGACACTTCTGAAATCTTGCCTGCTAGCTTAGTTGAAGAGGCAGCAAACGCAGGGGCTGTCCCCCAATTCAACAACATTGCCAACACGAATGAGACTGAAAGAGTTTTAGCCGTCCCTCGCCAGCGCATGATCCCTAACACCAGTACTCTCCTAACATCAAATCACGCTTTCCCTTCGGCACTATAGCGGAAAATCTGGTAGATCAGAACGCGATCGTGATGAATCTCCACGGTGAGAGAAGTAGGGAGTAGGGAGTGGGGAGTGGGATCTCAACAAAAAACCGAGAAAACCTTTCAGTTTCCCCGGTTTCTTATGCTAAAAATTACAGAACTCTAGTACGTTTCAACGTGCCAGCGACCTGCTTTCTTCATCGCGCTGCGGAACTCTTTCCACTCCACGCCTTCTTTTGCAGCTTCAGCACCGAGAGCGGCATCAATGCCATCTTCCATGCCTTTCAGACCGCAAATGTAGGTATGAGTTTTCTCATCTTTCATCAGCTTGTACAACTCAGCCGCATTTTCAGCGACGCGGTCTTGAATGTACATTCTGCCGCCATCTTTATTCTGCTGCTCACGGCTGATTGCAGTCGTCAAGCGGAAGTTATTCGGATACTTGTGCGCCATCTCTTCAAGTTCGCCCTTGTAGAGAATATTTGCGCTGGTGGGAATCCCGAAGATCAACCAAGAGAAACCATTGAACTGATAGTTGGGGTTCGCTGCTCTCTCGTTATCTTTGAATTGCCGCCACAAGTATGCCCGCATCGGAGCAATCCCGGTTCCGGTTGCCATCATGATCACATTCGTATCGGTCTCTTCCGGTAAGAGCATTTCTTTTCCGGTCGGCCCTGTGATCTTCACATCTGCACCTGGTTCTAGGTTGCAGAGATAGGTCGAACAAACCCCATAAACGGTTTCGCCTGTTTCAGGGTGCTTGTATTCGAGTTGGCGCACGCAAAGCGACACGGTTTTGTCATCCACATCATCGCCGTGGCGAGTCGATGCGATCGAATACAGTCTCAGCTTCTCTGGCTTACCATTCTTGTCTAGACCAGGAGGAATGATCCCAATACTTTGACCTTCTACGTAAGTCAGATCGCCTGCTGAGATATCAAATTTGATATGACGCACGGTTCCAATTCCGCCTTCGCCCACCAATTCATCGTTAGAAATACATTTCCCGATAAACGGACTGTTTGGCTTGTAAATGTTAACTGGAACATCTGCGTGTTTTTTAGCCTTGGCTTGTGTCATCGGCTTAGATCCTGTTGAGCTGCTCGCAGTAGCATTTTCCTGCGCGATTGCAGGAGCTTTCTGTTCAACAGTAACGTTTCCATTGCCACTGCCGTTTGCATCTAAAGGCTGAATGCTAACAATCGTGCCCCCCATTCGGGAGATCCGCTGCATGAAAGAATTCATACGGCTATAAGGGACATTAAAAAAAGTGCTCCCACTTTTCCGAACCGTGGAACCTGAGGAACCGTCTGCGTCACTCTGACCCAAACCAATCACCTCATACCGAAAAACTCGGTTCCCCGATTGGGTGTTCGCAGCACCCGACGCGCTGGAATAATACATCGCTGTGTGTTTCTCCGACCTAATTTAGAATGAATTGTGCTGCAAGCTGCCCATTTACATAAATATGCATGGTTTGGGGATCGATCGCAAATTTCCCCAACCTGCCAAGACCGTATCGGACGCGACAACTTCGCTACCGTCCTTACTTTACAGAGGCTTGGAACCGTTCGATCGCTCTAAATGTAAAACTCAGATTAATCTTTTTAATTTCACAATAAAAAATAATTTCAAATTTTAAGTTCTTTTAAGCCTTGTCCGTGGGATCGCGATTTGGTAGAATCCCCTTAGCTGATAGTACTAAATACTTACGCTATGCCTTGAGCCTTTGCGGGGCTGCTTGCAGGGTGTTTTTTTGTGGCAATCGCTCTTGCCCAAAGACCCTTGTGCTGTGACTTGTGAGGGTAGAGTGCTATCGAGACAGTCCAGACTCTCCTGGCTGACCCAAAAAAACGTCGTTGACTTTTTGTTTTTAGAGGAAACTTATGACCAGTAAGCCAGACCGCGTGGTTCTGATTGGCGTTGCCGGAGACTCCGGGTGCGGTAAGTCCACGTTTCTGCGCCGAATCACAGATTTGTTTGGGGAAGATTTCGTCACCGTCATCTGCCTGGACGACTACCACAGTCTGGATCGGAAACAACGCAAGGAAACGGGCATCACTGCACTCAACCCAAAGGCAAATAATTTTGACCTGATGGCAGAGCAGATCAAAGCGCTCAAGAGTGGAGAAACCATCGATAAGCCGATTTACAACCATGAAACCGGGGAAATTGATCCACCTGAGAAGATCGAACCGAACCACATCGTTGTGATCGAAGGCTTGCATCCGCTGTATGACAAGCGCGTGCGCGACTTGATTGATTTCAGCGTCTATCTCGACATTAGCGATGAAGTCAAAATCGCTTGGAAGATTCAACGCGATATGGCTGAGCGTGGTCATAGCTACGAAGATGTGTTGGCACAAATTAACTCACGCAAACCGGACTTTGATGCGTACATTGATCCGCAGAAAGAGTTTGCAGATGTTGTGATTCAGGTGTTGCCGACCCAGTTGATCAAAGAGGACAAAGAACGGAAAGTTCTGCGTGTTCAAATGATTCAACGCGATGGCATTGAAGGCTACGACCCGGTTTATCTGTTTGATGAGGGTTCGACGATCGATTGGACTCCTTGTGGACGGAAGCTGACCTGTTCATATCCCGGCATCAGAATGCACTACGGCCCGGATGTGTACTACAAGCACGGAGTTTCGGTGCTCGAAGTGGATGGTCAATTCGACAAGCTCGAAGAAGTCATCTATATCGAACAGCATTTGAGCAAGACTTCTGCGAAGTACAACGGGGAAGTAACCGAATTGTTGTTGCAACACCGTGAGTATCCTGGCTCTAACAATGGAACAGGCTTGTTCCAAGTGTTGACGGGTCTGAAGATGCGTGCAACGTACGAGCGTCTGACCAATCAAGCTGGTGCAACAAAAGTGCCTGCAAATGTCTAGAACCATTTGAAATGATGATGATGGGGCGCGAAATGCGTCCCTTTTTTGTCAGAAATTTCGTCATAAAGGTTTTGGACGATCGCGTTCGGTCTGAATCGACTCAACTCGCGTAGCGAATCAGTTTTGGTCAAAGCATCTTGAAAAGTTCGTGCTTGAGTCTTGATCCGGATCGAAGGGAAGCTGAAACGCGGCAATGAGTTGCGATCGACTAATCGGTTTGATAAGTTCTGCTTCGGAATCTGATGCAATCTGAAGCAACGCTTTAATTTATAATGATCTCCTAAGAATCGTAATTTTCTAATTTACATACTGCGCCCTGGGTAAACTCTTCCGGTGGTTGGCACAGTGTAATTCTGTAAACAATATTGAGGTTATGGCGCGATGGCAACCAGCCGCAGAACTCAAACCAGTACTCGCAGGACCAGTAATCGACGCACTGCCGCGAAGGTCACAGAAACTCCTGAGAGTTCGGCTCCTGCTCCGGCTGAGACCCCAGAAGCGACTTCAGAATCTCCAAGTCCAGACGTTGGCGAATCGCTAGAAATTAACGAACCGCCCATCGTCAGTGAACAACCCGAAGTCAGCGAACCGACTGACCCCATTTCAGAAACCGCTTTAGACAGCGATTTTCAAGAAGCATCCACAGAATCAACTCCAAAAGAATCAATCCCGGAGGAACCTCCTATGAGTAACGCAGACGTGATCGAAGCAACAGCAACTCCCGCTGAAGGAAACGGTAGCGCGATTGAAATTCGTAGCGATGTTCCCAGTCTCTCGATTTGGAATCGTCCCGTCATGCCCAGTGATATCGAAATTGTTGGCACCATTACTTCGTCCGGTGAACGCCCGATCGAAGCAAGCCATCTTGCAGTATTCGGCACGATTTTGAATGGTCGTCCCATTCTGGCAAGCAATTTGAAAGTCGCTGAAATGCTGCCTGGCAATCGTCCAATTTTTTACAGCGATTTCCATTCTGTCTCGGCATTGACCCTAGCGGGCGATCGTCCCGTGATGGCAAGCGCATCCGGCTTGATGCACGCTGAGAAACTGCCGGGCGATCGACCGATTTTCACAAACGATGTTGACGATCCTTCGACGCTCATGGGCTTCATCGACTAGAGATTTCATTCAATCTGAATCGATGGGCGCTTCTGAAAAGGAGTGCCCATTTTTAACGCCTGCTCACGCTGAGAAGCGTTTATGATGGCTAAATGTCCCCGATTTTTTAAAACTTCTCATGATTGCCTCTCTCCCAACTCAATACAACGCAAGCACCACCGAAGCGAAATGGCAAAAGTTTTGGGAGGAAAATCAGGTCTTTAAGGCTGATCCGAGTCAACCTGGCGAACCTTATTGCGTCGTGATTCCGCCACCAAATGTCACGGGTAGCTTACATATGGGTCACGCCTTTGAGAGTTCGCTGATCGATGTGTTAATTCGATATCAGCGGATGCTCGGTAAGAATACGCTGTGGCTACCTGGAACCGATCACGCGAGTATTGCGGTTCAAACGATTCTGGAGCGGCAATTAAAAGAAGAAGGTAAGACGCGCAATGATTTAGGGCGCGAGCAGTTTTTAGAACGTGCCTGGAAATGGAAAGCCGAATCCGGCGGCACGATCGTGAATCAACTTCGACGCTTAGGGGTGTCCGTCGATTGGTCGCGCGAACGATTCACGATGGATGAAGGGCTTTCGGCTGCGGTGTTAGATGCCTTCGTGAAGCTGCACGACGAAGGCTTGATTTATCGCGGTAATTATTTAGTCAACTGGTGTCCGTCCAGTCAGTCTGCTGTGTCGGATCTCGAAGTTGAAAATAAAGAAGTAGACGGGAATCTCTGGTACTTCAAATATCCGATCGTGGATGGAGACGGTTTTTTAGTTGTGGCAACGACTCGACCGGAAACGATGTTGGGAGATACAGCCGTTGCAGTGAATCCGAATGACGATCGCTATAAACATCTGATCGGTAAAACGCTGATCTTGCCGCTGGTGTATCGCGAAATCCCAATTATCGGAGATGATCACGTTGATCCAAGTTTCGGAACAGGTTGCGTAAAAGTCACGCCTGCTCACGATCCAAACGATTTCGAGATGGGTCAGCGTCACAAATTGCCGTCAATCAATGTGATGAACAAAGACGGCACGATGAATGAGAACGCTGGAGAATTCCAGGGGCAGGATCGCTTCGTTGCTCGTAAAAATGTTGTCAAACGCTTAGAAGAAGAAGGCTGTTTAGAAAAAATTGAGCCTTATAAGCACACGGTTCCGTACAGCGATCGCGGAAAAGTCCCGGTTGAACCGTTACTGTCAACGCAGTGGTTTGTCAAAATTGAACCGCTGGCGAGTCGAGCGTTATCGTTTTTAGATGATCAGACTTCTCCGAAATTTGTGCCCGATCGCTGGACGAAAGTGTATCGCGATTGGTTGGTGAGTTTGAAAGATTGGTGTATCTCGCGGCAGTTGTGGTGGGGACATCAGATTCCAGCCTGGTATGCAGTGAGTGAAACCAATGGCGAGATCACCGACTATACGCCGTTTATTGTGGCGAGATCTCAAGCCGAAGCGCAACAGAAAGCGATCGAGCAGTTTGGCGAATCGGTTCAGATTGAGCAAGATCCGGATGTGTTGGATACTTGGTTTTCTTCTGGATTGTGGCCTTTTTCGACGTTGGGCTGGTCGGATACCGATGCCGAGGATTACAAGCGCTACTATCCCACTGCCACGCTGGTAACAGGCTTCGACATTATCTTTTTCTGGGTCGCCCGGATGACGATGATGGCAGGACATTTCACCGGACAAATGCCGTTTAAGGATGTCTACATTCACGGATTAGTCCGGGATGAGAACAATAAAAAGATGTCGAAATCTGCCAACAACGGCATCGATCCTCTAATCTTGATCGATAAATATGGCACGGATGCGCTGAGATATACCCTGATTCGAGAAGTGACGGGTGCAGGGCAAGACATTCGCATCGCATACGATCGCAAAACCGATGAATCCGAAACAGTTGAAGCCTCGCGCAATTTCACCAACAAACTTTGGAATGCGTCGCGGTTCGTCATGCTCAACTTGGACGGGAAGACTCCCGCTCAATTGGGTGCGCCGGATCAGTTGGAGTTGAGCGATCGCTGGATTTTGTCGCGATTTCATCAAGTGGCTCAAGATGTCCGAACAGCGCTCGATCGCTATGGGTTTGGAGAAGCTGCAAAGAGCCTTTATGAGTTCATTTGGGGCGATTTTTGCGACCAATATATCGAGCTTGTAAAATCGCGCCTTCAAGGAGAACCGACGGCTTCGCGTTTGGCGGCTCAGCAAACTCTGGCGTATGTGTTGGAAGGAACGCTGAAACTCTTGCATCCGTTCATGCCACACATTACCGAAGAGATTTGGCACACTCTGACTCAATCGCCTGAAACAGAATCGTTGGCGCTCCAACCTTATCCGAACCCAGACGTAAGTGCGATCGATGCCAACTTAGAGCGGCAGTTTGACCTGATTATCAACTCGATTCGCACAATTCGGAACTTGAGAGCCGGAGCGGAAATCAAGCCAGGAGCGAGAATCACGGTTGCGATGCAAACCGAAGATCCGCAAGAAAAGCAAACCCTGATTGCAGGACAGTCTTATATCAAAGACTTGGCAAGAGTTGAAACCTTGTCGATTACGAGTACGGCAGATCAGCCTGCTAGAACCGTATCTGCTCCGAAAGCGAGTGCGATCGAGAACGATGCTCCAGTTTTAGTCATGGCGCTCGACATCGTTGGCTCCTTCATTGCCAAGAATCAGAACGTCTTGTTATCGCTGTTGCTGATTGGCTCGATTATTTTCGCCCTTAAGATTGCTGCGACAGTCACCAGTGGAATTCACGAAATTCCATTGCTCGCACCATTCCTTGAAGTGGTTGGGATTATCTATACGATCTGGTTTACCAAAGCGCGACTCTGGAACAAAGACGATCGCCAAGTTTTCTTCAAGCAAGTGCAAACCTTTACTCGTGAAGTGATTGGAGAACCTGCGCCAATCGTCGCAGTTGCACCCGTTGAAGAACCGCAGATCTCGGAAGCAGCGGATAATGTCGAAACAGATGATGTTCAAACGATCGTCGGGGTCACTGGAACCGTGAAAATCTCGATCCCTCTGGCTGGACTGGTCGATTTTGAGGCGATGAAAGCCAAGATTGAGCGGGATTTGAAGAAAGTCGATGCCGAGATTCAATCTTTGAGGGGACGCTTGAGTAACCCGAAATTTGTGGATAAAGCACCGCCTGAAGTGGTGCAGGCAAATCGTGACGCATTAGCCGAAGCAGAAAAACAGGCAGAAATTCTCAAGTCGAAGCTCGATCGCCTATAAATTTATCAATTCTTAATTTTTCAACAAGAGACGCTGAAATCTAGCGTCTTTTTTTTTAATTCGATGAGGCAGGGAGAATGAGCATCGCCAGAGAAAACGGAAAAGTTATACTGTCATGTTAGGTACAGATAGTGGAAGCACCCGGGTTATAACGGAGGCAGTTCAATAACGGTACTTATCAGGTCAGTGCACCTACGGGCGATGAAACGGGGATACAGCGTAGTATGTTGTCGAATCAGCCCAGGCAGCATCTCCAGCGTCTTGTAGACACCCCTGACTTGCATCGTTCCCTTTGAGATGATATCGAGAGTAAATTAATGCTGCACTTGGCGCAAGTTCAAAAAAAAGGCTATCTAGGCAAGGCAGGATTGCGCTTATTGGCTGCTCAAAAGTCTGAGCATGTTTGGACGAGGCTCCCGGAAGAAGAAACGGTTCTTTCGGCTGAAGCCAATACGTATGCGGATGGCTTGCTAGTTTTGGTTGAGATTTCGAGTAGCAATCAGATTTTAGATATTCGCGAAGCGAAAGATTGGGTGCTGGAGTTGGTTCAGCGCTATCTAACGTATGGAATTACGCCTGCATTTTTGCAGCAGGAGACAGAGCGGGCGGAACAGTGGCGGCAGTCTTTGACGCTGGAAAGCCAAGAGTTGGCGAGACGAGCGATCGAGCTTGAGGCGAGACGCGAGCAGATTCAGGAGTTGGAAGAAGAACTGAAGAACGAGAAGAAACAGTTGGAGATGTTGATGTCACAGGTGAGGGCGCAGCAGGAGTAGAAAAAGTGGGGAGTAGGGGATAGGGAGTAGGCAGGGTTAAGACCCTCGCAATCTTACTCCCCACTCCCCACTCTCTTCCATCTTCCAAATCGCCGCAAGCAACACCCATCCCATCAAATTAATCCGCGCATCGAACAGGGCGATATCTAAGAAACTGAACAAGGTGCAGGCTAAAAAGGCAATCCAGAACGTGAAATAGATCGGGCGGTTTGTCGGGGAGAGTGCTTTCCAAATCCAAATACCCTGTGCCATGATCCAACCGACGAGTCCATACAACATTACAGCAGCAGGTAAGCCGGATTCAGAAGAGAGCATGAGAAATAAATTATGCGGATGTCCGATCCAAAGCTGCATCTGTTCAGTGTAGAGACGAGCAAAGCTTCTCAAGCCCCAACCTGTTAGCGGTCGCTGTTCGGTCATGTTCCAGGCAAATTTCCACTGCGTCGATCGCAGTTGATTCACAGGTCGATCGCTGTACATTTGATCGTTAAGTCTTGCCCAGAAAAATCGCGGCACAATTTTGCGTAAGGGGACTGAGATCGAGTCTGGCGCAAAGGCGGCTCCTAGGACAATTCCTGTGATAGCTCCTACTACAGCAACAATGATTTTCCAGCCTTGATACAGGGCAAAGGCTAGACAGGCTAAAACTGCGATCGCCCAAACATTGCGAGAATTGGTGAGAATGAGTCCGATTGCGTTGAGTAAAACAATTCCGATTAGGAGTTTTCTGCGCTCTTGCAGCCATAACCCCAAACTGAGAATAAAGACGATCGCATAGTAATTTGCCAAAATCGTCGCATATTCAAACACCGATGCCATTCGCCCAACAGGATTACCCCCGGCGAAAACTTTCCAAGAAATTAACCCCCACAGCAGCGAAGGCATACCACCGAAATTGAGCAGTTGCAAAATCCCGATCACAGTGACAGGGATAGAAGTGATTACCCAAATCCAAGCAATTTGCGTGAGTTGTTTTGGCGATCGAATCAGATCAGCTAGTGCTGCAAACGTGAAAAAGAACGGCAAAAAATTGAACAATCCAAGAAAAGCATTTGCGCGATCGTCTGCAAACCAAGCGGCTGCAATCATCACCAGTCCTAGAATCGCAAAGCCTCGATTGACAGGTTCACGACTTAAGCTCGAAAATTTTCTCACCCAGATTGCGATCGCAACCATCAAAATCGAAGTGCCGCCCAAAAAAGCACTAAAGGGCAGCAGAAATAATCCGATTTGCACGACATTCCAATGGCGTTGGAAATTTGGATCGGGGTGAGGCTGAAGTGCTTTCATCTCTAAACTAAATCGGTTCAAAACATTCCGATCGCGTTAAGCGAATCTGAGCCAGCGCAAAAATTGTTGGGATGACTCGTCCGTAATTTGTCGCGATCGCTCTCCATCCCAAATCCGCTAAAAACCAAGCCCAAAGCGCTGATCCGACAAAGGCAAATGCTGCACGAGATGCTGTATATCGCGCTGATGCCATTGTCATTCCGCGTCGAGCTAGCTGCATCGAAACCTGAGTTTGAATCTGAGTTGCCGCAGCAATTCCGCCTTGGGTGATCGCTTGTTGTGCCACTTGATAGCGGGCAAAATGCAGTGCAAACTGGCGGGCGATATGTTGCAGCAGGAGCGGCTGAAGAACAGTATTCACCGCTAAAGCGCTGCCACCTTTAACTACGAGTGACATCGGATTCTTTTGTAGAGACAGCGGCAAATCTGCAACAAAATCAGTTTTCGATAAAGTATTCTGAATACGGTTCGTCAAAGCCGTTTGTTCTGATGCAGGCAATTGCTTCCAAGCTCGGTTTAATAAACTGAGAAAAACTTCTGCTTCTAAGTCTGTCGTAGACATTGAGGCTGAATAAGGCAATTTCAAATATCGGCAGACCTGAATGAGTACTTGGCGATAGCTCACTTGCCCAGTTTTGCGGCGCAAGACCGTGATGCCATCGGCAGCGAGAAAGCGGAAACGATCGTCGATCGCATCAAGCCAGTCTTCTCGACATAGGCTTTGCAGATCGATTGGATCGGGGGCATTGACATAATCGAGAGGATTGAATTTGGGACGAAACAAGATTTCAGTCAGTTCGCGCAGTTCATCATCTGTTGCTAATTCCAATGCGGCTCTAAACTCATCCACTGGTTACTTTCCTCCCGATGCAGCGTCAAGATTCATTCTACCTAAGCAAGACGGTACTTCGGAATTTACGGTTTCATCAATATGTTAGATTCTCAATTTGAAATTGCGATCGTCGGTGCAGGTATGTCTGGTCTCACTTGTGCCCAAATGCTGCACCAAGCAGGGTATAAGGTTGTCGTGCTGGATAAATCGCGGGGTTTGGGCGGACGCATGGCAACGCGCCGTCTCCACGGAACTCATGCCGATCATGGCGTGTGTTATCTCAAGCCGAAGTCGGATGAGTTTCAGAATTTATTGGATCAGCTAGTCGATCGTCAAGTTAGCCGAGTTTGGACAGATCGAATTCACGAATGGGTAGACGGAGAGATCCGCGCTCCTGAATCTCAAGCAGCTTGTTATGTTTCGCCAACGGGAATTTCGGCGATCGCGAAGTTTCTCTCGGCTGGTTTAACGTTAAAGCTGAATCATCGCGTGACCGAGATCAAACCAGGTTGGCAATTGCACTGCGAATCAGGCGAAACAATTTCGGCTCAGGTCGTGGTGATCGCGATCCCGGCTCCACAGGCGGCACAGTTGTATGAATGGGACAAGTTAAATCAGGTTGAGTATTCGCCCTGTATTAGTGCGATCGCGGTTTATCCAGCAGAGCGACAGAGTGAAGTTGAGCAATTGCCGTGGAAAGCATTGATTTGTGCTGATTCGGAGTTGGGATGGATTGGATTAGATAGTACGAAGCAGTTGCATCCGGTACAGCCGACGGTTGTGGTTCAGAGTAATGCCGCATTTGCAACTCGACACTTAGAGGATATGGATCTTCAGCAAGTGGGGGAAAGGCTGCTAGAACGAGCGTCTGAGGTCGGGTTGCCATGGTTAACGAGTCCTGAAGTGTTGCAGGTGCATCGGTGGCGGTATGCTTTTCCGATCCAACCGTTGCCGGAGCCGTTTCTGGTTGCAGATACCGTGCAACCGTTAATGTTTACGGGAGATTGGTGTGGGGGAAATCGGGTTGAGAATGCTTTTCAGGCGGGAATGGCGACGGCGCGTGAATTAAATCGGAGGTTGGAGAATCGATCGTTGGGAGAGCGATTTTGGTGGCAAATATAGGCTTGGCGTAGAACCTAAGTAGATGGGCGTAATTAATAATCAGTTCGGCAAGTTTTCTCGCTTCGTTGTTCACCCGCCCCGGAATGAATTCGGGGCTAACGGTGCGAAGTCCGCTCTGGGACTAACAGCCCATGAAAACGCCTTCTTCAGTGGGTTTCAACCCAGTTCGCACGGTTAGCCCGAACTTCCAGTTCAGGGCGAGACGCAAACGAGAGCGACGATCTTTCAATTAATTGCATCTCCCTACTTAGTTGTCATTTTGCGGAGTGGGGAGTGGGGAGAACCTAGATTCAGATTGCTCCCTATCTCCCCATCTCCCTATCAGAGAGAGCAGTCTCGCCTTAGAACGTGAAAGTCGTTCTAATCGTTCCAATCACAATGTCATCATTGCGATTGTCATGGTTTGGAGCTGTTAACCAGATGATCCCAGGCGTGATCGCAATGTTGTCAGTGAGTTGATACTGATAGAAGCCTTCGATGTGCAGAGAGGTATTGCGATCGCGTCCGATTGCTTGTCCAAATGTGCCGCTGCTACTCGACACTCTCGGCTCCATACCTACGATGATGCCAGCCAAGCTTCCCTTCTTGAGAAAATCTGGGAATGCGAGCCCTGCCGACCAGTTCCAAATGTCCAAATCGCCTCGATTTCCAGGCTGCAACGATTGAGCATTCGTATAGCCGACAGACCCATTGAAAACAACCTGCGGCGTAATTTGGAAAGAAGCTGAAATTCCGTACGCATTCGCAGATGTTGGAACTTCATCGGCAAGGAAACCATTCTCAGCAAGCGATCGGAAGTTTGCGCGGGTACTGCCGACTGCGCCATTGCCAGAGAAGTCAACATTGTAAGCATGAATGTAAGTGAGTCCAATGCCTAATCGCTCGCTAGGGCGGAAGGTCAATTGTGCTAGCGCGCCATAAGAGCCATTAAATAGACCATTTCCAGGCGCAGGAGAGCTAGGTTCACCCGCAAGATAGCCCAAGCTTAGTTCTAGAGCATCGCTAAATTTGTGGCGTACTCCAACCCCAGTTCCAGCCGCTCCATTCCCTAGATAGTAAATCGAGTTCCGAGTCCCAAAGTGGCTGAGTGCGCCTGATCCCCCATCTCCATCCAGATACGGATTGAGCGTATCGGTAAAGTCATCGATCGCACCTGCATTCGCTTCGATGACAACGGTGGTCTTTTCACCGAGGGGAAACGTATAGTTCAGAGCATCGACTCCCAGTTCGTTGTTTTCTCCACCTGCAAAGCGCAGTGCGCCTTCATTGGTCAGGGTGTTGCCGTTGATGCCTGCGGGCAGAGCAGAAAGATTCGCAGCTTGGAGGCGAGTTCTCAAGATGTCGCGCCCAGTAAAGCTGGTATCGAAGTTGAGACGAACCCGATTGCCGACGATCGTATTGCGAGACACGCGATCGACAACTTCATTACTTGTTCCCGTGACTGGATCGAATTCTCTGCGAATAAAATCGCGCCCTGCTGCGACTCCAGTAATGCCAAGCACCACTTCTGCATTGAGTTTCGTGGTCGTTGAGAATTGCTGTTTCTCCAGCGTGGAAGTTCGAGCTTCGAGCGAATCGACGCGTCCGCGCAAGGTTGCCAGTTCTGCTGCAAATTCTTCTTGCAGCTTTTGTAACGTGGCTAAATCTTCTTTTTTCACGAGATCAGCGGTTGCTGCTGCGATCAGTTCGTTCACACGATCGAGACAAGCATTCAGTCCCGCTGCAAATTCATACCGCGTTAAAGCCCGATTGCCGCGATAGGTACGATCGGGATAGCCTGCAATACAGCCGTAGCGTTCGACTAAGGATTGCAAAGCTTGGAATGCCCAATCTGTCGGGCGCACGTCGGAAAGTTGGGAAACCGAAGTGACTTGATTGAAAGGTTCTTGAGCAGTCAATTCTGCCACTTCAGCAGCCGTTGCACTCGTTGCAATGCCTAAGCTTGCCGCAACCACCAGGGAATGAACGAATAAAGATTTTGTCATGGAGCTAAATCTCACACCACATCAGTAACTTTCTGATAATAAATCTCATTGTCAACAAGATTACGATCGATGTGATTAAATTTAAGCTTTTATTTAGGACGATGACAGCTTGTAAAACTTATCAGATGCTACTAAAACTTGAGAATATTCTCATCTATATTTTCTTGTTTTGAGAAGTTTTAGCTGGTTCATCGGCGGGCATGAGGTTGCCGAACGTCATCGCGTCCAGTTGGTTGATCATCTTGAGGGTTTGGGCACGGCGGGCGCTCGAATCGAGGGGTTGATTTTTCAGCCACGCGATCGCATTGGGTTTGCCCTGCTGAGTTGCCATTCTCAGTGCGCCCCACATCTGTACTTCGGATCGCGACGGATTAAATTGAAGCGCTGCATTAATTCGCTTTTGAACGCGTCCGGGATCGTATTTGAGCACATCTAGCACTTCAGGATGATCGATCGAGGATTTTTCCATCACCTGAGCGGCTCTTTCCCAGCGTCCATCCAGCAAGTTTGCTAGGATTTGCTGGCTGACATTTGCCCAAGGTTGATCGGCTTGAGTTTTGGTAATTTTCGCATGTCGATCGATCAAATCCATCTGAGCTTGAGCCGCAGGAGTCCAGGCTGATCCGACTCGACGTTTGACCGATTTCAAGTATTCCGAGGCATTTGACCACAATCCGCTGCGTGCGAGAAAGAGTGCATCGGTGAAAGCTCCATTGGCGATCGCAGGTTGGCTGAGCGAAATTGGCTGGAGTTGAAAGGGGATATTTTTACGTTTGACTGATCTCAGTTGATACACCTGAAAATCGGGTTCCAATCCTACCGTTTGATTCACCACAAATTCGGCGGGTCGCCCCTTCGGGACAGCTTGCCAAGTGGGGAGTTCGCCATCCGGGCTTGTCCAAGACAGCATCGCGCTCATTGCCGTGGTTATCGGGTTGTAGTAGATAACTTGACCATATGCGATCGAGCTATCTCCCTGTTGAAGTTTGCCATTGACATTCAGCCAAATGCCGTTCTGGGGGGCACGATCCTCAAGGCGCTGCACGTTGGTAAACGGCAATTCGCGATCGGAACTAGGATTCATCGCCCGTGCGCGCACCAGTGGCTCGGTGACAAAATCTTCTCGCATCTCGCGCACTTCGATTTGATTGACGAATTGTAGTGCTTCTGGCTTGCGGGCAGTGGAATTTTTGACAAGGCGGTAAGCCCGAAGTTCGACTAAGCGATCGTCTTGATCCGCTTGTGGTCGAAAAACAGGCATGAGTATATCGATTTGTTTTGGTTTGCCTTGCTTGACAGTTTCGACTCGAACGACCTCGCCTGCATATAATCCCGCTTTTCGCAGATCGGCTTGAACTTCTTTTAGAGATTTTGGATCGTCCCACGCGCTGATGGGGATTTGCGCATCATCGGGCAAATAGCGATTCATCCATGCAACCGATTTTGGATCCATGATGAATTCTGTACTCAGCCAAATGCTGGTGACAACGCATCCTGCTGCGCTGGCGATCGCTAAAAATGAGCCGACCGATTTCCAAGGAACTGCTCCGATTTTTTTCATAGCTTCTTAAAACTGATGCGTTGTAAAAAACTGCCCTTCTTTGAATGGTATATGCGTCTCTGAGTTTGCGCGCGATTTCCTTTCTAAGAGGATGCTCTAAAGATTCTTGCCTTAGGTCTGATCTGCCCTGAAATAGAATTTTGGGTCAAAATCACCCCGTAAGCCCAGAATCTTTTGATCTGTTTAGAATCTCCTCTAAGACTTGTAAATATTGATGTCCGGCGCGTTCCCAGGTGTACTCGGTTTCAATGAGCGATCGTGCATTTTCTGAAAGTTGCGATCGTAACGCTGCATCGTCAAATAACCGGGAAATTGCGGTGACATATTCAGGGGTCGTATTGGCGTGTAATGCGCGCATTGGATGGCTAAACTGCAATCCTTCTAGCCCTCGATCACTTGATACGATCGGTGTTCCGGCTGCCATTGCTTCTAATGTTTTATTTTTGATTCCGTATCCGGTTCGCATCGGAATCACACAGACTGTTGCACAGTGTAAATGTTCAGCGATCGATTCGACCCGTCCAGTGACAAATGCTCGATCTTGCAGTTGCAAAACTTCTGAAGTTGGTCGTGCGCCAACTAGAGATAAGGTGGTATCTGGATATTTTGCTTGTACTTGCGGCAGGATTTCCAACGTGAGATATTTTGCTGCATCAATATTGGCTAAGTTATCCATCGCACCAATAAAGATCAGGTGATGTCCGCCTGGATCGGCTGTGCGATAAGGAAATTCGGTAAAATCAACGCCATTCGGAATGACACGGATTGCAGCGTTTGGATGAAAACTTTGAAGCTGGGTGCGATCGTCTTCGGTCGTAACGACAATGTGTGAGAATTTGCTGCAAAAGCGTTTCTCATAGCGTTTGAGCAAGGGTAGATTGATGCGATCGCGCAGTTCATGCTCAGAAGTCCCGGTTTGCAATTGATTGCGACAAGAACCATAGACTGAACTATGCACATTGACGACTGCTTTATGCCGAAATTCAGGACGGATGTAAGCTTCGTTGACGCTGTGTTCGCAGGTGATGACATCAAACTTATCAATGTGTTGATCAATCCAGGTTTGCATCGCAGGGGAATAGTTCGATCGCACACTAGGCGGCGTGCCTTCCATGAGAAAATTCGCGAATCGTTGCAGTTTATTTGAGCGATCAATAGGTTTGTCAAAAACGACTAATTCACTGACATGTTCTCGCAGTGCAGCAATGTCCGCATCGCTCACATCAGCACTTCGTTGAGTGAGAACGGTAACGGAATGAAAGTGATGGAGATATCTCAGTAAATGGAAAGTTCGCACCTGAGTTCCGCCTTTGGTGGGGGGATAGGGGAACGTGGTCGAGAGCATGAGGATGTTCATGGGGCAAATGAAACGATCGCGACTTTCTCGGTATGCCCAAAAGTTGCGATCGGGTTTCTAGGTGGATCTGCGAAAAATGCGCTGCATAACTCGATCGAGCAAAGCGTAAAAGAGAGTGGATGCCAGACCTAACGTGATCAACTCATGGAGGCAAGACAATGAAACTGCGATGGAAAACACTCTTTGTACAAGTTGCAATTTGGGCAGTCTCAGAAGTTGCGCTAACCTGTGTTGGAATTGATGACTTAGCTGACTACAGTGAATTTATTCTTGATCGCAAACAAGCCTTTATCGAAGCCATCTCAAAATCTACTCCCTTCGCAACTGCTCCTTTTCCTTTCTGTCCTAAAGTTTCTGTTCTGATCGCTTGACTGAGTAAAACCGTGAAACGTTTCGACACAAAGTCAGGAGTTTTAATGGTTTACGGTTCGCAAGATTGAAATGATTAATCCAGGCTAGATTGGACAGATGTAGCCGCTATGAGAGCTAGGTTATCTGTAGTTCACCTATCAGTGTCGATCCTTACTTCTACTTCTAGTAGGACAGCATTTGAGTTTGTAACGTTCTACATGCAAGAACTCAAAAATTGCCTCATCCCGTTAGAATCTATCGAGAGGAATAAATCTAGGTTATACCTTTAGGGGGCGGAAAGTTCTCGAAGTTCTTATCTAAAAGTCATTCTCCGGGCAGACAGAGATTCGCGCGCTCTTCCTCTAAACTTTTCTACAGATAGATCAATCAGCATTTTGAAATAACTTATTTTCTGAGGTCTACCCCTGTTTGTTGAATTCTTTGGAGATCAAGCGATGCCATCAATCCGTGTTGTTTTAGTAGAAGATCATGATCTGACTCGGTTTGGAGTCCGGGCAATGCTGCGCGAGCATGGCAACATTGAACTGGTTGGAGAAGCGCGAGATGCAAAATCGGGGTTAAAAGTAATTCAAGAGACTCATCCGGATGTCGCGATCGTCGATATCGGTCTGCCGGATATGAATGGAGTCGAACTGACGCAGCAGTTGAGAGCGATGCAAGCTGAAGCAGGTGTTTCTCCAACAAAAGTTTTGATCATGACGATGCAAGATGATCAAGAAGTTGTACTAGCAGCATTCGCAGCAGGTGCAGATTCTTACTGCATGAAGGATATTAGTGGTGATCGTTTAAGCGAAGCGGTGGCATTAACGGCAGAGGGACATGGATGGATTGATCCAGCGATCGCGAAGATTGTGCTAAAACAAGTCCAGACAAACAGCCCAACTTCAGCCCCGGCTTCAACCGTGACGATCAATCGATTGTCTGAAGAAGAAAGCCAAAGCATCTCGACTTATCCCATCACAGCTCGCGAACTTGATGTTTTGACTTTGATTGTAGATGGACGCAGTAATGCAGAAATCGCAGAGCGGCTCTACATTACCGTTGGAACCGTCAAGACTCATGTTCGCAATATTCTCAACAAGCTGTGTGTGAGCGATCGTACTCAAATTGCAGTTCGAGCATTACGCGCAGGATTAGTTCAGTAATTAATAGGAGTCGATTGAAGCTCTGAGATTGGAGCAGTGCAATGGAGACTGAGCAAATCGCATCACGCTTAGGGACAAGATACGATCGCTGATTCTATTTCTCTCTGAGATTTACTCTTCCCCCAAAGGATAGATCTGCTCCCCCATCAGACAATGCTAAATTGACCTCATCTTAAAGAAAACGCGGAAGCGAACTTAACCATTCTCTTTTAGCGATATGCCTAACTAATCCAACGGATACTCATTGTCTTTTGGATCTATATGAAACTAAACCCTTGAAAGCCCTGAGCGATTTTGCTGAGGGCTTTCAAGGGTTTGAAAGTAGATTTCAAAGTGGAGCGGATGAATGTGTATCAGTGATCACTTTTAATCTCCCCGCTTAACACAAATTATGAAGAACATTGAGCACAAAGTGCAACTCTAGAGCACCCGCTGTAAGCTGGATTTCAAAGCCACCTGACAAACCTGTAGAACCAAAACTTTTGGTCGCTACGATAATGGATTTAATTAGGTTGAGAAGGTAAACGAGGATGCGGAGATCGCGCTTGCTAGGAGCCTTAAGACGCTGGTTTTTCTCCAGCCACCACTTCCATCAACGGGTAGCACGGGCTGCTAGTCATATCACGATGTCAGTTGCCTGTCTCGTCCTCCTAGGCTGGAGCTTTGATATTCCGGTTTTGAAAGAATTCTTTCTTGGTATGAGCACGATGAAGGCAAATACCGCGATCGGGCTGCTCTTGGCTGGATTATCCCTCGGACTCCAAACTCGACAACGCTACAATTTGCGAACGATTCGAGCTGCGCAAGGCTGTGCGATCGTCGCTACCATCATTGCTTTTCTGACCCTCTGTCAGTATAGCTTCGGGTGGGATCTTGGTATTGATCAACTGCTCTTTCACGCACGACCCGATGCTGCTGAAACGTTATATCCGGGTCGGATGGGGGTGAATACAGCGATCGATCTCGCTCTGATCGGAATCGCACTTTGGCTATTGAGTCAGCCTGCCCAGATGACTGAGGAGCGCGGCAAAATAAATCGCTTGATTGTTGCTCAACTCCTTGCGATCGCGGTCGGTTTGATGTCCCTACAAGCTGTGATTGGGTATGCCTATCAGGTGCAAGTCTTTTATCAATCCCCACGGTTGACGACCGGAATGGCGCTGCATACTGCACTTACCTTTGGCATTTTAACTATCGGAATGCTGGCACTCAAAAGCGAACAAGGAGTGATGCGATCGCTCACCAGTCCGCTCGTCGGGGGCGTTGTCGCACGACGGTTTATTCCGACTGCAATTGTGATTCTGGTCATCCTAGGCTGGCTAATTTTGCAGGGGCAAAAGGCAGGATGGTATGACTCAAATTTTGCGGTGTCGCTGATGGTGATGACGCTCATTGCTGCATCGTTGGGACTGGTGGGGCGAAATGCTGATACCCTCAACCGAATGGATCGAGATCGCAGACGATCATTCGATCAGTTACGTTCGAGTGAAGAACGGCTGCAGCTTGCACAAATGGTGACGGAAACGGGCACTTGGGAGTGGAATGTTCAGACGGGAAAAATCGTTTGGTCACACCCTTGCTATCCTCTCTTTGGCGTTTCATCGACGGAGGCAGATTTGCTGACAGCGTTTATGTCAAAAGTTCATGCCGAGGATCTGCCGACTATCCAAGCCGTTGTGCAGCAGCGAACGACACTGAATGCCGTTGAACTTGAGTACCGCTATCACCATCCAGAACGAGGACTGCGCTGGATGTTTAGCCGAGCCAGAGCCGCTTCTGATAATCCTGCACTGCTGCGCGGCATTTCGTTGGATATCACCGATCGTAAACAGGAGCAGCTAGAACGCGCCCAAACTCAGGAAACGATTTGCCGACAACTCGCCGAAATTGAGGCGATCTACGATACGGCTCCGGTTGGGCTAGGTCTTTTTGATCGAGATTTGCGCTTTGCTCGGATCAATCAACGCTTAGCCGAAATTAATGGATTGTCGATCGCAGATCATCTCGGTCGGACAGTTCGAGAGATTGTCCCCGATCTTGCAGATGACGCAGAACCATTACTCTGCCGGGTGCTAGAGACGGGCGAACCATTGCTGAATCTAGAGATTATGGGTGAAACGGCTGCTCAACCTGGCGTTCAGCGAACCTGGCTCGAAGATTTGTATCCACTCCGAGATGCAGCAGGACAACCGATCGGCATCAATGTGGTAGTTCAAGAAATCACGCAGCGCAAGCAAGCAGAGATTGCGCTGCGTGACAAAGAGCAGCAGTTAGAGCAACTCAGCAACTCAATGCCGCAGTTTGTCTGGATATGCGGTGCTCACGGAGAACTTGAATATGTGAATCAGCAATGGTGCGACTATTCAGGATTGAGCCAAGAACAAAGTCATGATCAGACTCTCATTGTTAGCCATTATCATCCAGACGACCAAGCCTCTGCCTCCGCTCAATGGGAAACAGCGCTAGCAACACAGCAACTCTTTGAGTTTGAAGGACGATTACGATCGACAGAAGGCATGTATCGCTGGTTTTTAATGCGGGCAGTGCCCGTCTTCGATGATCGTCAACAATTGCAGCGATGGTATGGCACTTCGACCGATATTCACGATCGCAAACTGGCTGAACTCAACGATACCTTCCTCAATCATCTCGATGCTCAGTTGCGGCAGTGCTCTGAGCCAGAAGCGATGATGTGGGAAATTGTGAGTCGTTTAGGTCATTATCTCAACGTCGATCGCTGCCTGTTACATAGCGTTGATTTAGAAGCGGGGAGCACGACGATTCGGCAAGATTGGCGGCAAGCAGATCTCGAAAGTATCGCAGGCGTTTATTCACTGTCGGAGTACATTCCGCCAGAGATTATCCAGTGCTATCAAGCGGGTCAGTCCCTTGTCGTTGACAATGTGGAAACGCACAGCAGCACGGTGCCCATTGCTCATCATTTGCTTGAGCGGCAGATTCGGGCTTTGATTGGAGTTCCCTGTATTGAGTCTGGGCGTTGGGTCGCATCGCTGACGGTGCATTCCCGCGCGATTCGAGAGTGGCGATCGGATGAGGTCAGACTCTTGCAATCTGTGGGAGCACGTTTTTGGGCTTTGATTCGGCAAACGCAAGCCATGCAAGCTCTGCGAGAAAGCGAAGCTCGATTTCGCACCTTGGCAGATAACATTGCTCAACTCGCCTGGATTGCAGACGCGAGTGGTTCAGTTTTTTGGTACAACCAGCGCTGGTTTGAGTACACCGGGATTACGCTCGAAGAAATGCAGGACGGGGGGCGACAGGTTGTGCAACATCCCGATCACATCGAGCGGGTGACTCAGCGATTTCGCCACGCAATTAAAACGGGTGAAGTCTGGGAAGATACGTTTCCGTTGCGGGGTCAGGATGGACAATACCGATGGTTTCTCTCTAGAGCCATTCCGATTCGAGATGAGCAAGGCAATATCTTGCGTTGGTTTGGTACCAATACAGACATCACCGATCGTAAACAGCTCGAAGATGTTTTAGCGGCGCAAACTGAAGAACTCATGCGCACCAATCGGCTCAAAGATGAATTCCTGGCTGCGCTGTCTCACGAACTCAGAACGCCACTGACTCCAATTTTGGGATGGACGCGGCTGATGCAAGATCACAAGCTCAACCCTGCGAAAACGGCTGAAGCACTCGATATTATTCAACGTAGCGTCAAACAGCAAATTGCTTTAGTCGATGATCTCCTCGATGTCTCTAGTGTGATTCAAGGCAAACTGCATCTGAAATTACAGCCATTAGATTTAGCAAATGTCGTGGCTCATGCGATCGAGACGGTGCAGTTTACCGCTCAAGCCAAACGCATCGAAATTGAAGTGGATAATACTGCGGCGTTGCCTGTGCTTGGAGACGGTGATCGCTTACAGCAAGTCTTCTGGAATCTGCTCAACAACGCTCTGAAGTTCACGCCCGAAGACGGACGCATCAAAGTCGAGTCATCGATTTTCATTCATCGAAATGGGATTCGTTCTGTTCAAGTTCGCGTCATTGATACGGGAATTGGGATCGCGCCTGAGTTTTTGCCGCATGTGTTTGACCATTTTCGACAAGCAGATAGTAGTTCATCCCGCCGATTTGGTGGGTTAGGATTGGGGCTGTCGATCGTCCGGCATTTGGTGGAACTGCACGGTGGTACAGTCAGTGTCGAAAGCCCTGGAATCGGACAAGGCACAACTTTTATGGTGCGATTTCCATACCACACGAACTGTTTGCAGCGCAGCGCACCGAATGATCTAGCAGATCTTGCCCCGATGCCTCTTAACGCATCTCCAGCGATCGCGCCTGTTATTTCAGCGCCAGCCGAAGTCCTCGCTTCAGAAGTTCAACCGAGTGCCAATCTCACAATCACTTTAAAGGGACTGCATATTCTGGTCGTGGATGACGATCAAGACAATCTAGAACTATTGCGCTTTTTGCTGGAAGAATATGGTGCGATCGTGACTGCTCAACTTTCAGCGATCGATGCGCTCGACTTCCTCTGCCAAAAACAACCCGACCTGATTATCAGTGATATTGGGATGCCTCAAGTGGATGGTTTTGAATTTATTCGCCGCGTGCGATCGCTGCCACAAGCCAGAGAAATTCCCGCCCTAGCACTCACGGCATATGCTCAGATAGAAGACGAGGCGCAAGCGATTTCATCCGGTTTCCAGGGGTTCATTACGAAGCCAATTGATCCGCTGGAATTACTCTCAAAGCTGATCCGCTTGCTCAAGCCTTAACTCTCTTGAAAATATTGCTCAGAATGAGCTAGCTCATAGAAACTTTTCTCAGCCTGCGGCATAGTAATAGTCAACCGCATTCATGTTGCGGAGTGGGACATAGAGGAATGGGGGGAGCCTAGACTCGGATTGCTCCGTATTTCACTACTTCTCCACTTCCCTATCAGATTGATTGTAATGAACGAGTAGAGGAACATAGATCATGGTGACAACTTCAACCCATTCTCCATCCTTTAGCACTCAACTCAAAGAGTGGATTGATTACAGCAAACCCGGTGTGACTCGAAAAACGATCGTCAAAGATACCCAACCCGCGATCGCGCTCTTGTGTTTGACAGCAGGAACAGAACTAGCTGAGCATACGGCTCCGCGCACGGTTTCGCTGGTGGTGATTGAAGGACGGGGCACATTTACCCTAGAAGGACGCGAAATCGTCATGGAGCCTGGGGTATTGATTCACATGTTGCCGAATACCCGTCATGCAGTGCGAGCCGAAGAAAATCTGGCATTTTTGCACCTATAGCTCAACTTCGCCATGAGCAAGACTGTGTAAGGCTTGTTGATTGAGAATGGTAATTTTTCCGCCTCGACGGTAGGAGACAATCCCCTGCATCTGCTTAAATAACCGAACGCATTCTTCGTAGGTAATGCCAATTCTTCGAGCCATGTGATAGTGAGATTGCAGATTAACCTCAGTTTCCTGTGTAAGATTCATCTGCTGCTCGGTGGCAGCGTCTTGAATCAATCGAGCTAGCCGCACGATCGCTCGTTCAGACACTAAACCATGCACCGTTTCGTGGAGTTGTTGTAGACGTTGATTAAAGACTGCCATCATACTGAGGGCAATCTCTGGAGTCATCTGAATTGCTTTGAGTAAGGTTTCGCGTTTCACCGTTAGCACTTGCACTGAGCTTTCTGCAATCACCGTTGCAGGTGCAATAGCGTTACCGAACAGGGCAGGAGCCGCAAAAAACTCTCCAGTACTCAAAATCCGCAGTAGAGTTTCTTTCCCGGTCGTTGCTGTCTTTACAACTCGCAATTTGCCTTCTATCAGCGCATACAGGGTAGCAGAGAGACGATCGTTCTCCTGCATAATCATTTCACCAGCTTGATAATGCTGCACGTTTGCATCCGGTAGCAATTGAGCAGCTTGTTCTGGGTTGAGATGTGCAAATATCGCAACCTTGGCAAGTTGCTCGATCGTGGCTTTCATCGGCGAATATTCAGAGCTTGCAGCAGTTTGTCAGAATGAGCATAGCGCAACCGTTTCACATAGGAGATGATCCAGTGTCACTGTCATCTAACTTAACTTCGCCTCGATCGTCTTCGCAACAATGGTATCGTCCGACTTTTTCTCCAGAGCATGGAGTCTATGTTGTCTTGTTCGTTTCTTTTCTGACGGGCGCAGCCGCCGCACAAGCTTGGACAAACGAAACAGCTTTGGCTCTCGTCTGTGCTTTTTGTGGATTTCAGGCAGAGCATCCTTGGGCGATGCAAATTAGACAGCGCAAGAGTTTGAAATTGCGCTTCTGTGTCTGGGGAAGTATTTACACGATCGCTGCAATGACGATCGCGGTTTCACTTTTGCTCAATTATTCGATGCTGCTCTGGATTTATCTGGGTGCGATCGCTGCATTTTTCATTGATGCAATTTCAGTCTGGCAGCGAGAACAAAAATCAATCTTCAACGAAGTGATCACCTTTGCGGCAGTGTGTTTATCGGCTCCGTTTGCCCTAATTGCTACGACTGGGACTCTTTCGATGACAGGCATAGGATTATGGCTCCTGAATACCCTGTTCTTTGCTGGCACAATTTTTACGGTTAAGTTTCGCAAGTCGAAAACACCGACAATTGTTCCAAGTAGTTTGTATTATGCGATCGCGACTGGAATCGTGCTTGGGCTGTGGGGGTTAGGTTGGCTTGCTCCGTTGACGGCTGCGGCATTTGTGATTGCTTTATGCAAATTTGCGATCGTGCTGGCTCAGCAAGATTGGTATCGCACTGCTCGAATTCAATCTATTGCTACACTTGAAACCATCACATCTCTTCTATTTTTGCTGATGACCTCCCTCTCGCTACTCCCTGCTCACTTGGGATAGTCGGCGCAATCGTTCCGTAAGAGAGACGCTATTTGCATCAAAGCTCCTTTTCCCGATGGATTGAGGATGCTGAGACGCGCCTTAATCTAGTAAGCATATTTCCTCAAAATGAGGTCCTCGCGCTGCTAGAGAACTTATGATATTTTCCCCGCTGCATCACACTGCTCATCTTAATTTGACGAAGCTCTTTCAGCGGGCTTCTGGGCTGAGTAGTGCGATCGTGCTCCTCATCGCTGTGCTTGTCTTACTCGGTTGGCAACTGCATCGCCCTTTGTTGACAGGAAGCTTTGCAAATGATCTTGCCCCTATGAGTATCAAAAGCGCGATCGCATTTATTGCAGCGGCGATATCTCTCGGATGCTTGCACTGGCGTTCTAAAGCTTCGCCTGCCCGTTGGATCTCGCCAGTACTGGCGATCGCTGTGATTCTGCTTGGTTTTTTGAGTTTCAGTGAAGCTGGATTGACCTGGCAGCTTGATCATATGGCGTTCTTTTTTCATCTTCAGGCATGGAGTGCACCTTATCCGATCGCGCTGAGTACTGGGCTGAACTTTGTCTTGATTGGAAATGCTCTTTTGTTATCTAGCCGACCTGAGCGAGGATTTCATCGCTTAGCTCAAGCGCTCACGCTGATCACCGCTCTCATTGCTGTCAATGCGTTACTCAACAATGTGCATCCGATTGGGTTGCCGCCTGCTCATCCTGTTTCGACGATGGCACTGGCAACCGCATTTACGTTTTTAGTGTTGAGTGCAGGAATTCAGGCGTTGCACTTAGATGAAGCAGTAATGCGGGTGATGCAGATTAGTGATGGGTCGAGTGAAGGCATGGTGTGCCAACTGCTGCTCGCCGCGATCGCGCTCTCGGTACTCGAAGCATTCGTGACCTTGTGGGGACAACCTCAAGCGCCAGGAGATACTCTGTTTCATTTGTCATTTCTGACGATTAAAACTGCCTTAATCTTTACGCTGCTCGTTGGCTGGAGCGTTTCACTACTTACTCGTATTCGTCAAGATTATCAGCAGGCGGAAGCCGTGGTTGAAGATCATGAAACCTGGGTAGAGCTTGCACAGGAAGCGGCTCACTTGGGGCGATGGAATTGGGATATTGCACAGAATCAACTGCAATGGTGTGAGTACCAAAAGCAGCTATTTGGCATTGCCTCTGAGAGCTTTGAGGAAACTTATGAAGCATTTCTACGCTGTATTCATCCCGACGATCGAGCTTTGGTGCAGCACCATCTGAATGATGCGATCGAGATGCAACAAGACTACTACGACGAGTTTCGAGTCGTTTGGGGCGATCAAAGTGTGCATTGGATTGCGTCTAAGGGACGCTGTTTCTACACGGCAAAAGGGCGATCCGTCCGCATCAGTGGCGTGAGTTTTGAGATTACAGAACATCGGCAACTGCAAGAGGAGCGAGATCGCTTATTTCGCTTAGAACAAACTGCCCGTGTCCGCGCAGAATCTGCCAATCGCATGAAAGATGAATTTCTCGCGATTTTGTCACACGAAATTCGCACACCGCTCAATTCTGTACTCGGCTGGATTCACTTATTGCGATCGCGATCGCTCAAGCCTGATACGGTTGCGCAAGGCATTGATGCCCTCGAACGGAATGCCGAAGCCCAAGCCCAAATCCTTGAAGATCTACTGGATATGGCGCGACTGGCGCAAGGTCGGCTCCAGTTACAGCTTTCTCCAACTCGGTTAGCAAGCGTGATTGAAACAGTAATTCGCACGATTCGCCCGGCAGCCCAAGCGAAACGAATTCACATTCACACGGATTTTGATCCCCAAATCGATCAAGTCCTCTGCGATCCAAATCGAATGCGGCAGATTGTATGGAATCTGATCTCGAATGCCGTGAAATTCACGCCTGCTGAAGGGAGGGTAAACGTGACCTTAACCCGAGTGGATGACGGTATTCAAATTCAAGTCAGCGATACGGGTCAAGGCATTCATCCTGAGTTTCTGCCGTATGTTTTTGATCGATTTCGGCAGGAAGATAGTACACTCACGCGCAGTTATGGCGGTTTGGGATTGGGGTTAGCATTAGTTCGCTATCTCGTTGAACTGCATGGAGGGACTGTTGAAGCAGCAAGTCTAGGAGTCAATCAAGGGGCAACATTTACGGTGAAATTGCCTTTTAGAGACGGCATGAATCAGGGAGATTGCGATCGAGATGAGGGTTGATGTGTCAGATCTTGCAAGTTGGGGCTGTGATATGAACTGTGTCATCCCAAATTGATTTGTAGCATTGACCAATTGATTCGGTCTCAGGAGCAATGCTTCAAAGATCAAAAATTGATCGAATCCGTTTGCGAATCTGTTCAAACGTTGTTTCTTCTTTCGTTTCTTCTACGACCGCGACTCCTAAACTTCTGAGCGATTCTTGTCGCTGAGACAGCGCTTCAGCAATTTGGTCGGCTAACGTGCGATGCTGTCTCAATAAGCTATGTAGATTATCATGATCGACAACAAATAGAATCGTATCTTCGATCGTGCGGAGTGTAGCAGTCCGCGGCGTGCCGAGCAATAAAGACATCTCTCCAATAAATTCACCTGCTCGGCGGACAGCAACTTGCTGATCGATCGATTCGACGACCACTTCAACTGCACCGGACAGAATGAGATAAAATGCATCGCCTGGATCAGATTCGCGCGCAATGACCTGACCTGCTGCTAGCTTCTGACGATACCCTTTTTCAATCACCTGGCGAAGTTCTACGTCTGAACAGTTCTGAAAATAGCTCACTTTTTTGAGCAAATCTCGCAAAAGCCACCCGCCAATCGGTTGGTCAGACGTTGTAATTTCTGGAACTGAGCCATTTTGATGCGTTTGATTGAGGAGTTGCACCAAAATTGGCAAATGGTTGAACACGATATCAGTTGGCGCTGCTTTCGTGTCAATTCCGCGATCGCGAAACTCAGCTTCAATTAAAAATCGCAGTGCGCTCTGAACTGACTCCATCTCAATCGGTCGCTCGATCCAAACGAGCAGTTCAAACCGTAACATCGAATTCTCAGCATCTAACCCCTTAAAGTACACTTCGGGTAGAGGCGAGCTTAAAACGCGCGATTCTTGACGCGATGCTGCAAGTAGAGCTTCCATCACTGCTAAAGAATCGCTTTCATCCACAACAGACACGGGCAGAACAATGCGACATTCTGAGCTGCGATAGCTCCAGTTCACGACGTTATTGTCCAAAAATCGGCTATTCGGCACAATCACATATACCCCATTAATTGTCCGAATCGTGGTGCTGCGAATCGAAATTTCTTCGACAATGCCAGCTAAGTGATCGACTTCAATGTAGTCGCCAACTTTAACAGGTTGCTCAAGCAGAAGGGTAATGCCACTGACAAAGTTACTTGTTAGATTTTGCAAGCCTAGTCCGAACCCAACCCCGATCGCACCTGCAAACACCGTCAGCGAACTCAGATTAATGCCTGTCGTTTCAATAACAATAAAAAACCCAATAATCGTGATCACATAACTCACGATCGTAGACAGCGATTCTCGGGTTCCAATATTTAAGCCAAATCCCGGAAAGACTCGCTGTTTTAGAAGCTGTTTAATTAAATTAGAAATGACCAGCACCAGAATCACTTGGACAAGCAATTCGATAACTGATCCCATCGAGAACTGCTTTCCCCCAAAAGTAAATAAATGAGTTGAGAAAAAGCTAGAAAACTCCTCAGGCAAGCCTTGCATGACGATTCTGTTGAGAAGTTCCTGAAATTCCATAAAGATTAGAGGGCTGTAGTACTGTACTTCAAAGAGAATAAATCATCTCTGCAAATGAAATATTACCGTCTTGGGGATGAATTGTGGTCGGTTCATCTTTCTGAGAGTATTGAACGTGAATTCGAGATAAAAGTTTTCGCCCCTGTGCCGATGCGAATTCCATTCGCCAGCCATCCAAACGTTAACCCGAACTGAGGTTATTTACAGTCAGGATTGCATCATTATGTTATTCGGAAAAATTGTGTTCTAACTTCAGAGGGTTACGTCTATTTCAATTGTTCTTTAAGCTCAGCACTATCTGAATCTACTACTTTAAGTAGCCGAATCCTATTATGTTCATGCCCCTCGACTTTTTACTACGTTTTTTGTCTAATTTGGTGACAGTCGCGATTCTGGGAAGTGGCGCTTATATTTTTTACGAATGGTATCAGGGTGAATTGATTAGCGATCGCTGGTTGTATCTGAGTATTGGGCTATTCGCCTGGTCATTTCTCGGCTTGCTGCCCATTTTACTTCTTCGCCGTCCTGGACGAGATGAGCCTAGTCCACTCCGAAGTGAGCGAGTTCAACGGTTACAACGACCCGATGGCAGTGAAATCAATGTTGAGTTTTATGGGTCTGAACATGCGCCTCCACTGATTTTGACACATGGTTGGGGTCCCGATAGCACGGTTTGGTATTACGCGAAAAAGCAACTTGCTGAGCAGTTTCGAGTCATCGTCTGGGATCTGCCAGGGCTTGGTAAATCTAAGAAGCCCCAGAATCGAGACTACTCGTTAGAAAAGTATGCGCGTGACTTGGAAGCAGTATTAACGTTAGTTGGGGATCAGCCTGCTATCTTACTCGGGCATAGTATGGGGGCAATGATTCTGCTAACGTTTTGCCGCCTGTTTCCTGAACATCTAGAGCAGCGAGTCGCAGGCTTAATTCTAGTCGATGGCACTTATACAAATCCTCTCAAAACAGCTTTATTGAATCGGCTATTAGTAGCACTGCAAAAGCCTTTACTAGAACCTTTGCTTTACCTTACGATCGCACTATCTCCAGTTCTCTGGGTGATGAGTTGGTTAAGCTATTTGAACGGAACAACGCTACTCACAACTGAACTTTCTGGATTTACAGGCAGAGAAACACGGGGACAGCTTAATTTTTCTAGTTTGATCGGAATCAAAGCATCTCCGGGTGTATTGGCGCGAGGAGTGCTTGCGATGCTGAGATTTGATGAGACTAAAACTTTATCGACGATTGCAGTACCGACGCTCGTTGTCGTTGGTAAATCTGATATTGCGACACGCCCTTTTGCCAGTGAGCGTATGAGTACAGCCATTCCTCAAGCACAACTCAGCGTACTGTCTCCCGGAGGACATATGGTACTCATGGAGCGCAACTTACAATTTTCAAACCTGATTCGGGCATTTAGCAGATCTTGCTTAAGATTAACTACATAAGTTAATAAGTTAAATCATTCTCCGCTCGTGTCAGAGACTATTCAGCCATGCTCAATCATGAACTCGCCTGGTTGATTCCGGCGCTTCTATCAGCCCTGTTCGCGGCATTAACTGCGATCTTCTCGAAGCTTGGCGTGGCTGAAGTCAACTCAAATCTGGCAACAGCAATTCGGACGGTGATTATTCTCGCGATCGCTTGGGGCATTGTCATCCGTGAAGGCAACTTGCAACAAGCCTTGCATATTCCTCAGAAAGCCTTAATTTTCTTAGTGGGTTCGGGTATCGCAACCGGATTATCCTGGATTTTCTACTTTCGGGCGCTTCAGCTTGGCACGACTGGATCGGTTGTGGCGATCGACAAATCCAGTTTGGTTTGGTTGATTCTCTTCGCACATTTTTTTCTCGGAGAACCCCTGACGCTCAAAATATTTCTAGGAGTGCTGCTGATTATCGTCGGCACATTAGTTGTAGTCTTGTAGTAAATCATCTTTGATTCCTACTGGTTCAAAGACTCTCTTGATGTTAGGACAACAGGTCGCATTGCCCTAGCACGCTCTGTCGCTACACCTTGAAAAAAATAAAACAATTTAAATCTTATGATCACGCAAACAAGGACAGCAATTTCGCATCCGGTGAAAATCATCATTCTCTGGCTTGTTTTCTTGCTCGGGCTGCTCTTTCATACTGATCTTGGATTGATGCCACTTTTCCATGACCTGAGTGTTGCTGAATCTCAGGCGAAAGATATCGCAGAGGTTACACCAATTTTTTGGGCAATGTTAGGCTTTTTTGTCTTGCCCATGTTCGCGATCGTTGCGACTCTGTTTCTGGATTCAAAACGCTATCGGAAACTCCATTTTGGCTTCACCATTCTCTACACGGTATCGAATTTCTTGCATTTACTCGCAGATTTACTGGTGTCGCCAATTCTCTGGTATCAGATCTTCCTCATGCTGATTTTATTTGTGCTGGGATTGTTGATCAATTTAGTATCGTTTCAATGGATGAAAGAGCAAAATCACAGCCAGCCTTGGGAAAATCGAGCCGCGTAAGTGTCGTTCTCCAAAAACTGAGAACATCACATTTCAGTCATTTAGAACGTTGTCCACAACGACAACGCAACTTTGTGCCGAAAATTGTCAGTTGTCAGCCGTTCAGTTTCTCGCTCTGCTTGCCTTTTCTAAATAATCTGATCCAAGACACTCCTAATTTGCCAGGTCTGCCTGCATAAACTGCAAATTCCTAACGTGAATTTCATCACAAGCACAAAACCTTACATTCATTAGGAGCTATTGAACCATGAACTTTCGCCACTCCCTCAAAGCAATTCAAGCAATGGGTCTAATGGCAATGACCGCTGCAACTATGACAGCGACTCATATGACAACCAATGTCGCGCCCAGCACTGCCCAAACACCTCCACCGAGATTATTTCAATTTATCAATAAAGGTCTCTACGTTGCTCGCTATCAATTGAGTTACACGGTTAATGGCAGACCTGTCACTCATAAGACAGGGGATGTTGTGATCAACCGATCGGTCAGCTTTAAAGTGCCTTTCAATGCAACCGATATTCGGACTGAAGGCATTCTCTTCACGGGCTTATTTAATGAGACCAGACGAGTCTTTTTTCACCGCTTCCCTACAGTCCCTCAGAACACATGTTTTACTACTTTTGGGACAACATTGCATCCTCAGCAAAACCAAGACTGCCGCTTGTAAGCGTAGCAAGTGTACCATAAGCCGCCGTGAATCTCTGAGCCTGCACTAGATGCGACCCAAATGAAAGGAGAAACCCAATTGGGTAAGTTACTCTAGAGTATTCCTTCAGGATGGCAGCATGTTCAACCCTGCTCGCTGCTCTATTCACGCTCGTATTGATCAAAAGAAGTCCTAGGCAAGTGCCCTATGCACTTGTCTAGCTTGTCACCAGAATTTAGCACCTGTTGAAGTCTGACCACTCTTAAGAAATCCAAACACCTCGCGCTACTTACTCGAATTCCGATGTATTCTAGGCGACTCAGTTTACATCGTTCATCCTAGTATGCAATTCTCGAAACGGCGAGCCGCGAAACGCTCAATACAAAAACGCATCTCTTTGACTGCAAAAAGTCTTATGCTCAGCTTTGGGGCTGTGCTCAGTATTGCTCACACTTCGGTTGCAGAAGTTGTGAATATTACACTTTTACATCTCAATGATATTTATGAAATCACCCCGATTGAAGGAGGTAAACGAGGCGGAATGGCACGGATCGCAACATTGCGAAAACGGCTTCTTGCTAGGAATCCCCGAACGTTTACTATGCTTGCAGGTGATGCACTGAGTCCATCCGCGTTAGGCACTGCAAAAATTAATGGTAAACGTCTCGCAGGTCAGCAAATGGTTGCTGCTATGAATGCAGTTGGCTTCGACTACGCGACTCTGGGAAATCATGAATTTGACATTACGAAAGAAGAATTTTTACAACGTCTGAGTGAATCAAAATTTAAATGGTTTTCGAGCAATGTCGATAATGAGTTTGGGCAGCCTTTTCCGAATGTAGAACGCGCTCCGATCATCATTACTCAAGGCGATCGCGGTAACACAGTTCGCATTGGATTAATTGGACTAACGATTGATAGTAATCCCGCTCAATATGTCCGCTATCGTGACCCGATTGAAACTGCAAAAGCTCAAGTTGCTGCAATGCGTGGAAAAGTAGATGTAATTGTGGCTCTGACGCATCTCAGTCTTGCAGAAGATCAGCAGCTTGCGGTTGCTGTGCCTGAAATTGATCTGATTCTGGGTGGACACGAACACGAGAACATTCAGCAATGGAGATTTGTTCAGCGCCCAACTCGATCGGCTCGCTGCTTTGACCGAGGAACTCCGATTTTCAAAGCAGATGCCAATGCTCGAACCGCTTATATTCATACACTCAGATACGACACGACGAGCCGCTGTCTGACGATCGACTCTCGACTGCAACTGATTACCGATGCGATTCCTGATGATCCGACGACAGCTAAGGTTGTGCAAGAGTGGCAGCAGAAAGGGTTCCAAGGCTTTCGCGATAGTGGATTTGATCCGGCTCAAACCATTGCGACGACCTCTGAATATTTAGATGGACTAGAAGAAAGCGTTCGCAATCGATCGACGAATTTGACTGATTTGATTGCAAAATCAATGCTTCGAGAAGTTGGAGATGCAGAACTTGCAATTTTTAACAGTGGGAGCATTCGGATTGACGATCGCATTCCACCCGGAAAAATTACCCAGTATGATGTGATTCGGATTTTGCCATTTGGTGGGAAAGTGCTCTCGGTGGAAATCCCCGGAGAATTGCTGAAACGAGTTTTAGATCAAGGTCGCACAAACCGAGGTGCAGGTGGATATTTGCAAATGGCGAATGTGCGATATGACGAAAAGTTAGGATGGTTGATTCAAGAGCGATCGCTTCAGACGAACCGAAGTTATAGAATTGCAATCAGTGAGTTTCTGATGAGTGGCAACGAACAAAATCTTGGATTTTTGTCGCTGCAAGCGCCCGGAGTGAAGCGGATCGCAGAAAAACGAGATATTCGATTTGCTGTGATTCAGGAAATGCAAGCCATGAAGTAACAGGCAACCCTCTAGAGAGTGAGGTTGCAAAAAGTAAATTAGACCACGATTGAACGATCGCCCCGTTAGGAGTTTTTTATGAGCCAAACTGTCTCTGATCCGTTAGTTGATAAAGTTGTCGAAACGCAGTATCCGATCGAAGCTGTGATCCAAAATCGCTGGAGTCCGCTTGCGTTTTCGGATCGTCTCGTCGAGCCAGAAAAACTGAGAAGTGTGCTAGAAGCCGCACGCTGGGCAGCTTCTTCTTACAACGAGCAGCCGTGGAATTTCATTGTTGCGACAAAAGACAATCCAGCAGAATTCGATCGGCTCTTAAGCTGTTTAGCAGAAGGCAATCAAGAATGGGCGCAGAGTGCTCCTGTGCTGATGATTTCGGTTGCTAAGCTCAATTTTGAGAAGAATGGAACTCAGAACCGTCACGCCTTTCATGATGTTGGAGCAGCCGAGGCAAATTTAGCGATTCAAGCGACTGCGCTAGGACTGCATGTTCACCAAATGGCAGGCTTTGATGTTGAAAAGGCAAGAGAACTATATGGTATTCCTCAAGGTTATGAGCCTGTGGATGCAGTCGCATTAGGCTACCTCGGCGATCCTTATAGCCTGTCAGATAAATTGCAGCAGAGATTATCGGCTCCGCGATCGCGCAAACCTCTAGAGTCATTTGTGTTTACAGGACGTTGGCAACAATCTTCAAATCTGCTGAGATAGCTCGATTGGTTGACCATCTTGAAAGATGAGGGGTTGACCATCTTGAAAGACGAGCAATTCACCGGGTTGTATCACTGTCCAGGTTTCATTATCTGTCAATGAAGTCGTGGCAATGACTGCAACCCGATCGCTCGATGTCGTTAGCTCTTGAAAATCAACGGTAACATCTTCATCAATCAAGTGTGCTGCGGCAAACGGAGCTTGGCGGACAATGTAGCAAAGTTTGGTTGAGCAATGAGCAAAGAAGTGTTCACCGTCAGAAAGTAAGTAGTTAAAGATGCCATGTTGAGCAATCTTCTGTGTGATCGATTGCAAGGCAGCATAGAGTTCTGCGATCGCAGGTTTTCCATCAGGAAATTGTTGCCGAATGTAGTTGAGCATCAGACAAAATGCCTGCTCGCTGTCGGTTTGTCCGACCGGACGATAAAACCCTTTGTGATCGTATTGCAGCGATGGTAAATCGCCATTATGAGCGAATACCCAATAGCGTCCCCACAATTCTCGGCGAAAAGGATGGCTATTTTCTAACCCAACGGCTCCAATTGTTGCTTTGCGAATATGCGCGATCACATTCATTGATTTGATCGGATATTGGCGAATAAAGGCAGCGATCGGAGAAGAACTTGAGGGATTATCATCGAGAAAAATCCGACACCCTAAACCTTCAAAAAAGGCAATCCCCCAACCGTCTTTATGATCGTCTGTCTTCCCACCCCGCGCACAAAATCCTTCAAACGAGAAGCAAATATCGGTGGGCACATTACAGTTCATCCCCAATAACTGACACATGATGACTCCCTAAACTCACACACTACATTTGAGTGTGCGATCGCTTGTTCCCGAGTTATACCATTTTGGCTTGGGGGAGACTGATTTTAGGGCGAGTTTTTGTTGCCACTTTGTATGATTGATCAAGGAAATCGCTTCTTTTGTTCTGTTTCTTCTACAAGTTGCGCGATCGCGGTAAATAACGCCCTTGCGGGTTTCCTAAGATTTGTCCTCGATCGTAAATTAGGTTTCCTCGCAAGAAGGTTTGCTTGACTCGTCCGGTTAGCTCCATTCCTTCAAACGGTGTATATCCTTGTTGTGACAGAGATTCAGCAGCATGAACTACAAAGGTTTCATTCGGATCAACCAGCACTAGGTCAGCATCATACTCGATCGCAATATCTCCCTTTTGTGATAATCCAAATCGTTGAGCCGGATTCCAGCAGAGTAATTTCGCAATTTGATTGTAAGACAGACCTCGCTTGCTTCCTTCGCTGACCACTCCAGACAGTAAGTATTCTGTTCCGCCAAAACCTGCTTTCGCAAGCCAAATGTTGTCTGGATCTTGAAGGCTAGCTTTCTTCTCCGCAGCACAGCAAGCATGATCGCTGACAATCCAATCGATCTGACCTTGAATCACCGCATTCCAAAGCGCTTCAACATCCGATCGCGGTCGAATCGGAGGATTGACTTTTGCCCATTTGCCTGTCGGCGTTTCGACATCTAAGAGAAGATGACCTACTGTAACTTCTCGCTTGAAATTGATATGAGGAAAGATCGTTTGCATCATCAGTGCTGCCTCGATCGCTTTACGAGAACTCAGATGCAGCAGATTGATATTGACACAGTTCGTTTCATGAGCGAGATAAGATGCAATACAGATTGCTAAGCCTTCTGAATGCGGAGGACGCGCAGCACTATAGGCACTGAGTCCTGTAAGACTTGGATCTTGCTGAACTATCTTGGTGTAAGCATTCAGAATATCAGCGACTTCACAATGGAGACTGAGGCTAATTGCCTCATTGGGATAGCGCTCTCGGAGTTTAGACAAGCCTCGCATAATAAATTCAAAATGAGCAAAATCATAGCGCTCCTCTTTGTTGATCATTAAGAAGAGATTTTGCTGATCAGACAAACCATGCAAGCCATACCCTCCATAGAACATAAAGATTTTGAACGACGCAACGCCATGCTGTTCAAATAGCCATTGCATTTCATCAATATGTTGAGCACTGATCGGTGCAATGTGATAGCTATAGTCAACAAAAAAGTTACCTTCTGATAGAGAAAGCACCTCTGGAAAAAAATCTTTGTACGAGCCGCCTTTGTTCAGGTAATACTGTCCGGTGCGCATGTAATTGAGGCTCGTCGTTACGCCTCCCATTGCAGCAGCTTTGCTTTCTGCGATCGCATCTTGTTCAAGGGGTCGATAAATTCCAATATGCATGTGAGCATCGACTACACCCGGAAAGCCAAGCAGATTTTGAGCATCGAGGACTTCTTTGGCTTGGTCAGCGCTGATTTCGGGTGAAATTTGAACGAATTTCCCGTCTTTGATCCCTAAGTCGAGGCACTCAACTTCAGATTGGTTGGGGCAGACAACCCGCACATTTTTGATCAGTTTATCCAGCAGATTCACAACGCCTCCAAAGCTCTTAGAATGAAGTGAGATTCTAGGTTGGGAGCAAAACCTATGGCACAGTTTAACGAGTATCATTTAGATCCCAAACAGTTTTCTTTCCTAAATCTTCTTCAGGAAAATTGGCAAGCGATTCGAGATGAATTTATTTCATTCAGGCAGAATGCTTCTCCCGAAGAAATAGAGCTTGCCTTCAATGTGATGGGGCCAAGAAGTAAAACAATTAAAACAAAAGGTAAGTCGAAATATAGTGCGTTTGGTGTGCTATTTCAAGGAATGTTTATTGAACAATATATTCAGGCACATCACCTTACATATCCGCAGTATGAGTTACAGAATGTCTCGGAAAAAGTACTTGAGTTAAGAGAGCACTATTTCCCGAAGCTAGCAACCGCGATCGCGCAAACCAATGCCCTGCATGAGAATGTTTTAAGAAACGTCTATTTTGGAACGTTTCTGCCGGGGTTAGATGTGAAGCTGCATGTGAACTACAATCCCCATATGAATCGAGGCTATCTCGGTTTGATTGTGCCAGAAGGCGATATTGCGATGAAAATCTGTCATGACAAGCTGTACTGGCATGAGGGCGAGTTTATGGTGCTCGATCATAGCTATCCGCACTGCCCGCATAACTATACAGACTATGAAAGAACGGTGCTAGTCGTCGATTTCTTCAAAACGGATCAGCCGAGAGAAGACGTTGCCCGATTTGAGCAAGAGTTAGTCAAGCAGCGGATGGCGGAAGATCCTTATAGCTTGGGTGTTTTTGGCAAGAATGACAAAGCCAAGCCTGAAGACTTTGTTCTATATGGGCTAAGTCATCAGTTGGAATGGGATAAAGGATTGGGAGCTTAATTCGATTTGCCATCGCTGCCGAGATACTCTCGATAGCCACAAATTTTGTCTCCGCGTACATCGAATGAAACTGCAACGCGATTTTTGTAAGGCGTTCCCCGCATCAGCCCTTGGTCGCGGAACTCGAATACGACTGTCGTTTCGTTGCTAGTTACACGATCGAGGGTCAATGTTAAGCCCTGCTCGTAAACTTCAGAAACATAGTTAAAAAACTCGATCGCGCGTTCCTTCCCGACATTTAATCCCAAAAATTTCCCAAGCGGAAACCAGAACGAAAAATCATCGGTCAGCATATCGAAAAAAGCTTGCCAGTCTCCGGTCGCAAGTCCATGCTCAAAATGCGTGAATGCTTGCTGAGCAACAGCTAATGTATTGGCAGATTCTGAGGTCATACTAAAATGGCTCTAACGTTGTTCTAGAGGTTGATCATGGCAACTCGTGAAGTCATTGTCCCAAAAGGGATGGAAATGTTATACGAACGCTATCATTATTGCCCTGGTATTAAAATTGGTAACACTTTGTATATCGCTGGACAAGTTGGTCGAGATGAAAATATGCAAGTCGTAACGGAACCGGAAGCACAATTTGTTCAGACTTTTGAAAATGTCAGAAGAGTCTTAGATGCTGCGGGTGCAACGTTTGATCACGTTGTTGAAATGGTAACTTACCATGTGACGAGTCCAGAATTGTATGCTGCATCAGAGCAACAACCTTTTACAATTCCTTATCTCGCCTTGTTCATGCAGGTGAAAGATCGCTATTTTACGAATCCCTATCCCACTTGGACAGGAGTTGGCGTGACAACGCTTTCGACTCCTGGGTTAATTGTAGAAATTAAATGTACAGCCGTTCTGATGCCCTAGAATTTTACGACGACCTTGCCGCAGTTCTGACCACTGAGGAGATACTCGACGGCATCCGGTATCGCCTCAATGCCATGAAATTCTCTAGGATCAACCGCGACCTTGAGCTTACCTGTGTAAAACAGATCGAGTAAGCGATCGCGGGCTTCCTCTGCATATTCAGAAAAGTGCGGCATCAAAAATCCTCTCACTGAAGCAGATTTCCAAAATAACTTCTGATAAATTCGCGGTTGAGTCACAGATTCTAAATCATTCGCATACTCAGAAATAAAACCTACTACAACCAATCGCCCTCGAACTGCTAAATGCTTCACACAGGTATCGAAAGTTTGTTTTCCAACGCAATCAAAAGCTAAATTAACTCCGTTGGGATATTCTTGTTGGAGAACAGTATCTAGTGTTTCGTTTCGATAATTGATGATGCGATCGCATCCCAAATTCTCCAACAATTTCACCTTTTGCTCAGAACCACAAACTCCAATCACATGATTTCCAGCTAACTTAGCAAGTTGCACCGCAATATGTCCGACTCCTCCTGCTGCTGGAGTGACTAACACAACTTCTCCGCTCGTCATCTCTCCCACTTTTTCCAAAGCAACGAGTGCTGACATTCCAGTAGGCATCAGTGTGAGAACTTCAGGAATAGCTTCGCGAATTTTGATTGCTTGGTGTGCAGAAATCACTTGGTATTCGCGATAACCACCACCTCGCACAGTGGTCGCGACGGCATCTCCAATTTGAAAAGTGTTCACCTCTTGCCCGATTTCTACAACTTCGCCAACTGCTTCGACACCGAGATCAAAGGGTGGCGTGAGATTCACATAAGGAACAATACCTTTGCACAGTAAGGTATCGAATCCAGCATTGATGCCAGCAAATTTGTTGCGAATCAGGATTTCGCCAGGATTTGGAGTGGGAATGGGGATTTCTTGAATGTCGATCGCACTCCTAAAGTCATCACTCAATCGGGTTGCAATCAGTTTTTTGTAAGTTTTTGACATCATTACTACTGTTGAGTTCATGGGCAGTAAAAGCAGAGGCTCACCTTCACTGCCAATTCGATCATCTGCTACCTTACCTCTATTACCTCATCCTCTAGAGAGGAGCGTTTCCCTGGATGGCTTGCAGAATCTCGCGGCGGCATCTTGAGAATCTCGCGAGCCTGTGCTGGCGTTGCAACTTCCCGACCTAGAGTATTTGCCATCTGTGCAACCTTCTCGACTAACTCGCCATTGTGCGGCGTTCCAAAGCGGGTGTAAGGATAATCCCCTAATCCAATGCCGACATGACCTCCCTGTGTGATTGCCCAAGCTGCCAAATGCATCACGTCCCCATTCCAACACATTACTAACCAAGGAGCGTCAGGGGGAATTGCATCTATCATCGCCTGCAAGCCAGAATATGTTCCTAAGGCACCAGTTGGCATAATCTCCCCAGTGAAGACAAACTCCCAGAACGTATTTTGTGAGAGAAGCTTCATCTCTTGAAAGCAGCGTGCTGTTCTAACCTGCCCGATATCCCAGCAAGCACAACTCACAAAGACATTGTTCTCATTCAGGATTTTGAGTACAGTCTGAATATGAGCGCGGGAATTCGCATAAACCTGATCATAGGTCTTAAATTGTTTCGCCTGCGGATCCCAAAAATCTGCATTAAAGGAACCGAACTCCAAAGGCACCATGTCAACTCCCAATGCTGGATTAGCAATTGCTGCTAAAACGTGTCGAACCCGCTCCTCTACCTGGTTTTGTGTGGTGACATAGCCCAGTGTAGGATCGACAATCAGATCGGTCTTTTCCCGGATGCCTTCAATGACTTCGAGATAGAGTTCCACATCATTCAGCCACTTCCCACCTATGGGATCGCGCCCATGCCAATGAAAGATTGAAGCTCCTGCTTCCCAAGCACGAACTGCTTCCTGAACAATCTCTTTTGGACTATATGGGAAGTTCGGATTATCCTGACGGTAATCCATATCGTTGCAGCGGCACTCGATGATCAGCGGTAGGGAACTGTTCATTGTCTTCCTCCTAATAGTTTTCAAGAAAATCGCTATCGTTTAAGACTGCTATTCGTTCAGGAACTCGATTACAACCTTAGAGATTTGTTCTGGAATCTGATTCATCATGCAAATTGTGCCGCCTTGAATCTCAGCGACTTTACCGTGGGGAATCGCTTGAGATACGAAGTAACGATCCTTTGCGAGCGCCAATCCTAAATGCTCAAATTCTTGCACATCATCAATGCCCCACAAAATCATTGTTGGGCACTGAATCGATCGAAATCGTTCGGCTGCATCAATGCAATAGTTACCCACAGCCCAAACTGCATACAACGGATAGCCGAAGCACTTGAGATCATCTAAGACCCAACGATGATTTAACTGGGCTGAACCCACGTAGCGACTCCGAGCAAGCCAACGTTCCATGAGATGAGAACCATCGTCTTTGATCACAAACCCTTCGTCAAATCGCCGCATTAGCTCTGCTTTTCCAGCTTCACCAAAACCTGCGACATTGCCCAAAATTAGTTTGTTGACGCGATCGGGATACGCTACTGCAATTTCACCAGAAACAAATGCGCCTGTGTGATTGCCTAAAACATCCGTTTTCTCGATGCCAAGTTCGTCAAGCAGTGCGATCGCAGTTTTTGCATAGTCCGCAACGGAATATAACCGAGATGGCTTATCTGAATCACCAAATCCCATCAAATCCATTGCGATGACTTGTCTTCCCTGTTGAACGAATATCGGCATTAATTCGCGATATTCATCACTACTACGAGGATTCATATGGAGGAGTAACAGCGGCTTTCCTTCACCACCAACGCGGTAATGAATTTGACCATCTTCAGTATCGAGAAAAGCACGTTTAATTCGAGAAACCATAATTCTGATACAGTCGCTAAATAGTTGCTAAATAGTTGAGTTAAGCCGTTCTTCTTGAATCAAAGTCCGTTGATAGATTTTGTCCTGCTTGAACCAATGCCAAGTTCGCGCACGATGATTGTTACAGGGACTAATCTGAATCATTTCATAGAGGTAGAAATCTGGAACCGATTTGTAAGCAAACCACAGAATCACAGTTGAATCGTCTACTTCCCAGGCATGACCTTTAATGCGTTCTGTATCAAACCAGAGTTTTTTATCACAGTAAGCTCCTGGAAACTGATGCTCTTCTTGTTTACCATTGTCCCAAGTGTAGCGATTGATTTGATAGTACTTCGTTGGATCGTCGGTTGGAAATGAACAAGTCAAATGCGATCGATGACGATCTAGCACCTTCCCATCGCAATCGATCAAGGTATAGGTTCCAACCCAATCCCCTTCATGTCGAGCAAGTACGGGCATTTCTTCGCGAATATTTTCCATTGTGTCCTCCTATTGAAACCACCAAGGGTCAGTAACAGGTTTTGTTTTGATCAAATACGCTTTCTTGCGCATAAATCGCTTCAAAGCAGCAGAACCCATGCGCGATCCGCCCATTCCAGAATAGTTAAACGCATTCTTCTCTCCTTCGTGAATCAAAGCGGTCAAGGCTGCGTCGTTAATACTAATTGCACCTGCTTGAATGCGATCGCCTACAGATAATGCTTCTGTTTCTGACCCTGCAAATACGGCTGCACTTAGCCCATAGATGGTATCATTTGCCAATTGCACCGCTTCCTCTACAGTTGTAAAAGGCATAATCGGCATGATTGCTCCGAATGTTTCTTCAGTCATAATTTTCATGCTGTGATTCACATTCGTTAGCACTGTTGGATAGCACCACCATCCGCCTGCTAAATTTTCAACTTTTCCACCACATTGAACGATCGCACCTTTGTCGATCGCATCTTGTAATTGATCTGAAATAATTGCGGCTTGGCGCTCGGCAATCATTGGCCCAATTTCGCCACTATTCACAGTTGGATAGGCAAGTTTGAGTTGTTTTGCTTTAGAAACGAGTTGTTCTGTAAAAGGTTCAGCGATCGATTGATCCACATAAATTCGCTCGATCGACAAACAAGACTGTCCTGTATTAACCACTGAACCCCATAAAATTGCAGAAGTTGCGAGATCTAAATCTGCGGATTTTAGAACGATCGCAGGGTCTTTTCCGCCCAATTCTAAAAAAGCAGGAATAAATTGCTTTGCTGCCGCCTCCGCAACGATTCGCCCAGTTTTCACACTCCCTGTAAAGCACACTAAATCAACCTGCTCGATTAAAGCCGCTCCCGTTTCTCCCGCTCCTTCAATAACAGTAAATATCTCGCGCAGTTTCGGAACTTCATCCAACGTTTTTAACAAGGGTTGAATGAATCGAGGTGCAATCTCACTCGGTTTTACAATCACAGCACATCCAGCAAGTAAGGCTGGAATCGTATCAATCATTGCTAGTAAAAATGGAAAATTCCACGGACTGATCACACCGACCAGTGGATAAGGAACAGAATCTTGTTTGAGATGAATGAATGGAATTGCAGTAGGTTTCTCGATTTCTTGTAACAGTTCTGGAGCTAGCTTACACCAGCGATCGAGACTCGATAGTACAGAATCAATCTCTAGCACTGAAACACCGAATCGACCTGTATCTGCAACTAATGCGGTTAGTAAAGCTTCGCGATGAGTTTGAATCGATTGTTTCCACTGTTGGAGTGCGCTGATTCGCTGTTCTAAGCTTTCAGCCCAAGCAGGTTGAGCCATGCGCAAGCGATCACACTCCTCAGAAAGCTTTGGAGGAGTAATCCAGTAATCGATCTCTCCTGTGCGAGGATTACGAACCGGAATGTTTGACATGGTTCAAATCACTCCCTGCTTCGCTAAACGTTCGATCGTTGCTAACTGAGTTTGAATAAAATGCTTACGCTCGATCGCGCCATTTGCCATTGTATTCTTAGGATAGAACTCTGCATTCTGATAGCTCTCTACATAAGCATCAAACCGTTGACGCGATAGTAAATTTCCCAGTCCAGGCTGCCGACGGTAGCGCCGCAAAGCCGTTAAATCGACTTCTGCAAAAGCTGCCATACTCTCACCTGCTCCGGTTTCTGCGAGTACTAAGCCCCGATAATCGACAACTTTAGAACCACCATCGACAGATGAGATGGGAATTGGACTGTCTGCAATTCCGGCAGTATTTGCTGAAATCACATACATCATATTTTCTACAGCGCGGCTAATCTTTGCTGCTTCTTTCGGCGCGCGAGCTTGACCATAAATTTCGGAAGTCGGATGAAGTAACACTTCCGCCCCACGCATTGCCAAGCAGCGCGACACTTCTGGAAACAAAATCTCATCTGATGCGACTGCTGCAAGATTGCCAATTTCGGTTTGAGCAACTGGAAACACACCCTCTAATCCATACTGATCAAGATAACGATCCCACACATCGTGAGGAGTAGGCGCAAACAGTGAATTCAAGCGGCGATAGCGCAAAACAACTGAGCCACTCGGGTCTAACACAAAGCAAGTTTGAAAATATAAGCCTGGGAAATGTGGATCGACTTCGTAAGCATTTCCGGCTAAGAAAATTCGATGAGTTTGAGCGATTTTGCCTAAAGCTTCGTACTCTGCGCCTGCCATTTCCAAACAAGCTTTGTCTGCCCAATCTTCCAGAGATTCGCCCAGTGGAAAACCAGTGAGAAAATATTCTGGCAAAACAATTAAGCGACATCTCGACCCAATAAATGCAAGACTTGCAGCAATTTGAGGTTCTAACCGTGCGATCGCACTTTGCATACGCGATCGCGCTTCTTGTCGATCGCGGCTTTGATTAATCGCATGACAGGTTACCTGAAGTGCTAATGCTTGATAAGCAAGCTCATGGTCAATCATCATAGTGCTGCTGCTGAGGATTGCGCGTGAATTCTAGCATCGATACAACGATTCCCACCGACTTGCGTTGTAAAACTTGAGAGAAACGCCAATATAATTCAGGCAGTGCAACATGGGGGAATCCTGACATGTCAGTTTCAACTCAGCTTCTCGATGCCAAACATTGGGTAAAAGTGCGATCGTCGCTCGACCCGACGCAATCGAATTTCTTAATCTGGACAGGTTCGATTCACTCGTTTATCCCTGGTGAAAAGCGACAGCGCTTGTTCAAAATGGTCGGAATGAGCGTGAGTCGTTGTCTTCCCACTGAGGAGAATAGTTGGAAGTTCACCTCTAGAGAATTAACGTACTACTTAGACCCACAGACAGGTGAGAAGCTCGAAACTTGGAAAAATCCCTGGACTGAGGAAGTTCTGCCCGTCATGCATGTTGCAAACAATCCGATTCAAGGACTTTTCAAAGGACAGTTTCCTGCCCAAGTCGATGATGAAACGACAACTCTATCGTTTGATATCTTTCCGGCTTATCCCAGTCCCCTTGCTGATCCAAAGTTTGCCGAGTACTTCCCCAATCCCGATTACCAGGCGGCAGAGTTGTTTAAGTTTATGATTCCGACAGATGAGCTATTTGATGACCAAGTTCTCTCGATTTCTAAGCTCTGGCTGAGTTGGGATCGCATTGGGCCTTGGTTACCTTGGATGAAAATGGGCGATCGCGCTGGATACTTAATCTACAGTGCTACGGGTAAGAAAGTCGATGGCTTTGAGCAGTTGCCTCAGTTGCTTCAAGATGAGATTAATACGCGAATGCCACTGTATCGAGATGCTCCAGCAGATCAGCTAGATACGGAAGATATGACTTCTTGGCTTTACTTTGAGAAGCATTTTGATGCTTATCTGGCGGGGGAGACTTTTCCGATTCCGGCGGCTTAGCGGGGAGTGGGAAGTAGGGGTTCTTTTCTTGTCTTCATGAGGGTGTTTGAAACGTATCAAGAATTTCCTCGCTCCGTTCTATTCCGGGGGCGGGTGAAGGCGATGAACGATACGTTTCAAACATCCTCTTAACTCTCGATTAATGTCCAGAAGTAACCATCAGGAGCAGTAAAAGAAAAGCTACGATCGCCAAATTCATCCAAACAAATTTCAGTCACATTCCGCGCAGAACTTGCCTGAATGCGATCGCGATATTCCTCAACCTCCCCAACTCGATAGGTATACAAAGACATTCCTAAACATCCAGGCTGTGCCTTTTCAAATTGCTCTGGGACTACAGATGCTTCTGGAAATCTCACAATGTACAATCGTCCAGAGCGCGCGGCTTGCCAATCTGTCGCAGACGATCGCGGATCATCAAACGCAGTCACAATAAACTTCTCGCCGGGTTGCAAATCAAAAAACACGCGCCCCGCCTCTGAAAACTCATAGAACGTTTCTACATCGTCCCGCACTCGCAACAATCCCAAAACATCTTCGTAAAACTGGATGGTTTCCTTGCTATCATCCTGAACAATCATGCCCATGTGAGTGACTTGGCTGGCTTTGAATGCAGATTGTTCATTGATCTGCCCATAGTTTGGCACACTATACCCAAAGCGTTGAAATAAAACCTGTCGCGTCAAAGGCTGCAATAGTAGGGCTTCACGAACCCCGATCGTATCGTCTAGAAACGGGCGCATCTTGCGATCTTTGTTGTAAATGATCTCCCAATACGGCATTGTGTAACGAATTGGAAATCCTGCGCGATCGGCTTCTTCTGCCTGATTGAGAATCGTTAGCACATCTGCTGTCATCGTCGTTGCCCAACGATTACCTCTGACTCGCATTGATGCCAGCCCTAAGCCTTCATTTCGGGGATGCTCCCACTGCATGAGTCGGATCAAACCATGATCCGCCGTTTGATGCGTCAGTCGCACTGAATGCAAAGCAGAATTTGATTGATATAACCGTTGAGCACTCTCGGCTGAAAGGCTACCTGTTTGATCCACACTGTAGCCAAACTGCTGCCAATACGCGATCGCGCTATCGATATCAGAGACTCCAATGCACACATCGTAAATGCCTGTAATCATGTTGCTACTTCTCTCTGTGCGGCTTGTTTCTCAAAATACTGTTGATGATCCTCTGTCGCTAACCAATAATCAGCAGCAGGTTGAATTTCAGTCACAATTGGCTTGTCATAGCGGTTTGAACGATCTAAAGCAAGCTTAGATTGGCGCGCGATCGCGGCTTGTTCTGAGGTGTGATAAAAAATCACAGAACGATACTGATCGCCTCGATCTGCACCTTGTCGATTTAAGCTCGTTGGATCATGAATTCGCCAAAACACATCCAGTAAAGCCTCATAACTGACCTGTGCCGGATCATATTCAACCTGGCAGACTTCCGCATGTCCAGTAATTCGCGAGAGCACATCCAGATAGCAAGGATTCTCGAAATGTCCACCCATATACCCAACAGAAGTAGATTTCACGCCCGAAATCTTACGAAATGCGGCTTCTACCCCCCAAAAACATCCTGCTCCAAACGTTGCTTTTTCCATATCATCTCTCTGAAACGCTCTACATCCAGAATCGCATCCTATAGATACCCTAACCAAGAAGCAGCCCAAGCGATCGCGGCTCCACCAAGTACCAACCAGACGGCACTGACTCGAAATCGAATCGCAAGCAAGGCACTCATGAGTGCGATCATAGTTGCTAAAACATCGATAAATGGAGCTGACGATTTTCCAAGCGTTGCGATCGCGAGTTGCACCGTTACGACAACCATTAATCCGACCGCACTGACATTCACTGCATCTAAGAATGCCGAAGCCCATTCAGAACGACGTAAGAGCGGAATCACAGGATTCAGCACCACGACGAACACAAACGACGGTAAGAAAATTCCGATCGTCGAAACAATCGCCCCAGGAATTCCTCCGATTACATAGCCAATGAATGTTGCTGTCGAAAGAATTGGACCTGGTGTAAATTGACCAATTGCGATCGCATCGAACAATTGCTGCTGAGTTAACCAACCCAAATTGTCAACAAACGATCCTTGAATAAAGGCAATTAAGACATATCCACCCCCAAACAACACACTTCCAATCTTCAGAAATGTCCAGCCTAATTGCCAGAGTGAGAATGGAACGGTAGTCAGCCCGACTGCTGCTGTTGCTTTCAGAGCCGATGTAAGCGTCAACCCTGTGATCAATAAATTCGCCTGCTCGTTTGATCGATCGTGCGGTGTTTTCAGCCAGAGCATTCCTAGAAAGCCACCGAGCAGCAAAGCGACAATTTCACTCACACGAGCGAACCAGACGAGCAAAATCACGATCAGCGCGATCGCAAATAATATGCGATTCTTCACTGCTTTCTTGCCCAATCGCCACAGGGCATCAACGACGATCGCGAGTACCGCAGGCTTAATGCCATAGAGCAAAAAAGCAAGCTGTGGCAGCGCACCCAACGCAACATAAGCCCAGGCAAATCCGAGCGTAATCAGCACCGCAGGCAGAATAAAACACACCCCTGCTACGATCAGCCCTAACCAACCTGCATAGAGATACCCAACATGAATAGCAATCTCAGTCGAATTGGGACCTGGAATCAAGTTAGTCGCCCCAATCAGATCGAGGAACTCTTCGCGCCTGAGCCATTGTCGCTTCACGACGACTTCCTCTTCCATCATGGCAATGTGGGCATTTGGGCCACCAAAGCCAATTGTGCCAAGTTTCAGAAAGAGGTGCGCAAGTTCGATCAGTCGAGCAGAATGTAATGAGGAAGACATAACCTAAATTCTGTAATAAGACTCAGGATATAGTCTCTGAAAATACAGTTTCATCTTCTTTTCTCCAAGCCGGATCAACGATACAGATAAATACGATCGCTTCGGTTCCAGTATTGCGAAGGAATTGAACCGCATTCGGCGGAATATAGACCGCATCTCCAGGCTCAATGGTTTTCAGTTCGTTATCGATCAACATTTCTCCTGTGCCGCTCAGAATGTAGTAAACCTCAGAAGTCGTGAGTGAATGCGGAAGTGAAGTTGCACCAACAGGCAAAATTGCATGAGCGAGACTGTAGCGCAGATTGATCGGTTGCTTATCGGGGTGTAAAAGCTCACGTAGGATCGTTTGATCTCCTGCAAAAAATTCTTCACACTCATCCAATTTTCGGATCAACATGATCTGCCCACCTCTCAATCAAGCGTTAGTTTCCTTAATCTAAACTAAACGTGGATTGCACGATCGACACTCCAAGTAGATGGGCGTAATTCAACACCAGTTCGGCAAGTTCTCTCGCTCCGTTCTATCTCGCCCCGAATTCAGTGGGTTTCAACCTACTTCGCACAGTTAGGCCCGTATTTTCAATGCGGGGCGGGATGCAAACGAGAACGACTTATTTACCGCGTCTAACATAACCCGTGCCATTCAGCCAAATCGCACTCTTGGGGTCTTTGGGATCGGTAATAATGATGCGGTTTTCTGTCGTCCCATCGTCATAGTTAATCCGCAAGACTAACCCATCGATTTGGTACCGTCCCCGTTGGTTCGGTGCGACCGAGGATGTGACCACACTACTGCCCCCACTTGATGCGGATGAACCCGCACCATTACCTCGTACAATTCGACCATCTGGAAAAAACGTGTAAGCACGCCACGCTGCCACAGAAGCACTTCCACCGATCGCGACGTTGCCCGTCCCGGAAAGAGATCGATAGGTTCCATTTAAGCGAAACTGACTCGGTAAAGATTGATAAGTCGTGGGAAAAGGGAGTGCCTTCCATCCCTTAGCAGTTTTTAATTGCACCCGTCCGCCGCTGCGCTGCCACTGCGTCCAGTCTTCAGGATGGGCGCGTCGATAGGCATCCAGGCCACCCGCATACATCAAACCTTTGACATCGGTGAGCGCTTCGCCATTCCGAAACAGCACAACCGGATAGATATCCTGCGTCAAGAATCCACCAACGCCCATCATGGTTCGCATATTGAAACCAAAAGAGTCGATCGTCGCAACTACCTTGGAAACATCAGAGTCAGATTTAGACGACATCGCTGTTGGATTGCTTGAACGATTCGTCGTTCTAGACCCAGAATTTGTGATCTGCTGTGGCTTGGTATTGTTCGTCGATGGTGAACCTGCGGTTGCGACTGTGGGTGAAGCAAGCCGTGTAACCGATACAGCAAGATTACAGGGATCAGCATTGGGCTGTTTCTGAGTCAGAGCAGTGAGCAAAATCGAAGCTCCTTTGTCCAGTTGGCGCTGCATATCCGCGGATAGCCCCTGAATTTGAGTCCGAAGCGCAGTCACATTTTGTCCCTTTTCCCAAGCAGCGATAGATGCGGATTCACTAGCATTAAAACTCCGCCCTGCTGCACATTGAGTAGACAACTGATCAAACACTTTCACAATCAGAGCAGCACGGGCAAAGGATTCGTCGATCGCTGGCTGTTTCTGCGCTCTAGCCACTGTAGATAAACCAAGCACAAGTCCAGCGGCAAGCACAATACTCAGCCGCGAGCTTAAAAAAATCGTGGATGTTTTCATATTGCTTAAAAATCAATGACATTCCGACTTGGATCACACCCTTGGAACCAAAGAGAATGAACTCACTTGTTCAAAACTCAAGCGTTTCTAAAAAAGTTTGTCTGGAACTACTACCTTCACAATCCAGCACCCAATTCAAGCCACCATTAAAGCACAACACAGAACATCAGAGGTAGAGTTAGAGGTAGGATAGTTGCCAAAAGCGATGATGTCTCACAATGAGATCTCACAATGAGCGATCGCTCTTTCAGTTCAACGATTCAGATCAAAATATATGAAACCTCAATTTAACTTCTTTCAGCACTGGTATCCGCTTACTCCTATTGAAGATCTAGAGATCAATCAACCTACCGCAGTCACCGTACTAGGATTACGGCTAGTCATCTGGAAACCGAAGTCTGCTGAGACGTTTCAAGTATTCTTAGATCAGTGTCCTCACCGTCTTGCTCCACTCAGCGAAGGGCGAATTGACGAAAAAACGGGAAATTTGATGTGTAGCTACCACGGCTGGCAATTTGACTCGCAAGGCGTTTGTACTCAGATTCCCCAAGCGGACAATCCAGAATTAGTCAGTAAAAATCAAGATAATTTATGCGCGATCGCGTTTCCGGTGCAACAGCAGCAAGAGTTACTTTGGGTTTGGCTCGATCCAGCATCTCCTGAGCAAGCTGCACAAACTCCGTTGCCTTTATCGCCTCAGATCGATGCAAGTAAAGGCTTTGTCTGGTCTTCTTTCGTGCGCGATCTAGAATACGACTGGCAGACCTTAGTCGAAAATGTCACTGATCCGAGTCATGTGCCTTTTGCACATCATGGAGTACAAGGCGATCGCAATAAAGCCGCCCCAATGCCCATTAAAATTGTGCAATCGACACCCGAACGGATTGAAGCAACTGCTTCAGGACGATTTCCTGCAACGATTACGTTTGAGCCTCCTTGCCGTTTAGAGTATGCCATTCAGTTTGGAGATAGCGGCAAGCAAGTGGGACTCGTGACCTATTGCATTCCTGTGTCTCCAGGAAAATCGAGAATTGTCGCTCAGTTCCCGCGCAACTTTGCACAAGCCCTGCATCGATTTACGCCGCGCTGGTGGGAACATATCCAGACGCGCAATCAGGTGCTAGATGGAGATATGATTTTACTTCAGCAGCAAGAGTATTTTTTGCATCAAAAAACGCGCACCGAAAGTTGGAAAACTGCCTATAAGTTGCCGACGAGCGCAGATCGTTTAGTCATTGAGTTTCGCAACTGGTTCGATCAATATTGCCAAGGACACCTGCCGTGGAGCGAAGTTGGACTCGAAGAACAACCGTGCTGGAATGATCATCGTGAGCAGGTTCTCGATCGCTATCAACAACACACACAGCATTGTAGTAGCTGTCGTAAAGCACTCTTAACGATCGATCGCTTACAGATAGCACTCTTAATTTACTTTGCGCTCACGGTTGCGATCGTTGCACTTTTGCCAGATGCGCTCCGATTGAAACTCGGTCTACCCGGCATTGCGATCGCAGTTTTGGGACTAGGCATTTATGGTGGACTAAAGTTTTGGCTTCGTCCGAAGTTTTACTTTGTAGATTACATTCATGCACAGAAATGAGCTTGCAAGATTTTGGGCTTGAGTTCCAATCAGCGATCGAGGATTGTCAAAGATTAAGACGTATAGATTTACGTCGATCGTTTGGAAATTGCTGAGTGCTTATGGTAGTCAGTATTGACCAATAATATCCATAATTCCAGGGGTCATGATGTCGATCGACTACTCAAAAGCCGCAAAGTATGCCCTCTTCTGTAAAAAAGTCTACGAAAACTTTGATACAGTTCGTTTTGACGGCATCACTCTCACTCCAGTCTTGATCAGCGAAGCGAAAACAGATACGCAGTGCGCCATTCTTACCGAAGGAACATCTGCCACGATCGTCTTTCGAGGTAGTGATTCGTCTCAGGATTGGGAAACTGATTTTACTACACGATTAGAGCGCGCCCAGTTTGATCAAAATGTGATTCAGGAGTTAATTGTCGAACCTAAAGAGAAAACCTATCCTTATGCAACGAAGAATAGTTCAAACGCGCAGATGCATAGCGGGTTTGTAGCGGCTTACTTTGCCGTTCGCAATCAAATTCATGATTACATTAGGACGAGTGAAGTCACGAATGTGGTTACGACTGGGCATAGTTTAGGGGGAGCATTGGCAACATTGTGTGCCGTCGATCTGCAATACAATTTTTCAGCAAAGATTACGGTCGAATCTTATACTTACGGTTCACCCGCAGTGGGAAATGGTGGATTTCGAGATTCCTACAATGAGCGGGTTCCGAATACCTATCGAATTGTTCATGGAATGGATCTCGTGCCAGAGCTACCGCGATGGTGGCAAGGTTATAAATCAGTCGATAAGGAAATTCGGATTGGCAAACGCTTCAGTCTAAACTTTATTAGCCAACGGTTCAAAGATCACGCGATCGACTGCTACATCAACGTGCTCAAACAGTTGGTGAAATAGAGAGATGAAACAGCAAAAGCCAGTGATAAGCTGGCTTTTCAATTCAGTTGGATGAAGAAGGTTGAGATTACAATGCAAGTCTAAAGCGGGGTTTAGCAACCATAGCCTGCGCCCGTGAACACCGATTTCAACTGGTTTCCTTGTAATTCGTAAAGGCTGAAAGTAATGGCTTCATACCCATTGTTCTGAATCAGTACTTCTTGTTGACCATCTCCATTTGCATCGATCGTGCCGACAATTTCATAGATTCGTCCAGCCTCGATAGCAGGCACAAAGTAAGGAACAGCCTGAGATGAAAGCAGTTGCGGTTGAGACGCGCCATAGCCTAACCAAACATTGGCATAGATTGAGCTAACAGTTGGTCGATCTCGGTTGGGTTGAACCGCTCGTGCCGGAGCTTTCCTTAACTTTCCAAACACTTCTGGCTGACCATCGCCATTGAGATCAAACACTCGGAGTTCAACGAGTGTGACTGTTCCTTGAACTGATTTTGCCTGTGGGTTCTTGGCAATTTCGTTTGTCCCAATCCGGATTAAATCTTTGCGATATTGATCGAGTTGGGCACGAGTTGGGCGAACTGTTGTAGCCGGGGTCGTTACTTTTGCAGCGATCGCAGAACGCCAAGTTTCATCAAATTCTTGACCATTGAAGACCCCACTTGAGGTTCTTTGGCTAGCGCGAGGAAGCTGATTAAATGCGAGGTTGAAATCTGACTGTCCCGCAAGCTTTCCTCGTCCAACTAAAACCGCAGAACAAGCAAATTGACCTACTCCCAGTCGATCGACGCTGAATTTGCCCAAGGCATAACCTGGATTCGCGATCGTGAAAGTCGGATTCGTATTGAGCACACTGTTTGCCGCATTGCGCTGAACGATCTCTGCTTCTTTTGAATCTTCTCGAACTTCTGGAGTTACGTCGAGGCTAGCATCGGTGTAGCGTCCGTTCCTGTATTGTGCGATCGGATAAATTTCTCCTCGATACTGTTGATTGAGATTGTTACGTTTGAGCATGAAAAGCCCAATGAGATTATCTTGCACAGGTTGTGCCGAAGGTTGAGAGACTGCGCGCGGTGAAGAATTTATAACGGCACAACTTACTAAAGTCAGAGCAGTGCCAACCAAAGAAAACAATTTTAAGTTTGTCATTTTCGGGTGTCTGTAGCGTTAGAGTTTAGCGAGATGGCGTTGTCGAACTGTCAAGGGTCATTTACTGACAAACGGCATCCTCTAAAAACAGGAATCTCAATTTTTCCTAAACTGATGGAGATTGCATAAGTAAAGACACACGAGCAGAAGAGTAGGTTCCGTAAATGGTTGGGCTACTAGAAATTTGGTGGGGAGTGGGGAGTGGGGAGACTCTATTTCGCTGGACTTGCTCCTCGATCGCGAGTCCGCCAGCGCAGGACAAGCTGTGTAATCCGAGAAATTCCAAATCCGAATAATCCAATCACCAATAGTCCTGCTAGCGCTGGAACTGTAAAAGCCAAAACCGACAATGCAGTCGCAATCACAAGTTCAATCGCTGCAAAAATCGGATTCGTCAAACCTCCTGAAGCTGCTGTCGAAGTCCCGCGCAGCAGATTTGTGAATAGCTTCGTAATTCCGGCTGTTCCGCCTCCAGCAACGATCGCTAACGTCCATTGAATCAACGGATTCATATCCGGCGAAACCGATGCAGCTACAATCGTGCCGACAATCATTGCGGCTGGAGTGGCTAAAACATCGAGTGCATGGTCAAACCAAGGAATGGAGTAGCCAATAATTTCGAGAACGGTTGCGATCGCGAATAACGTCAATGCCTGCTGATTCTCAATCCAATCAAAATTACTCGGCAAATCGTAGTGTCCCAAAACCGAGAACGCACTCAGCGCCAGCAGTGGCACAAAGACGCGAAATCCTGCCGCGGCACTCAAACTGATGCCTAAAAGCAATTCAATCACCGTATGAAGAGTCAAATCCACAGCGTTTTCCTCGAAGGCTCTAACTCTTAAATGTAGATCGCACTCATCAATATTGCAGTCGTAAATCCGGCTCAATTCTGGTGAGAAATCCCACCCAGACAGCAGCAAATTTTGCTTCGACAATTGAAGCGAGTCTGTGGAGTCAAAAATGAACAGCCTGGAACAAGGATGCGAATGTTGTCAGCAAGGTGAATTTCTAGCAGCGATCGCCCATTTCGATCAAGCCATTCAAGCCGATCCAACCTGTGCAACGGCTTGGAATTATCGAGCCAATGCACTTTCTGGATTAAAGCGCTACGCCGAGGCATTGAGAGATTACGATCAAGCCGTCTTTCTGAAACCTGACTATCATGTAGCCTGGTTCAATCGAGGAGCCATGCTCACCGAAATGGCAGCCTATGGCAACGCGATCGAGTCTTACGATCGCGCCATTCAGCACAAACCCGATCCGGTTTATCTCCACGCACGAGCCGCGATCGGCATCAAACAGCAACTGATCTTTACGTAAACTAACCGCCGCTAATTTTTGCCTTATATCCGAGTCCTGTTAAGAGTTGTACTAACTTCTGAGCATGATCCCCTTGGATCTCGATCGTGTTCTCTTTCACTGATCCCCCAGTTCCACACTGCGCTTTTAATTTTTTCGCCAAATCGCTTAGCGTTTCCGGCTTGCTTTGGAACCCAGAAATCACCGTCACCGTTTTCCCCCCACGACCTTTGCGTGACACCTGCACCCGAAGATTTTGCTGATTTGGAGGCAAATCGGGAACCGCCCGCTCGAACACCTCCTCTGAATTGCCAAACTCAGAGTAAACAATGCGATCCTGCTTGCCTGTGCCGGAACCGTTGCGATCGGTGGGTTTCTTCGCCATAAATGAATAAATGTTACAGAGCAATCGTAATGTCAATCTTAAAGAGTCTGTGTCTCTAGAGTGAAAATGATAGAATTTCGATCATCGTCACCTTCAGAAGTTGAGTATACTGCTCAAGTTTAGGATGTGACTGGGTGCAGTGGAAATTTTCCCGCCGCAAAGATACTGATCAACTTGAATTTAAAAAAACTTCTATTACTCGTGCAGACCCAGAAGCACCAAAAGATCGAACTCAGTACGGATTATCCCTGTCCGTGCCGCCGTCGCGGTCGCCTTGTCCCGATCGCGCTAACTGACGCATTTGGCTGTGATCGCTGTCAGCAGATCTTCGTCCTTGAAGAAAACGGCTACGTGATCGAACAACTCGCAACCAGCTATCCCTATAAGCGATCGTGGCGTTGGACAGGTCACCAGTGGAATATTGTCCAGCCTGGACTTGGAGACAGTTATTTACCCCTAGCACTCGGTATTCTCCTAGTGCTGTTGAGTATTTGGCTACCCGTTGCGCTTCATTCGCCGTCCGGAGCCAGTATTATGTTGTGGGCGATCGTAGCGCTGGTGTTAGCCGTGCTGCCCGCCTTAATGGTTTGGTTAGCCTATCGGCGGTAAGCCCAATGACAACGGATTCTCTGGGAGCATTTGACCCGATTTCAACGCTGCGATCGGCTCATACAACTTCGCTGGCTTTAGCGGCGACAAGTGGTGTGAACCGGAGTCGGGCAGTGCAGGCAATGGCGCAAGCGTTGTGTCGTCGCCAAATGGATATTTTGGAGGCGAATACGCTCGATCTCGAAATTAGTCGAGAGATGGCGATTTCAGACTTGCTGCTGGAATGGCTGAAATTAACTCCGGAGCGAATTCAAAATACGGTACAAATTCTCAATCGCCTGAGTGAGTTGCCAGATCCGATCGGGCGGGTTATGCCTGCCAATTTTCAAGTCGATCGCGCTCAGACCTATTCGCAGTTGATGCCGCTTGGAGTCGTCGCCCTGATTTATGAAGCGTTTCCAGAACTCAGTGCGATCGCGGCTGGATTGTGTATCAAAACAGCAAATTGTCTGGTGCTGCGAGGTGGAAATGAGGCGAGCCACTCGAATAGTGTAATTGCTGAAACGCTGGCACAGGCTTTAGAAGATGAAGGACTCCCGATCGAGAGTGTGCAACTGCTTCCCGGCGAAAGTACGCCGATTCGGGATTTGATTAGTCAAGATCGCTATCTCAATCTGATCATTCCTTACGGAAGACCGAGCTTAGTGCAACAAGTCGTAAGACAGGCAACGGCTCCAGTTTTACGATCGGCAATGGGCAATTGTTATTTATATTGGTCGCCGTCGGGCAGTTTGGATCTGGCGCGATCGATGATCGTCGATAGCCATTTGAGTGAGCCTGATCCGGTCAATGCGATCGAGAAAGTTTTAATTCATCGACAGCAAAATTTTTCGTCTCTCGTGATGCTGTGGGATAGCTTGCGCGAGAAAGGATTTGAGATTCGAGGTGATGTGAATTTAGTCGAACAATTTCCAGGCTTGCGACTAACAGAAGATGTCGAATGGGGACAGGCTTATCTCGATCGTATTGTCAGCTTTAGAATGGTAGATGGCTTGACTAGCGCGATCGATTTGATCAATCACTACAGTAGTGGTCATGCCGATTGTTTAGTCAGCGAATCTTATCAGGAGAGTCGGCAGTTTGCGCTCGGGGTGAACAGTGCTTCGACTTATATCAATACGTCGCCTCGGTTTTATCGCAATCCGAAGCGGGGCGATGCAATCTTTCTCGGCATGTCCAATCAGAAAGGACATCGACGCGGATTGATTGGACTAGAAACCTTAACGACCGTGAAACATATTGTGCAAGGCGTTGGAAGCTAGTGTAAGCCTAATCCAATCTTTCTACTTTCGTACCAAAAATATCCTTGGTCGATATCGTCCTCCGCTTCAGGAGTGAGCGTAATCCTTTTAGCCATGTTTCTCAATAATGCGCCGTTTCACGTCCTCCCACGAACGACCTGTAGAAGGATCGGCTTGATAAGCTGCTTTTCTACGATCCAGTTCGTCTTTCTGCCAATCTGTGAGAGGAATATCTTCTGCTTCTATGCTGTCCCACAGATCTTGCACTAACAAGAGACGTTCAGAAGGACTGAGTTTGAGCAAGTCTGCATGTTCAGTATTAATCATGGGGATCGCTCGATTCAATATCTTTGTTGTACTGCAAAACTTGCGAAACCTCAAGATGTCGTAGTTCCTGGATGTACTTCCCCAACGAGCACCTTATCTACTCGATTTCCATCCATATCCATGACTTCAAAGCGCAGGGTTTCCCACTCAAAATGATCAGCAGCAGTGGGAATTTTTCCTAAATACATCACCACAAACCCGCCTAAAGTCTGATAGCTCCCCCGTTGCTCTCCCGGCAATTCCTGATCTTCAATATGGAGAATTTCCTTGAATTGGTAAATCGGTAACATGCCATCAAGTAACCAAGTTCCATCCTCGCGCTGAATCGCTTGGGGTTCTGCTAACTCTTCAACGGTGGGAATGTCACCGACGATCGCTTGTAGAACATCCGTCAACGTCACTAAGCCCTGAATCACGCCATACTCATCGACTACAAATGCGATTTGAGTTCCGGTTTGCTTAAATAATTCCAACACTTTCAGTGCGCGAGTACTTTCTGGCACAAACACGGGAGGTTGCAGCGAAGTGCGAACATCCAGAGATTGACCATACATGGTTTTAACGAGCAGATCATAGGTCTGGACAATACCCAGCAGATTGTCGAGTCCACCCTGACACACTGGAAATCTTGAATGAGCGCTTTCCATCATTTGGCGGCGAATTTCGTCTTCGGAATCTTCTAGATCAATCCAGGTGATTTCTAAACGAGGAGTCATCAGCGAACTGACTCGACGATCGCCCAATCGAAATACCCGTTTCATGATGTCCTCTTCCGCCTGCTCAAACATCCCGGCTTCAGTTCCCTGCTCGATCATGACGCGGATTTCTTCCTCAGTGACGGGCGGATCATCCGAGGGGCGAATTCCCAAAAATCGAACTGCGACATTCGTTGAAGCACTGAGCAGGTAGACGATCGGAGCCGCAGCTTTTGCCATCAGACTCATGGGGACGGCTGCCCAGGATGCAATCTGCTCCGGTGAATTCAGCGCGACGCGTTTGGGAACTAATTCCCCGACAATCAGCGTTAAATACGTCAAAGTCAGAATTGCAATCCCGAAAGAAAGCGGCTGACTATACCCACGTAAAAATGGAATTGAACTGAAAAACGGTTCTAATTGTTTTGTTAATGCCTGTTCCCCAAATGCACCCGATGCAATCCCAATCAACGTGATCCCAACTTGAACGATCGCTAAAAAATTGTTCGGTTCTTCAGCCAAGCGGAGTGCGGCTCTGGCTCGGGTATCACCTTGATTGGCGTTTTGCTGAAGTCGGATTTTGCGAGCCGAGACGATCGCTAACTCGGACATGACAAATAGCCCATTTGCTAGCGTCAGTAACAAAATAATTAGTAAATCTGTAGTGAACGAATTCATCGGGGAATTTGAAAAAGCTTAAATCCGACCGTATTAGTGTATCCCTGAATGGTGAGTTCATTGAGGCGAGAGATCTTCTGCCAACCAGCAGAAACGGGATTCGATACAATGTAAAGACTCATTTCAGCTCCTCTTGTCCGACATGGCTTTTTCTTCGATTATTCGCGCACTGGGTCGATCGCCGCTCACGGCAGAACTCCTGAGCAAACTGAAACAAAATTCGACACTGAATTTGAGTGGTCTTTCTCGTTTGGCGAAAGGAATTGTCGCTTCGACGTTGGCACAGGCAAGCGATCGCACGCTTTTAGTCGTAACTTCGACTTTGGAAGAAGCCGGGCGATGGAGTGTCCAGATGGATGCGATGGGCTGGAATACGGTGCATTTTTATCCCACATCGGAATCTTCGCCGTATGAACCGTTTGACCCGGAAGCGGAGATGACTTGGGGACAGTTGCAGACGCTCGCGGATCTAGTAAAAGCGGGAGAGAAGATTGCGATCGTGGCAACCGAGCGCGCGCTCCAGCCCCATTTACCACCGCCTGCCGCTTTTTTGCCCTATTTTCTGACGTTAGAGAAAGGCAGTAGCCTCAATCTCGCTCAGTTAAGCGATACGTTGGCGAAGTTGGGATATGAGCGATCGAACTTGGTCGAAACCGAAGGGCAGTGGAGCCGTAGAGGCGACATTATTGATGTGTTTCCCGTTGCCGCAGAACTCCCTGTGCGCTTAGAGCTATTTGGCGACGAGTTGGATCAGATTCGGGAGTTTGATCCGTCTACGCAGCGATCGCTCGATCGCGTTACGCAAGTCACTTTCACACCGACGAGCTTTAGTCCGATTATTCAATCTGCACTTGGGGAAGACGTTCTCGATTTTCTCTCGCCTGAAGACCAAGAGCGATTTGTGGAAGGCACGTCGATCGAAGGAGTTCGCCGCTTTTTAGGTTTGGCATTTGAGCAACCCGCCTCCTTGCTCGATTATTTACCTGAGAATACGCTGGTCGCACTCGATGAGCTAGAGATGACACAAGCTCACAGCGATCGCTGGCTGGAACATGTCGAAGAGCATTGGCAAGAAGTTAAGCCGACTGTACCCAAGATTCATCGATCGTTCGAGGATTCGCTGGTCGAATTGGCGAGGTTCGAGCGGATTAATCTCGCTGAGTTAGCAGAGGTCAACAATGGTCTGAACCTTGCAAGTCGTCCGGTTCCGGCAATTCCCCATCAGTTTGCGCGATTAGCTGAGACATTGAGGGGGGAGCGCGATCGTAATTTTGCAATTTGGCTCGTTTCAGCACAGCCTTCTCGCTCGGTTGCTTTGCTTCAAGAACATGACTGTCCAGCGCAGTTCGTTCCGAATCCGAAAGATTATTTAGCGATCGAGAAACTGCAAATTCAACACGTTCCTGTCGCAGTCAAATACTCTGGCTTAGCAGAACTTGAAGGGTTCATTCTACCGACGTTTCGTCTAGTCGTCGTTACAGATAAAGAATTCTTTGGACAGCAAACGTTAGCAACTCCAACTTATGTTCGCAAACGTCGCCGAGCCGCATCAAAACAAGTCGATCCAAACAAGCTAGAGCAAGGCGATTTTGTCGTTCACAAAAGTCATGGCATCGGGCAATTTATCAAGCTCGAAAGCTTGACGATTAACAATGAAACTCGTGAATATCTCGTTCTGAAGTATGCAGATGGATTGCTAAGAGTCGCCGCGGATCAACTCGGTTCACTCTCGCGTTTTCGAGGCATGGGCGATGCCAAGCCTGAGCTAAACAAGATGTCGAGTAAAGCTTGGGAAAAAACGAAAAGCAAAGTTCGCAAAGCCGTTAAAAAAGTTGCAGTCGATTTGCTACAACTCTATGCACAACGCGCTCAGCAGCAAGGCTTTACTTATCCGGTTGACATGCCTTGGCAGCAAGAGATGGAAGATTCTTTCCCTTACCAGCCCACACCGGATCAGTTAAAAGCAGTTCAAGATGTGAAGCTCGATATGGAAAGCGATCGACCGATGGATCGTTTAGTCTGCGGTGATGTTGGCTTTGGTAAAACTGAAGTTGCAATTCGAGCAATTTTCAAAGCAGTAACGGCTGGAAAGCAAGTTGCGTTACTCGCACCGACGACTATTCTGACTCAGCAGCACTATCACACAATTAAAGAGCGGTTTGCCCCCTATCCGATTCAAGTGGGATTGCTCAATCGATTTCGATCTGCCGAAGAACGCAAAGATATTCAGCGTCGAATGATCACAGGTGAACTTGACATTGTTGTCGGAACCCATCAGCTTCTCGGAAAAGGCGTTGCATTCAAAGATTTAGGCTTACTCGTGGTCGATGAAGAACAACGATTTGGAGTGAATCAGAAAGAGAAGATCAAATCCCTGAAAACGCAAGTTGATGTTCTGACGCTCAGTGCAACTCCAATTCCGAGAACCTTGTATATGGCACTTTCAGGGGTGCGAGAAATGAGTTTAATTACGACTCCACCCCCATCGCGTCGTCCGATTAAAACACATCTCTCTCCTTACGATGGGGAAATGGTGCGATCGGCAATTCGCCAAGAACTCGATCGTGGGGGACAAATCTTTTATGTTGTGCCGCGTGTCGAAGGAATTGAAGAGATTTCAGCGCGCATTCGAGAAATGATTCCGGGTGTGAGAATTGCGATCGCACATGGTCAAATGCCCGAAGCTGAACTCGAATCGGTGATGCTAACGTTTGGTGCAGGCGAAGCAGATGTCTTACTGTGCACTACGATTATCGAATCTGGATTAGACATTCCCAGAGTCAATACGATTCTCATCGAAGATGCTCAGAAGTTTGGCTTATCACAGCTTTATCAGCTTCGAGGTCGAGTCGGACGGGCAGGAATTCAAGCTCATGCCTGGTTGTTCTATCCAAAACAGCATCAACTCTCAGATAACGCCAGACAAAGACTTCGAGCCTTGCAAGAATTTACACAGCTTGGATCGGGCTATCAATTAGCCGTTCGAGATATGGAAATTCGAGGAGTCGGGAACTTACTCGGCGCAGAACAATCGGGACAGATGGATGCGATCGGGTTTGATCTCTACATGGAAATGCTGCAAGAAGCGATTCAAGAGATTCGAGGTCAAGAGATTCCGCAAGTTGATGATACTCAGATTGATCTCAGTCTGACAGCGTTTATTCCCGCCGATTACATTCCCGATCTCGATCAGAAAATGTCCGCTTACCGTGCGGTCGCTGCGGCTCAATCTAAAACTGAGTTGATGCAGGTTTCAGCCGATTGGATTGATTGGTATGGACAGATTCCACTTGCGGCTCAGCAGTTACTTCGAGTCATGGAACTTAAACAAATTGCGAAAAAGCTTGGGTTCTCACGCATCAAGCCAGAAGGCAAGCAGCATGTGATTTTAGAAACTCCAATGGAAGAACCCGCTTGGAATCTGCTGAAAGAGAACTTACCCGATCATTTGCGATCGCGCTTTGTCTTCACGACTGGAAAAGTAACTGTGCGCGGTTTAGGTGCGCTAAGTGCAGAGCAACAATTGACCAATTTGATCGATTGGTTAGGTCGAATGCAAGGAGCGTTACCTGAGCCTGCACTGAGTGGAGCGAGTCAGTGAGTGTGTGTGTGTCGTAACGTTGTACTGCCTTGCATGATTGGGGTGGCATCGAAAGTATGGCTCGAACTGCGAGGTGCATTGGAAAAGCAAGTCAGTATATCTTCACATTTTCTCTACATGCAAGAGAATAGATGTAAGCAGAACTGTGGATGGCGCAAGTTAGGAGATCAACAAAATGGTCTTGTTTCCTAACAGGTGTTAGACGATGAACTCATTTTTGAAGCGTACTATCGTTGCTCAAGTTGGAGCGGCGATGGCGATCGCACTATCGAGTGTTGATGTTGCCCCGGCTCATGCGTTAGCAATTGATACCTCGCCCACTGGACTTGCAAATCCGGCTCAAACGATCGACTTTAGTGACCTGGCTGGCGGGGGAGCATTTGGTACAACTGCGCTTACTAATCAATATTCCAGCGCGGGAGTCACGTTTTCTAACCTTTATTTTGTGGGGTCTGCGGATTTTGACACTATAAGTTTTGGCGAATTCCCTTACCAAGATTCGGCATCTGCATTCAATATCACTAGTCTTTCCAATGGAATGACAACTGTGAACCCCTTCTCTATCCAGTTCGCATCTCCCCAAACGCAGGCAGCCTTCAAAATCTACAGTAGTACACCTACTGTAACCTTCACAGCCCTACTGAATGGCACACTGATAGAATCGTTCACCTCTAGTAGTGTCACTAATGGACCTCCCGGAGAATACTATGGCTTTACAGGGGTAACATTCGACCAAATCCAGATTGCTGTAGGCGGCTCGGATCTGAGAGCAGCAGGAATTAGCAGTCTTCAAGTCGGAGAGGCTACGCCTGTGCCTTTCGGCTTCACGCCGCTTCCAGGGTTAGCGGTTTCTGGTCTGCTGTGTGGAATCAATCGTTTGCGTAAACGATTTGCTTAGCAATTAGTGCATGAGAAAGCTTTGGAACTAGAATCTAAATCTCCTAGTTCCAAGGCTTTGTCGTTTTGCTTCTTTGCTGTTTGAACTGATGTAAACCACTGCAATGAACTACCAAAACCCGTTAGAACTCATAAAAAGTAATACAAACATCATTGCAATCGAGAATCGTAAAGTCAGTACTTCCCCAAGATTTCTTTTCTAACCTGCCATTGGGATGAATCAGGGTACGATCGCGCTCCACAATCTCCCGATATAGGTCAGCAATGTCCTGCACTTCAACTCTCAAAGTTGTCCATTCCGCGCACTCTGGATCTGGATTCTTTTGTAGAAATAACTCAATGTCATCGCGCGTAATCAAAGCTAATTCAGGTGTTTCGCTATCTTGCCATTGACGCTTGAAGCCTAGCTTCTGCTCATAGAATGCGATCGTCTTTGCAACATCGTCACCTGCTGGAATAAATGGGCAAATCTTTCTCAGCCTTGCCATTTGTATGCCTTGAGTTGTTTTGTACTAATTCTAAATGCTGAGGTAAGTAATCGCAATTTTTCCAGACAAACAAATCTCAACGTCAGAACCGCGATCGCGCTTTCTTGCCCCATATTGACCGCAGTAATAAAACTCATCCCCCTCAATCCGAAAATCCGTTGGTAAGGGCTGAGTGCAAGGATGACAAAACACCATTTCAGGCTCAGGATCATCAGGTTCAACGTAGGGAAGATTCACATTCCAATAAAATCCCGGCTCATAGGGACGATTTGCAAGCTGATCGACAACTCGCGCTGCCCATCGCGCCGAGCGTTCCCAATCTACGGGAATTCTACCTTTTTTATATTGTGAGATAGCAATTCCAGGCACGCGATGAAATGCTGCTTCTCGAATTGCTGCAACCGTTCCTGAAATATAAACATCAACGCCCATGTTACCACCGGAGTTAATACCTGACAGAACTAGCTTAGTATCAGGAAAAAGATAATTTAGCGCAATGCGACTACAATCCGCTGGAGTACCCGCGATCGCATATTCTTGATCAGTTCTTTTCTCAACTCGAATCGGTGCGGTCGTTGTGACTTGATGCCCACAGCCGGAATAATGACCACTTGGCGCAACCAAAATTCCAGATCCATTCACCGCTTTCAGTAAAGCTCGAATGCCTGGGGCATCAATGCCATCATCATTTGTCAAAATAACCGTCATTCAATCTCCCAAATAAATTCCTAACCCTCGTGCCGTCCTGACGAGTGTACTATCTGGATCGACCACACAGTACTGCTGAATGGCATCCAAAATCGGTACATCGATCACATTGCGATCGCGCCAAGCGACCATACGATCAAACTTACCTTGCGCGATCAGATCCACTGCGGCAACTCCAAAGGCAGAAGCCAGTAAGCGATCGAGCGGGGAAGGTGTACCACCTCGCTGAGCATGTCCTAGCACAGTTACCCGCGTTTCTGCACCATGACATTCATGAATGACATCGGCAAGATACTGCCCGACTCCTCCATAGCGCATCTCCCCAAATGCATGAGTACAGTTGACGGCTTGACCTGCCTCAGTTTTGACTGCTTCCGAAACAATAATCAATGAATAATTTTTACCTTGGGCTTGCCGTTCATCTAATTTGCGACACAAATTGCTAATCGTATAGGGAATTTCAGGAATCAAAATCACATCCGCTCCCCCGGCAATTCCCGCACTAATGGCAATATGTCCGGCATCTCGTCCCATCACTTCTAAAATCATCACGCGCGAATGACTTGCTGCTGTGAAATGTAAGCGATCGAGCGCTTCTGTGGCGATATTCACAGCCGTATCAAATCCAATCGATTGTTCTGTAATATCGACATCGTTATCAATGGTTTTCGGAATGGTGACGAGGTTCATTCCGCCTTGTTGCGCCAGTTTGCGAAGAATTGCCATACTGCCATCGCCCCCGATTCCAATGATGGCATCGAGGTTGAGCATACGATAGCCTTCGATAATCTCCTCAGAGCGATCGAGAATTTGCCCATCCGGCATCGGGAAAGCGAAGGGATTGCCTTTGTTCGTCGTTCCTAGCATCGTGCCACCCTGGGTCAAAATGCGATCGACTTTTTCAATCTCCAAAGCCGTAAACTCTGGCGGGCGAGCCATCAGCCCGTTTGTCGCTCGTGAAATTCCAAACACTTTCCAGCCATAGCCCGTCGCTCGATACACCACAGCGCGAATGATCGCATTCAACCCAGCACAGTCGCCACCACTGGTTAAAATTCCAATCCGTTTGACTTCACCCATAAATCCCCTACACTGAATAGGCTGTGTGAGTTTAATACGCCACGTCAGACAGTGTCCCAGATTACAGAATTCATTTAGGAATGTCAGAACATCCAGACATTTTCACGATTCCCACGCCGCCTGAGAACTATCGATCGGGCTTTGTTGGCATTATTGGTCGCCCCAATGTCGGCAAGTCCACGATTATGAACTTTCTCGTGGGTCAAAAGATCGCGATCACCTCTCCCGTTGCCCAGACGACTCGAAATCGATTACGGGGCATTTTAACCACGCCTGAAGCCCAAATTATCTTTGTAGATACCCCTGGGATTCACAAACCGCATCATCAACTCGGACGAGTCTTAGTCAAAAATGCTCAAAGTGCGATCGACTCAGTGGATGTCGTTCTATTTGTCGTCGATTGCTCTGTTGTCGCAGGAGGAGGCGATCGCTATGTTGCAGAACTTCTAGCCCAGACTGAAACGCCTGTCATTCTGGGTTTGAACAAATCTGATCAGCAATCAGATGCAGAATTCGATCAAACCTACCAAACCTTAGCGGCGGATCGAAACTGGACGATCGCGAAATTTTCAGCCCTGCAAGGCGATGGCATGGAGGAATTGCAGCAGGCAATTATCGGACAGCTTGAACCAGGGCCTTACTACTACCCACCGGATTTAGTCACCGATCAGCCCGAACGTTTCATTATGGGCGAGTTGATTCGAGAACAAATCTTGATGATGACTCGTGAAGAAGTTCCCCATTCCGTTGCAGTTGAAATTGAGAAAGTTGTGGAGGAAGAAAAGATTACGCGAGTCTTTGCTGCCATCAATGTTGAACGTCCTTCACAAAAAGCCATTTTGCTCGGCAAAGGTGGAGGAATGATTAAAGCGATCGGGACTGCTGCCCGCGAGCAAATGCAAAAGCTAGTTGAAGGCAAAATTCACTTAGAGCTATTTGTGAAAGTCATGCCGAAATGGCGACAATCGCGAGTCAAGCTTGCAGAATTTGGCTATCGAGTCGAGGAAGAGTAGTGAACTGCTCAAAGTTGTTAATCGCGACTTTGAGCAGCGCTGCGATAGATTTAGTTTTTGAACGATTAGCAAATTGCTTTGCACTTGTGCGATCGCATCAAAAATACAGAGATCGCACAAAGTATCATAAGTTTGCCGTAATGAGATTCGATCTGTGTCTGCCAAAGATTTTTTTCATGATGCTGTCAAACACGCATTGCAGAAAGAACAATGGACGATCACAGACGATCCTTTGAAGTTCAAATTTGGCAACGTCAACTTTCAAGTTGATTTAGGAGCAGAACAACTGCTTGCCGCAGAGCGATCGGGCGAGAAAATCGCAGTCGAAATCAAAAGTTTTCTCAATCCATCAGCAATTACAGATTTCTACGCTGCATTAGGGCAATTTCTGAGCTATCGCCTTGCTCTAGAATCGATTCATCCTGATCGAACCTTATACCTTGCAGTCCCGTTCGATACCTATCAAACCTTTTTTCAGTACGAATTCACCCAAATTGCGATACAACGATATCAAGTTCTAATAATTGTGTACGATCCTGCCAATGAGGTGATCATGCAATGGATAAACTAACTCAATACCGCCAGTATATTCAAACGCTGTTGAGCCAGTACGCCAGCGATGATATTTCAGATGAGCAAGTTGAGGTGCAACTCATTCTTGATGCTGAACGGGATCATTATCAGTGGATGAATGTTGGTTGGCAAGGGTTGAATCGGATCTACCGTTGTGTCATGCACATTGATATCAAAAATGAAAAAATTTGGATTCAACAGAACCTAACTGATCAGAATCCGGCTGAGGAGCTAATCAAGATGGGCGTACCTAGAGAAGACATTGTTTTAGGATTACAGCCGCCTTACAAACGACCCTATACAGACTATGGTGTCGCCTGAAGAGAGGAAAAGTGCGCTTGGGGAGATAGGAGCAGAAACCATGATTTCAGATCTTCACCCTATCCCCCTATCAGATTTATTGCGGTCAATGACTCGCTCAGAAGCAATTAAGAGATATCACAAACTCAACAATTGCTGCATTGCCAGCCACCACTGATCGCGCCCTTGCTTGCGCTGCCAATACCAATATTCACAGCCCCACAACATCACCGGATCAAAGCCGATTTCTTGAACTCGATCGACAATACTCGTTGCCTGAATCGGGGATGAACTCGGATACTCAAGCTGCGATACCGGAACTAACTCATTCGCCTCCCAAGGTTCCGCCTGTGCTTCAGCAATCCAGCTCTCTTTGCCCCATCGTCGCAACTGCGATCGCCAATCTTTTAACTTTTTCCAATACGAAGGTTGTGCCTCAAGATAGGCCTGACTCGCCCCTTGTGGCACTTTCGTATACACATTAAATCCAATCGCATCAGCTAACCAAAGACTGGCTCGAAAGGCTTGATCGTCTTCTTGTCCCTGCCCATCCGGGAGGGTAATTGCATTCGTTAGTAAAATTTTCTGACCTGCTTGCGCGCGAGATCGTACTAATTTCACTTCTTGTCGGACAAACTTCTCACTTAACGATCGCCCATGCGTAATTTCTAACGTTGTAAATGGCTCATTCTCAACTTGCCAATACCGAATCGCTGGAGCCGTTTTTGCATGACTGACAACGCGATCGAGCATCTTCAACGTCAAATCTGCGATCGCAAGATCTCGATCCAAAACCCTCGCACTCGTCGTATCGTACTTTGCTCGCATCCAATCTGGAAAATGAAACTCAGGATAGCGAGGCGCTTTCATACCGACTGCTAATACGACCTGAATCCCGCGTCGATGGCTCTCATCTAAGAGCCAATCAATCTTACTGAAATCAAACTGATTCGCCTGCGGCTGCAATTCATGCCAATAAGCACACAGCCGCAACTGCTTAAATCCCAAATCGCAAATCGCTTGGAATGTCTCACGATAATCCAATCCCAAATACCAACATTGCAACTGGCTAAACGTCGTCCCTAATTTCATCGATCGAGGTGGAGTAACAAGATCCGGCAGAGAGATCGTTGCCCCTGCACTAGCAGCCATCAAATTGAGAAAACCAAAAGTCGAAAGTGCGGTGAATTGCCTGCGGGTTAAGTTGCGAGAAGCTCGATGAAATATCATGGCTCAAAGTAAGATAACGAACTCAGCACGCTGATCTACTTTTCAAATCATTGCATTCGCAATCGTGCTCACTTTCAACAACAAAGGCAATGCTAGCGGTTACGGGTGAACGATCGCAGAAAATAATGCAAGTAATTTCACAGCAAAAAATCAGTCTAGGTGAGTATATTATGCTACTCAATCTAAGTTGCGCGCGAAATCTTGAGGTCGTTAGTTCAACCCCCTCATTCACGCTTGATCTTCAAAATTTATGTCGATCGCAAATTCAGACTGAGCCATCCCCAGTCTAAAAATCCCAATCTAAAATCGATTTAGCTCTGTTCGTCAATGCCCATCATTTCCCACCACCGATTCAGTGGAAAATAAACGACCGGTGCCCACAAACTGCTTAAAATTGCAGAACTCAGCGCAATAAATTGGTGATACGTCCAAATGTCAGACAGCGATCGTTCCCCTAAGAAACTAAACTGTAGCGCAGTGATCGTTTCTGAAATCACTGCCATGAGAAAGACAATGAGTGCAACAGAAATAAAGTCTTCTTGCACGTACCGTTGCTTTTGTAATTTTGCAGTCAAAGCTCCCACAATCATCAAGCCGATCGCATGAGTCGGTTCGGGTGCAGTCATGCCATCTTGCAGCAGTCCTAAGATTAAACCTGCCATTGCACCTTGCCAAACTACACGTTTGACACTCCAAGCGACCACCCAAATTAAGAGCCAGTTTGGACTAATCCCTGCCAGTTCCATTCCTGGCAATCGCAGAGGCAAAATCAACAAACATAAAAATACCGATGCGACAGTTACGGCTCCATTCACAAGCGGGCGAGCGCTCGGATAGGTATCGACAAAATTCTCGATCGCACGCAGGCTCATGGCGTAGAACTCGGCAAAGCTTCAGGAGTGGGCGAAACAGTCAAACTAGCATCAGGACTCGGTGAAACAGTGGGATCAGGCGAGGCAGAGGGAGACGGAACCAGATTTGGTTTAGCTGCAGGTTGAGGATCTGCGAGAGCAGGAGAATGCGGATAAATCATTGCCCACTCTAAATAATTAATCGGGGCAGTCAGTTCGATCGTGGCTTCAGGAGCCGGACTTTTGGTGAGATCAACAGATTCAACTCGTCCGATCGGAATTCCCGCCGGAAACAGTTGACTAAACGAAGAAGTCGTCACCACATCATCTTTGCGGACATCTGGAACCTTCTCAAAAAATTCCATAACCGCACGGTTCCCTGTTTTCCCGCGCAGATAGCCCATAAATCGACTACGGCTAATCGCAACCCCAACCCGACTAGAAGGATCGCTCAATAACAGCACTCGACTCGTACTCGGGCTAACATCAATGATCCGTCCGACCAGTCCGCCCGGACTCATGACCACGGCTCCTTCTTTCACACCATCGTTCGAGCCACGACTCAACGTCACATGCTGCCACCAATGATCCGCACTCCGCCCAATCACTGAGGCTGGAATCCCTTCTGCCTTCTTCGACTTGGCGAATCCCAGCAGTTCTTCGAGCTTTTGATTCTTGCTCTCTAGCTCGATTAAGCGCTGCTGTAACTCACGGGTTTGAGCATTCATCAACCGATCCATCGCCACTGGCTTACTCTGAAATGGGCGAGTTAACCACTGATAAGTTTCCATCACAAACCCCGCCTGACTCTGACGTATCAAGAGTGCAGTTCCCAATCCAAGAGTAGCAAGAGTGAATGGAATCCCAAATCGATCCCACCAGCGACGCAGTTCGTACATTCAGCGCGTTCTCAATCAGTGAGCAGCCTAACAATACACCTTACCGAGGCAAGATTAAACACAATTTTCACACTTAAGGTCGCCCTATCAGGACAACTTTAGCGAGGCGGACGAGTACTAAACACCCGCTCTAATTGCTTAAAGTTTTCTAACACGCGCCCGGTTCCCAACACAACACAACTGAGAGGATCAGCAGCAACGTGTACGACGATCCCAGTCTCATGACTGATCAGGGTATCAATGCCTTTCAGCAATGCTCCACCACCTGCCAACATAATGCCTCGATCGATAATATCGGCGGCAAGTTCTGGCGGAGTTCTTTCCAACGTCCGTTTCACAGCATCGACAATCACAGACAAAGGCTCTGACATACTTTCACGAATTTCAGGTCCCTTAATCGTCACAGTTCGTGGCAATCCAGACAGCAAATGAAGTCCGCGCACTTCCATCATTTCTTCATCGACTGCACCCGGATATGCCGAGCCGATCTGAATTTTAATTTCTTCCGCCGTCCGTTCCCCAATCACCAGGTTGTGGACTTTTTTCATATACTGCACGATCGCGTCGCTGAGTTCGTCCCCTGCAACTCGAACCGACTCGCTCAAAACGGTTCCTTGCAAGCTGAGAACCGCAACTTCCGTTGTCCCACCACCAATATCAATGATCATGTTCCCTGTGGGTTCAGCAACCGGCAATCCTGCCCCGATCGCGGCGGCTACTGGTTCATCGATCAAATAAACCTCACGCGCACCTGCCTGAGACGCAGCTTCCATCACCGCACGGCGTTCAACGCCAGTAACACCGCTAGGAATTCCAATCACAATCCGCGGAGAAACTAATGCTTTTCCTTCATGCACGCGCTGAATGAAGTGTTTGAGCATTAACTCAGCCGTATCAAAATCGGCGATTACGCCATCTCGAAGTGGGCGTAATGCCACAACGTTTCCGGGGGTTCGACCTAGCATCCGCTTTGCGTCTTCTCCGACAGCCAAGGGGACTCTGTCAGACTGGTCGATCGCCACGACGGAAGGTTCTGAGAGAACAATACCTTTTCCGGATACGTAGACCAGGGTGTTAGCGGTACCGAGATCGATACCCATGTCCCGCGAGAGGGAGAAGCGATTGAAAAAACCCACTAGATTCTTGCCTCTTTAACTGCAATGAGTACGCTGATCAAATGAAATGGTAAGCAATGATGCTGATCGATAGTGGATTTTATTACAGTTTCACCCCTGAGTCTAGGGGTTAGCACAAGTTAAGAGCAATGACCCAGAAAATCATTTAATATGGGAGGCAACTGCATTATTTAGTACAAAAGAACCATGAGCTTAAATGTTGTCACGCTGGTTGGGCGAGTCGGTGGAGATCCGGATGTCAAGTATTTTGAGTCAGGCAGCGTCAAGTGTCGGCTGACGCTGGCAGTGAATCGTCAGACACGCAATAGCGATCAGCCAGATTGGTTTAATTTAGAACTTTGGGGCAAGCAAGCAGATGTGGCTGCCAATTATGTTCGTAAAGGTAGCTTAATCGGGGTTAAGGGATCGCTGAAGCTCGATACTTGGACAGATAAAAATTCGGGTGCGGCGCGATCGTCTCCTGTCATTCTAGTCGATCGGCTGCAATTACTCGGCTCGAAGCGTGACAATGAAGGCGGCGGTGGAGAGTCGGCAGGTTACGAGGAAGATTTTTAGAAAAGTAGGAGAGTGGGGAATTTATCATTCGCCATTCCCCATTCCCCCATCAAATCCCCGGCATTCTATCTCTAAACCGTTCTCGCATTTCTCCGCGCCGTTTCTCCATGTGTTCCGAAAATTTCTGACGTTGTTCTTGAGTCAGAACGCCGCGCATTTCTAACATGCTGTTGAATTGAGCTTCGGCGGCTTTTGCTCTGAGAGATTGAACCTGGCGAAATTTATCGCGAATCTCATCGTCTTTTGCCGAGCCAGCCATTAATTTGCGTAACTCTTGTTGAGCTTGGCGGGCAGCCGTACGATCGCTGTCTAATTGATCTCGATAGCGCGATCGAATCTGCTGGATCGATCGCATCTGATCAGCAGAGAGATTTAAGTCACGCATCAATCCAGGTCCTCGCTTGCCAGGACGTTCGTTGGGAGCCTGGGCGATCGTAGGTGAATTCTCATTTCCAAAATCGATCGCCCGCAAAACCGCCGCGCTTCCCACTAAAACAAGCACGGTTGAAGCTGCCACGATCGCGACACGACGAAACATAGATTTCAACTCCTATTCATTCAAATTTGGTTCAACCAAGGCAAGATAATCGGGCATATCGTTTATCGATGCTCCCTCCACCACACTGGACCAATTGCTGGTCATAAAGCTTTCTATCTCATCGGCATCAGCCACCGGATAAGGCGTTTGTCCAGGTCGCGTGATCACCGTTGCCAAAAGGCAGGCAGCAATTCCAGTCACTAGAAAAATCAGCGATCGCGATCGCGCAGTTCTGCGCGGCAGGGATTGAATAATCTGGTCTTCTAAGCCGAGGGCAGGAGGGGGAGGATTCGACCGATGACGTTGGAGAAACTGAGTCAGATCCTCGTCATCTTCAGGAAAAGGTTTCATAATTGGACTCCTTGACGATCGAGAAATTGACGCATCGCACCACGCGCATGAAACAATCGAGATTTAACTGTACCTACTGGAATTTGTAGAATGTCCGCAATTTCTTTTTGCTGCATTCCTTCTAAATCATGCATCACCAAGACCGTTCGATGGTCAAAACTTAAGTCTTGTAATCCTCGCCTAACAATATCTTCGTAATGTAATTGCATGAGATCCGGTGCATCCTGCTGCTTGGAAGCTTGTTGAGTCAAAACTTCTAAGCGCGATCGACCTTTTGCCGCAGATTGCCGATAGTCGGATGCAACATTCCAAACAATTCGATAGAGCCACGTCGAGAATTGCGAAGACTGCCGAAATTTAGGCAAGCCTTTCCAGACTCGCAGAAACACTTCTTGAACCAGATCATCAATGGCGTAGACATCACAAAGTTGGTAGAGCAAAGCACGCACACGCGGATGATAGCGACGATACAGATGACGGAAGCTCTGAGTATCTCCCTCGATCGCAGCTAAAATCAGTTCGCGATCGCCCTGATCCGCAGAATTTGAGGAAGAATCATTTGCTTGCACCGGAAATGTAGAACCTATCCAAGAAATTGCTACCGCTAACACTGAAAGATGTGCCTTCAATTTATTGAGGATACTCTTTTGACTGCACTAAGTTCAAAAGAGTTCAATCGGTCAACCCCAACTTCACCGAACCGCAATCTCGCTCTGTTGGGTCGATTATTCTCCTGGGAATACTAGGCTCACTAATTTTCCATCCATCTAAGGAAAGATATTTTATGTATGGCTTAGTGAATAAGGCAATTCGCGACATGGTTTGCGCTCATTTTGGTGAGGCAACTTGGCACGAAATTCGACAAAAAGCTGATATTGAGATCGACGTTTTTCTGACGATGGAAGGATATCCTGATGACTTGACTCATCGGTTAGTGAAAGCAGCCAGCCAGGTCTTGGGACTCTCTTCTGCCGAAATCATGCAGGCATTTGGCGAATTTTGGGTGCAGTATACCGCAGAAGAAGGGTACGGAGAATTGATGGCAATGAGTGGAGAGAACTTACCCGAATTCTTGCAGAATCTCGATACCCTCCATGCACGAGTTGGCGTTGCCTTTCCCAAACTTCAGCCTCCTTCGTTTGAGTGCACTGAGACAGATGAAGCATCAATAACTTTGGAATACCACACGCATCGAGAAGGACTCGCCCCCATGATTGTTGGATTGGTTAAGGGCTTAGGCAACCGATTTGAGACTGAGGTAGAAGTGACCCAGACACAAAGCAAAGCAGAAGGGGCTGACCATGATGAGTTTGTGATTCAATACCATCAAGACTAATCACCTATGACTTCACCTGAGTTGCCCCGTGAAGCTTGGAGCCTACCCCCGCATCTCTTTACGACCGCATTTCCCTTTCACTTTGTTTACGATCGCAGTCTAACGATCATTCAAACCGGGGAAGTGTTGCAACGTATGAGCCGAAAACCCTTGGTCGGCAGTTCCCTCCTCGATCACTTCAAAATCAGCCGTCCAAGAATACAACTCGAGTTTGAGGCAATTCAGAAACAGTCGCAGGCTCTATTTTTGCTGGAACTCCTGCATAGTGATCTACACATTCGAGGGCAAATGGTGTATGTCGAAGAACAAGATGTCATCTTCTTTCTCGGTTCCCCTCGGATCAATGACACCCAGCAATTAGCCCAATTGGGTTTGAAATTTAAGGATTTTGCGATTCACGATCCGATCATCGATTTTCTGTTTTTAATGCAAGCCAAAAATGCAGCACTCAACGAAGCCCGCCAGTTAACCCAAGATCTCTCTCAAACGATTCAGGAATTGCAGCAAACCCAAATGCAATTGGTGCAAAGTGAGAAGATGTCTAGCCTAGGACAATTAGTGGCAGGCGTTGCTCATGAAATTAATAATCCCGTCAACTTTATTCACGGGAATTTGCATTACGTTGAGAAGTATATGCAGGACTTATTGGATATGCTGCAAGCTTACGAGCGATCGTATCCGCATCCGGACGCGACGATCGTCGATCTAAGCGAAGCGGTTGATCTTGAATTTCTCCGTGTGGATTTACCGAAAGTTTTAGCTTCGATGGATATCGGTACGATTCGGATTCAAGAAATTGTTAAATCCTTAAGGAATTTCTCCCGCTTGGATGAGGATGGCATGAAAATTGCCGATATCCACGAGGGAATCGATAGTACTCTGTTGATTCTGCAAAACCGCCTCAAGTCAAAAATAGACCGCCCAGAAATTAGAATCATTAAAAATTATGGCAATCTGCCCCTTCTGAAATGTTATCCGGGGCAATTGAACCAGGTTTTTATGAACTTGCTCGTGAATGCGATCGATGCCCTGGATGAAGCTGCATCCCAATGCTCCAAACAAGAGTGTGAAGCTAATCCAGCTACCATTACGATCACTTCAGAGATGCAGTCTGAGCATTCCGTTTCGATTGTGATTGCCGATAATGGTACGGGTATTCCGACTTCAATTCAAGCGAAGTTGTTTGACCCGTTTTTTACAACAAAGCCTGTAGGGCAAGGAACAGGACTGGGACTCTCAATTAGCTATCAGGTGATTACAGAGCGGCATAAAGGCGCGATCCAATGCATTTCAGAACTCGGACAGGGGACTCAATTTTGTATCACTCTGCCGATCTCATAAGCCGCGCAATAACTGATCCGCTACAATTTATCGACTTAGCATAGGATTGAGAAGGAGAAATCATTCTTTTTGCTTATGTCTGCGTCGCCTCAAGTTGTTCTGATCACGGGTGCATCTGCGGGAATTGGAGCCGCACTTGCTCAAGCCCTCGCCGATCGCATTCCCAACATTCGATTAATTTTAGCGGCGCGGAACTTAGCCAAGCTTGATCTTGTTGCCGATCGTGCTCGAAAAAAAGGAGCCGAAGTGCTCACTGTTGCAACAGATATGGCTGAGCCGGATCAAGTGAAAGCGTTGGCAAACACCGCGATCGACAAATTCGGCAGAGTTGATGTGTTAGTCAATAATGCGGGGTATGGGCAAATGGGACCGATCGAACTGATGCCGATCGAGGCAGCTCAGCGCCAGTTCCAAGTCAATGTGATTGGCGCGATCGCATTAATTCAAGCCCTGATTCCGGTGATGCGAGATCAAGGGGGCGGCAAAATTATTAATGTCAGTTCGCTTGGAGGACGGATTGCATTTCCATTTTGTGGAATGTACAGTGCTTCTAAATTCGCTCTAGAATCGCTCAGTGATAGTTTGCGGCGAGAATTAGAACCGTTTAATATTCGAGTTAGTGTGATTGAACCCGGTCCCGTCAGTACAGAATTCTTTGATGTGGTGGAGCGGGAAGTGAATATCACGATGCCGGACGGGAAAGATACACCATATCGCGCAGCTTTTGAGAATCTAGATAACCTAGATAAACTCACAAAAAGCCAGGCTTGGAGTTCTGACAAAGTTGCAGCGGTCATCGTTAAAGCTATCATGGCAGAATATCCTCAACCCCGATATGTAGCAGCGACGGCGGGTGGATTCCTGTTGTTTATGATGACTAAGGTGTTACCGACATGGATCGTCGATCGCTTTTGGCAGAAGTTTTACGGCATCGATCGAGTCGCCAAAGAGTGGAAAAATCGTCAACGTCAGCCCTCCCTGTAATGAATTTACTCGAATATCAAGCCAAAGAGCTATTTCGCGAAGTTGGAATTCCAGTGCTTCCAGCCCAGCGAATTGAGCGTCCAACTGATTTGAAAGCACTGAAAATTCCTTACCCCGTTGTATTGAAATCCCAGGTATACGTGGGAGAACGGGGACGAGTCGGCGGAATTCGTTTTGTCAGTAATACAATCGATGCCATTGCTGCCGCTCATTCGATTTTCAATTTGTCGATCGTCGGCGAATACCCCAAAGTTCTCTTGGCTGAAGCGAAATACGATGCTCAGCAAGAATTTTATCTGGCGGTTGTGTTAAATCGCTCGATTCGTCGCCCTGTCTTACTGGGATCGAAGAAAGGCGGGATCGATGTTCAGACCTCGATCGACGAGATGCAGCATGTGGTCGTCGATCAAGAATTTTCCTCATTCTATGCGCGTCGATTAACGATCAAAATGGGACTGAGTGGCGATTTGATCAACTTGGTCAGTGATGTGGTGGAGCGAATGTATCGCCTGTTCATTGATAAAGATCTCGATTTAGTCGAAATCAATCCCTTGGGCGTGAATGCCGCAGGCGAAGTCATGGCACTCGACGGAAAAGTCAGCGTGAATGATGCGGCCCTAGGACGGCATCCAGCGCTTGCTGCTTTGGATAACCGACCCCAAAAATTTGTGCTCGATCGCTTACCGGATTCGCTGACCACGATCGATGCCGATGGACAGATTGCCATTCTTTGCAATGGGGCAGCGTTGACCATGGCAACGATGGATTTAGTCAGTCAAGCGGGTGGCAAGCTCCTGCACTATCTCAACATTGGCAGCGAAACCCATCACGATTGGCAACCTGAAACGCTCTGTGACCGGGTTGACCAAGGCTTGAAAATGCTGTCGCAGAACAAGCAAGTCAAAGTCATTTTAGTGAACCTCGTCGGTGGAACGGTTCCGAGCGATCGTATTGCTTCAACGATCTCAAAATTTCTCCAGCGTCCGCCTGCGCCTCCGATCGCGATTGGGGCACATAAAGATAATCTCCGGATTAGCCGAGGCGTGCCAGTTCCTAAGCTGGTGATTCGGCTGTTAGGCACCAACATGAATGAAGCAAAAGAAATCCTAGCAAGCACTCCCGCCCTGGTTCTAGACGATCTCGATAGCGCGATCGAGCAACTGATTGCTTTCACAAAGCGGCGCGAAGGTTAAGACGGTATTAACCTTGTCTTAACCAAAATATAATTCGAGTGTTTTTACGGATTTTTTGCTTGACCAAATCGTTTCTTTTTTGGAGTTTGGCAAATCTAGGCAACTGTGCCTTAACTCACACAACTATAATTCTAGGGATGACTTGATCCTGGGAATAGCGTTATCATAACGGGATCTACGAGAATGCTTCGAGCCGATTGCAATTCCGTAGTGATATTAGAAATACGAATACTTGTGTCATAGAATGCTGAACCTAAACGGATTGTATCGCCAAAGTCAACCGTCTATAGTTCTAGCGAAAAGCTCATTTTGAACAGTTTCGCACGCCATTCAGCGGAATGATTTTTAGTCTACCAGCGATCATCTATTTCTTATGATATTTACGCCAGCCAGCAAAGTGATTGTGCAAGGCATTCTGGAACCATTGGGAGAAATTTATACTCCTTTGATGCAGAAGTACGGAACTCAGATTGTCGCAGGGGTTAGCCCTGGCAAAGGAGGTCGTTCGCTGGCTGGAATTCCGGTATTTGACATGCTGGAGCAGGCGATCCCGAAACTGGGATCGATCGATACAACGGTAATTTTTTCGCCCCCCTATGCTGCCTTAGACGCTGCCTTAGAAGCGATCGCAGTTGGAATTCGTCAGATTATTCTGATTAGCCAAGGGATTCCTCCTTTAGATATGGTACATCTGATCCGTAAAGCTGAGGCAACCGATACGCTCATTGTGGGACCTAATAGTCCAGGTGTGATTGTTCCAGGGCAAATGCTCCTCGGGATTCATCCTCCAGACTTTTATCGACCTGGGTCAGTCGGACTGGTGAGTCGAAATGGAACCCTAACGTATGAGGTAGCTTGGGTGTTGTCACAAGCGGGCTTAGGGCAATCGATCGCGGTGAGTATTGGCGGCGATACGATTATGGGTTCGACGTTTCCGCAGTGGTTGCAGATTTTGGATGAAGATCCTCAGACCGATGTGATTGTGCTGGTTGGGGAAATTGGCGGAGATTGTGAGGAAGTGGCAGCGCACTATATTGCAGAAGCGATCGATAAGCCTGTCGTTGCGTATGTTGCGGGGCGGAGTGCACCCCGCAATCGCCGGATGGGACATGCTGGCGCGATTATTGATTCGCAGGCAGCAGATCTAGGACCAGATTTAGGCACGGCTGAAAGTAAGGTGGCGGCATTTAAGCGGGCAGGCATTCCAGTGGCGGAAAGACCTTCAGAAATTCCTGAGTTGGTCAACCGGATTCTGAAAACCTCTGTGAAAAAAGCAATCTAAAGCCCGAACTTCGCAGACCCATTTCTATTGCTTTTCTGGGTTGGATCGATTCGGGGAATCAAATGGATCATCTTGGAATGCTTCTCGAACCGAGAATACCTGTTGGGGAATTCCGATCGAAATCCCTGCTGCGTCCAAAGCTTGTTTGACTCGCCGCCGGAATTCTCGCCCGACCACGGCTGGTTGTAAAGGTTGGGTTTTAATCCAAGTTCGTAAGGTAATCCCTGCATTGCTAAAATCCTCAACGCCTAATACTTGAGGGGCTTCGAGAATTTTGGTATGCCAGTCGGGATCTGCGCTGAGATCTCTGCCAACTTTTTCGATCAGCTGAATTGCGCGATCGACATCTGCATCGTATGAAATGACAATCGACAAATCGACTCTTGACCAATCTTTCGAGAGATTTTCGACGATCGCGATCGAACTATTGGGAATCGTGATTAATCGTCCATCTGCACTACGAATCTGAGTAATTCTGAGACTAATAAATTCGACTAATCCACTGACATCATCGACTTGAATAATATCGCCTACCGCATATTGATCTTCAAATAAAATGAGAAATCCATTGATCATATCTTTGATCAAATTCTGAGACGCTAAAGAGATACCAATCCCAATAATTCCTGCACCCGCGAGCAATGGCAGAATTTGAATTCCGATAATCGATAGAATAATCACAATGCCAATGCTAATCCACATTAAGCTGAGGATACCTTTTGCAACGCCCGAAAACGTTGAAACTCTCAGTGCCACCCGTTGAGAGGCATCTGGCGTTGATTCAGAAATATCAAGTGCTCCGAAGATGCGATCGACGATCAGATCACTCAATCGAATTACCAAATAAGCCGCAACAATAATTCCAAGCACCTTTAACGGTGTTGAAAGGACGAGCGGTTGGAGGGGACGCGAATCTGGAAAGAGTCCCAAAATGAAATAGATGCCAGCCATCCAGATTCCGATCTGCATCAGTTGCAGCGATCGCCGTTGCATATCTTGCAAGGTTCGCTCCCGCCTACTTTTCATCTGTTGTTTGACAGTGAGTTGAGTGCGAGGACTCGCTGTTTCTGGTGTGTTCGGCAGAATGTCAGCCGGGGAGGGCGTTTCGTCTTCAAGCAGCCTTTGTCGCTTGCGCAAATATTTTTGCAAGCGGGAAACGAGCCAACTGAGTGCAAACATGCCACCCAGAGTCGCGATCGCTTTTCCCGTTTGTTGCGTGATCACTTCAGGCTGTCGTTCCCGTTCCGCTTCGAGTAAAGCGGTGCGAATGATCCGAGTGAGTTCTTCTGCATAAGGAGTCGGTTCTTGTCCCTGAAGTTGGGCATCCAATGTTGTCACGGTCATCAAATACCGTTGATTGATGGAAATGATCGGCAGGTTGCTATTTGCGTCTAGTGTGGAATTAACTTGAAGGTCAGGGGCGTTCCGTTGATTTGCGAATCGTTGCAATGTGGCTTCAATACTTTGACGACGAACTGTGATCGCGCTTCTTTGGTTCGGTTGATTCGGCTGAGCCGTCGCAGGCAGCGCGATCGTGAAGAGTTCCCGTCCGTCAAGTTGAATCCCGGTCGTGACAATATCGGTGCTATTGATTTGGGGAAGGGCAATTTTAGGAGTTGGCAGAATTGGGGTTTGTGCCAAAGTCGTTGGACTGAGCACTAGGATTAGGCTCAGAGCAAAACCGAAAAGAAAGCCGAAACGACGCAACCTTAAGCCTCCTATTTTTAAATACAGCATTGGATTGACAGAGTTTGATCCCCTGCCTAGATCCAGTTGAAATTTAGTCTCGATCGATCAAGATAACCAAACTGAGTGCGCGATCGATTCTCCACCGCGATAGAACTTCTGACAAAAAAAGATCTCCGAAAACTCGAAGATCAGGCATTCGTTGACGACTTTGGTGACAACTGAACGGTTACAACTGAATGATTTTTGCAGTCACAGCCATACTTTCCTCGTACAGCACATCCTGCCCGACCCGCTGAAGCTGTTCACTCAACAACGTTTCAGCCTTCTGATCATTCAGTGGGGTCACTTGATTGATCCGGCACGCCTGGGCGCCCCCTCCTGCTTCCATTCGCATACATCCAGTCGTCTGAGAACACAACACTGTGCAGCAATCCGCGCGCAAATTCGTCGAAGACAGTTTCAAGCTCACCATATCGCCTTTCACTTCTCCCACGTCTGCGGTCGGAATCCCCGCAAGTTCCGCCTCAATTTTGCGCCCGTTCGCCGCCATAAAGAAGACGCGCTGCAAATCATAAATGTCATTTTCTTTTTCGCGCGAGACCGGCTCCCACTCCAAACGACTGGCTAACCAACCGAGATACATCAATGCTTGTGCAGAATTGCCTTTTTCGTAATCAATGACAACTTGATCGACTTCCCAAATTGCATCCCGCCGCTCCGGAGCATCAAATGCTTCTGCTGCAAGTTCCTGCCAAGCAGCTAACCGTCGCCAATTGAGGTCAGTGACAAACACACCCTCTTCACGTAAGTTCGCAAGCTTTAAGAGTTCTGCTTCAGCATCCGCAGCAAACCGACTGGAATCAAAAATAATCTGATTGGAAAGCTTCGACAACCGTTGAAAGAGTGGTTGATCAAGATGCGGTGCTCCCTTCCACCAAACAATCCGGGGCAATTCGCTAATCAATAAAGAAGTTGCTAAGTCACTGGCTCGATTCAAAGCGGCTTCTGTTCCTTTCAACGAAACATACTCACAACAGACGAGAGCCGCCTGATTGGCTTTATTGATTGGACAGTAAGCCGAAACCTGAGCCGAAACGCCTTCATCTTCTCCCGCAAAAGGAAACAGCGAAATAATTCGACAAGGATTTTGGCTCGCAACGACATCGGCAATTCCAGAGCCTGCTGCATCTGATACATAGCGAGGGGCTTCTGAGTTCTGAGTCGGAATTTCTCCCTTTCGCTTGGCTAGGTCCTCGCGCAGCTTCGCTAACAGTTCAGGACTGGAATATCCGTTCACTTCCAGCCCATAAGCTGCCTGTGCAACCCGAATGGCAGCTTCGGTTCTCGGACCGTCAATCCCGTCCACGGGACCAGTATAAAAGCCCATCATCGCTAACAATCGCTGGGTTTCTTCTGGTTCATAAACGACTAAGGTAAACGTTGTAGCCCGGGTGGCAACCATACCTGAATTATCACCACCAACTTCTCGATACCCTTGCCAAATTTGATTTAGCTCTTGTTCGATCTCATTGAGCGAGACATCCTTAGGAGCTTGGAGTGAAACGAGTGGAGCAGATTTAGGAGCCATAACACTGCGGAGTTTTAGAGTTTGGAGTTTGGAGTTTAGAGTTTGGAGGCTGAGTCAAGCGATCAGCTATCCAACCTCAGGCAAGCTTCTGAAGAATCTGGAGTTTAGAGTCTGGGCAGTTCGATCGCTCATCCAATCTCTAAACCCCAATTTCTCTAGAGTCTTCGCCAACGACGACCATCACGGTTAATCAACTGCTCAGCTTCAGAAGGTTCCCAGGTTCCAGCTTCATACTGAGGCATCAGGCTCGGATCAGTGCGGGCTTCCCAAGCGGTTAGAGCAGGAGTGACAACACGCCACGCGGCTTCTACTTCGTCAGAACGGGTGAACAGCGTTTGGTCGCCCATCATGCAGTCGAGCAGTAAGCGATCGTAGGCTTCTCCTCCGGTTACGCCGAACGAAGACCCATAGCTGAAGTCCATTTCTACCGATCGCGTTCTCAGATCCGCTCCCGGCATTTTGACTTCAAACCGCATGCCAATTCCTTCATTCGGTTGCAGACGCATGACGAGAACATTTGCATTTGCCTGTTTCGCTGCCGACTGAAAGATCAAATAGGGAACATCTCGGAACTGAATGGCGATTTCGCTGACTTTTTTCGGCAAGCGTTTTCCAGTGCGGAGATAGAAAGGAACCCCCTGCCAGCGCCAGTTATCGACCATAAATTTCATCGCCACATAGGTCGGAACGAGCGAATTCGGATCGACTCCCGGTTCTTCTCGATATCCTGGCACTTGCTTGCCTTTCATCCAGCCTGAAGAATACTGTCCCCGCACAGCAGAGTGTTCTAAACGAGCCACATCCGCGAGGTGAGTCGCTTGAATCACTTTCACTTTCTCAGTCCGAATGCTATCGGCATCGAGTGAGTTCGGTGGTTCCATTGCCGTCAGACAGAATAGCTGCATCAAGTGATTCTGCACCATGTCTCGCAGAGCGCCAGAAGATTCGTAATACCCTGCTCGATCTTCAACGCCCACAGTTTCAGCAACGGTAATTTGAACGTGATCGATAAATTGACGATTCCACAATGGCTCAAAGATCGCATTGCCAAATCTGAAGACTAACAAGTTTTGAACCGTTTCTTTGCCGAGATAGTGATCGATCCGATAAACCTGATGTTCTTGACAGACTTCATTCACCACGCGGTTGAGCGCTTGCGCCGAACTGAGATCCCGCCCAAAGGGTTTTTCAATCACGAGGCGCGTTTTCTGCGCGTCTTTGAGCATTCCAGCTTTGCCAAGTTGTTGAATCGCTTCTGGGAAGAATTTCGGCGCAACGGAGAGATAGAAGACTCGATTGCCTCTTGTGCCCCGAATTTTGTCGATTTCTTCTAGGCGTTGTTTGAGTTTTTGATAGCTGTCTGGATTATCAATGTCCCCGGGACAGTAAAACAGTCCTTGCGCGAAGTCTTGCCACAGCGCATCGGAGCCAACGCCATCAGAGAATTCTTCAACGCCTTCTCGCATTTGTTCGCGGAAGTGATCATCGCTCCACTCCCGGCGGGCGACACCAACGATCGTTAATTCTGGAGGGAGTCTCCGCTCTCGCTTGAGGTGATAGAGAGCCGGAACAAGCTTGCGTTTCGTCAAATCGCCGGAGGCACCGAAGAACACAATGATGTTCGGTTCGGGCATTCGTTGCTGTTGAAGTCCAACGCGCAGAGGATTCTGTAAGAGAGTAACCATATTGGGAGGGGAAATCAGGGGAGTGAATTTCGGAGTGCAGAGCTAATGAAGAGAGTAGCTGAGAGCCTGTTAGTTGAAGTCGCGACGAACAGATAAGAACACTTACAGTTATGGAGATGGGATAGACCATCTGTGCGGTTTTGTCTGTCCGCCGCGATTTCTATGGATTGGGGGCGTTATCCAAGACTAAGCTTAGACCGCAGCTAGTCGATCGACCTTTTCTTGCAGCGAAGCCATCAACGATTCAAACGGCTGCACAAACTTTGCAATGCCGTCTTCTAGCAGTTCCGTCATCACTCCTGCAAGATTGATATTGATATCGGGATCGTTCAAGCTTTCAATCAAGTTGTAAGCTTCTTCAACGCCAGTATCGATACGAGAAGCCACGTCACAATGATCTGCACAGGCTTCGATCGTGGCTGGCGGCAACGTATTTACGGTATCCGGACCAACCAGTTCATCGACGTACATCACATCGCTGTACTCTGGATTCTTCGTTCCGGTACTTGCCCAGAGCAGGCGTTGAACATTCGCACCTTTTTCTTTCAGAGCGAGCCAACGGGGATCATTAATGATCGTCTTGTACTCTTGGTAAGCAATTTTGGCGTTCGCGATCGCAATTTTTCCCTTCACAGCACGTAGCTTCGCTTCTTGTTCAGCAGTATCTACACCTTTTGCTAATTTTTCATCGATTTGAGCATCGATACTACTATCAATCCGGCTTAAGAAGAAACTAGCAACTGAAGCAATTTTGCTGATGTCTTCGCCTTTTTCAACGCGTTTTTCTAAGCCTCGAATGTATGCCCAAGCCGTGTTGACATAGCTTTGAACCGAGAACAATAGCGTCACGTTGACATTGATCCCATCTGCAATCACCGCTTCCACCGCAGGCAATCCGGCTGACGTACCAGGAATCTTGATCATCACATTGGGACGACCAATTTCTTTGTAGTATCGACGCGCTTCTTGAATCGTCTTCTCGGTATCGTTGGCAATATTGGGCGGAACTTCGATACTCACATAGCCATCCAAACCGCCGGACTCTTCATACACAGGCAGAAAGATGTCACAGGCATTGCGAATGTCATCAAAAATCAGCGACTCATAGAGTTCGAGCAACGGCTTACCCGCACGAATCCCTGCTTCGATATCCGCATCGTAAATTTTGTTTCCTTTAATCGCTTTCTCGAAAATCGCTGGATTCGAGGTTAGTCCGCGTAATCCACGCTCTTCAATCATGCGCTTGAGTTCGCCGGATTGAATCAGATCGCGCGCCAAGTTATCCATCCAGATACTTTGACCGTAATCTTTGATTTCGAGAATGTGGTTTACCGTTACCATGGGGTCTGCTCCTATTTGTACGAACCTAAAATTGTCTTTTCTCGGATGCGCTCTTGAACAAAGGATTCAACCAGCGCAACATCTTCGGTGCTTCCAATGATCAATGGAACCCTGTCGTGTAACTTATCAGGAACAACATCTAGAATTTCCTGGGTTCCAGTGCTTGCCCGCCCACCTGCTTGTTCTGCCAAAAATGCTAACGGCGAAGCTTCGTAAAGCAATCGCAGCTTGCCTTCTGGCTTTTTGACTGTACCGGGATAAAGGAATACACCACCTTGATACAAAATGCGGTGAAAATCACCAATCAACGCGCCGCCATAGCGTGCGGTATAGCCTTCATGCCGATGCACGTAGCGAATAAAATCCCGGTAGGACTCTTCCCACTGCCAGAAATTCCCTTCATTGACGCTGTAGATTGCGCCATGTTCAGGAATTCGGATATTTTCATCCGCTAAGATAAACTCTCCCAAACTTGGGTCAAGCACGAAGGAATGCACCCCTTTGCCGATCGAATAAACCAGCATCGTGCTCGGGCCGTACAGAATGTAGCCTGCGGCGATCTGTTTGCGACCGTGACTTAACAAATCCTGTGCTGTTCCGTCTGCGTCGTCTCCTTCTTGCTGTCGAATCGCAAAAATAGAGCCAACATTGATATTGATATCGACATTCGAGGAGCCATCGATCGGGTCATATAGCAACGTATATCGACCCAAAGGGCAGTTCTCTGGAATGTAATAGGGTTCGTCCATCTCTTCTGAAGCCAGGCGACAGACTAGCCCACTCTGCTTAAACACAGAGATAAAGACCTCATTGGCATAGAGATCCATTTTCTTGACAGACTCGCCTTGAATATTTGTACTGCCCGTAAATCCTAAAACGCCTTCCATCAACCCGGCGCGACTGAGGCGACGAGCGATGAGTTTTCCAGCAAGCGCAATTCGCGACATGATCGCACTCAAATCCTGAGCATCGGCTGAAAAACTTTGCAGTTGTTCCAGAACATGACGAGAGAGAGTAGTGCAGTCTCGATCGAGGGTCAAATCGCGATCGAGCAGAGGTTGAGCATCGACCATTCCAGTTTCCTCCCTGAGATCAGGGTTTTTATTTCACACGTCTCTAAATTAGTAAAGGCGACTGTGCGGATACTTCTATCTTAAGAAGGCATTCTCGAAACGGGGCGTTCTTTAAGATGAGCTAAAGAATGTCAATCCATTTAAGTAAGCAATGATACGGAGACAAAGCTGAATGCCTCAGAATTAGAATCTGTCAACGATTAAAGGAACTAATTCTTGAGGAGACTGAATCAAAAAATCAGGATGATTCGCTTGTAAAATCTCAGTAGAATTCAATCCCCAAGTTGCCGCGATCGCGCACACTCCACTTTTTCTTGCCGCTTCGATATCACGGGTTTCATCCCCCACGTAATAGACCTGAGACGGATGGAATTGATGCTGGCGCAAAATCTTAAGAATCAGGCGACTTTTGCCAAACAAAGCATAGCTTGCCGAAACAAAATCGAATGTCGAAGTTAATTCTTGGATTCTGAGAAATTCCTGAATATTTCTAACTGAATTTGTCGAAACAATTCCTAATAAATGTCCATGCTCTTTCAAGAGTAAAAGCGTTTCTCTCATTTCTGGGAAAAGCTGTAAAGAGGAAATTTCTCGATTGAGTTCTTGCGTAAAACGTCGAATCAAAAATGGGAGTTTCCAAACCGGAATTCGGGATCGACGTAGGGCTTCTCGCGATCCGAGTTGCTTGAGTTCTTCTAAGGTTTCTTCATCAAACGGCGGAAAGCGAAACTCAGCCGCTAATCGATTCGTGATCGCAATTCCAACTTCGACACTATCGACGATCGTGCCATCAAAATCGAACAAGATAACTTTCACAGGTGAAGGTATGAAACGATAAAGCCAACAGCAAGATTAATACTTATTTACAGGGTAATCAACTTTGATATCAATTTAATCCTACTTTTCTCAGGTTCCTCTATTCTGAGAGTTAGAGATCTTAGCGCTACGTTCCAGTCTCTTCACACTTCAATCTGAGAGGAATTTCATATGTCGCAACTTCATGCTGCTGAGTTCTTCAAATCGGTTCGCAATGATCAGGCATTGAAAACCCGATTGCAGGCAACAAGCGATCCGCAGACGTTTGTGAAAATTGCTAGCGATCGAGGCTATCAGTTTACAGAAACTGAGCTAGAGAATGCATTGGAACAATTCCCGGAATCCGAATTGGCTGCGATTTTTAATCCTGGTGTTGGGGGGCGGCAACGGTTAATTCCACGATAGCCTCTAGAGTGAGTGAATTATCGGGGGTTGGATAAATCCCCGATTTTTGCTGTCACACCATTCCAAAATTGTTGAAAGATTGCGTTAAGCTTGATTCCGACTATTTTGGCGAAATGTTCCATGCGCTACTCTTCTTTCGTGTGCTTCGTTAGTTTGCTGCTTGTGACGAGTTGCACAGCTCCGAAAACCGCAGATTCTCCGACTGCATCTCCAAATCCGACACCGGAAGAAGCCCGCCGTACGCTCACATTTCCGCCTGCTCCCCCGACTGCACCTTTATCAGTTTCTCCAACTTCTCCAGTCGATCCCAACACTAGCGCGATCGTTCAAAAGTATTTGAGCCAGATCTCTGCTCAAGGCTATCCGCAAACGGTTCAAGGCATCTGGATGCAATCCGGCAATACGTTATTAGCGCAGAATCAAGGAACTATCCCTCTGTCTGCTGCCTCTTTAACGAAAGTTGCCACCTCTCTTGCAGCCCTTCAGACTTTCGGAATTGATCATCGGTTTGAGACGGTCATTGGAACCAATGGCACGATCAAAGACGGCGTTCTCAATGGCGATCTGATTCTTCAAGGCAATGGTAATCCTCTCTTTGTCTGGGAAGAAGCGATCGCAGTTGCCAATGCGCTTTCACAACTCGGCATCAAAAAAGTCACAGGCAATCTGATTGTGTCGGGTCGCTTCTTTATGAACTTCAATCCAGAATTAGACGCGTCAGGTGAGTTATTTAAGCAAGCCCTGAATGCGAGTACTTGGACAGGCGAAGTTGCTGAACAGTATGCTACCTTACCTGCTGGAACTCCAAAACCCCAGATTGCGATCGCGGGCAATGTGAAAGTTGCAGCCAATCCCTCAATCGCTCAAACCTTAATTCGGCATCGTTCTCTACCTTTGCCGGAACTGCTGAAAAAGATGAATCGCTATAGCAACAATGCGATGGCAGAGATGGTCGCACTTGCGGTTGGTGGAGCAAAAGTGGTTGCTTTGAAGTCTGCACAGGCAGCAGGTGTCCCTCAACAAGAAGTGATTCTCGTCAACGGTTCAGGACTCTCTCCAGAAAATCGGATTTCGCCGCGCGCAGTATGTGCGATGTTTCTCGCGATCGAGCAATATCTCAAACCGAGTCAAATGACCGTGGGAGATATTTTTGCGATCGTGGGTGAGGATGCTGGAATTTTGGATCAGCGAAAGCTGCCCAAAGGATTAGTTACAAAATCCGGAAGTTTGAATGAAGTTAGTGCGCTCGCAGGAGCATTGCCGACGAGCCAGAAAGGAGTGGTTTGGTTTGTTGTGATGAATGGCGGAGGCGCAAACTTAGAAGGGTTCCGGGCAGGGCAAGAGTCGCTAGTGAATACTTTTGCAAATCAGTGGGGAGCAGTTTCAGCAGTTCCTGCCCAATTGGCAGCAAATCGCGATCGCGCAAGTTTGAAATCCTTGATTGAAAAAGCAAACTGATGGGAACGCGTAACACAACGTTTTGAAATCGATGCTTGATTGAAAAATTGAACTGATTGAAACCCTAGCTTGAACGCATATCAAGCTAGGGTTTCAACTTTGATCTGAAAAAACTTTCCGTCCCCAGGTTGACACAGAGATTCAAACTGACTATAGTACCTAAGTACTAAATACATTTGTATTACCCAAATCTCGTTGAGGAAAACGCCATGAACGGATTAGGTACACGCAGCAGACCTCCCAAAGAGACCATTGGAGTTTCACATCGCACGATCGCTCTAGATGCTGGAAACTATGATCTCAAGTTTTGGAACGGTGCAGGACATCCAAGAGCGATTCGCTCTGTGAGGTTTCAACTCCCTCAAGGACGCGATCCCGTTCGTTTCTCGGATCACTCTCCCTTGATCGAGTTACCCGATGGAACGCGCTATCATTTTGGCACACAAGCGTATAAGTATCGCCGCCAGCAACAAACTGTTGTAGAAAACAAGGTTGATTTGTCGCGGTTGCATCTGTATGCTTGCCTAGAACCGGAACGCGATGAACAACTGAGCCAGTTTCCACTGCATGTCTATGCGTCTACTCCTGATCCAAACCGCAATGCAGCAGAGATCAAAGCTCAATTGATGGGAGTGCATGAATTCAAGCGCAATGGAATTCCATTTAAAGTTACAGTTGAACACGTTGAAGTAGAACGAGAAGGAATCGGATCATATCGCTATGCGCAACAGTTAGGACTCATTCCTGACAATGGCTATACGATCGTCGTAGACATCGGTGGCGGAACCTGGTTAACACGGCTCGTCGATGCAGAAGGCGATGTAATTGATGAAAACGTGATGGATCGCGGAGGTTCTTATGAACTCGCAACGTCAATTAGCTTCGATCGCCGATTGATTGATGGCTTGGGTACAACCGTTGATCCGGCGATCGTCATGGATGGCTTCAAGTCCGGGCATGTCTATGCCGACACAGGACTCTCTTGGTCATTGTGGCTAGAAGAGTATTTAGATCCTTGGTTTAAAGGGATTTTCCAAACGATTAAGGCACAGTACACCCCTTATATGCCGCGAGTGACTCGATTTTTGGTCACAGGTGGCAGTTCGCATTTGATTGCAGAACGGCTTGCAGGACGAAAATTGTTTGCGGTGATGCCTGATCCGCAGTTCGCAAATGTTCGTGGATTGTTTCCGATCGCAGAAGGATGGCAGCTATGTATGACAACAAAGTAAGACTGAGCAAAGATGTGATTGAAAAAGCAGAATTGATTGCAGAAGAATGGGGATTGAAAAATTCTCGGGCTGCGATCGAGGCTGTATTTCGCAAGTATGCAGATGATTATCTATACGGACGATTGCAAGGTACAACGATGATTCATGCACCTCAACCGATCGTCGATCGAGATAGTCAGGCAGTTGCATGTGATGCGATCGACGAATTGGATGATTTGTTGGGATTGTAAGTTCGATTGTTGTAGATCGATTCTTAATTTGTCCAAAGCGTAGAGTCAAGCCTAAATGACGAAAAGAATCGGTCTACTCCTCTGTGCTTCTAGCCAGGCCTGCGGATGAGCATTAATCCTGATCAAATTTGCGTGGGGTGAAATTTGCGATAAAGCATAGCTCGGATCGGTTCGCCTCGAATTAAATGTCGATCGACGATCGCTCCCACTTCTTCCGGTCGAACGCGATCGTACCAAATCTGATCGGGCAAAACGAGTACCATCACACCATTCCCACACTGACCGAGACAGCTAGAAGGCTCGATTGTTACTTCAGCAGGCGCAAGCGATCGAAAGGCTTGAATCACTTTCGCTGCGCCCTTTTTTCGGCAAGACTGATGCTGACAAATTCGCACCGTTATCATGACTCAGAATCGGGTAGAAGTCCTTTGGTTGCTAACCACTCCCGATTGAACAATTTAGATTGATATCGACTGCCTCCATCACAGAGAATCGTGACAATCGTATGTCCTGGTCCCATCTGTTTTGCAAGTGCGACTGCCGCCCCAACATTGATCCCCACAGACCCACCGAGGAATAAACCATCTTTTTCGAGCAGTTGATACAGCACTCGCAGCGCTTCTCGATCGTCGATTTGAATTGCATCATCCGCAGGCGCACCCTGCATATTGGCAGTCACGCGACTATTGCCAATCCCTTCTGTGACTGAGCTGCCTTCAGAAACCGTCTCACCCGTTTTGACATAGCTATAGAGCGCACTTCCCATTGGGTCAGCCAGCACACATTTAATTTGAGGATTCTTTTCTTTGAGATAGAGCGCTACCCCAGCATAGGTTCCACCCGTTCCGGTCGCAGTCGTCCAGACATCAACTTTTCCATCTGTCTGTGCCCAGATCTCAGCCGCAGTGGTTTCATAATGAGCGCGACGATTTGCCAGGTTATCAAACTGATTCGCCCAGACCGCATTCTCCATTTCTGACGCAATTCTGCCAGACAGGCGCACATAGTTATTCGGATCTTTATAAGGCACAGCCGGAACCGTTCGGACTTCTGCGCCCAAGGTTCGCAATAAATCGATTTTCTCCTGAGATTGCGTCTCTGGAATAATAATCAAACACTTATAGCCTTTCGCGTTGCAAATATGCGCGAGTCCAATCCCTGTATTGCCTGCGGTTCCTTCAACAACCGTTCCGCCAGGCTTTAGAAGTCCTTGTCTTTCCGCATCTTCAATAATGTAGAGTGCAGCACGATCTTTCACAGAGCCGCCTGGATTGAGGAATTCCGCTTTTCCTAAAATTTCACAGCCTGTTTCATCACTGAAGCTATTGAGCCGAATTAAGGGAGTGTTGCCGATCGTATCTACGAATCCGTGTTTGATATCCATGCCAGTTTTTGCGCGATGTGTTCCCTATTGCCATTTTGACGGATTATAGAATCGTTTGGTGCGCAGGAGTTGCAATCAAATTGATATAATCAAGCCTCACTCACATTCAGACGCAACCCACCCATGCAGTTTATTGATCAAGCAGAAATTCAAGTTCAGGCAGGCGATGGCGGCGATGGAATGGTGTCTTTTCGTCGTGAGAAGTACGTCCCGGCTGGAGGCCCAAACGGCGGCAACGGCGGACGCGGTGGCTCGATCGTGTTACAAGCCGATGAGAATTTACAAACGCTTTTAGACTTTCGCTATATGCGATTGTTCAAAGCCGATAACGGGCAAAAAGGCGGAACGAGTAATTGCACTGGCGCTTCAGGACGCGATCGCATTATCGAAGTTCCGTGTGGCACGATGATTTATGACCTCGAAACAGACGAACTGATCGGGGATCTAACCACGCATGGTCAAACGCTGAAAGTTGCCGAAGGCGGAAAAGGTGGACTCGGAAATCATTGTTTTCTCAGTAATCGCAACCGTGCGCCAGAGAATGCGTTTCCAGGACAACCCGGAGAACTGCGATCGCTACGACTCGAACTCAAACTTTTAGCAGAAGTTGGCATTATCGGCTTACCCAATGCAGGTAAATCGACGTTGATCTCAGCGCTCTCTGCTGCACGTCCCAAAATTGCAAATTATCCTTTCACAACGCTCGTTCCAAACTTAGGCGTGGTTCGTAAACCCAGTGGGGATGGAACTGTTTTTGCCGATATTCCAGGGCTGATCGAAGGGGCACATATGGGAATCGGATTAGGGCATGATTTTCTGCGCCATGTGGAGCGGACTCGATTGCTGTTGCATCTCGTCGATGTGACTGCAGAAGATCCCATCGCAGATTATCAAACCATTCAAGGTGAGTTAGATGCCTATGGTCGCGGATTAAGCGATCGCCTGCAAATTCTTGCGATTAACAAATTAGACACCGTTGATCCAGAGAGTGAGGAAGTTCAAGCGATCGCGTCTCAACTTGAACAACTCAGCGGCACATCGGTTTATCGAATCTCAGCGGCAGCGCATATGGGATTAGATTCTTTGATGCAACGAGTTTGGCAAGAGCTAGATGAATTGAAGTCCCAAGAAGAAGAGGAATTGCAAGCATTGGAACAACTCCAATCCACTCCATCTCTCGTCGAGAGTTAATTTCAAACCTCCAAGGCGAATGGAAAACCTTGGAGTGTTCACCTGAAATAGGCAAGCTGCGTTGAGCGGAGCCGCAATGCCCAAAATTTTCAGCTTAACGGGTTGAGCATCGGGGAGATAGAAGAACCGAGAAAAATCTGAAATTATAGTTGCCGCTCCCTATTTCACCACTCCCTATCTCACCACTCTGCAAAACTAACGTCGTAAACTCCTACAACGCGACCGCATTCCTGACCTGACCTGCATCCAACGCTTGCAATGCCACTATTGCCGACTGAAGCCGTCGTTCCAGTGTAGTTTCCGTCATCCATTGCAACCAATCGACAAAGACTGGGCTGACATCAACCACCGCTTCCAAATCAAAGCGACTACCTTTACGCGGAAGCTGTGAGGGTTGAAGTCCTGTCAGGGCTGTCATAATCGTCAAACCCAAACTATATAGATCAGAAGCCGTTACCGATCGACCTGTATATTGCTCTGGCGGTGTGAAGTCGTGTGTATTCACCAAAGTGAATGCTGAAGTCCCGTCTTGCCGATTCAAAATCGTTTTCACCGAGCCAAAATCGACAAGGTGCACTCGGCGATCGCCGAGTAAAATGTTGCTCGGTTTGATATCCCGATGCACGATCGAGGGATTACGACCTTGCAGATAGATCAAGATATAGAGCACTGACTTCGCAATCTGTCTGGCTTCTGCTTCGGTAAAGGTGCGACCTCGTTTGAGACAATCTGCCAAGGATTTACCGGCTACGTAAGTTTGAACGAGTGCCAGTGCTCGACCTCCAGGGAGGCGATGTTGGAAGTAGCCCAAATACTTTGGAATACAAGGATGAGAAAGAGACTTTAAAGTTTCGACTTCTCGATCGAACAGTTTCAGGTCATCCGGACGCAAGTCTTCATCCGAACACAATAATTTCACCACAACCCGTTCTTTGGCATGGAGATCGTGTGCAAGTAACGTCCAGCGTCCTGCATGTTTCCCTAATTCTCGTTCAACTTGATAACGATCGCCCAGGATTTGCCCTGCCATAATTTCACCGAATTCTAGAGCCGTTATAGCTTTGATAATTTACCAACCGCAAGCTGATATCCTTATATAGCTAGGAATTTGAGCAAAAGTTCATCGCTCTGCCCCTATCCTTTATCTCTGATTTAATATGTCTTCAATTTCAAATCCTTCGCTGCGTCAACAGCAACATCCCTTAATCCGAAATTTAGCGGATGCGATCGAGCAAATTTGGCATGAGCATTTAGACCTTTCGCCTTATCACCTCCCTGAAGATTTGGGGTATGTAGAGGGACGCATGGAAGGGGAGAAATTGGTGATTGAAAATAAGTGTTTTCAGACTCCTCAATTTCGGAAGTTGCATTTAGAGCTAGCGAAATTGGGTTCTTCGCTCGATATCTTGCACTGTGTCATGTTTCCTCGCCCAGAGTATGTGCTGCCAATGTTTGGTGCGGATTTAGTCGGTGGAAAGACCGGGCAGGTGAGTTTGGCGATCGCGGATCTCTCGGCATTGAGTCACGATCGCCAGTTGCCCCTTGAATATCAGACCGAGTTGAAAGCAGTTCCCGAAACGAAATTTGTGCAACGTCGGGCAGTTCCAGAGTGGGGGGATATTTTCTCGGATTTTTGTTTATTGGTGCGTCCGGGCAGTGCGGAAGAGGAGAATGCGTTTCTCGATCAGGTGAAGGCATATTTGAAGATTCATTGTCAAAGAGCGATCGCGACTGCGCCCACTCCGGAGCGAAAGGCAGAAATTTTGGCAGGTCAGCACTATTACTGTTCTCAGCAGCAAAAGAATGACAAGACTCGGCGAGTTTTGGAGAAGGCATTCGGGGAAGCTTGGGCAGATCGCTACATTACGACAGTTTTGTTTGATTTGCCTGAGTGATGTCACGAGCGAACGGGAATCTTAAGCAGAGATTTTCGTTGCGGTGTCACTATGCCAAAAGTAAAACCTCCCCTACCGTGGGAATGCTCTACCAAATCTGCTTATGTACCGCTTTCTTTTGAGGGAGAAGTGGTAGGATTTTGTCGCCCAGATTGTGCAACTGAGATTGCCAAATCACTCAATGAGGCGGAGGTGCTTCAAAAGGCATTGCAATTAGCGTGTTATGAGTTGGTTGCGCGATCGGGTGGGTCTTCAGAAAGCGTAGGTGAGTTGGTAAAGCGCTATCTTGCAAAAGCAGAGCGCCCACTCCAAGGCAGTGCATTGATTGCGGTCTTGCTAAAAGAACGTCAGATCGATTTGGATCTGACAGATGATGAGTTTGCTAAGTTCTGTGATTCTTATCGATTATCGCGAGCAGAACTGCGCGAGATTTATGGTGGAGAAGAGATTGAAAGTCATCAATTGATTCCCCTGTCTCGGATTTTAGGGAAGACCGTCGATGACATCATTGAAGCGTGGAAGGGCGATGATTAGGGATCTAAGAGAAGGTTCGGTCATGTGCTAGGTCGTATATTCTCACAGAATACCTTGCACTCCCAACTCAGTTTCTCCTGAACTAAACGCTTGTCGATCGATCACCCAAACGGCATACAGCTTAACCCTGTTTCAAAAACTCTTATCTCTACGGATAGAGCAAATGATCAGGGTCAAATCTCTACGATTGGGGGCAACCGAAACCGCATCGATAAAGATTTTGTAATCTAGGAGAATCATTCATGTCCAACGCGAAAGCGTACTCCGCCGCCAGTGCAACCTCGCCCCTGGCTTCCGATACGATCGAGCGTCGCGATCTAACCGAACAGGACGTACAAATCGAAATTCTTTTCTGTGGCGTTTGTCATTCTGACCTGCACATGGTGCGCAATGAGTGGAGCGTCGCGCCTACGGTTTATCCGATCGTTCCGGGTCATGAGATCGTTGGTCGTATCACTCAAGTCGGCTCAGCAGTCACCAAATTTAAACCTGGCGATCTTGCAGGAGTGGGCTGTATGGTCGATTCGGATGGCACTTGTCCCCAATGCAAAGCAGGTTTAGAGCAGTTCTGCCCGAACATGACTCTTACGTATAACTCTCCGGACAAGCACCTTGATGGTGTCACCTACGGCGGCTATTCGGATAGCATCGTCGTCGATCAACGCTTCGTGCTGCGTGTCCCCTCGAATCTCGATCTTGCTGGAGTTGCGCCCCTGCTTTGTGCTGGTATCACTACCTATTCGCCCCTGCGCCACCATGGCGTGACTAAAGGCAAAAAAGTAGGAGTGGTTGGTCTTGGCGGACTAGGACACATGGGCGTGAAGTTTGCTCATGCACTTGGAGCGCACGTCATCGTCTTCACAACTTCACCTGACAAAAAGGAAGATGCGCTCCGGCTTGGTGCTGATGAAGTGGTCGTCTCCCGCAACTTGGACGAGATGCAGCAGCATGTGAACAGTTTCGACTTCATTCTCGATACGGTCGCCGCCAATCACGACATTAACGCCTATCTCAATCTACTTCGGCTCGATGGCAATATTACCCTAGTTGGTGCGCCTCCGAAGCCTCTGGAGGTCGCAGCATTCAGCCTGATCATGGGTCGGCGCAATCTTTCTGGCTCCAACATCGGTGGGATTGCCGAAACTCAAGAGATGCTCGACTTTTGCGGCGAACACAACATCACAGCCGATGTTGAAGTTATCCCGATTCAAAAAGTCAATGAAGCTTACGATCGACTGCTCAAGTCCGATGTCAAGTATCGTTTCTCGATCGATATGGCATCACTCAAATCTGAATAATTTATTAACCCGCCAGTCACTTGTTTAACGGCGGCTGAAATTGCAGTTGTTGAACAAGTGACTGGATTGCTATTGTGCTGACAGCACACAAACCTCTTAGTTTCTTAACTGAGTGGGAGATGATAATTGGTTGCCTGTTTTATTGAGAAATGCGTCCACACTCCAGATTCCTGAACCATGAGCTGCCATGTAGAGGAAAATGAAACAGTAGAGAACTGCAAGCTCACCACCATTGACGATCGGGAGAAATCCTTTGGAAGCATGTGTGATAAAGTAAGCGGCTGCCATCTCACCACTCGCAAGAAATGCAGCATAGCTTCCCCAGAGTCCCAAGGCAACGAGTAGACCGCAAAGAACTTCGAGTACTCCGGCTATGCCAATTAATGATGTGATCGGAACCGGAGCTTTACCACTTGGAATCCCGAATATTTTCTGAGTTCCATGCAGCAGAAAGGACAATCCTACAATGATTCGCAAGATTGCATAAATATAGGGTGAGTATCGAGTCAGCATGGTTGTAATCTCTTTCCTCCGTGTAGATAAGTTATGTGCCTTTTGAGGGATGAAAATTTGATAAAAAACAAACGGAATTGATGATCGCATTAGCATAGGCGATTCCTCAATTTTCTTCATCTATCGAATTCAGTAAACGAAAGCAGAACTAAGCAGTGCAGATTACTTCTCTCTCCTATCAATTCTCCCTACCCAGGCGACTTTGACTCAGGCTGACTGACGACTCGTTAGAAATGTTTGCGCTTGCGGCTCACTCGGTGCCTGCTGCTGAGACAGATGTGTTCAGCAAAATAGTAAAACTGATCGAAGGTACGATCGCTGCGACAGCGAATTTGTAGTTCATAGTAAAAAATTTGTAAAACTGATAGAGTTAGACCGAACGAATCGGATAGAGGTTGAGGTTAGTGTGCAAAGCAAGCAATGATGAAATCGCAGCTGCACCATATATCTCAAAGTGAACTATAGAAGAACCTATTATTCACATTCTGAGCCAGTTGAATGTTCGCGATCGCACTCAAGCTGCAATGGTTTCCAATAGATTCCCGCCCTTGTTGAACAAATCGGATTGAGCCATCACGCTGACCCTGAATGTATATGATTGTTTGTATGTTAGGTTACATTTTATGAACTATTCACGCCGAACCTCAACAGCGCACTTCTGAAAAGCCTTACAGGGAGATAATTTGAGCAGTTCATCTTAAGTGCTCTATCTTGAGGCATAAACTATTCGATAGATGTGGAATATTTCAGCTTCAGCGCACGATGAAACATAGAGAATCAACTGAATCTAGCGCTGCAAGCTACATCCAATCCGCAGAGTTAGATTCAGTTGATTCTCTTCAATTACTTTTTGGGAGTGAAACAGGCGTGAATAAAGTTGCGCTACGTCGTAGTTTAAGCACGATCGGCGTATTGGGTCTGATCGGGGGGCTTTTACTAGCTTGTTCCTCTACACAGCAGACTAATCAGAGTGATTCAAAGCTGAAATCGGTAGCCGTTACAGTGGGAGATTTGAGTAATCCTTTCTTTGTGCTGATGGGTCGAGGAGCAGAAGAAGAAGCTAGAAAAATTGGAGGCGATACAGTTCGGACAACTGTGGTTTCAAGTGGATATGACTTGAATCAACAGTTCAATCAAATCGAAAACTTTATTGCTGCAAATACTAACTTGATTATTCTGAATGCAGGAGATAGTAAAGGTATTGCCCCTGCGGTTGAGAAAGCAAAACAAGCTGGCATTGCAGTGATTGCAGTGGATACAGGAGCAGATGGAGGAGTCGATGCAACGATTACCTCGAACAACTTGCAAGCGGGACAACTCAGTTGTCAGTACATTGCCGATCGCTTAAAAGGGAAAGGCAATGTTGTGATTATCAATGGCCCTCCTGTGCAATCCGTTTTTGATCGCGTTGAAGGCTGCGAGAAGGTTTTTGCAAAATATCCTGGCATCAAACTACTTTCAAAAGACCAAAATGCTGAAGGGAGCCGTGATGGTGGGTTGCGCGTCATGACGGACTTACTGACCTCGTTCCCGAAAATTGATGCAGTCTTTGCCATTAATGATCCGTGTGGAGTTGGTGCAGAATTAGCGTCCCGACAAGCCAAGCGCAATGAGTTCTTTATTGTGGGAGTCGATGGCGCACCAGAAGCAAAAAGCGCGATCGAAGATAAAAGCAGCTTGTTTGTAGCAACCGCCGCGCAAGATCCATTAGGCATGACTCAGAAAGCGGTGCAAGTCGGCAATGACATTCTAAACGGTAAAAAACCTGCGGATCCCAACATTCAGATTCCCGTCAAGCTGATTACGCGAGACAACGTGAGCCAATACAAAGGGTGGCAGTAATGACAACCAATCCAGAAACGATGCCAGATCATGCTCCGACCGTAGCTCCAGTGCTAGAGATGCGGGGCATCACGAAACGCTTTAATGGCGTTCCAGCGCTACAAAACGTCAATCTTACGCTTTATCCAGGTGAAGTCCATGCTCTGATGGGCGAGAACGGAGCCGGAAAAAGCACACTCATGAAGATTCTTGCCGGAGCTTACATTGCCGATGAAGGCGAGATTTGGGTGAATGGTCAACGGCTCCATATTACTGATCCAGGAGTTGCGAAACGAGCTGGAATTAATCTGATCTATCAAGAGCTAAACGTTGCACCGAACTTGACCGTCGCTGAAAACATGTTCATGGGCAGTGAACTCAGTCATGGGCAACTGCTAGATCGAGAAGGCATGTTGCGAGAAGCTACAAAAGTCCTCCAAGATCTAGGGGCAAGTTTTGCACCAGATGATCTGGTCTCAAGTTTGTCGATCGCAGAACAGCAGCAAGTCGAAATTGCTCGTGCGCTCAAAGACAAAAGCCGCATTCTCGTGATGGATGAGCCAACGGCTGCACTCTCTGAGCGAGAAACAGAGCGCCTATTCGAGGTGATTCACAAACTAAGACAGGATGGAATTGCGATCGTCTATATTAGTCACCGCATGGAAGAAGTCTATGCGTTGGCAAATCGAGTCAGTGTCCTGCGAGATGGTCAGTACATTGGCAGTTTAGAGCGGTCTGAAATTTCGCCAGAACGACTCGTGCAAATGATGGTCGGGCGATCGATGGAAGGCTTCTACGAACACCACCCACAAACGACTCCAGGCAACGTGGTGCTAGAAGTCAGACAAATTAGCGACGGTCATAAAGTTCAACCGACTGATTTAGTCCTGCGAGCCGGAGAGATTGTCGGATTAGCCGGATTAGTTGGAGCAGGACGAACCGAACTATCGCGCTTGATTTTTGGGGCAGATCCGAAGACCAGTGGAGAAGTATTTCTCAATGGGAAAAAGCTAGATATTCATACGCCTGGAGACGCGATCGCAGCAGGCATCGGCTACGTTCCAGAAGATCGTAAAGATCAAGGCTTATTTCTGGAAATGAGTTCCGGTCAGAACATTACGCTGAATATGCTCAAGCAAGATGCGAAAGCTGGCGTCATTAACTGGAAGACTCTAGGCGGAATTGCGAATGCTGCGGTCGAGAGCTTCAACATTCGATTAGCCAATCTAGAAATTCGCGCGATGGATCTGTCGGGGGGCAACCAACAGAAGCTTTTACTGGCGCGCTGGCTAGCGATCAAACCGCGCGTCCTCTTACTTGATGAACCGACTCGCGGCGTTGATATTGGTGCGAAAAGCGAAATCTATCGGATTATTAGCGATTTAGCACAACAAGGCGTTGCAGTCTTGATGGTATCGAGTGAACTGCCTGAAGTGATTGGACTGAGCGATCGCGTTCTAGTGATGCGCCAAGGACAAATTGTGGGTGAGCTTGGTGGCTCAACTCATCGAGAAATTACCCAAGAAAACATTATGCATTATGCTACTGGCGCATCGGAGGTCGCCGCACTATGAGTCAAACCGAACTACGACCTTTAAAAGAACCCAGCGATCGCCCCCCGAATCGGCGAAAATCCACGGGCAACTGGCTTCAGATTGCTGGAATTTTGCCAATCTTGGTCATCATCTGTATTCTCTTCTCGATTCTCACTCCGAACTTTCCTACCGCTGGAAACGTTGTCAATATCTTTCGTCAAGCATCTATCAACATTGTCTTAGCAACAGGACTCACCTTTGTCATTCTGACCGGAGGAATTGATCTGTCTGTTGGATCGATTTTAGGTGTGTCAGCGGTGGTTGGTGTATTAGTCTCATTGTCTGCGGTGAGCTGGCTTGCCATTCCAGCCGCTTTGTTGACTGGATTAGCCATCGGATTAATCAACGGTGCATTGATTGCGTTTCTAGATCTCCCGCCTTTTATCGTGACATTAGGCGGTTTGACTGCGCTACGAGGGACGGCTTATCTCGTTGCCAATGGCACTACGGTTTTGAATCGTAATCTCAATTTTGCCTGGGTTGGCAATAGTTATTTAGGGCCTTTTCCGTGGCTCGTTGTGATTGCACTGCTTACTGTTTTAGCGAGTTGGTTTGTCTTGCGTCGAACGGTGTTAGGGGTACAAATCTATGCGGTTGGGGGAAATCAGCGAGCAGCACGACTGACCGGGATTAAGGTGAACCGTGTCTTGCTGTTTGTTTATGGTGTCAGCGGATTGTTAGCAGGGTTGGCTGGCATTATGAGTTCTAGTCGGCTGTATAGTGCGACTGGTTTGCTCGGAAATGGATATGAGTTAGATGCGATCGCGGCTGTGATTTTAGGCGGGACAAGCTTTACAGGTGGGATTGGTACAATTCCAGGAACGCTGCTTGGTGCATTGATTATTGCAGTCCTGAACAATGGGCTAACGCTCCTCAATATGTCTTACTTCTGGCAGCTTGTTGTCAAAGGTTTAGTGATTATTGTAGCTGTCGTGATCGATCGATTGCGCCGTCGTTCTACACGATAATCTGAATTTAATTTCTCAATTTCGTAGGTGTGCAGACTTTTACTTAAGGTCTACCTAAAATTGTGAGCAATAAGTCTTGCCTAACCTGACTTGGATCAGCAACAGGTAATTTGCCTTCTCAGTTTCAGACTGAACTTAACCTTCTAGAACCTTTACTGCTATCTTAAGCTCCTGCACATTCAGTCGGTGGCTCAAGATAGCAGTAAAGGTGTTTGAGTCGCTTTTACAACGATGTCGTCGTCTACGATGGACAAGGCAATTTGCAAATTTATGGCTATCCGACAACCGTTTTTCCACCGACTGATTTCCACACTGCTACTTGGGTTGCGGGTTGGATCTACATCATCGGTAACTTGGGATATCTGGGCGATCGCACTATCGGCGAAACCCCAGTCTATCGCTTGAACTGCTCCACGTTTGCGATCGAGAAAGTGACAACTTGTGGAGAAGCTCCAGGCTGGATTCATAAGCATCGTGCCGTGTTGAGCCATGGTCAAATTCACATTAGCGGTGGCAAAATTTGGGCAATCCAGCAGGACAAACCCACCCTCGTGGATCACACTGAAGCCTATTTTCTGGATTTAGAGCAGCATTGCTGGCATCGCGTTGAATATAAAAGCATTTTTAGTGATCCGCACGCGAAAAGCTTTCATTTGACAAAGTATGAAAGCTTTCTAGAAGTTCCAAGACACTTAAAGGCAGGCGTGATTCATTGAGATCTAATGTGAAAGTCGGCAGTAGCTATTCCATACGCAAAGAAGTCTGGTTGAAGACTTTCCGTATGTTTACAGGGTGCTGAGAAAATCCCTGAACAGCAACCAAAATGGTATCCTAGTAGAATTTCGTAACTGTAAAATTTTCAATAAGCTTATTGTTCTAATCTAAGAACCGGGAACTGTAGGGTTATCTCCTAATAGGAATATGATCCAATGAACCTGAACTATAGCTATCGCAAACCTCTGATTGGTCTTGTCAGCGCTGTTTCTGTTTTTGTGCTGAATATGCCATTTGCTCAAGCATCCGGCTGGACGTTTCAAGTCACCAATAGTGGCAGCACTCCTTTGCTCAAGGTGGAAGCATCCGAGGATGGCGAGACTTGGGGAGAATTTAAGGGCAGCTCGATCGACCCTGGTGAAACTGCAACCATGCAGTGGGCACCTGCTACAGATGACTCGAACTGCGTTTGGCAAGTCCGGGGAGTTTATGCAGATGGCCCCTCTGAAGCTGCTGAGTTCGACTTTTGCAGCGAACCCGATCTAGAATTCACGAATTAAGTTTCGCTAGAGCTATTGATTGCCGATTCTTTAAAATCTTAAGGTCAATCATCTCGCCTAGACTCGTCAGATTTGACGGGTCTTTTTTTGTTTCAGGGTCATTCTCTGAGAGTATGAACGCTTTGCGGAAGTTCTAATACACTTAAGGCAAGCGTATGATCATCCCGTTCCTCACCTCTGAAATTACTTCAGCCGCAAAGGAGATTCTCGCCTGATTGCATAAGAAGAAAGCCCGTTAAACCACATTCAGAACTGGGAGGGAAGCTTGGCTGACGTAGTGATAGGTCTAGATCTGGGGACAGGAGGGGTGCGTGCGATCGCGGTTGATCTGCATGGACAACTCATGGCTCAGACCACAAAAAGTTATCCCCTGTTCACACCACAACCGGGTTGGACAGAGCAAAATCCGGCAGATTGGGTAGAAGCTAGCCTGAAGGCTTTATCAGACATTGCTCAACAGCTTAGTGAACATCGTGCGATCGCGCTCGGGTTATCCGGGCAAATGCACGGGATGGTTCCGCTCGATGCAGAAGGTCATGTAATCAGACCCGCGATTTTGTGGAATGACCAGCGTACTGGAAAAGCGGTAGAAGCGATCGAAGCTGAAATTCCTCGTCAAGAATTGATTCAACGAACTGGCAATCCTGCAATTACAGGGTTTCAGCTTCCAAAGCTTGTCTGGTTGCGAACAGAAGAGCCACAAGCCTATGCCCAAGTTCGGCAAATCTTGCTGCCTAAGGATTATTTGGGCTATGTCCTAACTGGCGTAGCGGTTACAGAACCCTCCGATGCTTCAGGAACAGGCTGTCTGAATCTAGCAAATCGGCAATGGGACATTGATATTCTGAATGCGCTTGAGATGAATCCAGCCTGGTTTCCACCTGTCGTGGAGTCTACGGCGATCGCCGGGCGCTTGAAACCAGAGATCGCAGCACACGTGGGGCTACCAGCCGGATTACCCGTCATTGCTGGAGGGGGTGATAATGCCGCCGCCGCAATTGGGTTGGGAATTTCAGCCAGTAATCTGAATCGAGGAAGTCTGAGTATCGGTACGTCGGGCGTGATTTTTGCGCCTCTGGAGCATCCTATCCCTGATCCAGAAGGGCAAGTGCATTTGTTTTGTCACGCGGATGGCGGCTATCACTTGCTAGGTGTGACGCTCGCAGCAGGTGGCTCGTTGCGCTGGTATCGAGACACGATCGCTCCCCAAATTGCCTTCGCGGATCTGATGCAGTTGGCGGAACGTTCACAGCCGGGTGCTCGGGGTGTTTTATTTCTGCCTCACCTTGCGGGAGAACGCAGCCCTCACCTTGATCCAGAAACTCGGGGTGCCTGGGTCAATCTAGCTTTAGCCCATTCGCAAGCTGATCTCATCCGGGCTGTACTGGAAGGCGTTGCATTCAGTCTACGAGAAGCCTTGGATATAATTCACAACATCACTCCAATGAAGCAACTCTTGGCAACCGGAGGAGGAGCACGATCGAGTGTTTGGCTCAAGATTCTAGCAGATATTTTGCAGACAGAATTGATTGCACCTAAAGCTGAAGAAGGTGCTGCCTATGGAGCTGCAATTCTAGCGATGGTAGGAGTTGGGGTGTATTCCAATTTAGAAGCTGCATTTCAGATCCTTCCCCAAGCTGAAGACGTTGTACAACCACAGAAAAATCTAATTTATGAGTCTGCTTTTCAAAAATATCAGCAATTATATGAAGCTCTTAAAGCAGTGCGTTGAATCATTCACGACTATTCAATAGCCATTCACACGATATGATGCAGCAGTAATAAATCAGGCATTTGAAACAGTGATTGATAAACCAGGACTGCACCCCCGATCGCTGTAGAATCCTTTCCAAATCTAGAAATCTTGAGCCGAAAACGAGCAGCCTGATCAAAACCATAGCCGCTCCCATCCGGCAAGCAACCTTGCAACATTTCATCAAACTGATCTCGCACATAGGGGATTAATCCTGCGAGTTGTCCTCCAAAGACAATCTGTTCTGGATTCAGTACTCCAACCAATCCTCGAACTCCCCAACTCAGATATTTTCCCCACTCGTTCACGACAGCTTGAGCGATCGCGTCACCCCCTTCTAAACAGCACAGCAGAGTTTCAAGATTGATGATTTCTCCAGTGCGGCGGTAATAGGCGTGTAATAGACCTCGCTTGCTGCACAAAGCTTCAAAGGTTCCAGGACGCACATCGGCTGGAGTATCAGAATCGTGCGGGTCAATCATCAGTTCAGATACTTCACTAGCAGTACCTCCCGCTCCACGGACTAGGCGATTGTTTAAGACCATGCCAGCGCCAATACCAACATTGAGAAATAAGTAAAGCAAACTATGACTGGGCATCGATCCACTCAAGTACATCTCAGCGAGAGCACCTGCATTAGCATCGTTTTCAATGTAGAGCGGCACATCCAGATATAGATCCAAATAAGTTCGTAAGTCGATATTCTTCCAGCCTAGTCTGGGAGCACGAAGGACAATTCCTTGCCGATCTAAACTCCCTGGAATCGTGATACCAATTCCCCGCGATCGCGCTTTACTCTCTGGGTTTGCTTCCCAGACCTGTTGAATTAACTCAATTAACTGCTGAGCAATAATGTCTGGAGCCGTGTCGGTAATCGGGATTTCGACTCGTCGGGTCACTTGAGCTGCAAAATTCAGTTCGACAACTCGCAAGATTTCATCTTCGATCGCAACTCCAATAAAAAAAGCACCTTCTGGATTGAGTTCTAGCTCGATGCCAGGTCGCCCGCCTTCAGTTCCAGATGCCGTTGATTTTCCCTCACGTACCAGTCCAGCCTCAATTAATTCAGCCGTAATGAGAGTAACCGTTGAACGAGTCAAGCCAGTTCGATGGGCAATCTGAGCACGGGTCAGATGGGGCAAATACCGTAATAGGCTGAGAATTCGCGTAAAGTTAATTTGCTTCAGCAAGCTCGCATCCGTCGCCAGGGGTTTCTTACTGAGGTTTGCTTTCATAAGAAACTATCCAACTTCAGGTTTGTTGAGATGACAAACAATCATAAGGGTGTTTGTTCACGATTCAAACAATCTAAGGTGGGATTGTAGTGTTAAGGAGTCTTAATGATGCGAACGTTTCAACAGCAACGAAACTACGAACGGCTTGAACAACTTCCGCCACAACTTGATCAATTAACTGCCTCAAGCTTCCGCTGGATTTGGGAGGTTTTGTCGAATCTCTGGCAATTACCTTCTAGCGAACCCAAGGTTCGACAGAAAATGGATAGCTCTGGCACTCTATACTGGCAGGCTTATGATCCTCTGCATCATCTCACTATCCGCTTCGAGGATGAGCAAGCAGTCATGGAGTGGTTAGATAGACAAATCTATCGGCGCTCACGGGCAAATTTATGGAACATCGATGGATAGGCTACTAATTTCCAGCCTTGAGAGTGATTAAGAAGACTGTATAAGGCTTCAATTCACACAGTCGTTCTTGATCAATTCTGGGTTGATGTTCTACCGCACTTACACTTTGGCAAGAATTGCTTCAGCAACGGCTTTATCAGTGACGAGTCCTGTAATGAGCTTACCCCGCATCGCAGCTAGAATGGCTTCTGCCTTTTTTTCACTCCCTGCAACACCAATGACCAAACGCTGAGCGGGTTGCTGCAAAGGAACGCTGGCGACGCGACTATTGATACCTTCTTGTAGCAAAACTCCCTCGTAGTTATATGCCCAACCTGCAATCTCTCCAACTGCTCCTAGCTCAATCAATTTCGCAACTTCTTCATCGTTAATAAAGCCGTCCTGATGAAGTGGAGCATTCCAAACAATATGACCAATCCCAACAAATGTTACTTTCGCCTGCTCTGCTAAGGTTTTTACGGTGATAAACGATCGCTGTGTCTGTAATAGCTGCCGTTCTTCAACGCTGGTCGCAACAACCGGAGTCGGAACAGGATAGGCTTGAGAACCGACGCGATCGGCGAGATGCATAACAACTTCATAACGACCCGCACGCCCATAGTGGGACAGGTTGCCAATAATAGAGATAATTTTGTGTTGAGGTTGATCCATTGCTGGAATCTGTTCCACCATTGCACGCAATGTCCGCCCAGAAGAGAATGCCAGAATCGTTGGAGCTTTTGCGAGCAAGTAAGTTTCTAGATAACCAGCAGCACACACACCAATCCCGCTGAGGTCGTCATTTTTGCTCGTATCACTGGGGACTACTTCACACAAAGACAATTGGAATTTGTCCCGTAATGATTCAGCTAGCTCGATACACTCCTTTAACGGATGATCAAGGCGAAACTTGATCAGTTTTTCGCTAACCGCCAACGCAACTAGGCGTTGAGCAGCCTGGCGGGAGACATTGAGCTTACTGGCAACTTCTTCTTGAGTGTTGCCACCAATGTAATAGAGCCAAGCTGCATGAGCCGCAAGATCCAGTTTACGATCGCGTCGCTCAATAAAAGGTTCTCCCATATCTCACCATCCAGAAAAAAGCATCTACCCAAAGAGATTTTTGAGCCTATATCTAAAGCTAGAGCATTTGCTCAAATCTCTTTGTCAGGTTTATCACATTTCTCTCACAAAAATCTACTCAAATTCTGCGATCGCTATTGTCCCCCCGTAATGTCCAGGTTAAATCCTGTAATGTAACTCGCTTCATCACTCATGAGAAAAGCAACCCCGTTGGCAACCTCTTCTAAACTACCTAGACGGCGCATGGGGACTGAGTTGATCATTTGTTGTTCTACCATTTTGGGATCGAGATCAAAATACTGAGAACCCACTGCTGCCTGCAATTCAGTTTGCCGTGTCCACATTACACCTGGCCCAATAAGTGAAGGAGAGAGAGAATTCACTCGAATTCCGTAAGCTGCTAAATCTTTTGCAGCCGTTTGAGTCATGCCAATCACGGCAAACTTGGAAGCTGCATAAGCCAGCATGTTCGGAGGACCATCCACTCCTGCATGGCTCGCCATATTGACGATAGCGCCACCCCCTGAATCCCGGAGATGCTGAGCCGCAGCTTTTAGCACATGAAAAACGCCAATGACATTGATATCTATGACCTTTTGAAAATCATCCGCTGGATACTCATCCGTTTTGGCAAAGACTCCTTGATAACCAGCATTGTTAAAGATGTAGTCAATCTGTCCAACCTGCGCCACAGCATCCGAGAATGCTTTCGCCACACTGTCTGCAAGCGTCACATCACACTGAAATGCACCAAGAGGGACATTGTACTCCTCTAATTCCTGCACCACTTCTGCCATTTTGGTTTCATTCAAATCCAGCAAAACTACTCCAGCACCATTGGCTGCAAAGCGTTGTGCCGTTGCTTTTCCAATATCTCCAGCACCACCTGTGATTAAAATCGTTTTTCCCTCAAACGAATAAGTTGCGTTTGCCGTCACGGTCTTATCTCCTTGTTAATCAAGAATTGTTTCAAATCCGAATGAACGATTTAGTTTTAGAACTGAGATCAGTATGATTTCTATTATTGAGCTTTTGCCCAAGAGTGGAGCATAAACTCGATATTACTTGCTCGATCTTTAATATAAGGAGCTAGCGATGCGTACACCTCGCTTCGCCAAGATCATCGTTGTGTTCCTGATTGGCATGATGTTGACGCAACTGTTACATGCTTGTTCTTCAGGTTCGCAAGCGGCAGAAAAAACAAGACTCACGATCGCCACCGTCAATAACGGCGATATGGTGATCATGCAAGAGCTTTCCAGCCAGTTTGAGAAAGCGAACCCCGACATTCAACTGAGATGGGTCGTGTTGGAAGAAAATGTATTGCGCCAGCGGGTCACGACTGATGTTGCCAGCCAAGGTGGGCAATTTGATGTTTTGACGATCGGATCTTATGAGACTCCGATCTGGGCAAGACGCGATTGGCTCAGACCACTAAATTTGCCTGCTAGCTATGATGTCAACGACCTGTTAAAACCGATTCGAGAAGGACTTTCTAATGACGGCAAACTCTATGCGGTGCCGTTCTATGGCGAAAGTTCGATGCTTTATTATCGCAAGGATTTATTTGAAAAAGCAGGAATTACGGTTCCTGAACAGCCCACCTATCCTCAAATTAAAGAGTGGGCAAGTAAAATCCATGATCCCAAAAATGGGGTTTATGGCGTGTGCTTACGGGGGAAACCGGGTTGGGGTGAAAATATGGGGTTCATTTCAACGCTCGTGAATACCTATGGAGGTCAATGGTTTGACACGAACTGGAATCCAACCATTAATACACCCGCTTGGAAAGAAGCGATCACCTACTATGTAGATCTCATGCGGAACTACGGCCCACCTGGAGCAAGTTCTAATGGATTCAATGAAAATTTAGCCTTGTTCTCAACAGGCAAGTGCGGAATGTGGGTTGATGCAACCGTTGCGGCGGGACTCCTCTCGAACCCGAAAGAGTCTAAAGTGTATGACAAGCTAGGCTTTGCTCGTGCCCCGATCGAGAAATATCCCAATGGTTCAAATTGGCTCTGGGCTTGGGCTTTAGCAGTTCCTAAAACCTCGAAAGCACCAGAAGCAGCGGAACGGTTTATTGCTTGGGCAACCTCGAAAGAGTATATCCAGCTAGTTGCTGAACAAAATGGTTGGGTTGCCGTACCACCGGGTACTCGCACTTCCACCTATCAGAATCCTAACTATCAAAAAGCCGCTCCTTTTGCCTCGATCGTGCTGCGTTCTATCCAATCTGCTGATGTCACCCGACCTGCGGCTCAACCCACACCTTATAAAGGCATTCAGTATGTGGATATTCCAGAATTCCAAGCGATTGGATCATCGACTGGACAAACGATCGCGGCTGCACTGACTGGGAGTACCTCTGTTGATCAAGCATTGCAGCAATCTCAACGCACAACGGAGCGCTTCATGAGACATACAGGCTATATCCAGTAGGGACAGATTGAGCAGCAGTTTTCAAGGTTACTCAATCGCTTGAGATCTGTTCCTACTTTCTGACCAATGCGGTTCAAAGACCATTCAATTTGCGATCGTTAAAACTATGTCTTCAAAACTATGTCTTCAATTGTTGTAGAACGTCACCCCGAAACACCGCCACCCAGACGACGAACTCGTCGTCAGGCATCAACCTTACCGCTTGTTGCGCCTTCCGTCATTGCGCTGCTGCTATGGATGATTGTGCCGCTGGTGATGACCATCTGGTTTTCTTTTCAGCGGTATAACCTGTTGAATCCAGATGCACAAAAGTTCATTGGGATTGAGAATTTCACCTTTATCCTCGGTGATTCAGGTTTTTGGATTTCGCTTGGGACTACGATCGTGCTAGTTGCTGCCGTTTTGGCAATTACGATCGGACTTGGGACATTACTCGCCATCTTGTTTGATCAAGACTTTCCCGGACAGGGAATTGCGCGGGTGCTAGCGATTTCTCCTTTCTTTGTCATGCCTACAGTTAGTGCATTGATTTGGAAGAATATGCTGATGCATCCGGTCAATGGGTTGTTTGCTCAAATTACACGAGGCTTAGGATTAGGCGCGATCGATTGGTTTGCCAATTTCCCATTACTAGCAATCATCATCATTGTGTCATGGGAGTGGCTTCCTTTTGCGTTGCTGATCTTATTGACCGCAATTCAGTCGCTTGATCATGAGCAGTTAGAAGCTGCTCGGATGGATGGCGCAAATGCGATCGCGCTATTCCGATTTGTGATGCTACCGCATCTGAGTCGTGCGATCGCCGTTGTCGCAATGATTGAAACAATTTTCTTCCTCACCATCTTTGCGGAAATCTTCGTAACGACGGGTGGTGGGCCTGGTTTAGCAACAACAAACCTAGCCTATTACATCTTCCTGAAAGCGCTACTAGAATTTGATGTCGGTGGTGCTTCAGCCGGTGGTTTGATTGCCGTAATTTTGGCAAATATCGTAGCAATCTTCTTGTTGCGGAGTGTTGCTCGTAATTTGGATACCTAATTGGGGCACTTAAAATGGCACGTAAAAATTCTCGTACATGGCTGTGGGCAGTGCTGGGCTGGTTAACTGCTTTACTCCTGTTCTTCCCAATCTTCTGGATGTTTATTACCAGTTTCAAAACTGAAGTTGCTGCGGTTGCGACTCCACCTCAGTTGTTCTTCCAGCCAACCGTGGAAAATTATGTGACTATCCAGGATCGGGCAAGTTACTTCAATTATGCGTTTAACAGCGTAGCCGTTTCCCTCGGCTCAACGATTCTTGCACTACTGCTTGCTATTCCTGCTGCCTATGCGATGGCATTCTTCCCCACCAAACGCACCAAGGGAACCTTGACCTGGATGTTGTCCACCAAAATGCTACCGTCTGTTGGCGTTTTGGTTCCCATCTACATCCTGTGTCGGAATGCGGGGCTGCTAGATACTCGTCTCGCTTTGATTATCATTTACACGCTGACCAATTTACCGATCGTCGTTTGGATGATCTATAGCTTCTTCAAAGATGTCCCCAAAGAAATTCTAGAAGCCGATCGAATGGATGGTGCTAGTACTCAACAAGAACTTCGCCACGTGTTACTGCCATTAGCACTGCCGGGAATTGCTTCTACTGCGCTACTATCTATCATTCTGTCGTGGAACGAAGCCTTCTGGAGCTTGAATCTCACCACGTCTGATGCAGCTCCACTCACTGCGTTTATTGCTTCATTCTCCAGTCCGCAGGGATTGTTCTGGGCAAAGCTTTCTGCTGCATCAACGTTAGCGATCGCACCCATTCTCATCTTTGGTTGGTTAAGCCAACGACAATTAGTTCGAGGTCTGACCTTTGGCGCCGTGAAATAGCATCTGCTTGTTTTTAATCATCGATAGGAGCAGTTCATGTCTACAGTTACTTTAAGAAATATCCATAAACGGTACACTGACGTTGAAATCATCAAAGGCATTGATCTGGATATTAACGATCGTGAGTTTGTGGTGTTTGTGGGTCCATCGGGCTGTGGGAAATCAACATTACTTCGCATGATTGCTGGACTTGAGGACATTTCCTCGGGGGATCTGTTGATTGATGGAGAACGGGTGAATGATGTACCACCCGACAAACGGGGATTAGCCATGGTGTTCCAAACCTATGCGCTCTATCCCCACATGACCGTGGCAGAAAATATGGCATTCAGTCTACGGCTCTCGGGTATGCCAAAAGCACGACGAATGGAACGGGCGCGAGATGTTGCTCGTATCCTGCAATTAGAACCTCTCTTAAACCGGAAGCCGAAAGAGCTATCGGGCGGTCAACGTCAGCGCGTCGCGATCGGTCGGGCACTTGTTCGGAATCCCAAGGTATTTTTGTTTGATGAACCTTTGTCAAACTTAGATGCAGCTTTGCGAGTACAGATGCGGCTAGAACTTGCAAGCCTACACGATAGCCTGCAATCCACGATGATTTATGTCACGCACGATCAGGTCGAAGCAATGACACTTGCCGATAAGATTGTGGTCTTGCAGGGCGGGATTGTGGAACAAGTAGGATCACCGCTGGAACTCTACCATCATCCTCGAAATCTATTCGTGGCTGGATTCATCGGTTCACCGAAAATGAACTTTCTCCCCGTCACGGTATCCGCCGTCAATGACTCCGGGACAACAGTTCAACTTCCGGGGGGTGCTCGCGTGACCATTCCCGTTAGACCTGGAAGCCTCTCTACTGGAGATGGCGCAACCTTAGGAATTCGACCAGAACACTTAAGACTGGATCACAATGATCCAACTCTGACAGGTGAAGTGCTTGTCGTAGAACAACTAGGTGGAGAAACATTTCTCTACGTCAGAATTGCGGGGGGTGACACATTGGTTGTGCAAACCGATGGTGACAATCCTAGCCGGATGCACGATCGCGCATTTATTCATGTAGATGGCGATCTGTGCCACCTGTTTGATCAAAACGGTGAATCTGTTCCCAAAGCTCGTCGTCACCACTTAACAATGGATGAATCCCATGAACCCCAATATCAAAACCGAATCAGCCATCAAGCTGAATGAAGCATCTCTTTCTCGTTTAACGAGTGATGTTCGCATTCCCCAATACGATCGCCATCAAATCAAGAATGGAATTATTCACATTGGGGTAGGCGGATTTCATCGCGCCCATCAAGCCCTTTATCTTGACGATTACCTTCACCAGCATCCCAACAGTGATTGGGGCATTTGCGGAGTTGGCTTGCTGGAATTCGATCAGCGGATGCGAGATGCTTTGAAGTCACAAGATTGCTTATACACCCTAGTAGAGCGATCGCCCGAAAGCGATAATGCTAGAGTCATTGGTTCGATTACACAGTACCTATTTGCACCAGAAAATCGGCAAGCTGTGATTGATACCTTAGCCCATCCCCAATGTCGCATTGTGACACTCACGATTACAGAAGGAGGCTACTACTACATTGAAGGCAGCGGTGAATTTGATGTCAATCACCCAACAATTCAGCATGATTTACAACATCCAGATCAACCGATCGGGGTCTATGGCTTTTTGACAGCTGCATTAGATCAACGTCGTCAACAGGGAGTAGCACCCTTTACTGTCCTGTCTTGCGATAACTTGCAGGGGAACGGCAATATTGTTAAAAAAATGCTAACAGCTTTTGCAGAACTGCACGATCCAGAGTTGGGGCGTTGGATTACTGACCATGTTGCTTTTCCAAACTGTATGGTCGATCGCATTACTCCCGCGACCACTCCAGCGGATATTGAAATGGTTCGGAATCAGTTTGGCATTGAAGATGCTTTTCCAGTCGTTGCTGAACCTTTTCTTCAGTGGGTCATCGAAGATAACTTCTGTGCAGGTAGACCGGAACTCGAAGCAGTGGGCGTTCAATTTACAAATGATGTTCATCCTTACGAGATGATGAAGATTCGCCTGCTCAACGCTAGCCATCTGCTGATCGGCTATCTCGGCACATTGATGGGCTATTCCTATGTTCATGAAGCAATGGCTGATCAGTTAATTCGACAAGCCGTTGAACAGTTGATGGAGGAAGTAACTTCTACGCTTCAGCCTGTTCCCGGAATTGACTTGGACACCTATAAAAAGACATTGATTGAGCGGTTTGCAAATCCCAAAATCCGAGATCAGCTTCCACGCTTGTGTTTCAATAGTTCAGCTAAGCTACCTAAGTGGGTGCTCAGTCCACTGCGGGAGAAACTACAGCAAGGTGAATCCATTGACTATCTGAGTTTGATGATCGCTGCTTGGTTCCGCTACTTAAATGGACTGGATGACCAGAAGAAGCCGATTTCAATTGATGATCCAATGGCAGATGCTCTCACTCAACGTGCCCAAGCAGGCGGTTCCGATCCCAGTAGTCTCTTCGGGCTTTCTGAACTTTTTGGCGATCTCCCGCAGTCCTCGCGTTTCGTTGAGGCAGTGACGCATCATCTCCGCAATCTATATGATCTCGGAGCAAAAGAGACCTTAATCGGGCTGCTTCAGGTTCATCAATGAAGAGATTGAAGTTACTCGCTCGTGAAGCGTTCCCGTCATCATAAGGCGCTTAGTGTTGGGCGAAATCCATTCTGAGGAACATTCTCAAAATTTATCTGATTTGTCAAGCGTGACTATCTTCGCCTGCTCTCTAAAAACAATTATGAGGTTTTTATCGAGAATGGGAAATCTTTGAGAGTCTTCGCATCCGTATTCGCAAATCGGAGTTGCTTTGGGATGGCTGTCAATCGCTCAAAACTAGCATTGTGTTTCAAGATTTGTAGCCTCAGCAATCAAGAGTGCTTGCAAACAAACGCTGGCTCTGGGGACACTGGCGTTAACTTTGGCTTGGCAGGTTAGGCAGGTCTGAGAAGAAGTATGATTTATTACCTATTACTATTCCAGATTTCATCTCATGGTGACAATTCCTGAGCAAGCGACATTAGATAGCCTCGAAAAGCGATCGGGCGACATTGTGCAACTGGCACGACAGCATGACTCCGATAGTCAAGCTACTCTATCTGCCAAGCGTCGCTTCTTTCTAGTCGAACTCGATGTCGCAGGGCTTTCCCCAGATAGCATCACGCCTGAACAAATTGCAGCTATCCAAGCACAAGGCTATCCCAATCTCGTCATACTGCTTCAGGCGTTTTACCAGATTCGTGAATATTCTAGTTCGCCTGAGCGTTTGCAATGGAACCCAGATACCCAACCGGGTCGAACCAATGTCCCGATTTGTATGGATTGGTTCATTGCATCGATCGTGCCTGAAGAATTGAATCAGTTCGATTTCCTCAGTCGGTGTGAGCGAATTTGGACTGACTCGGCTCCTGCGGGCGAGGGAATGCTGTTTACGCGCATTTTTAATTATCAAGTCAAATTTGTTACAGGTTATGAGGATGGTCTGCGGTTAGTTCTTTGTCGGGTTGAAGTGGGAGCGCGATCGCATCCACCGCAAGTCTCTCGTCGCCCAACGTTCGCTGTGAAACCCTTTGATCTCACCCGACGAATGGATGCCTATGATGACAGTCCTGATGGTGAGGATTGGAATTGTCCTGTCAAAGTGCCGATGGGAATTTCGCGGTGGGATTTTACGCTAGCTGAAATCGATCGCCAAGATTTCAAGCAACTCAGGGAGCAATTGGGAGACGCAAATTTTCAGACGATCGTAGAAACGCAAGGGTATGTCCATCCTCAAAATGAACTTTCTACGTATCGGGGCGAAGACGATTTGCCTTTGCGCTACTATATTCGCGAAACGGATCAAGCCAAGGTCAAGGATTTAATTCTGGTCAGTTTCGGCGAATTTCAACCCTGCCGATGGGTGGCACATATTGAAGGAATTTGGCAAATCATCGAAGAGGACGAGCCGACACCTGAAAGCAAGCCTGTAGAAGCTGCTTCAATTCCTGAACTTGCGCAATTGGGGTAATTGTTGCCATTCGGATTTCATTTTGGATTGGCGGGTTATTGATCCTGAGTGCGATCGCTTGGGTTCTATGTCAAGGTTACGTTCAGCAGAGAAGATGAAAAAAGTCTTTGGAATTCGAGATCGCGGTGATTGTTTGCAATTTTTACCCTAGCTATATTTGAACTAGCTACAGTTCGTGACTCGCAATTCCAGAGGCATTTTAGCGATTTCAGGAAATGTACTGAATTAAAGCAGAATACATCGTACGCTAAGCCTTATGATTCCCGTGTTTTGCTCATCCGAATTCAGAGCAAAGCTTTGCCATAGTCAAGCAAGAAGAGTAGTGAAACACAGACCTATTACTCTGTCTGTTCCAATCTCTTCTGATTCAAAATTCTTGCTAAAACCATGAAAAAAACGTTCATTCTTGCAGCACTTGCGCTCATGCCAACTGTTGCCTTTGCGATGCCGTCAGTGGCTACTGTTTACATCAAGTACTCCAATCAAGACTCCCAAAAGCATGTGATGAAAGTTCGCATGGATGGCTCAAACAAAGAAGTCACATTTGAAGCAAGAACAACGGGGGCAGCCACGATTCAAGGCAGCGGTCGAGAAGCAACGATTGAAACTGCTTGTGGCAAAGTCGAAATCAAAGACGATTCTAAGATTGAAATCAAGAACGGCTGTATCAAAATTCAGTAATTTTCTGAGATAAAGTGATCTCCTGCTCACCACTAGCAGGAGATTTTTTCGTCTATGCATCCTACCAAGTATCATTAATTGAAGGGTTCAAGGGTCGATCCATGAAACAACAATCGGTTTGGCAGTCAGGGATTGTTCGCACTCAGTGGTGTCGCTGCTTTGGTGCAATCAAATTCGTGAAGGGCAAATAGTATTGAATGTAGGATAGCGAGTGTGGGTACGATATACAATCGATTCCCATTGATTCTACGTCATCATCTCAGAGTAAGGCAGTGCAATACACAAGAAGCCTATTACATCATCCCAGGCGGCAGGAAGTTATTACCCAAATCAGTCTCAAACAATTGGTGAAGTGGGATATTACTGCTCAGCCTAAAATCATAGGAGAGATGCAACTCAGTTCTTCGATCTCGAAGCATTGGACTTCAAGCCCATCCGCCGTTCTTTTACCAGATTTAGAACGAATTGCAGTGGTTCAATGCCACCTTGAACAAAATTACTTGGAGATCTACGCTTGGGAAGATTTCCGACTGATCGAGTCGATCGTAATTCCGCCGCTCTCTTCTCCAGATTTAGAGGATGAATTCCTTTCTAGGAACGATCAGAACCCTGAGATAACCCATCTGAGTGTTACTGCTTGTGGGACTTATCTGTATCTTGTTGGAGAAGGTGGACAAGTTTGCCTCTACCATTTGATCCAACATAGATGGTTACATTTAACAGCCATTAGCTTTGTTTGTCGCCACAAAATCATCTTCGATCGCGCACTCCGCTTAATGGTTGTTGAAGCTGCGGATATCGATCTCGCTTATAGCATTTATCGCATTGATGATCTAGAGCAGAATCGGTTGACTCTGATTGGGCAATTTATGGAGGTAAGTGACTGCCATCGGGGCGAATTGCAGTTGCATCCGAGGACAAATGCGATCGTTTGGACGGGCTATCATTGCCGGATCAAGTATCATACATTCCAGGCTGAACAACTGCCTGCTGCTCCAGAAGTCGAGTATCGTTTTTCATCTTGTGATCCCTATCTCGATCAGCAGTGGGGCATCAATTTTCCCTATATCCAGCATCCTCGGAGTCAGGGTTTGTGGCGAAGTTGTTTAGCATTTCCCGATGCAGATACCTTACTATTCGGCGCAGGTTTCGCGATCGTTCAAATTAATGTCACGGATGGGCGAGTCATTGCAGAATATCAAACCCAATCGATTATTCATGAGATCGAATATGATGCCGACCGGCTTCGAGTCATCGCAATCACAAATGATGGGGTGATTTTGATTCCGATCTCTGACTTCGATCCGACAACACCCTATCTTCAATCCCTTTCGCTCCCACCTGCTGCCCAGATATATCCAGCGACACCAGCTTCTAAAGGGTCAGCAGCGCCATAAGCTCTCACCTAGCTTGTGCGGCTTTTATCCAAGATAAAGGTTATCTACTGCGATCGCGCGTTAGTGACAGTTCCGATGTCCCTTGATGAAAGCAGTTTTAGGGATTGCACTACATTTAACGCCTGGAGAACCAAATCCGCTATATTGATCGAAGCTTCCTTGAACCTGCAAGTCTGGGGGAAGCTTGGCAATGCTAGTTTTGTACAAGAAAAGGGTTCCTTCAACGATCATTGCACTGGGAAGGTCTTCAATGTACGTGCCGCTAATGGTTAAATTGCCTTTGATAGTGAGTCGATCAGGCAGTCGTTTGAGATTGCCTTCTAGGGTGACGCTACGGTTAATGATGCAGCGTCCTGCTTGCTCGATCGCGCCAAATTTTCGCAAGCTCTCACAAGGCTCAGGCGGAGCAGGACGCAGGATGTAAATTCCGCTGGCTAGTAAGGGGAAAATAGAGAGAAGCGATCGCGATCTTAGTCTTGAGAACATTTGAGCCAGTGAATCCTAATTTAGAATAACTACAGATTGTTGCTAGCAGTCCCGGAAAAATTTCTATAGTTAAAGCTAGTTTCACATCATGGCAAAATGGTCAGACATCAACGTCTTAATTTTGTGAATTCGTATTCCAGAATACGCTGAAACGTAATCCAATTCGCGATCGAGACAATTTTGGGACTGCCTTCTTCTTGATCGAACCAAATCGTTCCACCTCCAATCATGACATGCTTCTGTTGTACAGAAATCATAGAGTCATCGACTTGCTTGAGTTCTTGTAAAACATCTTCTGTAAAGACTTGTGGAAAGTCACGGATCAAACTTTCCGGTTCATGATAGACCTTTTGCGATATTGTCACTGGAAATCTTACTAAGTTCGCGAAGGCTTTTGCATCTGCTTGCTCTGCTGCTAGCCGAATTTGATGGATAAACGATCTCGTTGCGGCGGGGTTCCAGCCTGCACGTTTTAACTGCTCATCTAATCGAGATTGAGTTGCGGGCGTTTTTGCTTGTGGCAAATAGGGTTGCCAGCCATTGGGTTCTAAAAGAAAGAATTCTTGTTTCCCTTCGACGAGAAAGAGTTTGACCTTCATTCCTATTTCTAAGGGCTTGGACTGTCGCTGAGAACCCGTTCGTCCCCCGGTTTTGCCGCGCCTTTCATAACGAACTTCGATCGTTTGTCCAGGTTTAAGTGGGGTTTGTCTCGATCTCGTTTTCTCTATGCTTTCTACCTGAATCGTTGCGGTATGAGCATGGATGGTTCCGTAATTAGCTGGAATTTCTTTGCTTTGATCTGACATTACAGTTCCAATCACGATGTAGTGCGAGAGCGATTTTAGGTTTTGCTCCGATAGAGGAGGTATCGCAGAATAGACGGGTGAGATGGAAGCCGAGGGGATTGATGTTGTAACTGCTATCGCAAGCACAGCCCATAAAAGTTGATTTTTCATCGTGAGTCAGTCCATGTAAGTTATCTACTCAGGTTTCCCTCCTTGATGTTTAGATTTCGCTCAATGCTCTGATTGATAAAGCCGAAGAAAGCCCCCGTCAAACCATTCTGCATAGTGAAATGGCAGTGTTCCAGAGAGGAGCATCTGACCTCGACAGTAAAGAAAACAGATTTCTTTAGAAAAATGATAGTGCAACCTCTGCAATCCCTTTCTCAAAGCAGGACGATCGCCATTCTGCCAGAGTCGTGCTAAATGGGAGGATAAACAATTCAGAAAAAACTCAGCTTTCGGTAAAGAGGGATCGGTTGCCAAAGTTGCTAGCTCATCTTCCCGATTCCTCCAATCGACAGCCATTTCCCAAGCTTCTATCGGGGACGAACAAGATTCAAGCGCAGCCCAAGCGACTAACTCCAGGTAAGTAGGTTCATTGACATTAGCAAATAACGCGATCGCATCTGCTGGCGTTTCAATTTCTAAAACAGTCAATAAAGTCATCGCATGATGATACACACGACCTGTCACAAGTCGATATTGCTTGCCATACGCCTCAAAAGGAATCGTATGGGGATACTGCAATTTTGCTTGTTTCAACTGCTGTAAACAGAGCTTGTGAAATCCTGGTTCAGGGTAAGGCGGATCAAAAAACATCCAATCTAAACTCAAACTGTCTTTGTCCCGTCTGACCGAAGCACAATCTAAATAACGCCATAGCTTCTCAGCTTGAATTACACAGCGTTGCAGGTTTGGATAAGTAGCGAGGCAATCGAGAATTTCCGTAAAGAGTTCGCGATCGAGTAGATTCGCGATCGACATTTGATTCAACAATTCATATCGAATTCCTTCCACCTGATTCGGCGTATACAAACGAGCCTGATCTTCAAAGAGCAGGAGATAGAGGCTAGCTGTTTCCTCAAGCTCATCTAAAATCTGAGGAATAAGCAAGGGTTGATCGGAACTAGCAGAGGATGCAAAGCGCACATTCCATTGAATTTCGTCCAGAACTTCAATTCCCTCAACCGCTGGAAGACATGCCCAATTTCGAGCAACCTGCATTATCTTGAACGCAGTGCGATAGGGAATACAGTACATCCGATAGAAACTCCCCGGATGCCACAAACAAATCGGTTCATTGCAAGACTGACCTTGAAGCTGATCAATCAGTTCCCAAATCGCCCAATTTTGATAAGTTTGCGGTAATTTCCAACTGTGATCGCGAATCAGTTGCTGGCTATCTCTGATCAAGAAGTGATTGGCTCCGCTAAGTTCTGAAAAATCGCACTCATTTTCATAAATTTCATGCGCCTGAAAGCACTGCCAAAACGATTCATTCTGTGCATGATGCGCCAAAAACTCAATCAGCGCTGAATCGTCATATCGAGTCAAGGCTCTGCGACTATGGCGACCAGAAAACAACACATCAGAATCGTTCTGTGCGATCGCTAATGTGTATCCATCGATTACAACAAACGTTTTTCCCATGCTTATCTCTAAAAATTAAACACACAGCTCTAACCCTGAAACTTGCTCTAGAAGTGGAACCGCGAAGGATTCACAGCGAGGCATGAGTTTTGGAAGTTCAATCCGCAGTAATGCGATCGCAGCATCAACATCCTCACAATCATAGTAGAGATGTTCCAAATGATATGCTAATAAGCCTTCAGGAATTTCTGCACTCCCGAAGCAGTTGCTAGAAGCCCAGATGATGAAAGATTCTGCTGAGCGATCGCACTCCAGAGCCAACAAATAAGCTCGAATAAAAAATTCCTCTGAGTCGTTCAGCGAAATTTGAGCCGTTTCAATCACACCTTGTTTGAGGCATACTGCCGCACCTTTAGTCGCAATCTCTAGCAAATCATAGGCAGGTTTCTCTTGAGCCAAAATCTGAGCGTCTGCCCAAGCAATCAGGCATTGCTCGGAAACAATACCCATATCCCAAAGGGTAAGTGCAATTGAGAGAGGAGTTATGCGATCGTCATTCAGCATTGAAGTCCCTAGTTTTGTCCATATTGCTATCAGTCTACTTTGAGATCATCTTCAACAAACGATGTTATGATTTCAGCAAATTATGCCCAGTGAACCATTGATGCCAAAACTATCCCTCAAGCTCAATTGGTTGAGATTCAATCAAAGTTCTTTCACCCTGTTTGCAATCCTATTTGCAATAGTTGTGATGATTGCCCTCTTCTTTCGAGATGAATGGATTCGACCGCTGCTAGGAGATGTTCTGATCGTCATGGTGATTGCTTACTTTGTTCATGCTTTTGTTGCGGTTCCACTTCGAAAAATTGCAATTGGAACGCTCATTTTTGCTTACTTAATCGAGTTTCTTCAGTTCCTGAATCTCATTGATATTCTCGGGTGGCGCAACTCCGAACTCGCTCATCTCACAATCGGATCTACCTTCGATTGGCGAGATTTGATCGCTTACACCCTTGGAATTGCGATCGTTCTTCTCACTACCAATCGTTTGAAGCTATAAACCAGTACCATTTTCCTTCTAATGGATGGAGCTTATATCCAGCCGCACCCAACGGGCTTTGTTTTAGATTGGGTTGATACGCAAAGCCGTAGGAAACCGTGTCTGGCCCTAAGCCATCTCCATGATGATACGTTCGGAAATAGTGGTCATCCCCATCACCAGCAAAGTAATCCTCAACCTGATAGATTCCAAGTTTAGAATTCAGTTCTCGTCCTTCTGGGGGCTTTTCAGGATGCACCGCAAGCCACTGTTCAAAGGCAGGTCGAGAGAGTGCAAAAGCAACCCGTCGAGGCACGTAGAACTTCAGCAGACCATAGGAAATAGCAAGCATGAGAGCGATTGCAATCACTGGGCGCATTGAACTTTGATTGCGCCATGCTTGAAGCGTCGATATCGCAACCCAACCAATTAGAATCAGCCAGAGAAGTGCGATCGCAACAAAGACAACAAATCCATTGAGCAATCCAGGATAGATGCTCAATACGAGCGTCAAGCTGCAAGTAAAAAGGGCAAATAACAATAGAAGCCGCATTCTTCAGTTATCCTATCGAACATTCATCATTTCCTTGAGATGACGCAAACGCGCTTGACTCAAACGAGTTGGACATTGTTTCGTTCTCGTTTGATTGCCAAAAAACTGTGATTCAAATTTACAATACTCAGCCTGGTAACGATCCCAAAGCTGTTGAATCTTATCTTGCTGAGGTGTAAGCTGCGATCGCACATCCTCGTCTGGCTCGTAAGTAGCGATTCCCTTCAAGTCAGCAATGCGATCGTTATTCAGCTTTGCAAGACAGCGATGATAGACCATCGGTGCCATAGAACCTTCTTTAACGGGTTCAACCAACTCATCACAGTGCGCTCTATGATAGTCTTGCCAGACCATCTCAGCATTCTTAAATGCTCGCCCATGCTGCCAAGAGAGTCTTCTGAGCCAATCTTGTAAAATGCGCGATCGCAGCGACTGAGTCATTTGTGACCAATAGACTGCGCATCGATTCAACCCTATCTGCGTACCATCCACACAATTTAGCTCCCGAATTCCAGGCAGTGCATCACCTCTAAAAAGAGCCAACCCGCGAGAAGGCGCTGCAAAAAAGTCTTCAAGTTGCTCCAATCGAGCCTGTCTGAGACGCTGATGACATTCCGCCAATCTAAGATTATTGAATGGAAATATAGCTTTTTCTACTTGGCAGTGCTGAGTTCGATAGTCCTCCCACTGGCGTTGCACTGATGAATTTCTCAGCTTGAGTTGATCGAGTAAGGATTCAAATCGAGGATCACGAGATTGGCGGGTGATGATCTGCCCTCCCCATTGCAATTCTAAAATGCGATCGTTGTTCAGTTTCGCCAAACACACAGACATTGCCAGCGGGAAATCTGGCTGATTGCGTAAACGTTGGGTCATTTGCTGACAGTGTTGAGTTTGAAACTTCGCCCAGGATTGATCTGCGATCGCAAGTTGACGCTGAAGGTGTGGAGGAAATTGTGATTCAACATCCCGATAAACTGATGATTTGAGCAAATGGGTTACTTCTGCCCAATACCTCGCACAGCGATATTCACCCGCCTCAAGTTGTTGAACACAATCGAGTTGAGCGATTCCAGCAAATCCTAGTACCACCGCTGGAGGCTGTAGAGGAGGAGCAGATTTAGCATTAGGTACAGGAGTCGCTTTGATAGGCTCCATCGCAAGCTGACTCCCGACTAAAAGGACACTCACAGCGATCGCAACTTTAAATTTCATCATGATTACCAATCCTGAGATGCCCTAAACCAATACCAATCTTCTACAACTGGATGATACTCATAAATATCTTTTCCAAAACGCTCGCTTCCATGCGGATTGGGTCGATGCACAAATCCATAAGCGGCAGAATTAAACAGAAATCCATGCCAACCTGTTTGTAAATAGATTCCACCCTGAGAATCGATATCACAGTCTTTGATTCGATAGATCCCTAATTGCGGCTTGAGAAGGTCTCGACACAGTTTGACTAGCTTCGCTTCATCCGCAATAAAAGCATCAAAGGCAGGACGAGACAATGAAAATGCGATCGTTTGGGGCAGATTGATCCGGATCAAAATAGACGTAAGAAACAGAACAAGACAGGTCACAACAACAAGCTGCTTCAGAAATCGCCTGGGTTGTCTTTTGGGTAATGATTCTGCTGGAGGGCGAATCTGACTGTTCCAACGCCGTCGCGACCAAATCACAAACCCAAACGCCAGCAGCAGGATGAGAATCCCGAGAGGAGTTGTCAGCAACCAATACAATGGCAAAATGAGGCTCCATTCAACATCCGTTAATGCTCCAGGAAAGCAACTGACCCAAAGCAATCCTAAGCAAAATAATTGCACACCTAAGAACAGTACAATCCAAAAATAGTACATCATTACTCCAGTAAATATCTCCCTGGCCCAGGTTCGCAAGCTTCTGCCTATAGGTCTAGGCAAGCTACCCACAAAAGTCTTTCTAGTTTCGTTGAAGTGATTGGTGGCTAAATCCTGCTCAATGATTTGGGCTTTTGTCTGAGCCACTTTTCGATTCACAAGAGTGTCGGTAGTCCTAAAGGCAGAACATAACGCCTGCCATCACCGCCTGATGATTTGATCCATGACCAGCGCAATCGAAGGAGATCGCTTTGAACCAGAACTTTAACTTTTCCGGCTTGGGATTTTGATTAGGGCATATTGGCGCTCGCTGACTAGGGGGTAATTTCGAGGCAATTTGAGTTCCAATCTAGTGCCAATTAACGCTCCCAATCGAGGTAAGTCGTACTAGATTCTGTACTAACTCTACCGCAGTGCCGAAGCCTCCTGTGCATGAGAAAAGCCTTGCAAGTGTTACCTTGCAAGGCTTTCATCTAATCGGAGCGGCGGGATTTGAACCCACGACCCCTACTACCCCAAAGTAGTGCGCTACCAAGCTGCGCTACGCCCCGATATAAGGTTTCAGCGATCGAATCATTACTTAAAGATAATCCAACACCAGAAAGTATTGGATATTTTTTATGAGTCATCGCTTGACCTTTTTTAGGATATCACAAATGTCCGCATAGGCAACATTCGTTTTCCGCCAAATTGGCACCGAGGTGCTGCGAGACTATATCAACCCAGTTGGGGCCTCGTTGGAGACATCTCGAAGAACGTTTATATTGATCAGCGTAATGGTTATACGTCTGCGACTGCAACCTGCTCCCTTTTTCCCGGCTCAATCGATCTTGAGATCGGGTTATGCTCAGTTACGACGTAGAGTATCAGCTAGATAGACTGCGTTCATTGTGCTTCCAATTAGGGAGATTCTACTGTTTTTGGGAATGGTGTAAATGTTTGGATCAAGCTCACTGATTGCGGCGGATTGTCCTCTTTCACCGCGATAGTAGATGACGATCGCGGTTCTTTGGCGATCGAGGATTTGTTCGAGGTAGGTGACTCATTTCTAAGAACACAATATTCGGCTTCTTTCTGAGCCAGTCTGATCATCGATGACGGTTGAGCTTCTCTTTTGAAAAGTGCGATCGCGGCAACACTGAAAACAAAGTGTAATATGGCTCGTTTACTGGGTACTCAGTTTAGAGTGTGTAACTTAAGCCATATACTTGCTCCTCAATAAAAAATCTTTTTACTAAAGTAAAAAATGAAATACAGATTTTTTCGTTGAGCGATCGTAATCTCAAAAGATTGAGTTGGACGCTAGTTTCATTCAATCCTCAAGATACATGCACGTAGTAAACCAATATTATCCAGCAGCAAAAAAGCTTGATGCACGGCTTAGCAGTTTGAACAACATATAAAGTATCGCGACATGCTCACCTGAGAGCAGCATCCGCACCATCAGAAGAATGAGTGAGCAAAGCACATTGTTAGACAGCGAACGTCAGCGGGAATCTTATAGACATCGCAAGATTGACTGTTTGAGTAGGAGTTACGTTTCATGCACTGAGAGACTTTCCGTGCTTTTGTAAAGACTTCCTGCTTGAGTGCACAAAGAAACTAACTACAGTGCCTGTAACTATGTATAGCTTAACCAAGTTTACCCTAGGAGATATGACTGAGTGTGGTGCGGCTCTGCGCAAGCTAGGCACCGGAGCAGACAGCATGGAAGAAGTTGCAAACCGGACGGCACGCTATTTCTACGAGCACTTTCTAGACCCAGAAACAGGTCAAAATGCTTTCGCGCTAGTTCGATTCTTTAAAACTCATGCCTATCATGATCTAGATCCAGAACTTCGACACTTCGCTGATCGGATGCTGAGCAATTCACCAGCACAGCCAGAGATGAAGTGTCTAACTCTATTAGCAACAGCAGGGGATCAACTCGAATGGAACGATCGCGCTGCTTCAAGGGGGCATCAAGCCATTCCATTACCCAGTGAACAAATCGTTGCTCAAGCTCCAATGATTTCCCAATTGATCTCCCAACTTGGGCTAACCATTAACAACGTACTGTCTCCTGATCCCGATCTGCTAGTCAACTTACAAGAGCGCACCTACAACGTTTTTCATATTCCAGAAGCCAAAGGCTCGATTCATATTCCGGCTCAAGAAGACTTTATTCACCCGTTCCAAATCAAATCAGTCCTTGGTTTTGGAGGCATGTTGCCTTCTGGAAACCTAATCGCAGTTATTTTATTCTCCAAAATAGCAATTCAGCGGGACATTGCTGAGCTTTTTAAGCCTTTAACCCTCAACATCAAAATGGCAGTCTTACCATTCGACCAGCAGTCCGTTTTTCGTTGTGTAGTCCGTGCTTAAGTAATTGTCGTGGAACCAAAAAACAAAGTCGTCGAAACCGATCGATCAGCAGAAATTGAACAACTCAAGGCACAGATTGTAACCCTAGAACAATTGCTGGAAGTCTATGAACAAGAAACTTCTAGCAAATCGACGAAGCTAGAACAAGCGCTCGCACAACTTCAAGAACATACACAACAGCTGAGTCATGCAGAAACAACCCTAAAAGCCCTGCGGTCTATGTTAGACAGTATTGGTGATCCAGTTGTTGTGACTGATCAGCATGGTCAGTTTGTGTTTCTGAATCCTGCCGCTGAAACAATTTTAGGGATTCGCGCAAGTTCATCTTTAACGAATTGGGCAAGAACCTGGAGAGACACCCAAGGTCTGTTTTTACCCGACCAAACCACACCTTATCCAATCGAAGAATTTCCTCTCATGCAAGCACTTCGAGGTGAGTCGGTCGATGCAACCGAAGTTTTTGCCCGCACTGCTGAGCCACTGGTGGAAAATTGGTTGAGTGTCACTGCACGATCTCTGCCAGATGAGACTGGCAAGATCCAAGGTGGAGTTGCAGTTTTTCACAATGTTACAAGTCTCAAGCACACGGAAGTTGCATTACGTCGATCAGAAGCCCATTCGCGAGAACAAGCCCAACAGCTTCACCATGCCCTCCAAGATTTGCAAAAAGCTCAAACGCAGCTTATACAGACAGAAAAAATGTCAGGAATCGGGCAGCTTGTCGCGGGTGTAGCACATGAGATTAATAATCCGATCAGCTTTGTTTACGGCAATATCACACCTGCGAATGAGTACTTCCAGAGTTTGCTGCGATTACTGCGTCTCTATCAAAAACATTATCCAAATCCTGATCTAGAGATTCAGGCAGAAATCGACGAGATCGGTCTCGATTTTCTTGAGGAAGACCTGCAAAAACTGTTGAAGTCGATCCGGTCAGGTGCTGAGCGCGTCCGCCAAATTGTGCTGGCATTACGAAATTTCTCGCGGTTGGATGAGACAGGGATGAAGCCTGTTGACCTTCACCAAGGACTAGACAATACTCTATTAATTCTGCAAAATCGTCTGCAATCCAAGAAAGGATTGCCTGCAATTCAGGTATTTCATCAGTATGGTGAGTTGCCGCTAGTGAACTGTGATGCTAGCCAACTGAATCAAGTCTTTATCAACATCTTGTCCAATGCGATCGACGCGATCGAGACAAGATTGCAAGTATCTACAACGTTCGTTCCGACCATTACGATTACAACAAAACAGCAGGGGGGTGCTATTGTCATTTACATTCAAGACAATGGAGTTGGCATGATGCCTGAGGTCATGCAACGCCTATTTGAGCCTTTTTTCACGACGAAACCTGTGGGTCAAGGGACAGGTTTGGGGCTTTCTGTTAGCTACCAGATTATTGAGAAACATGGCGGAACTATTCGAGTTACATCCGAGCTAGGTCAAGGAAGCCAATTTGCAATCATATTACCGATCAAGGAGCCATCAGATTCACAAAAGCACAACCTTGCTATTAGAAGCGAAAACTAGCTGCTCAAGGATTCTATGCCTGCAACATGTTGGGTGAGTTCTGAAACAACACGCTCCAGTTTAGAGAGTCGATCGAGGGGTGAAGATGCAACATCATCTTTGACCCGATTTCAGAATGAGTTTGACATCCGAATGTCCGCTCACTAGACCGGATGCTGCTGCAAAAAGTGGATCACACCCGCTTGTAACAAAGCAATTGTGCCATCTGCAATGTATTGCACTGCTAGTGCTGCCAGCAACACTCCTAAAATTCGAGTCACCACATTCACCCCTGTCTGTCCCAACCATTGGGCTAAATACTTTGCCAGCATTAACAATCCGTAAGCAATCAACAGTACGATCGCGGCATCCGTTAAGACGATCACTTCTCCCAACACATGACTTTCAGCTTCCTGAATCAGAATCAGCATACTGGCGAGTGTACCAGGACCTGCAATTAAGGGAATTGCTAACGGAAAAATACTCACATCCTGACGCATGTGTGCTTCTTGTTCTTCTTCTTTGGTTTCTCGCTCACGATGGGCAAACACCATATCAATGCCAATCTTGAAGAGTAAGATTCCTGCGGTCACCTGAAATGCCTCAATGCTGATGTCAAGATAGCGGAGAACAAAGGCTCCAGAGAGAGCAAATGTCGAAAGAATTGCGGCGGAGACGAAAATAGCGCGTCGGGCAATCCGCGCTTGTTCCTCTAGCGATCGACCCTCAACCAGCGAGATAAACAGGGGAACTAACCCGATCGGATCGATGATGACAAACAGCGTTAAAAAGGCTTTGGCGATGAAAGCAAGGGGAAGATGTTGCGTGAAAGCGTGCCAGTCGGCAGGGAGCGACACAAATTGAGCATCAAACATGATGGCTTTGAGTGATCGTTAAAACTATCTCCATAGCTTGCAGGATTTTTATCTATCCCGAATCGGCATAGATAAGTAGATCACATCCCGAGTGCGACTACTTTTGATCGTCAAACGACAGCTTCATGCTTGTTTAGTTGGCAAATTGGAATCTTGATTCTAAATTCTGTTCCCTGACCTGGCAGAGAGCAGCATTCGAGTTTGCCACCGTGTTGGTCGGTGACGATCTGGTAGCTAATCGACATTCCGATACCTGTCCCTTTACCAATCGGTTTTGTGGTAAAAAACGGGTCGAAAATCCGGTGCTTCACCGCTGCGGGTATCCCGATTCCATTATCAGAGATGGCAATCTGCACCCATTGCGTTTCAATGACGGAAGTCCGAATGTGGATTTGGCTGAGTTGGCTCTCTAGATATCGTAATTTGGCATCTCGCTCATCTAACGCATCGATCGCATTCACCAAAATATGCATAAACACCTGATTGAGTTGTCCAGCATAGCATTCGACAAGCGGCAAGTTGCCATACTCCTTCTTGACTTGAATTGCTGAACGTTCCGGAGTCGCTTTCAAGCGATGTTGCAACATGAGTAGCGTGTTGTCGATCCCCTCGTGCAGATTGACTGCTTTGAATTCCGATTCGTCGAGACGTGAGAAATTGCGGAGTGACAGCACAATTTGACGAATTCGTTCTGTCCCGCTTCGCATCGAACTGAGAATTTTGGGCAAATCCTGCTGAACAAATTCCAAGTCCAATTCCTCTACTTGAATTTCAGCTATAGAGGGAGGACAGGACTTCTGGTAGAGACGCACACAATTGAGCAGAGTTTGGCTGTACTGATCCACATACTCTAAGTTGGCATGAATGAAATTCACGGGATTATTGATTTCGTGAGCAACGCCCGCCACTAATTGCCCCAGACTCGACATTTTTTCAGCCTGCACCATTTGCATTTGCGTATTCTGCAACTCGATGAGCGTTTGCTCTAGATCCTGAGTTTTTTGCAAAATTTCTGCTTCTGCTCGTTTGCGCTCTGTGATGTCTCGGAAATACCAAATTCGTCCCCAATTTTCTCCATTCTCTGCATTCACCGGAACTGACGTTCGCTCTAAAGTTCTGCCGTCTTTGAGCAGTAATTCACAATGATCAGATTCATGAATCTGATCATAGAAATAGATGACTTTCTCGAAAAATGCTTGGGGATCTAGCATTTGTTCAGCGACATACGCCAACATTCGATGGTCATCGCGGGTCGTTCTCAGATCGCTCGGGACATGCCAGAGGTCTAGAAATCGTTGGTTATGGGCATCAATCTTGCGATCGCAATCGACAACCAAAATCCCATCTAACGAAGACTCCCGCTGGGCTTGTAAAAACGCACGACTGCGATCGAGTTCCGCCATTTTCAGTTCCAAGCTGTGGCTATATTCTTGGAGTTGCTCAGATTGTAACTGCAACTGGCTTTGCGTCTGTTGTAATTTATGTAGAGTTTGCGCAAGACGTTGGGCTTGAGTACGATCTAGAAAGGCGCTCAGGAGAACCAGACTCAGAATCAGTCCTACACCTAGACCAATATCGATCGCTAAGATTCCAGCATTAAAGTTCGATTGGATGGGGAGGGCTGAATCGATCACACGGAAGGAAACGGCTGCCATGCCTGTGTAGTGCATCGTTGGAATGGCAAGCCCCATCAGCGTACTACTGGCAAGTCGTCTCAGTGCCCAATTTAACGAGTTTTGCTCTCTCAGCCGAAATGCAAGATACAGTGCGGCACCTGAAACTGCGATCGCGATTCCAACCGATGCCGCAACCAGTTTGAGGTCATAAACAATTGTGGCAGAAAGCTGCATTGCTGCCATTCCGCTGTAGTGCATCACGGCAATGCCCAATCCCATGCAAATGCTGCCTAGAGCCATTTGAGTGAGGTGAATCTGGGGCTGACTCACAATGAACAATGCCACTCCAGAAGCGCCAATGGCGGGTAGAATCGACAAGCCAACCATAGACCAGTTGTAACTGACGGGTATGGGAATACACGAAGCTAACATACCGATAAAGTGCATTGCCCAAATTCCGATGCCCATCGAGACCGCACCGCCGAATAGCCAAGCAAATCGGGTTTTGCCCTGGGTCGCTGTCACTCGCCCTGCCAAATCCAAAGCACTGTATGAGGCAAGAATGGCAATTACAATTGACAAGCCAACCAAGCCAAAATCATAGTGATGGATTGCGACGCGCATGAGCAACTAACTCCAGACTTGTCCCTGAGACATAGACATACTGGAGTGAGGATTCCCAAGAAACAGCGATTACATAGACATTATCAACCTAATCACTGAATATTCAAAATTAAGAATGTCAGCCTTCATTGTTTTCAGGATATGGAGCTAAGGGGATTCGACCTCCTGACCCCTTCAATGCCATTGAGTATAGTCTTTTCTCATAATCTAGATATAGGTTGCATTCCGGAATTTGCAATAACAGCAATACCAATATCGAACCAATCAGATTACACCCAAAATAAAAAATGTTTTATACGAAATAGGTGGTAACGGTGGTAACAATAAACCAAAATGCCCACATATTAACGCTTTCGACTGTTACCACCTTAATTTACAAGGGAGTAACAGGTGCAATCATGGTAAGTCACCAGTACTGACTGAAAGTCAACAATTGCGAGATTTTCAGCGCTGTTACCACCTCAAAAATAAGGTGTTACCACTCCGATCGACGAACTCTCTCCCTGGGAAACCTAACCCGTCCCCTCTCCCCAATAGCCATGAAAGAGATCGCAGCATAGCTGATCCTGGCGTAATGCTTGGGTTCAACTGTCAGGACTTGTTACAACCATTTCCTGCTCTCACAATCGACTCTGAATTTTCCGAATTCCTGTTTGGGCACACCCTTCGTCTCGTTCTCCAGTCGGTGCGCCACCAATGCCGATCGAGCCGATCACCTCATTGCCCGATTTTATTGGCAAGCCGCCTGCCAACGCGATCACTCCCTCAAAACTTGCCAAAGCTGGAGTCGTAGCGACCCGTTTCGCAAACTCGGCGCTCGGTACGCGAAAGGTCAAGGCTGTGTAAGCTTTGCGCCGTGCGCTATCTAGAGTATGCAAGCCTGCGCCGTCATCGGTCATCGCTATTTTAGTATTTCCGCCTCGGTCAAGAACCACAGCGCTTACGCGAAAGCCTTGCTCCCGACATTGCGCGATCGCCGACATTGCCGCTTCGCTTGCGAGTTCTAGCGAAATTTGCTTTTCATTTCGCACGGGTTGACCGAAAGCATGAGTCCCATTGACCGCTAAAAGCGAAAAAACAACTGTACTCACAACTGCCCTCGCACGTTTTTGCATCTGAACTCTCCTCACAATATTGAACGATTGAACTTCAGAAGCGCGATCGACAACCTAGCGCAAATTCAGCGATCGAGTTTTAATAAAAGTGTCTTGCTCTTCCATGCGGTTGCCCGAATGGAAACCAGTATAAGCATAATGAGCGAATCTCATCTTATTCTGGGCACTTCGATAGGAATTCTGATGAATTGTTACTTAAGCGAATGATGATGAACGATACCGAATTGCAACATTTACGTCGCTGTGTAGAACTGGCAGCCGAAGCACTAGAGCTAGGCAATCATCCGTTTGGCTCTGTCCTTGTTGCTGCCGATGGAACCGTTCTTGCCGAGGATTACAACCGCGTGGCATCTGGCGACCAAACCCGCCACCCTGAGTTCGCGTTAGCACGATGGGCAGCGACAAACATGACTCCTGAAGAACGAGCTACGGCAACCGTTTTTACCTCCGGAGAACACTGCCCGATGTGTTCGGCGGCGCATGGTTGGGTGGGTCTGGGTCGCATTGTATATGCAAGCTCCTCGGAGCAACTGGCAACCTGGCTTGCTGAGCTAGGGGTTCCTCCCCTTCCCGTACGCCCCCTGCCGATCCAGGAAGTCGTCCCGGATGTGGTCGTGGAGGGTCCGGTTCCCGAACTTGCAGTGCAAGTACACAATTTGCACCGCCGCTTCTATCGCTCATCCCCAACGGTGTGACGTTGTGTGATAGCTACAGTGTCAATGGCTTCACTGAACGCTAAAAGTTAGAAGAGATAGGCTTTATAGTCTTAATGACACTCATGCGTCACCATGACAAATAAAAAATTACTGTACATTTGGCTAAAGCGGCAATTCATGGGCTAGAAGTGGCGCTCAGTGATACGGAAAAGGCAATCCGGTAATTAACAGGAACAGAACCAATGGTCGATTTGCGAATTGTGAATGCTTGTTTGCCAGAGCGAGAGGGACTTTGGGAGATCGCAATCACAGACGGAATCATTACCGAGATCGATCGCGTAGTCCAGGGAAACACCATTCTAGATGCCCAAAAGCAATTGGTGATTCCAGGCTTAGTCGATGCTCATATCCACCTCGACAAAGTCTTTCTGCTCGATCGCACTCCTGCTGTAGAAGGTACCTTTCACGAGGCAATGCGAGAAACCCTAAAAGCAAAGCAGGCTTTTACCGTTGCAGACATTCAAGCCAGAGCGCGACGGGCACTCTGGCAAGCGATTTCCTGGGGGATAACCCTGATGCGATCTCATGTCGAAGTGGATCAAGTCATTGGATTGACCGGAATGGAAGCTCTGCTACCCTTGCAACAGGAATTTGCTTGGGGAATTACACTCCAACTGGCTGTGTTCGCTCAAGAAGGAATCACGAATCAACCGCATCTTCCGAAACTTTTGCGTGAGGCAGTCGCTTTAGGAGCAGATGTGATTGGCTCTGCTCCTTACGTCGATCCAGACCCAGAGCAGAATGTGCGGATCGTGTTTGACATTGCTCAGGAGTTTGATTGTGATGTCGATTTTCACCTTGATTTTCTCGATGATGACTTGCCGTTGATGCTGCCGTTTGTGATTGCAGAAACTCAACGGCGAGGATGGCAAGGACGAGTGTGTTTGGGGCATATGACCAAACTCGCGAACTTACCCCCTGAAGAACTCTTGGAGCTTGCTCGATCGATGCGTTTAGCGGGAATTTCGCTGCTCGCTTTGCCTGCATCTGACTTGTATATGATGGCGCGAAAAGATACGCATCGAGTCCGGCGCGGCGTGGCTCCGATTCACACCTTGGCAACCTCCGGCGCGACGGTTGGTGTGGCAACGAACAATGTGCAAAATCTCTTTACCCCCTTCGGAGATGGAGATGTACTAAAGCTTTGTACATTGCTGGCGCAGGTGCTGCATTTAGGGACTGCAAGCCAGCAGACACAATGTTTAGCGATGGCGACGACTGAGGCTGCCGCAGCGATCGGAGAACTCAATCACAGCATTACACCGGGTCATCTTGCCGATCTGGTGATCTTGAATGCTCATTCTGTCACTGAAGCGATCGCGGCTGCTCCGCTTGAACGAACGGTGATTAAGCGTGGGCGTATTGTCGCTCAGCGCAAATGTGAATCCCAGTTTTGGACTTCCAAATCTGTTTGATTGCTTATCTAGTGAAAATGGCAGCGTCTCTATCTTCTTTTAAGAAGATGAAATAGAAACCGACGATACAGCATTCCACATTGTTTAGAGGTAAGAGATTAATCATCTAAAAAACAATTACATGAGCAATCGATCTTACCGAATTATGAATCGCCGCACAGTCATTCGGGGTCTGCTAGCTGCTGGAGCATTTGGTGCAAGTTCTCGCTTATGGATAGGATGCACACCTACCTCGAATATAGCTACGAATCCGAATCCTACACCCAGTTCTAAACCCCTTGAGATCGGATTCATTTATGTCGGACCCAAAGATGATTATGGCTATAACCAGTCACATGCTGAGGGCAAAGCAACTGTCGATAAACTGAGTGGAGTCAAAATTGTTGAGGAAGCGAGCGTTCCTGAGACGACGGCAGCCGAAGAAACGATGACAAACATGATTAAGCAGGATGGGGCAACGGTTTTATTTCCAACCTCATATGGATACTTCAATCCTCACAGCTTAAAGATTGCTCGTGAGTTCCCAGAAGTTCAACTTTTTCATCCAAACCAACCTTACAAGGATGAATATCCTAAGAATGTCGGTTCCTACTTCAGCGACTTAGTTGAACCTGCTTATCTGGCAGGGATTGTAGCAGCATTGACTTCTAAGACTGGCAAGCTTGGCTTCATCATTCCAAAACCTATTCCTGTCGTTTTACGGGAGGCGAATAGCTTCGCACTAGGAGCGCAAAGTGTTAAACCGAATATTGTGGTTCAGGCAATTGTAACAGGCGACTGGTCATTGCCTGTTAAAGAAGCTGAAGCTGCAAATAGCCTGCTCGATCAGGGGGCAGACGTACTGACCGGTCGAGTTGATAACATGAAAGTCATCATTACTACTGCTGAAAAACGAGGTGCGTTTTCCTCTGGCTACCATATCAATCAGGCAAGTTTAGCACCCAAAGGGTATTTAACAGGCGTAGAGTGGAATTGGGGCAAGATTTACAGCACTTATGTTGAGATGGTTAAAGCTGGCAAAACCTTGATGAATGGCGGGATTCCTCATGTTGTTGCAGGCGGACTGAAAGAGGACTTCTGTAAGCTTTCCCCCTTTGGTGCATCTGTGAGTGCTGAAGCGAAAAACGCAGTGGAAGCTGCCAAAGCGAAGCTTCTTGATGGAAGTTTGGCGATTTTTAAGGGAGAACTGAAAGACAATAAAGGAAATGTTGTGATCCCCTCTGGAAAGACGTATAGCTTGCAAGATCCTCAGTTGCAGAAAATGGATTGGTTAGTGGAAGGCATATTAGGAGATGCAGGGACAAAATAGGTGTTGATTGAGGCTATTCTAGACAAGTTCTCTTCATGCCTTATGGGAGTTTTGGAATGTATGTAAATCGAGTTTTGGACTTGTCTGTGCAGGGGGCAAAGGTGCTGTTGCAAGCAGCGATCGCAAAAGCTGAAGCGATGGGTGTGCCTCAATGTATTGCTATTGTCGATCGAGGGGGCAATTTGATGGTGTTTGAGCGGATGGAGGGGGCTAAACTTCATAGCCAATTTTCTGCGATTCAAAAGGCTTATACGGCAGTTTCGGCAAAGGTTTCTACAGGGCAATTACCAACTGACTTAGCAGTGGGAATTGCCTTGGCATCGGGAAATCGGTTTGCCACAATTGCAGGAGGTTTACCGATCGAGATTCATGGCGAGGTGATTGGTGGTATTGGCATTGGTTCTGGCACAGATGAGCAGGATATTGAAGTTGCTGAAGCAGCAATTGAGGCTTTGAAAGCAGCGATCTCATCTGAAGCAGGTAGTTAAAAAGAATTGAGCAACGATAAATTTACGAATCGTCTAGTTTTTAGCCACAAACTTCTTAACCATTCTCTAAGAACTGAGTAAGCACTGGAAGTTTTTTGTGGATGAAACTCAGATATAGTTCGATATCTCTATTTCAGTAGTCAACACTCTACATTAACTATAGGGCACCTCGAAAAATTAGATTAAGCCCAGAGCCAACTAGGAAAAAGGATGTCAGGCTAGAAGCAGGGATACTGGGAAGATAGTACTGATGAGACAGGGGTTCGGGAAAGACAAAATCGAACAGCGTTAGGCGAAGTTGGAACAGAAGAAAGACTTGCTGGTGCGTTTAGGGGAAGAGATTGAATGGGAGAGCTTTCGGGCGAGTTTGGAAACAGTGCATGAGAAGCCGCGAAAAAGCAAGGCGTATTGAATAGAGTTGGTTGCGTCCCGATGACTGCAAGCGACATCAACCCCACTGTCCCCGCAACTCGGCAGCAAGAGTCATACAAGCTGGCAAAGGTTTCATAACGATTCTGACGGAGATCCATTCGCTGACCTTCGATCGGTTCGCGAAAGGGATGGATGTCGATCTCCAATCGTTCGATGCTATCTGTTAAGGCTGCATCGTAATCGTCCTGTGGCTGACCCGCAACGCTTCGAGCCGTCTTTCCCATCTGTCTAATGTCAGCAAGGTGGTAGCAGCAGATACAACCCCATCCACTAGTTCATCCGTGCGCCGACACTAAGCGTAGATTGCCCAGATTGCTTGGCGTTTAAATTGCGGCAGCAGTTGGCTACTGAGATAAAACGTGGTCGAATTCACGCAAGTGAGTTGACGACAGCGATCGTAAGCATCAGCAATATCAGACGGTGCGTTTTCGGCAAAAGTAAGTTGCAGCATAGAAGATTAGAGATCAGGGGGCAGAATCACACGATCGATGACATGAATGACACCGTTACTTGCTTTCACATCCGCAGAAATGACCGTTGCATCGTTGACCCTAACCTGATTATTTGCCACTTGAACATTCACCGGACTCCCTTCCACTGATTTCACCTGACCAGAGCGCAGGTTCTTTGACTCTAATGCTCCTGGAACCACATGATAGGTCAGTACTTTTCTCAGTGCTGCACGATTTTCGGGCTTCAACAACTGTTCGAGCGTTCCTGGAGGCAATGCAGCAAAGGCTTCGTTAGTCGGAGCAAAAACTGTTAACTAAGTCTGCTCAGACAGCGTTTTAACCAGTCCTGCGGCTTTGACTGCCTCAACCAGCGTACTGAAGTTTGGATTCGAGGCGGCAATATCAACGATCGTTTGGGGCTGACGAGCGGAAGCTTGAACGGATGTAGACTTTGACGCAGACGGACAAGTCTGAGCAGGGAAGCTGAGGGCAAAGCTTGAGAGAACGATCGCGAAACCAATAATATTGAGCTTTGAGCAGTTCATAACACAGTAACTCCTTGTAGATAACAGCGAAAGATTTTTACAGCAAATATCTCAGAGCGATCTGAATCTTGGTGCTTTCTCCAGCGACGAGAAAGGCAGTGTCTCTGAAACTCGGCGCACGGGTTCCAATTCTCGGATTGCGCGAAAAGCCAAACCCTTCTCTGGGAATGCCGAGAAAACCAGTGTTGAGCTTGCCATCGTCGTTAGAGTCATGAATAACAGCAACGGCATATCGTCCCGGTGGCAGTTGATCAAAGGTAGCTGTCGCTTCTTTAGCTTCAATACAGCGAGAGGCAATGGCGCGATCGCTTTGATTTGGAAAGCCTTGTTCACTCGAAAACAAACTCAGACACAGCGTTCCATCCTGGTTTCTCAAGCCGCTAACCTCAACAGTAAGACGGCTATTAGAAACGGCATCCACAGGTAATGTCATCATCTGTACTCCTAAGATTGATACGATCGCTAAACTGATCGATTGTCCGTTCATGTCTTTCTCCTGGTAGAATCTCCGTGAACTTGCTTCAGAAACTCTTTCGGCATCCTTAGTCTTTTTGAATTAAGTAACCGTCTTCCATCTCGATAATTCGGTCAGCAATATCAAGAATGCGATTGTCGTGCGTAACCAGCAAAATTGTGCAGCCTTGCTCTTGAGCAAGCCGTTGCATCAGTTCGACCACATCGCGTCCTGATTTCTTATCGAGTGCAGCCGTGGGTTCATCTGCGAGAATAATCTTAGGATTCGCCACGAGAGCGCGGGCAATGGCGATCCGCTGCTTCTGCCCGCCAGAGAGACTATCTGGATAGTAAGTGGTGCGCTCTCCTAGTCCAACCGTCTCCAGCATTTGTTGTGCTTTCTGCTGGCGATCGCGCCAAGGAATCTGAGGATGCAACTCCAGCGTCATCTCTACATTCTCTTGAGCAGTTAAGCTATTGAGTAGATTGTGTGCTTGAAAAATGTAGCCAATTTGCCGTCTTGCCTGAACTAACTGCGATCGTGTTGCTCCACATAGTTCTTGATCCACAATCTTTAAGCTTCCGGTCTGACAGGCGCGTAGTCCTCCAATCAGAGAAAGCAGTGTTGTTTTTCCTGAGCCAGAGGGACCTGTCATAATCACAATCTCACCTGCTTGAATATCCAATGTGATATCGAACAGAACAGGCTTTTTCAGTTGTCCTTGACCAAAACAATGGCTGAGATTGCGAATCGATATCAGCGATGGTTTTGCTGAAGTCTCAAATTGCTGTTGTACAGAAGAAAGTTGCATCATTGAATAAAATCACAAACGGTAGCCAATTCCTAAAATCACGCCCACATCCGTTTCGTTCTCACCAAAGCCTACATTTAGTCGAGTTGTTGCCATAATGCGATCGGCAAGTGGAACATCAACACCAGCAACCAACAGTGGATCAACCTCAAAATCTTGCGAGGTATTGATATTGATACCACCACCAATGAATGGATACGCAACTACAGCAGCCGTGTTTGTATTCCGAATTGGGATGCCGAGCGTCAATGCAGGCATCACGGCAGTTTGATTGCCAAACACAGTCGAGTTATGAACCGAAATGCTATTGGTGATGCCAATTCGGGACAGAATCGAAACCCCGCCATCAGCTAATCCTGTCTCACTACCCCGGATTCCTAGCCCTCCACCAATCCCGATGTAGCTACGCCGTTCTCTCGGTGGAGTTGGGCTTTCGAGAGGTTGAGAGAGTTGTAGTACAGAGCTAGCGTCAACTGTTTGAGCAAAGCAATTTTGACTCATGGAAATCGCAACCACGATCGCTGAAAATGTCAAACCGAATCGGACAAAGTGCATACAAGAGTCTCCAAATCCTATCTATCAAACTCAAAAGATGTCCGCAGGATCAGCCGATCGCAGTTTTCGGATAGCGATCGCACCTGAGATCGAACACATCGAAACGGTTAGCAGTAGCACCTGTACAACTCGCTCACGGGTCATAAATAGCGGTAGATTTGTAGTATTGCGCGTCAAGGTGTACATTCCATTGGCGATGAGACAGCCCGGAACGAATCCGATTACTGCAAGAATTAATGCTTCTTGAAAAATTACTTTGAGTAGATAGCGATCGCGGTATCCAATAGCTTTTAACGTTGCGTACTCTGCGAGATGATCAATCACATCGCTGTAGATGATCTGATAGACAATCACAACACCGACCAAGAATCCAATTACAACACCAAAACTGAAGATAAAGCCGATCGTTGTACTCTGTTGCCAGTAGTTGCGCTCAAATTCAATGAATTCCTGTTTCGTTAGCACTTTGACATCATCCGGCAACGTAGAACGTAGTGTATTCACCACAGCAGTTGGATTGCTTCCTGGTTTTAATTGCACTAATCCAATGCTGACTTCACCCGGTTGGCGTTGATTGAAGAGTTTCAGAAAATTTTGATCGCTCGTCATCACATTGCCATCCGCAACAAACGAAGACCCCACTCGATATAGTCCTCGGATTGAGATTCGCCGTCCTTCCAGTTCAGTTGTGACCGGACTGCCTTGTTCGATTTGTGCGATCGTTTCTTTGTACGGCCCACGAGAGCCTCGATCGAATAAAAGCGTATCTGGATAGCGAATCAATGCTGCATTTTGCTCAAGCTCTGGAAGATCAAACGCAGGTCGAATCGGATTAAACCCTAACACCAAAATCGAGGATTCCAGCTTTGTTTGTGGGTTTCGCCAGTTAGCAAGCCGTACATAAAGCGATTCAGCAGATTGAATTTCAGGCAAATTAGCTGCTTGAACTACGCGCCGTCGAGAAAACGTATTGAGTGATCCTAAATTTTGCGCTTGCCGACTCACTAGAACAATATCAGCGTTCAACTTGCGATGTAGACGAGTATTACTGTCGAGGAGCGCGGATTGAAATCCAAGTTGCATCAGGATTAAGACATCTGCAAAGCTGATTCCAGCAAGTGCAACGATAAATCTTCCCCTTTGTCCCATTAACTGCCGCCAAGCCAGCGGAATCTTGCGATCGATCATGGCTGAATCTCCACGTTGACTTGAAGATTGATCAAATTTGCGACTTGTTGGCTTGTCACTCGATCGAATTGCACTTTCACTTCGATGACTCTGGCATCCGTCGCAGCAGTCGGATCGGTATCTAAAATATCTTTCTTGGCAATCTGCGAACTAATTTGGTAAATTTTTCCTCGAAGCGGTTGGGAAAACGCTTTGCTCGGACTGGTAACAATTGCCGTTTGACCTTGACGAACTTTTGAGATATCACTTTCATACACTTCTGCGATCGCAATCATTTGATCGGTTGCGGCGAGTTCAATAATTCCGTTATCTCCAACGATTTCTCCAACTTGTGTTTGGATTCTCAAGACTCGACCAGACACAGGGGCACGGACATACGCTTGATTGAGTTCAGCTTGAATTCGATGAGCAGCCGCGATCACACGATCCACTTCTGCTTGTGCTGTACTGATATCTGTAGGTCGCACCTCTACAGTTTGAGACAATGCTGCTTCTGCTTTCTGAATCTGTGCGGTTAGTGTTTGCTGAGTGCGATCGAATGCGGCAAGTGCTTCATTCAGTCGCTCTTGAGCGGTACTAACTGCAACTTTTCGACTATCTAAAGTAGACGCTGCGATCGCACCTGCTTGCGCTAATGCTTGATTTCGTTGTAGCTCTGTTTCGGCATTGCGTAATTCAGCTTGCAATCGTGCGATCGTCGCTTGCTGGGCTTTCATCTCACCAGAACGCTGTGCTTTCAGGTTCCGAATTTCTGCTTGTGCCGCAGCAATTTCTCCGCGTTCTGCACCCGCTTGGACGGCTTGAAGCCGCGATCGAGCCACGCGAACCTGCTGCTGGGCTTCAATCAAACTCGACTGTAAGCGATCGCGCGAATCCAAAACCGCAACAATTTGACCTGCTTGAACGCGATCGCCCTCCTTGACTCGTAGTTCAATGACTTGACTGCCACCCATTGATTGACTGGGTGCAGAAACTTTGATCACTTCCCCTCGCGGCTCCAGTCGTCCCAACGCATTCACTGTTGTTGCAGGCGGGGTCGGCGCAGTCGATTTAGAATTAGCAGAATTGTTTGAAGGCGTAGAAGTCAGACGCAAAGCGATGAATCCAGTTCCGAGCAGCAGAACAATGCCTAATCCAACAATCCACTTCAGGTTGGGACGTTTTATCGTAAGTTTGCCAGGTTCAAACTGATTGAGCATTGCGTTCTCAAGGGATTAACGTGCATTAAATCGAACAGCGGGATTGAACGTTAATCTAACAGCAACGCAGTCGAGAAAATAGTCCGACGAGGCACGGAAAACCATGACCCAGGTCACTATTTTGGAATTGGGTAAGTGCAGTATAGTCAGAGAGATGAGAGAAAGATGTTGACATTCTGTCTTCCATGGTTTTCCTGCGATCTCTACCTCAATCGTTTCGCGCTCTAGAGGGGGTTCTACTGACGGCTTACCTCGGAATGTGGTGGAGCGCTCCTGAATACAATTTGCCTGTAGTCCTGAATTTCTGGATTCTGTTTTTTCTGCTGAGTTGGGTCTTTCCGCTTGATCGTCCTCGCGGGCTACGGATCATCTACATTGCACTCGGATTACTCACGTTTGTATCGGCGAAGTCGCTTGGCATTGACTTTACCCTATTTCCGTACATCTATTTTGCTAAGAGCTATTTCCTGCTTGGACATCGCAGCACCATTTGGCTCATTGTAATAATGGTTGTGCCGTGGACAGTCAGCGAATATCTCGGAGAAGTGCATCGCCTTCAGCAATCAATTCCGCTTGATCCACTCGGTCTGAATCTCAGCAACCCCATTCGATTTATCATCTTTACGCTTGCCATCTACACGGCTGCCAGTTTCTTCACGGTCATGCTCAGCCAGATGATTGTGGTGCAACAGAAAAGCGATCAGAAGATCGAAGAACTGACCGAACAAGTTGAATCTTTAGCCGCTACCCTAGAGCGAACCCGGATTGCACGAGAAATTCATGACTCGCTCGGACATACCTTAACCGATTTAGATACCCAGCTTGCGGTTGCTCAAACCCTACGATCGCACAATCTCGATCAATCGTTTCAAGCTGTCGATACCGCAAAACGATTAGCGCGACAGTGCATCGAGGATGTGAGTCAAGCTCTCGATCGAATGCGTCAATCTGACTTCGATCTGAATCACGCCTTGGTTGCGCTCCTCGAACAACTAAGACAAACTTCAACAGTTCAAGTGCAATGGAAAGTAAACTTGCCTCATCTCCCTGTTTATCAGAGCTATCAAGTGTACTGCATTGTAAAAGAAGGATTGATGAATGTTCAGAAACATGCCCAAGCAACTCACGTTTACTTTTCTGCCGATCAAACACCAACAGGTCTAATGCTCAATCTCAAAGATGATGGAATTGGATTTGATGCAACAACACTCAAGCCAGGATTTGGACTTCAGGGTATGATCGAGCGAGTTCAACTGTTGCGCGGACAGTTCGAGTTACAAACCGCACCTACTCAAGGGACTCAAATCTCGATCATACTGCCGCTATGATTCGTCTATTGCTTGTCGATGACCAGGAAATTTTCCGGCAAGGACTCGCGACCATGCTTTCAGTCGAAGCAGATCTGGAAATTGCGGGTCATGCAGCCAATGGACAAGAAGCGATCAAGGCAGCAAAGCATTTACAACCCGATGTGATTCTGATGGATGTGCGAATGCCCGTTTGTGATGGCGTACAAGCCACCCAAGAAATTCATCAGTACTATCCGTGGATTCGGATTTTAGTCCTCACCACCTTCGATGACGATGAGTACATTCTGCGATCGCTTCAAGTCGGGGCACTCGGATATCTCTTGAAGCGGACTCCTGCCCCTGAAATTGCGACTGCAATCCGATCGGTCGCTCAAGGATATAGCCAACTTGGACCGACGATTGCACCCAAAGCTTTTTCTCAACTGAAACCACCGTCCTCGAACTGCCATCTCGACGAATTAAGCAAACGTGAAATTGAAGTATTGAAACGAGTAGGTGAGGGGAAGAACAATCAAGAGATTGCACAGGAGCTTTTCCTCAGCGAAGGAACCGTCAAAAATCATGTGACTCAAATTTTGAGCAAGTTAGGAATGCGCGATCGAGTAGCAGCAGCACTGTGGGCGCAGCAGAATTTGATCTAAGGATATCGGAAGTTTCTCTACATCACAAAATTTTGGCAGAAGCCGATCCACGGATGAAAGCGTTGTGGGAATGGCATGCCGCTAAAGAACTCGAATACAAAAGCGTTGCCTTCGAGCTGTTCCAACCCTTCAGATTTAGAATATTGCCCGAATTGCAAAGGCTGCTAAAAACTAAAAAAGGTATTCATAGCTTTTTATAGAAGCTACTGCCTTTAAAGGCTGTGAATACGCCCTTAATATTGCACTCCCGCTATTCATTACAAACAGCTTTAGAGATGATTTAGAGACGCTCCCAAGCTTGATCGCTGGTGTACGTTCGCACATTAAATGTCGCGAGCGCAACATCAAGTTCGCGATAAGTAACAAAGCTGAAACTCTCTCTCTTTAAAGAGCCTGGATATCTTCGGAGGGAAAAGCGACATTTGAATTCTTTCGCAGATTGAGTGTCGGAAAACTACTTTCGCAAATTAAGCGTCGATTTTTCTCAAAAAAATCCTTCGCAAATTACACGTCGTTTTTCTTGTCGAGTAGATGGGGAGCATGAAGGAGTTGCCTCTGAACATTGGAGATATAACCTCAGACCTTTATCGATGTTCTACTTTGCTAATCGAGAGGTATGGTTTAGTTGATGGCAAGTTTTGGCTATGGAGAATTACTCGATCGTTGGGTCTTCTGGATCGGGATCAGGAATTGTTGATTCTAATAGTGTGTCATCAACTTTAGCGCCACTGAAGCGGTAATCTTCGGGGTTCTCGCCAATTTCTCCGACAAATGAGAAGGAGCGGATCAGATTGAAGATTTCGTAGGTCATGGCATCTAAGGTAAGGGTATGAGGCAGAATCTCAGTATGCAAGGCATCGTGTTGGAGTTTATCGAATTCGCGTTGCAGGTAACGATCGCCCTCCGGTAGCCGATAGGTTTTGAAGAAGTCGTACAAAGGACTTGTTAGGTGGAGGGTTGGTGATGCCTGCTTAACTTGCTCACGGGTCGGCTGTTTTGCTGGTTTAAGAGTACGCTGCTCCTCAAAGCAGGATTGGATGTCGTCAAAGATGCCGCGCATGAGATTGGGGTAGCGACCAGAAAGGGCTAATAGCGCCAAGATAGCTTGCTGTACCTGGGGCGTGAGTTTGGTACCACGGGTGCGACAGACGATTTTGAACAGTTTATAGACGTTGGTTAGGCGTTTAATAGTGCGCGGAGAAAGGTCTACCTGTCGGCAGCAAGCCAGCAGCATGTCGAATTCTCGACGGCTAAATTCGCTGAATTTGGCTGCGCCTGTGGCACTGTCTTGAATGACGACCTGGGAACGTAGATAGTTTTCTAGGGTGTTTGCCATGATTGGACGCACCCGATAGGGCAGTTGGATAATTTTTTCCAGATAGTCTGTTCCAGAGGGACGACCGCGCCGGGAGAGAACACCTTCATAGAATTTTTCGAGGGCGCGAGTAATATATCGTTCATCGATCGCTAGCACAGCAATAAAAAGCGGGGTTTTGACCAAAAGTTGAACGGCTTCGAGGACTTGAACTACCCGATCAGGTGGGCAGCGATCGAGGTCATCGATATAGACGACGACACGAGCGGGTCCTCTAGGAAAAACCTGCTTGAGAAAGTCAATTTTTGATTGAAAGCTTTCGTCATACTGGCTTGGTGGCAAGAGTTTGTTGCTCAGGTCAGCGAGATCTTGCTTGACCTGCTGCATTAGACCGAGGCGATTTTTGTAGGTACCCTGTTCCAAACGATCGCTCACAAACTCTGACAGAGAAGCATATTGGTTCACTGGAACAGACTGTTTTTGTTCCTGATATTCCTTTTCCAATGCCTGCACTTCTCGTTCCAATTGCTGTAGGCGGGGGTTGGATTCAAGGCTATCTTTTACGCTTCGTTCGTAGGTTGCTTCAATATCTTTGTTCCGATTCTCTACGGATTTTTGGTATTCCTGTAATGCAAGGCGCGTTTCTTCAAACCATTTCTGCCCACTTCGCAGAAGATTTTGTAGAATTACGGCACCCGGCAATAGGGGCGCAATTAGGGTAGCGAGTTTAGCAGTTAGATTAGGAATCTGTTGATCTGCACTGGTGTAAAGATTAAGTCCAAGGGTAGTCAGTAAGACTAATGGCACGACGAAAAGTAGGACGAAAAGCAGAACTAACAGCCAATTGCTTTTGAGCCATTTCCAGTTACGCTGCCAATCAAGCCACTTTTGTTTCTTTTCAATCACGTTCGTTGCAACGTTAAAGATATCAAATCTGGTTTCTGATACCTCTCTCAACAAGCGGTTTACTTCTTCCTGTTTTGTGCTAATCTCCTCTTTTGCATCCGTTACTTGCTTGCTTGGGATTAGCTGATCTTTTGTCTTAACAGCATCCACTTGATTTGTGGCTGTTTTTTCCGATGTCTGATTATCGATTTTTTTATCAGATGAAGTTGATTTTTCAGCAGGTTTAGTTAATGCTTCAAGCTCTTCTTTTGCCTTTTCTAAAGCTGCAAGCTTCTCTTCTAATTGATGCCATAACCCACCCGCTTGCTGACTCCCCACAGATGAAGACTTGAAGAGTTGATCAGAAATTGCTGTATTTAAATTTTTGAATGCTGTTTGCCCAACGCGCCGTCTTAGGAGAATGAAAGATGTTCCCAGAAGAGCATCAACTCGCTGAAACGATTGGTTCTTGCTGAGATTAAAAATGGGTTCAAACTCTTGCCGAATTTGGAGCCGTAACTGGGATTTTAGCTCTTCCAGTTCTCGTTTCTTCGTTTTTAGGGCTGCTTCGGTCGCTTCCAAATTATGAATAGCAGTCGTTTGGGACTCCTTGAACTTCTCCCACAGAATTCCTGTACGGCTTTCCCTTTGCTTATCCAGTAACAGGTTCAAAGTTTCCTTGTCCTTCAACACTTGCCTCAGAAACCATGTTCGTTCATCATCATTGCTCTTGTAGAGAACTGACCAAATCGTGCTTTCAATCCGCTGACGTTGAGTCGCATCTTCAATCTGCTGAAGCACTTCGGTAATTTGTGTCTCTAGGGTGAGTTGCCGATCGAGTTCAAAGAAAATCGTCTGCATTAGACTTGCCCACAGGTCAGACTTGGCAAACGTCCAGGCATCGAATTTGATTTGGTAAACGTGACCTACATAGGGGGAGAGTTTCTGGTGGTTGGGGTTTTCGTTCCATGCTTCGACCTCAAGGTCAACCTGATGGCTGCGAATTTCGGTCATCCGAGCTTGCATCAGGTGCATGATGTAAGATTTGCCACCACCCCAGCCACCGAGAATCCCGACGGACATGGGCGGCTCCAAATCCCGCATCAGCAAGAGATTCGATAGGGCGTTGATTTCATCTTTGAGGTCGAGGAGGTCTCTGTCTTGAGCGGCATCGTTGCGGAGTGTTCCCCCTTGTAGAGCGTCGCGATAGCCTCGGGCGAGAAGATAGAGGGCACGATCGTAGAGTTCTCTAGAAACAAAGCGACCTAAGGACAACTCACGGTTAACCTCGCGATTAATCCGCATGGGTAGATGGGGAGTAAGGGCAACTAGGATATCGCGACGCTCAATTTTGATCGAAAAGGCTTCTTCATCAGTAGCAGTTTCAGGCTGTTGATTAATGTGAAGTTCTTCAGCACACTTGATAATTCTGGGTAGCAGCTCTGGCATATCGATCGCCAGGGTACTGAGTTGCTCAATCCTGTGAACTCGGGAATTTAACTTCTCGGCATCGTTAAGGGCTGCATTGAAAATGTCGGATTCAGGAAACTTTCGGGCTAGAGCGACACGGGCACTGACTTGATAGTAATGATCGCTGATATCACCGATCACGTTGATCGTTTCAATTCGCTTCCAATATTTAAGGCTTGGGATTAGTCGCTGCAAATATTGGGCTTGCAGATACGGATTCTGAGTCAGTTCTCCGATCTCGCGTAACGCTTTTGTTTGCAATCCACGAACTCTGGAACCCGCAGGATGTCGAGCAATTTCTATTAGGGCTTCAGCTTGGTAATATCGTCCCTGAATTGTTTCGAGAGCATCAACAATACTTTGGATATCAGTGGTATCGGAGCTATTTATTAAAGCTAGTCGAATTTTGATTTTGAGTAGGTTGCGATAGTCATCACCCTGATAGCTCTCAAGAAATTCCTTTGTTCGCTCTGGAAAGTGAGGTGCTAGAGCGATAAGCACCTCAGCTTGATAGCCTGGATCTTTAAGCTGACTGACAACTACAAAAAACGATACTTCTGTAGTCTCTGAAGTGTTTTTGAGAATTAGGGCTAATTGACCAAAGATGTTGGAGACAGCGCTTTCGTAGGAAAAATCATCTCGTTTAGTAGAGCCAAGGTTAGTCGTCGCTTGAATCAGCCTATTGCAGTAAGTGGTGTAAAAGTCTGTTTTATTCGATTGTGATGAGGTTTGTTCGGCTTGAGCGACGAGTGCGATCGCTAACGAATGCAATACCCTAGCTTGAAGTTGTGGCAATGGTAAGGTTTCGATTAGTGCCAATACTGCATCGAATTCGATTTCTGAAGAAGGAATCAGGGCTTCCAGGACTGAAGTACGATAATCAGGATTTTGGATTGCGTTTTCAATCAGTCTGATGACCTCTAGAAACTGCACTGAGGGGAGATAAGGAGCCAGATTGCTCAGGATTTCAGCACGAAAGCGATCGTCACTAACTTGAGACTTAATTAGCTCAAGCACAGTGGGAAACCGACCAGGAGAAAGTCGTGGAATCAGGGCACTGAGAAATTGGGTTTTGTCTTCATCACTAGACAGGTACTGAACTACGTCCAGAGCAACTGAATGTTTGTTAGCAGGTATGAGTAGAACAAAGTCTTCGATAAAACGACTGGCGAGAGGTGCAAGAGACTTAGCCGCTTCCGATAAATTTAATGTAGTCTCCAAAAAAGACTTTAAAGAGGTTGAGGGGATAAGTTGCAAAATCGCACTTATGGCTTGAGCTTTGTGGTCTGGATGCTCAATCGATTGAGCCATTGTCAAGGCTTGTTGTAGGACTTCCTTTTGCTGGGATTCTGGCAGTCGCGGGGCGATCGCACTTATGGCTCGGGCTTTTAAATCTGGATCCTCAAGTGATTGAGCGACCGTTAGAGCTTGTTGTAGGAGGTCAGTCGCTGATTCTGGCAGTTGGGGTGCAATCGCACTTATGGCTCGGGCTTTTAAATCTGGATCCTCAAGTGATTGAGCGACCGTTAGAGCTTGTTGTAGGAGGTCAGTCGCTGATTCTGGCAGTTGGGGTGCGATCGCACTTATAGCTTGAGCTTTGTGGTCTGGATGCTCAATCGATTGAGCCATTGTCAAGGCTTGTTGTAGGACTTCCTTTTGCTGGGATTCTGGCAGTTGGGGTGCAATTGAAATTATCACTCGGGCTTTGTGGTTCGGATCCTCAAGTGATTGAGCGACCGTTAGGGCTTGTTGTAGGAGGTCAGTCGCTGATTCTGGCAGTTGGGGTGCAATCGCACTTATAGCTTGGGCTTTGTCAAATGAATTCTCAAGCGATTGAGTTATGGTGAGCGCTTGTTGTAGGAGGTCAGTCGCTGATTCTGGCAGTTGGGGTGCGATCGCACTCAAGGTAGGAGCTTTGAAGTAGGACTCCTCAAGCGATTGAGTTATGGCGAGCGCTTGTTGTAGAACCTCCTTTTGCTGAGATTCTGGTAGTCGGGATGCGATTTCAATTAAGACAAAGGCTTTGCAGACTGAATCTTCAATCGACTGAGTCACCGTCAGGGCTTGTTGTAGGACTTCTTTTTTCTGAAATTCTGGCAGTTGGGGTGCAATTGAAATTATCGCTCGGGCTTTGTGGTTCGGATCCTCAATCGATTGAGCGACCGTTAGGGCTTGTTGTAGGAGGTCAGTCGCTGATTCCGGTAGTTGGAGTGCGATCGCACTTATAGCTTGAGCTTTGTGGTCTGGATCCTCAATCGATTGAGCGACCGTTAGGGCTTGTTGTAGGACTTCCTTTTGCTGGGACTCCGGTAGTTGGAGTGCGATCGCACTTATAGCTTGAGCTTTGTGGTCTGGATCCTCAATCGATTGAGCGACCGTTAGGGCTTGTTGTAGGACTTCCTTTTGCTGGGACTCTGGTAGTTGGAGTGCGATCGCACTTATAGCTTGGGCTTTGTTGGATAAATTCTTAATCGATTGAGCGACCGTTAGGGCTTGTTGTAGGAGGTCAGTCGCTGATTCTGGCAGTTGGGGTGCAATCGCACTTATAGCTTGGGCTTTGTCGGATAAATTCTTGAGCGATTGGGTTATAGCGAGCGCTTGTTGTAGGACCTCCTTTTGCTGGGATTCTGGAAGTCGCGGGGCGATTGCACTTATAGCTTGGGCTTTGATGCCTGAATCCTCCAGCGATTGAGCTATAGCGAGCGCTTGTTGTAGGAGGTCAGTCGCTGATTCCGGCAGTCGCGGGGCGATCTCATTTATAGCTCGCGTTTTGAAGCAGGACTCCTCAAGCGATTGAGCCATTGTCAGGGCTTGTTGTAGGACTTCCTTTTGCTGGGACTCCGGTAGTCGCGGGGCGATTGCACTTATCGCTCGGGCTTTTAACTCTGGATCCTCAATCGATTGAGCGACCGTTAGGGCTTGTTGTAGGAGGTCAGTCGCTGATTCTGGCAATTGCGGGGCGACCGCAATTAAGACAAGAGCTTTGAAGTAGGACTCCTCAAGTGATTGAGCCGCCAGTAGGGCTTGTTGTAGGAGGTCAGTCGCTGATTCCGGCAGTTGGGGTGCGATCGCACTTATAGCTTGAGCTTTGTCAAATGAATTCTCAAGCGATTGAGCCATTGTCAGGGCTTGCTGTAAGACTTCCTTTTGCTGGGATTCTGGCAGTTGGGGTGCGATCGCACTTATAGCTTGAGCTTTGTCAGATGAATCCTCAAGCGATTGAGCCATTGTCAGGGCTTGTTGTAAGACTTCCTTTTGCTGGAATTCTGGCAGTTGGGGTGCGATCGCACTTATAGCTTGAGCTTTGTCAGATGAATCCTCAAGCGATTGAGCCACCAGCAGAGCTTGTTGCAGCACATCTAGAGGAGAAGGCAGTAATTCAGAAGCCAACTCAACCAATGCTTCTATCTTCTCAAGGGAATCAGTAATACGGTTGATTTCGGCTAAACGCTCGTCCACCCAAGGTTGTGAACTCACTTCCGCCATCTTTTCTTCATCCATCCTTATGCTGCCCTTGTTAAGAAATATCCAAAGGAAAAAATCAGATTGACCATAACAGGTTGAGAGCGATTGCTTATCCTCAAATTCTGCTAATCGTGTGGCAATTTTTATCAGTGACAAGTTCAATTTACAGCGAGACACTCCTTAGCCTGTCACTACCTCTAGTAGCCATACTCCTGACTAAATTTGTTCAACTTCTCCGTTGCCTTTTTTTGCACTGTCGATCGCAACAAGGGTGTAAACGCCAGTAGGGCTACAGGCAGCCCAAACGCCATCCTTGCAAACTCAAAGGCAGAGATTTGGTCGAAGCGATCAGTTTGGGTCACAATCTTGCCATCGCTTACCGTAAACGTTGCTCTAATCCAATAATCCACAGGTCGTAGTGCCTCACCATACAAATAAACCACGCGGTACCGAGCAATGACTCGATCTCCTTCTACGCTGATAACTTCAAACTCTGGCACTTTAACTGGGTCTGGTCTAGAAGTATAGGGAATACAAAACCAATGCCACATCGCCTTTACCGCATTGTCTTGAATTTGGAAGGCAAAGTCAGAAAACTCAGCAGCATCAGCCAGATAAGCCTGCATCCCCTTAAAGTCATGCTGTTGATAGCACCCGAGAAAGCCACGAACGGTCTTTTCACCCGACATCTTGTATCCCCAAAAAGCTATCTCATCTTACTGAGCAAAAGCTATATCAGAAGGAAAAAGTAGCACTGCTTATCTTTTTAGCTCCTAATTGTAAAGCTCTGTTTACCCCACACTCGCAAATTTCACGTCGCATCACCTAGCCCTTCTGAGAAGAGAGTGATATATTTTTACTACTTACACTACAAATATGGCAATCTCCCATGGACGAAAGCCACGTTTCCGGCTTAGATGCTGATTTGCAAGACTTCGATACGGTTCTGTTGAGCGATCGCGCCTTCGACACAGACCCATCTGCAATCCTGATCGAGTCATCAGATCTCCACAAACTAAAGTTTCGGCTCATCCAGTGGCTAGCAGAATCACCCATTCGAAAAGTGAAGACGGAGCGTAAACAAGCGATCGCTAAAACTCTGGGCATCTCGACGCGCCAGGTGGAACGGTTGCTGAATCAATATACCGAGGCTCGCTTACGCGAAACCGTTGGGATTGAGCGTTCTGATAAGGGACATCATCGAATCGATGAGTACTGGGTGAATTACATTCGGGAGTATTACGAGCAAAGCTTGAAGGATAAGAACCCGCCCAAACCTGCGGATGTGGTACGTGAAGTCCAGCGCCATGCTGTGATTGACCTGCGGCATGAAGAAGGCGATTGTCCCCATCCAGCCACCGTTTATCGAATTCTAAAGCCTTTGGTCGAACGTCATAAACGAAAACAAAAAATCCGCAATCCTGGGGCGGGCTCGTGGTTGGCAGTGGAGACGCGAGATGGGAAATTGCTGAGAGCAATTTTCAGCAATCAAATTCTTCAGTGTGACCACACCAAGCTCGACATTCGAATCGTGGATAAGGAGCACACGCTCCTAAACTGGCGACCGTGGCTGACTACGGTGGTTGACACCTTTTCTAGTTGCGTCATTGGTTACCATTTGTGGCACAAACAGCCGGGAGCGCATGAAGTGACGCTAACGCTCAGACATGCAATCTTGCCCAAGCAGTACCCACCCGAGTATGAACTTGAGCAAGTTTTGAATCAATCGAATATCTATGGCGCACCGCTCCAGTACTTCTTCACCGATGGCGGCAAGGATCTGAGTCGTTCCAAACTTATCCAATCCCTTGGGAAAAAGTTGGGATTTCAGTGTGAACTGCGCGATCGTCCGATTCAGGGGGGTATTGTCGAACGGCTCTTCGGCACGATCAATACCAAGGTTTTAGCTCTCCTGCCGGGCTACATCTCCAAGGAGGAGGGTGGGGCAGAACGGGCAGAAAAGGAAGCTTGTCTCACCCTTGAGGATCTCGACCTGATATTAGCTGTGTACTTCTTCCGCGACTATAATCATGAGCCTTATCCAAAAGACTCATGCGATACTCGGTTTGAACGCTGGTTGAAGGGCATGGGCAAGAAACTGCCTGAGCCATTGAATGAACGCGACTTAGACCTCTGCTTAATGAAAGCGGAGCAGCGTGTGGTGCAGGCGCACGGGTCTGTTTACTTTGAAAACCTGACTTACCGCTGTGAAGAGCTGAGAGCGTTGCAGGGCGAGTATGTGACTTTACGGTACGACCCTGACCACATTTTAACCTTGTATGCCTATCGCCAAGCACCGGGTGAGGATGAGACAGAAGAGTTTATTGGCTTTGCTCATGCTATCAACATGGACAGGCAAGATTTGAGCCTGGAGGAACTAAAACAACTGAACAAACTGCGAAGCAATGCCAAGCGAGAACACTCCAACTATGGTGGGCTCTTAGCCTTGGATCAACGGCAAAAACTTGCCGAGCAGCGCAAGCAGGAGAAAAAAGAGCGCCAACGCGCCGAGCAGAAAAAATTGCGCGGCAAAAGTAAGCAGAACTCAAAAATCGTTGAATTGCGGAAAGAACGGGCAGGCACAGCTGCCCCCAATAACGAATCGCTCGAACTGTTGCCAGAAAGGGTGACTTCTGAGCAGATGAAACCTCCGTCTCCCGTTTCTCCTTCACAACCTGTTGAACCTGCTGCTTCCACACCTTCGCCGGAAGAACGGCATTCAATCGTGATCTCTAAAAATCAATCATTGAGGAGGATTTGGTAGGACATGGCACAATCGCAGCTTGCAATTCAGGTTCCTGTGGAGGTTCTAGCGCCTCAAATTGACTTAACTGATGTACTTGTCAAAACGGCAGCGATTGAGGAACTCTTCCAGACGGCTTTTATTCCGACTGATCGTGCCTCACAATGTTTCTGCTGGCTAGACGAATTGCGATTGCTCAAACAGTGTGGTCGAGTCATTGGACCGAGAGAAGTTGGCAAGAGTCGGTCTTCCAGTCATTACCGAGAAGAGGATAGAAAACGGGTCTCCTATGTAAAAGCCTGGTCAAATTCCAGTTCTAAGCGGCTCTTTTCGCAAATCCTCAAGGATATCAACCATGCAGCTCCACGGGGAAAACGACAGGACTTGCGGTCTCGATTAGCTGGATGCCTTGAACTCTTCGGAATCGAGCTTCTGATGATTGACAATGCCGATAATCTGCAACGGGAAGCTTTAATTGACCTGAAGCAGCTGTATGAGGAATCAGGTGTTCCAATCGTTCTCATCGGTAGTCAAGACCTCGATAATAGCCTGCAAAATTTCGATTTGTTGACCTGCTTTCCTACCTTGTTTGAATTCGATCGACTGGACTATGAAGACTTCCAGAAAACACTGCGGACGATCGAGTATGACATTCTGGCGCTGCCGCAAGCTTCTAACTTGGCAGAAGGCACACTGTTTGAGATTTTGGCAACCAGTACTCAAGCTCATATGGGTAGTTTGATCAAGATTTTGACGAAGGCAGTATTGCATTCGCTCAAGAAAGGGCATGGCAAGGTGGACGAGGCAATTCTGCACAACATCGCCAACCGTTACGGCAACCCCTATATTCCGCCAGAGGCGAGAAGAAACTAGGAGTTGAGTGAGGACTGAAATAACCACTTTATTTAGGGAAGAATCTGTTATGCGCCAGCCTGACGAAGATGCACCTCGGCTGGGTTACGTAGAACCCTTGGAGCAGGAGAGTATCAGTCACTACCTAGGACGGTTGAGGTACTTCAAGGCGAATCATCTGCCTTCAGCTTATGCATTAGGGCAAGCGGCGGGGATTGGGGCAGTGACAGCCCGTTGGGAAAAGCTCTACTTCAATCCGTTTCCCATTGAAGAAGAGTTGGGCGCGATCGCTCGCCTCATCGGTTTAGATCCTTCGCGCTTCCAAGCGATGTTGCCTCACCGAGACATGACGTTGCAGTCTCGCCCCATCCGACTATGTGGAGCCTGTTACGCTGAAATACCCTGTCATCGGATGGTGTGGCAGTACAAGGATATCGTTGCAGTTTGCACACGTCACAACTTGCGCTTGTTGGAGCGATGCCCCAGTTGTAAGCGCCCCTTCCAGATTCCAGCAGTATGGACAGATGGGAAATGTCATCACTGTACGATGCGCTTTACAGCAATGGTCAAATATCAGGAGAGAGGTAAGAAAGATGGTTGAGCACAGCGATCGCATTCAGCTAGTGCTTCTCGCTGAATGCGGAGCAGATCAATTAGCGATTAAGTGAGACAAAACTGAAGGACAGTATCTAAGGAGTTCAACCAATTAGGGTTGAATGAGGCTGGTTAAAACACACATTCAGTTTGACATTTAGGCAGTGTCATGGGTGAAATTAGAACCCAATGTGCAGTGAAATTTAGTGCTTTCTCAATGGCAGATGGGCACTCTCTCCGAGGAACTGTCAATTCTGTCCCATAACTATGGTGCATCAATCGCCTAACACTTCGTTGAGTCTTGAACGTCGTCAATTTATCCAGCTTCTGCTTGCGGGTACGATCGGCATTTTGGGCAGGGACATGATCCTTCCCGAGGCTGCTCTTGCAGAGAACGCCCCTGCTAATTCAGAAATCTTAAAGACCGAACTCTATCACATTTTTATTGGGGACAAACTTGCCCAGAAGGGTGGGCAGCAAAAGGTAACGTTTAAGTCGGGTCAGACAGAGTCTCTTAAGATTCCAGCTGGCTGTAGTGAGGGAACCAAGTTAACTGTCAAACAGGCGGCTTTGAATGGACATAATGCCACCGTTGTTGTGCATACACTTTATGACTCATCAATCGACTTCGATACCGCAATCAGTGCTGCCCTGACATCCGCTTCTTTGAGGGCGGGAACTCGCGATCGTTGTCAGGCTGCGTACGCTCAAATCAAGGCAGGAAATTGGGTAACTGATACTCACGCCCAGGACATTCTAGATATTGTTGTGGGCGGCTCACCGGAACTTGGGAAAGATCCTAATGGTCAAGTCATCCGAGATCGCTATCGGATTGCCAGTCAAAATTCACGCTTAATTGCCCTACAAAACAAACTTGAAGCAACTGTCACAGCTTCAGACTTACCGGATGAGAAGAAGCTACGGGTGAAGGGAATTTATCAATATGTGCTGGCAAATGAACCGCTGCCCAGTCCTGATGATTTTGCTGATCTTACCGCAGTAGACGCGATCGTCCAAAACGCTCAACTGCCACTTGCCTTGAAACAGCGGTATGCAATCGCGAGTGCTCAGACCCGAGCCTTCACTGTAGATGAGGTGATTATGGCACTGATTCGGCGGAGCGATTATGTGGGAGAAGCTCAGCAGAAATATCTGACGGTGTATAACCAGGCGCGTTTAGGGCAAACCGTTGAGGATGAGTATACGCTTGGATCTCTAGATTCACTTGTCTATTTTTCGGACATTTCACCGGAATGCAAGACGATTTATCGGTTAGCTCGTAATCAGTTTTTTGAGAAAGACGAAGGTGCAGTTGAGGCGGATTTACAGAAGTATCTCAAGACTGGGAAGCAAGCAACGAAACTGGCGGCGAACTTTGTTCCGACATTAACGCAGGCGCTGGGTGCGACGGGAGTGACAGCGGGTACGGGAACTACAATCAGCTCGCTTACGGGAGCAGCAGCCACGAACGCAACATTGGCAGCCCTTGGTGGTGGTTCAGTGGCAGCAGGTGGACTGGGGATGCTAGGCGGATTAGCGGTTGCAACCGGGGGAGCGGCATTAGTCGGTGCAGCCGCACTGGTTTCGATTAGTTTGGTTGCAGATCTAGATGGCACTGAATTGAGGAATCTGGGAATTGCAGCTACAACGGGAACCGTTGCGAGTGCTGCTGTGGTTGGAGCGGCTTGGGCAGCGGTGAGTACCTTTGGTGCGGCAGGAAGTTTATCAGGTGCTGCTGCAATAAGTACTGCAATGGCAGCAATGGGCGGCATCGGTGTGATGACGGGTGGTGCAGCTTTAGTCGCGTTTGGTGTGGGATTAGGGGTTTGGCAGTTTCTCGAGAGCCAGGATGCGATGCCCAAAATGCTTCGTCAGACTGAACCGCTGCTGTACACCGTTATGGATCAGTCCGAGCATCCGCTCATTGCCACGTTGCAACAGTACCTAAGTGACTATCGGCAAGAATTTAACGAGGCTTATATTGCTCCAGAGATTCCACTAGATAAATTGGCGAATGTTCTGTTTGACTTTGCGCCTGTGGATCACGATGAAAGGATTCTTGCGATCGTGGATATGAGCCTGTGGGATAACGGCAAGGATGGCATTGCTTTTACCGATCGCGGCATCTGGTGGAAGCATTTGTTTGAGTCGAAGTCCGTGATGTATTCCGACCCAGAATATTTATTCAAGATCAAGCACTTGCCGGAGCCGATCTCCGAGAATGAAAGCCACCAGATTTACAATTTGGCGCTGAAGTTAGGGATGAATTCGGTCATGGCAGACTTGAAAACGCTGAAAGCCTGAATTAGCTTCAATGACACGCCGAAAACCTGATATTCTGCGCCTCAGCGTAGGACTGATTAGATTCGGCAATCTGTCAAAAGCGTTGAATTCGGCTTCGGGACGACTATAATCTCTCTGCTGGCTTCTACTGAACAAAGAGTCGAAGCCAGTCGATGAGCACCGTAGGCTGTGGGTATGGCAAGATCGCGAACTAAAGAAACGAACGGCAAAAACGGCAATGGCGCAAATCTAGGGTTTGAGCAAACGCTGTGGGCTGCGGCAGATAAGATGCGCGGTCACATGGATGCTGCCGAATATAAGCACGTCGCTCTGGGACTGATTTTTCTCAAGTACATTTCTGATGCCTTTCAGGAACTCTACGATGACCTGGAGAAGCGGCAGGATATAGATTACACCGATCCGGAAGACCGGGACGAGTATTTGGGGATGAATGTCTTTTGGGTGCCGAAGGAGGCGCGGTGGTCGCATATTCAGGCAAACGCGAAGCAACCGACGATCGGGAAGCTGATTGATGAAGCGATGCTGGCGATCGAGAAGGAAAACCCACGGCTCAAGGGCGTGTTGCCGACTCAGTATGCGCGACCGGATCTGGATAAGCAGCGTTTGGGAGAACTGATTGACCTGATCAGCAAGATTGGGTTGGGGGATGCTGCCAGTCGATCGAAGGATATTCTGGGGCGGGTGTATGAGTATTTCCTGGGGCAGTTTGCCGAGAAGGAAGGCAAGGGCGGGGGAGAATTCTATACGCCGCAAGCGGTGGTGAAGTTGCTGGTAGAGATGATTGAGCCGTACAAGGGGCGAATTTATGACCCCTGCTGCGGGTCGGGTGGGATGTTTGTGCAGTCGGAGAAGTTTGTCGAGGCGCATGGCGGACGCAAGGGCGATATTGCCATTTATGGGCAGGAGTCGAACCCGACAACGCGCCGTCTGTGTTTGATGAATCTAGCGATTCGGGGGATTGATGGCAATATTGGCGATCGACAAGCGGACAGTTTCACCAATGACCTGCACAAGGACTTGAAGGCAGACTACATCCTGGCAAATCCGCCGTTTAATATCAGTGATTGGTGGAATAATTCGCTCTCTGATGATGTGCGCTGGCAGTATGGCACGCCGCCGAAGGGGAACGCCAACTATGGTTGGGTGCAGCACATGATCCATCACCTCGCACCGAATGGAATTGCGGGGTTTGTGTTGGCGAATGGCTCGATGAGTTCTAACCAGTCGGGGGAAGGGGAAATTCGCAAGGCGATCGTGGAGGCGGATCTGGTGGATTGCATGATTGCCCTGCCGGGACAGTTGTTTTACACGACGCAGATTCCCGCGTGTTTGTGGTTTGTGACGCGCAATAAGAAGGGAGTTGTAGGGTCGAAGGGCTTTACCACTTTGCGCGATCGCCGGGGTGAGACGCTGTTTATTGATGCGCGGAAGTTGGGCTATCTGGTCGATCGCACCCATCGCGAGTTGACGGAGGAGGAGCTTGCTCGGATTGCAGCAACTTATCATGCATGGCGTGGGGAACCGGGAGCGGGTGAGTATGTAGATGTACCGGGGTTCTGTAAGAGTGCAACTCTGGAGAATATCCAGTCGCATGGATATGTGCTGACTCCAGGACGTTATGTGGGAGCGGAGGAAGTGGAGGATGACGATGAGCCGTTTGAGGAGAAGATGCAGCGGTTGACGCAGAAGTTGGAGGAGCAGTTTGCTGAAAGTGCCAAACTGGAAGCAGCGATTCGCCAAAACTTGAAAGCGTTGGGGATGTAGAGGCATGACGAGCAAGACAGGCTTAGGCATCAAGGAGCTACTGCACGATCGACGATCGCAGATTCTATCGATCGCTGCCAAGCATGGTGCTTACAATGTGCGGGTGTTTGGCTCAGTGGCACGGGAGGAAGCGACCGAAGAGAGCGATATTGATTTTTTGGTGGATTACGATTTGGAGAAAATCACGCCCTGGTTTCCAAGTGGGTTGTTGCTGGATTTAGAACGGCTTCTAAACCGCAAGGTGGATATTGCGACGGTGGATATGTTGAAGGAGCGGATTCGCGATCGCGTGCTACGTGAGGCTGTAGCGCTATGAGGCGTGAGGCGGAACGGCTGCAAGATATGTTGGATGCGATCAGTGCGATCGAGCGATATACCAGTCAGGGACGGCAGGCGTTTGATGAGCAAGAGTTGGTTCAGGTTTGGGTGGTGCATCATCTCCAGATCATCGGAGAAGCAGCTAATTCGTTATCGGCTGATTTGATGAATCAATATGCAGAGGTGCCGTGGGCGCAGATTGTGGCGTTTAGAAATATTGTGGTGCATGAGTATTTTCGGGTTTCGCTGAATTTGGTTTGGGCGATCGTGCAGAATAACTTGCCACCGTTGAAGGCGACAGTGGAAAGGATGGTTCAGGAGTTGGGGGAGGCGTGAGGAGTTGATGCAGAAGTTGATGCAGAAGTTAGAGGAGCAGTTTAAGAAATCAGTCCAATTGGAAAAAGAAATTCGTCTGAACCCGGGAAGATTAGGATATGGCATGTAAAAGCGATAACTGGTCAGTAACAACACTCAAGGATTGCGCTGATTGGTATTCTGGCGGAACTCCAAGCACCTCAGTTGCTGAGTATTGGAATGGAGATATTCCCTGGATTACAGCAAGCAGTTTGCATAATTTCTACGTCAAGGATTCTGAACGACGTGTTACGCCTTTAGGTGTTGCTAACGGTACTCGTTTAATGCCCAAAGGTACAATTCTGTTTGTAGTTCGAGGTATGAGTCTTAAAACAGAATTTCGTGTCGGTATCACTTGTCGTCCAATGGCGTTTGGGCAAGACTGTAAAGCACTGGTTGCGAAAAATGGTGTTGATCCACTTTTCCTGGCAAATGTTTTAAGAGCAAAGTCTGAGGAAATCTTGGGATTTGTAGATGAGGCGAGTCATGGCACTGGACGATTAGCGACTGATGCGATTCAAAAGCTAGAGATTCTACTGCCCCCACTTGATGAGCAGAAGGCGATCGCTCACATTCTCGGCACTCTCGACGACAAAATCGAACTCAATCAGCAGATGAACCAAACGCTGGAAGCGATCGCTCGTACCCTCTTCAAATCCTGGTTTATCGACTTCGATCCCGTCCGCGCCAAGATGGATGGACGACAACCCGCAGGTATGGATGCTGAAACTGCCGCTCTGTTTCCTGATGAGTTTGAGGATTCAGCGTCAGGTAGAATTCCCAAGAATTGGATCTATATTTCTCTATCTGAAATGACCGATAAAAATACTCCAATTACTTACGGAGTAGTAAAACCTGGTTCAACAGATGAGAATGGAGTTCTCTTTATTCGAGGCGGAGATATAGAAAATGGTCAAATTAAAATGGAACAACTAAGAACAATTACAAAAGATGTCTCTGAACAATACAAAAGAACAGTGTTGAGAGGTGGCGAAATCCTTATTTCTTTAGTAGGCAATCCTGGTCAATTTGCAGTAGTACCTGACTCTCTAAAAGGTTGTAATATTGCACGTCAGGTAGGACTAATTCGCCTTAAGGATAATCATGGAGTTCAATACATAAAACATTTTTTAGAGTCGCCAGTAGGACAAATTGAGCTTTTAGCACGTTCTCTCGGTTCAGTACAACAGGTTATTAATCTGAAAGACCTCAAAACTTTGAGGATTATAAACCCAGGCAATAAGCTAATTAAATGCTTTGAAGATACAGTTTCTCCTTTGTACAGGAAGGAGCAAATAAATCTTGAGCAGAATCGGACTTTATATGCAATTCGTGATGCTTTCCTGCCAAAACTTCTATCTGGCGAGATCCGCCTTAAAGATGCTGAAGAGGTTGTGGAGGCGGTTGTCTGATGCTACCACAGGACGAATTTGAGGAAATTATCAACGATGAGTCTAAACGGATTGAAAACGACATTTTGTGGGATGACGATGAAGACCATTCCCCAGCAGTCGAATTCCGGGCAGAAATTATCTCTGATGCTGGTTATCCTCTATTTGTCAAAGGTAGTTACAACCCGCTCACTGAAAAACTCACCTATGCTCTGATTCATCGTGGAGTTGGTAGAATCTACGCACTCGACCTAGGACAGGATCATCGAAATCCTGATGGACAGAGGGTTGGCGAAAAACACAAGCATCGATGGGATGAGAATGTCAAAGACAAAGCAGCCTATGTCCCAGCCGATATTACTGCTCCTGCGACTGAACCTGTCAACGTTTGGCAACAATTTTGCACTGAAGCTCGAATCGCTCATAATGGAGAAATGAAGTCTCCACCACCTACACAGTTAGACTTATTCTTCTAATGGTGAGTCCTTGCACAGAAATTGCTAACACGATTGGGGAGCTATACGAATGCTCTTCCATCAACGACTTTGTGCGGATTCGTACCCCTTACTTGTACCCAGATGGGGATATTATCGACCTTTATCTTCAAGAAAAGGCAGGACAGATAACTCTAACTGATTTGGGTGACACACTGCGCTGGTTGCGAATGCAAACCGTTACCCGCCAGAAAACTGAAAAACAAGAAGCCTTGATCCGCGATATTTGCCTGACTCTTGGCATAGAGCAATATCGGGGAATGCTTTTGCTCAGAGTCAAACAAAACGAACCATTGGCTTCAGCCATTACCAGGCTTGCTCAAGCTACTATTCGAGTTTCTGACCTTTGGTTTACTTTTAGAACAAGAGCATTCGAGTCTATTCAAGAAGAAGTTGCCGAGTTTTTGTTAGAACTTAAAATTCCTTTTACGCCCAATGAAAAAGTGCGAGGGCGTTCTGGGCGTACTCGAACCGTTGACTTCCATACTCGGCATCCTAGACAGAGTGCTTTTATAGAGGTACTCAGCACCGGAAGCCGTGCTGCCGCTAATGCGAAAGTAGACAGTATCTTTGCAACCTGGAGTGATATTAATTATCTAAAAGTAGGGCAAAATGACATCAAATTTGTTTCTCTATTTGATGACACTCTAGATATCTGGACTGCTGACAACTTTCAATTTTTAGAGCAAATTTCTGACGTTACTTATTGGTCAAGACCAGAGCAATTTGCAGAACTTGTTGCACCTAAAAGTTGAAGAATGCCATTTGCTCTGTGCGGCTATTCATTTGCTTGAAGGTCAGGTACTAAAAAATTTTACCTTCTGACATTTGATAAGGCGATCGCTTACAACCGTACTGGGAAACATGGGAACCCTTGTGGAAAGGAATAGACATACCAGAACGGCACATGAGCAAATTTACCGAATCAGACGTTGAAGAAGCTGCGCTCTATTACTTTGAGCAGTTAGGCTATACCGTTCTGGGCGGTTCTGATATTGCCCCTGGTGAACCCAGAGCAGAACGCAGCAGCTATGCTGATGTCGTGCTGGTGGATCGCCTCCACTCTGCCCTGATTCGGCTCAACCCTCAAGTCCCACCCGACGAAATCCAATCGGCAATTCAACAAGTCCTCCGCCCCGAAACTCAAAACCTCTACGACAACAACCAACGCTTCCATCGGCTCCTAACCGAAGGCGTTCCTGTTTCCTATCCTGGCGTAGATGGACGCACCCAACATGACCAGGTATGGCTGATCGACTGGGACAACCCCGACCAGAACGATTGGCTCGTCGTCAACCAGTTCACCGTCATCGAGAACCACAAAAACCATCGTCCCGATGTTGTGGTCTTTGTCAACGGACTCCCCCTCGCCGTCATCGAACTCAAAAACGCCACAGACGAAAACGCCGACATCGACAAAGCCTTCAACCAACTCCAAACCTACAAACGCAACATTCCCAGCCTCTTCACCACCAACGAAATCCTGCTCATCTCCGATGGTCGAGAAGCCCGTCTCGGTTCTCTCACCGCAGATCGCGATCGTTTCATGCCCTGGCGCACCATCGACGGAGCCAACCTTGCCCCCCAAGGAATGCCCGAACTCGAAGTGATGATTCGCGGTGTATTTGAGCCATCCCGTTTCCTCGATTTGATCCGCTACTTCGTCGTGTTTGAAGTCGAAGGCGAAACCCTGATCAAAAAGATGGCAGGCTACCACCAATACCACGCCGTCAACAAAGCCGTTGCTGAAACCGTCAAAGCCACCGCGCCAGAAGGCGATAAGAAGGTCGGCATCATCTGGCATACCCAAGGGTCAGGCAAAAGCCTGTCGATGGCATTCTATGCCGGAAAAATCATCCAGCATCCGGCAATGGCAAATCCGACCCTGGTTGTCCTCACCGATCGCAACGACCTCGACGATCAGCTTTTCACCACTTTCTCCAAATGCCACGAACTGCTCCGCCAAAAGCCCATCCAAGCAGCAGACCGTGCTGACCTCAAAGACAAACTCAATATCGCTTCCGGTGGCGTCGTCTTCACTACGATCCAGAAATTTGCCCCAGAAAAACCCGGTGGCGACTACGAAGTCATCTCCCCTCGCCGCAACATCGTCTTCATTGCCGACGAAGCTCACCGTTCTCAATACGGACTATCGGCACGAGTCGTCAAAACCAAAGACAAAGAAACCGGGGAAGAAGGAGCCTACACCGCCTATGGATATGCCAAATACCTGCGCGATGCCCTGCCCTACGCCTCATTCATCGGCTTTACCGGCACCCCGATCGAAGCCACCGACAAGAACACCAAACAAATCTTCGGCGACTACATCGACGTTTACGATATCCAACGGGCAGTAGACGACAAAGCCACCGTCAAAATCTTCTACGAAGCTCGCCTTGCCAAGATCAATCTAGAAGAGTCCGAAAAGCCCCACATCGACCCCGAATTTGAAGAGGTCACGGAAGGCGAGGAGCAATCTACCAAAGAAAAGCTCAAGTCCAAGTGGGCACAGCTTGAAGCAATGGTGGGTACCGAGAAGCGCTTGGCTCAAGTTGCCAACGACATCATCCACCACTTCGAGAACCGCCTCACCGCAATGGACGGCAAAGGCATGATTGTCTGTATGAGCCGCCGCATTTGCGTAGAACTCTACGACCAAATCATCCAACTTCGTCCCGACTGGCACAGTGACGACGACAAACAGGGCAGCCTCAAAGTCATCATGACCGGAAGCGCCTCTGATCCGGAGAAGTTCAGCCCCCACATCCGCTCCAAAAAAGCACGAGATGCGATCGCCAAACGTCTGCGTGACCCCAAAGACCCGCTCAAACTCGTGATTGTCCGGGATATGTGGCTCACCGGCTTTGATGCGCCCTGCCTCCACACGATGTACATCGATAAGCCGATGAAAGGGCACAACCTGATGCAAGCGATCGCGCGCGTCAATCGCGTCTTTGGCTCCAAACCTGGTGGCTTAGTTGTAGACTACCTCGGTATCGCCGAAGACCTAAAGAACGCCCTGAGAGACTACACCGAAGGCGATCGCGGCGAAACGGGCATTCCGATCGCAGAAGCCGTTGCCCTCATGCAAGAGAAGTACGAAATCGTCCAAGCAATGTTTCACGGCTACGACTACTCCCGCTTCTTCACCGGCACTCCACCAGAACGCCTCACTACCCTCTGCGAAGCCACCGACTGGATTCTGCGCCCGGAATCCCAAGACGACAAAGGCGTACAACGATACATCCAGGCTGTCACCGAACTCTCCAAAGCCTACGCCCTCTGTGCCACGGAAGAGGAAGCAATCTCCATCCGCGAAGAAGTAGGCTTCTTCCAGGCAATCAAAGCCACCCTCTCCAAACACACTGTTGAAGGCGGCAAAAGCAAAGCGGAACTGGATGCAGCCGTGCGCCAAATTGTCACCCGTGCTGTCGCCTCAGATCAGGTGATCGACATCTTCGCCACCGCCGGACTCGACAAACCGGAAATCTCCATCCTCTCGGATCAGTTCCTTGCCGAAGTCCGCGACCTACCCCAAAAAAACCTAGCCCTCGAAGTGTTACGAAAACTCCTCAATGATGAGATCCGAAGCCGATCTCGCCGCAATGTTGTGCAGTCTCGCCAATTCTCCGAGATGCTGGAGAGTACCATCAAACGCTATCAGAACCGCTCGATCGAATCCGCCCAAGTGATCCAAGAACTGATCGAACTTGCCAAAGAGATGCGGGAAGCCAGTAAACGCGGCGAAGATTTAGGCTTGTCTGAGGATGAACTGGCTTTCTACGATGCCTTAGAGGTGAATGATAGTGCTGTCCAGGTGTTAGGAGACGAGACCTTGAGAATTATTGCCCGTGAACTCGTTGAAGCAGTACGGCGCAACGTGACGATCGACTGGACCGAACGCGAAACTGTCCGAGCCAAACTCAGAACGATTGTCAAACGCCTCTTGCGTAAATACGGCTACCCACCGGATAAGCAAGAAAAAGCTACTCAAACCGTTATTCAACAAGCAGAAACCCTTTGTAAGGACTGGGCAGCATGATGGAACTTCCAACCTATGACCAGTTCATGTTGCCGCTACTCAAACTCGCTGCCGAAGATGGACAAATTCACGCGATCGCGACTCTGCGAGAAAAACTCATCCAACAATTCAGTCTCACCTCGGAACAACGTGCCGTAAAGCTCCCGAGCGGGCAACAATCGGTTTTGGACAATCGCGTCGGTTGGGCAAGCACCTATCTCCGCAAAGCGGGGTTACTCTCCCGCCCAAAACGCGGTTATGTTCAGATTACACAACGAGGCAGAGATATCCTGGCAGAGAACCCAGCTGCTATCAATAACCTCTACCTTCAACGCTTTGATGAGTTCCGTGAGTTCAAAAAACGGTCCACGGTTGAAGATCCCCTTTCCACAGCGCCAAACGATACCCCCACCTCAACCACCCCAGAAGAAACAATTAGTAAAGCCGTTGGCATACTCAATGCTGAACTTCGAGATGAACTGATTGATAAGGTCAAACAACTCACCCCTGAGCATTTCGAGGGACTAGTCTTGAAACTACTCCATGCGATGGGCTACGGCGGCAGCCTCAAAGATGTGGAGGGCGTTCCCCGAGGTCCTGATGGTGGGATTGATGGCACGATCAAGGAAGACAAACTAGGACTGGATGTGATTTACATTCAAGCCAAACGCTGGGAAAGCTCAGTTGGTCGAGAAAAAATTCAAGCCTTTCAAGGAGCTTTAGCAGGTGTCGGTGCGCGCAAGGGTGTTTTCATCACGACTTCCACCTACACTCAGCAAGCAATTACCTATGCCACCCAACTGCGAGACAGCAAAATTATCCTGATTGATGGGCAGAAATTAGCCCAACTGATGATCGAACATGATGTCGGTGTCAGTATCAAGGAAACGTTGCACATTAAGCGGATTGACGAAGACTTCTTCTCGAATGTCGATTTCTAGATGTCAGAAAAGGTCGTGGTTTTCTATACTCTGGTTGGGGGCATTCTCTATCCGCTCCGGACAATACCCAGATGAAATATCGCAGAAATGACATTCATGCAAGCTTGGAACCTTACGAGTTGGGGTCGGATTGCTGAGTGCTGCGATCGCAGCCCGAAATTGCGTTCTGAAGTCCTCATTCACCTGAGCCGCCTGAATTTCCACAACCTCATCTCTGTAAATCAATCGACCTTGCACGCAAAGTCCTTGGCAGGGAGCTAAGCTTACGGGAAGCAACAGCAAGTAAATCAGCATCTGATAGAGATCTGAGTTCTTCCGTTGCCCGGTCTTGCAATCTTCAACCCAAGCTTCGTCACCTTTCAGCGCCACGATATCTGGCTTCCCTGCAACTCTTACCAGATGATCCCTACCTAAGACTTCAAATCGGTTCTCTCCTTCAACATAGACGGTATAGCCTGCTGCTTCTAGAAGGTTTATGCGATCGTTCACTAAAGTCCGATGGCTAGCGTTCCATTTTGCAGAATCAAAATTTGTGGTGAGCTTTTCATACTTAAAGTGCGTCCGAAACCAGATTGACCAAACACACTGCGTTTCATCTGCCATTAATCGCGATAGCCAAGTGACCCAAATCGAGGGGATGGCTTTCTGTTCATAGATATTCACTGCTTATCATCCAAGTGGGTTGCATTTAGCAGCCAGCGATCGCGCCAAGGATTGCTATGTCGCAAACGTAGGCTACGTGTAAAAGTACACTTGAACTAAATAGGTTGACAAGAAAAGCTTGCCATATGGCAAGCTCCTATTTTTCCTGCCTTCGTCGCTGTTTCGTGTGATACATCTGTCGCAACTTCTGTAAGTATTCTGGTTCAGACTCGATTGTCACCCAAATGTGATGAGCGAGTGCCAGCTTCTGCTGATGCTTTTCACTCGGAAACCTGCGGTGCTCTCCCTGAGAAAACCAGTGATTAACCGTGGTTAATGAGCAGTCGCAGATGAACGCTAACTCCTCCCGTGAGACATCCCAAATCCGCAAAAACTCCTCAAGTTCCATCAATTCATCGTGCGCCCATTGCAGATAAAGCTGTAACGCACACCAGTGTGTATGAGAGGGGATCCGGGGAGCAAGTGCCATACTAATCAGATTGTCATCCTGACAATTTTTCGGTATGATACCTCTACAGAAAGCAGTACACAAGAACTATTTCTGAGCGCTTGACTTTTTTCAGCAACTTACTACGTGGAGTCGTGCGATCAATGAGCCTCAAAACGATTCACTGTCGCTTAATCGCTTCCGAGCCTGTACGCCGTCATCTTTGGCATCTCATGGTTAGCAGCAATACCCCGCTTGTGAACGACCTGCTCCAACGAGTCAGCCAACACCCAGATTTTGAAATCGTAATTGCTCAACCGAGTAGCCAATCGGTCTGTTGTGG
>NZ_JAPQKE010000005.1:0-324812 GCF_026735145.1 Leptolyngbya sp. GGD
AAAAAAAGATTGGCTTAAAAGTCACCGAATACCTTTTTCGCAGTGTGCAGTAAGGCTTTATTCAGTTCTCACCGCCTCTAAGTGGTGAGAAAAAGTAGAATGAGTAAACGCGAGGCAAATCTTCACCCGTTCAACTGTCATGGTTCAAACTCCAACTAAATCCCTCACCCTCGAAGAATTTCTGCAACTGCCGGAAACGAAACCCGCTAGCGAATTCATCGACGGTCAGATTATCCAAAAGCCTATGCCTCAAGGAAAACACAGCACTGTTCAAGGCGATTTGGTTTCAGCCATCAACACAGTTCTAAAACCGAACCATATTGCTCGTGCCTATCCTGAGTTGCGCTGCACTTTTGGCGGACGGTCAGTTGTTCCGGATATCGCTGTCTTTATCTGGGAACGCATTCCCCGTGATGAGAACGGCAAAGTCTCGAATACCTTTGCCATCTCACCTGATTGGACGATCGAAATCTTGTCTCCCGATCAAAGCCAAACCAAAGTTGTTCGCAATATTCTCCATTGCCTCGCGAATGGTACTCAAATGGGCTGGTTGATTGATCCGGAAGAAGAGTTGGTGTTTGTCTATTTTGCAGATCGCACCCTTGCCGTTTTTGAAAATGCCAGCGATCTCATTCCAGTGCCTACCTTTGCTGGAGACGTTCATCTTACTGTCGGTCAGCTATTCGAGTGGCTTCAGGAATAGAAGCATGAATTGGTAGGCAAAACTTGAATGCTGTCCCCTGACCTAATTCGCTCTCAACTTCAATTTGTCCTCCCATTGCTTTGACTAATCGTTCGGTGATTGCAAGTCCAATCCCACTTCCCTCTCGGCGTAAGTGTCGAGAATGATCAGACCGCCAGAAACGTTGAAATACATGCGGTAGATCCTTGGCAGCAATGCTGATTCCTGTATCTTTGACCATGATCCAGAGCTTTTCTCGCTCTGCCCAAATCTGAACCGTAACAACCCCTTGAGGGGTGTATGCCAAGGCATTACTGATCAAGTTCATCAGAATTTGCTTAAAGCGATCGCAGTCGGCAAGGATTTTAGGCAAATTGCTAGCACCTGCTAATTTCAGATCACACTCATTTCGCCAGCCTTGAGTGCGAAAGCTAGCAACCACACGTTTAATAATGGGATAAGGATGGAATGGTTCCAAACGTAGTGGTAGATCTCCTGTTTCCATGCTGGATAGAACCCTTAAATCTGCTAGCAGTCGCGTCATACGTTCTGCTTCTTCGTTCAACTGTTGCTTAATTTCCAGAGTTAGCTCGAATTGATCGGATGAATCCAAGAATTCGAGATAGCCTCGAATCACCGTGAGCGGATTTCCCATTTCATGAGCTAAGTCACCGATCAATTCTTGACGACGCTCCTCAACGTCTTGCAATTGATCAGCAATACTATTCAGAGTTAACTCAAGCTGTCGAATTTCTGGAATCTGGCTAGGTGGAATACGAACCGCCCAATCCCCTTCGCTAAACCGTTTTGCAATTCGTTCAATCCTCCGCAATGGTTTCAAAATAGACTGTGTTAGCGATAAGCTCAGCGCACTCACCGTTAGTAGACTGGATGAGAGCGCTAACACTGTTCTATGATCGTTAACTTGTCCAAAGAGTGTCAGGATATTTTGATAGACGGCTAGATTTGGTAGATTTTGAATTGCTTTGTACTGCTCCAGCTTGACCAACCGAGATGGAACTTGTCGTGCTTTATAGCCAAAGGAGATCGTTGTCGTGCAAAGCAATGCTGATACAAACACAAGTACATTGGTAAGGAATAATCTCAGGCGAAGGCTCATGCTAACCCCCTAATCATCTTCAAAACTGTACCCAATCCCAAAATGAGTGCGAATAAAGCGATCTCGGTGATCAGGTGGACTAATCTTGCCGCGCAGTCGTCCGATATAGGTGTCAATCGATCGTTCATCCCCAATGAAGTCAGCTCCTCGCACTGCATCGAGTAGCTCAGAACGGCTCCACACCCGTTTTGGGCGAGATGCCATCAGTGCTAGTAGATCAAATTCAACGGTGGTTAGCACAACTGCTTCAATTTCACCATCATCGAATTTCTGTACCATCACTTCGCGCTTCTCATAGTCAATGACAAAGTGCCGCGTTCCGATCGTACTTTGTTCACCCTGATGGCGCATGATACGTCGCAGCACGGCTCGTAAACGGACGATCAACTCCTGCGGACTGAACGGCTTTGCGATATAGTCATCCGCTCCAGTTGAATATCCTACGATTCGATCTACTTCAGCACTTTTAGCAGTCAGCATGATGATGTAGGGATCTTTTCGCACGAGCTTACTTTGACGAATGCGAGTGCAGACTTCTAGCCCATCTAGCTTAGGTAGGTGAAGGTCTAAAAGCACAACGTCAGGCTGGAGTTCCCGAAACTGACGTAATCCATCTTCTCCATCGTTGGCGATCGCGCAGGTAAATCCTTCGGCTTCTAGAGAAGAACGAACTAGGGAACTCACATTCCGCTCATCTTCGACAATTAAAACTTGCATACAACTTGAAGATTTCTTGTGGTTTGCAGTTGAGAAAATCAATTCACGGTTGTATGCACCCCGTAGTTCTTATTTTGACTGCTTATCAAATTATGGGTAGTGTAAATTGGCAGATTGTCTTTTCTTCAGTACTAAATTACAAACATCCGTAATTCAAGTCACAAATTTTCTCGCTTGCGCCACATGAGCGTCAAATCTGCTGTTTATCTTTCTTCAATCACAACAAGGTTCTTAGAGTGAAACATGGAGCCTTTTAATACTGAAGAAATGAAAGTGATACATGACACAAAGAATTAGAATTATTCATCTTGATGATGACAAAACGCATCTCTGCCAAAAGGTAGAATTTGCTACTCAATCCGATTTGAGACTGTTTCTATCATTACCATTGACACCCACTGACGCAGCACCGCTTATGCCAATAGAAGCCAAAATTCAGGCTCAGCGATCACGGGTTTTACCATTGAATGAAGTTCGCGATCGCATCCGTAGAAGATTGCCTTGGTTCATTGCGGGTAGCATTTTGACACTGAATCTGATGCTCCATGTCCCAACTTTTGTAATCGGATCGCTGATTACCGGAATGACAATCCGAATTCTGAAAGCCATCATTCACAGCAATCCGATTTGTAGAACAGTATGGCAATGGTTACTCAAGAAAGCGCATTTAAGCGAGAGCCAAATTCCTTGGATGGCGGCTGGGTTTGCTGGAGGAGCTTGGTTAAGTCTTGAAATGCCCGCTTCTGCTGCTTTCTTTGTTCAAGCAGAGGACTATCTGAAAAAGATTCTAGCGGTCGGACAGGCTTCCGGTGTAAATACCTTGGTTCCATTACTGTTCGGCACATTGCGCGTCATTTTCATCATCTACATCGGGATTGCTCTAGTGCGGGTGATCAATTCCTTCCGCAACGACGAAGACTGGGTGACAGCCGCTCGGATTCCCCTCATCGTTGTACTTTGCATTGTGATTGGAGATGCGTTGAGTACTTTGATTGTACAAGGTGCTGGCTGATTATCTTGAAATCGAAGGTGGTGCGATCGCATCACCTTTGTTCCTTCTTGGAGCTATTTATGACGACTGAACAAGACAAGAAATCTGACGAATTCATTCCAATTAACCAAATCCTGAATGCCAAACCTCAGCTAGGACCGATTCCAGGAGAACAAGTAATTCCTTGGCTGATTATTACGATCGGTTCCTACATCATTTGCCAAATAATTCTAAGCCTGGATTGGTGGGCAACGGGATTAGTTGGAATTTGGGGATCAGCAACGTGGTGGATTCTGACAGGTAACGAAAGCTGGCGGTTTTTGACCAAATTCTACAGAACTCCCAAATGGACGCGAGGGCATGTATCTCATACCAGTCTATTGATGCAAAGCCTTCTGAATTCTACTCCGCGCAAGCAACGCAGAAAACTTAGAAAACATCGAGTAGAACGATGAAACCAAAAGTTGGAAAGCAACGAGTCACACTCATCGAGAATAATCAAAAGCAGTCTGTGACGCTCAGTGCATTTGAAAACTTCAATGCTCTCGCAGGACTCGCTCAAATTGAACTCAAAGGCAGAAAGGTTGGCGTACAGATTTTGCAAAAAGGCGGAAGATACTGCTTTGTGTTCGGATTTACCTGTACTGGAGTTCACGACACGCTCCGACCCGATCAAATTCCTCCTACCCTCCGTAACTTTGAGGCTGCACTCAAAGAACTCCCGATTGGAGAGAGGATGACGGTTCATCTCTCTAGTTTTACGAGCGATCGCGATCGTCAGAAGAACCTTGATGACTTGTTCAACAAAACGTCCTCTTCCGAATTGCGCCTACTGCTGATGAGCGAGAAAGCTAGAGCGCAAGAATTAAAGCAATCTGGTACTCGTAAGCCAAAGTCTCTCCACATCTACGTCACTTATACAACCGACCCAAATCAGAAAGTAAGTAGTGATACAGATTGGATTGAGAAACTCCTTGCCAAAGGGATAGAAATCTGGGAGGTTTTCAAAGGCGAAGGGGATACTATTTTTCTTCAGCATCTTGAAGCTCTACTGAATCGAGCTTTCACTGAAGGCTATTTGCGCTGGGAGCAATTGCTGAACATCAAAATGGGACTTGATATCAAGCCTATGAGTGTCAAGCAACTTTGGAAGGAACTTTGGTATCGTTTCAACTGGATTGAAGCCCCTCCAGTTCCTCAATATCTGGCTCTAACTGAACAAGGATTGCGCGAAGAAGTGAATAGCGATGTCCATGCTGCTACAGTTCTCATTCAGGGTGAATATGGGCATGAATGCGTTCCTCAGGCTGATCGACAATGGATCAGGGTGAAAGGAAAATATGTCGGTGTATTGGGCTTCAGTGCTAAACCCGCTGGATTCCTGAATCAGCAAGCTCAGCTTGGTTACTTGTGGGAAGCAATTTGTCGTCCTCATATTGTTGATACTGAAATTTGCTGCCAGATTACAGCCCGTGATACAACCCTGCTCAAAACCAATATGCAGCGAATTCTAAAGCAGTCGAATGTTGCATCCCAAGTTGCAGAGCAGGCACGATCGATAGATGTCGCGGCTCAAATCAAAGTTAAACGATCGGTCGATGCTCAGGCAAAGCTCTATGAGGGTTACATTCCGGTCAATATTGCCACCGTCTTCTTGGTTTATCGTGATACAAAGTCTCAACTCGACGAAGCCTGCAAAGCTTTATCTGAGTGCTTTCAGCTTCCGGCTAAAGTCGTGCGCGAGACGGAAATTGCGTGGCGAATCTGGCTTCAGACTTTGCCGACTGCTTGGGAAAAGCTACTGGGTGCGCCCTTCAAACGACAACTCACCTACCTTACAAACGAAGCACCTGGGCTGATTCCGCTAACATTGACAAACCCTGGTAATCAGACTGGGTTTGAGTTGATTGCGGATGAAGGCGGAAGTCCCGTGTTAATCGACTTCATCAAGGAGCATCGCAACATTGCTACGTTTGGAACGATGCGCTCTGGAAAGTCTGCGATCGTTGCTGGAATGATGACCCAGTTTCTAGCAGAGAATCATCCGATCGTCTGTTTGGACTATCCCAAACCTGATGGAACATCCACTTTCACCGACTATGCTGAGTTTCTTAAACCTCGCGCAGCCTACTTTGACATCGGACGTGAAAGTAACAATCTGATGGAAATGCCTGATCTGCGGCATTTATCCGAAGAAGAACAGCAGGAGCTGTACAGTGACTTTTTATATGTCATAGTGACGAATTAGTGTCGTTGAGTTAGTGTCGTTGAGACTGTAAAGCTTGTCTCTTCTGACGTTTAGCGTCCAGTGCAAATTCAGAGAATATAACCTTACCTCCAGCTCAAGACTTGGAAGTTTGTTGGGGCAAGACTATCTCAATGACAAGATTTTGTCTCGATGTCATTTAATTTGGCACTGTACAGCAATTGTCACATTTGTCCCCATAGAAAGTCGATCGACCCCAGTTGCTTGTTGCTATTTAGTTACGAAGGTGGAATACCGAGCAAGTGGTGAATTTTGTTAGCCCTTTGTACATTTGCGGAAATTAGATCAGATGACGATTTAGATAACCCATTGGATAAGCCGATGAGGTTGCTTGCAACTTCTCTGACTTTATCTCCTGAAGGCAGTCGAAACACTTTAGAAGTAAAGGAATAACAAGGAATTAAATACATTTGAGCGTGAAGGCGTGAAGATAGTTTTCGCAAATTTACTGAAGCCAGCTTTTCAACTTCTTCACCAGCCACACCAGGATTCGCATAAATATTTGCGTATTCAATTAATGCAAGGGCAATATCAGCAACAGTCCTTCTAAATTCATGAACTGGCTCTATAAGCAGTTTGAGTACAATTTGCCCTAGTACAAAAGTTGCAACACCAGAAATAATAGTTACAAATACCGTCATCGTTCTTATGTAGAGCGTGTTCCTAGCTGTGCTGGGGTTTCTACCTGTCTAACAGTTATGGACAACGTTCCTGCACAGTTTCAATGCCTCTTTTGTAACCTATTTCTGAACCCCATCCTATAAGCACTGGCACTATTGACGAGATCAGCGACAGATGCGCTAGTTCTCGATCGTTCGGGCATCAAGCCAAAAGACGTGACCGAGAAGGTAAGCCGCACGATCGGTCTTGTTGTCCCTAATCAGCAAGGGGTGAACTTGAAGCCCTGGAAGAAGTATGTAACTTCGGTGGATGAGGTTGAGCGGCTGACTGGGCACGATTTTTTCGGGAACCTGCCTGATGCTGTTCAGGAAGTAATTGAAGGGAAAGTCAACGAAAAGCTAAGTTGAAGGTGAGCAATCATAACTCAAGTGCGAGAAGGGGTTGGAACCAATCGCACTTGAGCCGCCTTCATTTGGGAGTTACTAGATTGAGTTAATCGTCAAGCGCTGCCAACCATTTCGCTCTTAAGGCTATGCTGGAAATCCAGCAGTTGATTTGTGACGTTCGATATTCTCGCTGATTTCTAGAACTGCGTCTCTGTCTTCAGCTTCGACGAAAATTCGCAAGATGAAAAGACCATTTCGTATTGCTTCTGCACCAAATCTTTCTAAAGTGTGATCAGGAGGATGAATCTCCTTCTTTCTAGCGACAATCTTCGTTTTGAGGTGGTAAGTCTTACCCCATACCTCCCAATCGTTGACCCAGACTTCATCACCAACTTGCAAGTTTGGATCGAAATTGTATTTCCCCACACCGAGATAAAACGGTTCTCCATTGGGTTGTGGAAGGCTTGATAAGAGTTCAACTTGGCACAGGAACATTATCAGTGATTCCTCTGAAAAATTATTTTCCGAGTACACTGTAGCAAATCAATACTCGATTGCGGAAAAGTTTTCAAAATTGCTGAATCTCTTGTCCTGTAACGGTTACACTCGTACCCAAATATGGTCAAAAACCAGGGAGTTTAGTAGCTGTACAGTGCCAAATTAAATGACATCGAGACAAAATCTTGTCATTGAGATAGTCTTGCCCCAACAAACTTCCAAGTCTTGAGCTGGAGGTAAGGTTATATTCTCTAAATTTGCACTGGACGCTAAACGTCAGAAGAGACAAGCTTTACAGTCTCAACGACACTAATTCGTCACTATGACATATAAAAAGTCACTTACAACTATAAAAACTTCATTAAATTAAACCCATGTTCTCTCAAGTATGGCACCAACCCAAGATGCTGTCGGTTAAATAGAACATACAAAAAATATTACCTATCTCTATTAAATAACTATAGAAATAGGTAATATTTTCTCACCATGACGAGTGTGCGAGAAAAAGTTATTTGAATGAGTTGAGCTTTAGCTCAGATTCAGCTCATTGCTTTTATCTGAAGGCTAGAACTTATGCCAGGAACGAGACTTGAACTCGTGACACGAGGATTTTCAGTCCTCTGCTCTACCAACTGAGCTATCCCGGCGGGAGCGCGTTTCGGCGCTTAATTAAATTAGCAAAAGAATCGTAACTTTGCAAGCAAATTTCTCAGAAACTTAGAAATGCCGTTTCGCATCATGAAAATAATCGGCTCAAACCCATTCGATTCGGACACAATAAACTACACGTCCGAATCGCACGAGCAGCAGTTACCCTGATAAAGTATGTACCGACTCCCGTTGAAATCAAAATTATGACTCGCCGACGTTCTACCCCTTGGATACACCGTGCCGCTCGCCCGCTGATTGGCGCGATCGCAGGGCTTGGCATTCTCAACACGGGCTATATCACCTTTAACAAATTGTCTAGCGCCACGGTGGCATGTCCGACTAGTGGATGTGAACGGGTGCTGGAAAGCCCCTATGCCGTCTTATTCGGGCTGCCCCTTTCGCTGTATGGATTATTGGCATACATCGGAATGGCAGTACTTGCCTTGGCTCCCTTGCTGGTGAATCCTGAAGAGAAGAAATCGCTCCGCACCAATTTAGAGAATCAAACTTGGCTGCTGCTGTTTGCAGGCGCAACTGCAATGTTGCTGTTTAGCGGCTACCTGATGTACATCATGTTCTCCAAATTTGTGTCGCAGTTTGGAGTTAATGGAATTTGTTATTTCTGTCTGGCTTCAGCCACGTTTGCCACATTGATGTTCGTATTGACGCTGATTGGGCGAGATTGGAACGATCGTGGACAGTTATTTTTCCTGGGCACAATCGTCGCCATGATTACGCTCATTGGCTCGATCGCTTGGGGCGCTTCGATTGGCAGAGGTCCGATCGATGCCGCAACCATTACAGATGCGGCAGGCAATCCTTATTTTGTTGTCAATAACACGTCTGGACAAGCCGAAATTGGATTAGCGAAACACTTGAAGCAAACTGGAGCCACGATGTACGGGGCTTATTGGTGTCCGCATTGCTGTGAACAGAAACAATTCTTTGGCAAAGAAGCCCTCGCAGATTTTCCTTACGTCGAGTGTGCAGAAGGTGGCAAAGAGGCTCAAATTGAGACTTGCCAGAAAGTGTTAGGCGAAGCTGAAAGTCAATTGAATCAGAAACCTGGATACCCAACTTGGCAAATTAATGGCAAATTCTATAGCGGTCGGCAAACTCCTCAGCAGTTAGCCTCTGCGTCTGGATATACCGGACCGCAAGACTTCAAGAATGCATTTAAGGCGTGCGGTCAGCCGTAAATTGCAGAACTTGATTGAGTTTGCCGCTCCGGTAGCCTTCTAAATCGAGGGTGACATATAAAAAGCCCAGAGACTGAAATGCCTCGACCAGCGTTGAAAGATCCGTCTGAACAACGAATTCTTTAACTTGATCGGGCATGACTTCAATCCGAGCCGTGTCACCCTCCGATCGCACTCGAATATTCGACCAGCCCAGTTTTCTTAAATACACTTCAGCCCGTCCAACTCGTTGCAGTTTCGCGATCGTAATTTCCTCACCATAGGGAAACCGTGAACTCAAACAAGGTTGGGCGGGTTTGTCCCAATATGACAATCCGAGATGTTTCGCGATCGCTCGAACTTGAGCTTTTGTGATGCCAATTTCGGCTAAAGGAGATCGTGCGCCTCGCTCTTTTGCAGCTTGAATGCCAGGACGATAATCATGCAAATCATCTGCATTCACACCATCGACCACGTAAGGATAACCCCATTCATGTGCGAGAGGCTTTAATGTATCGTGCAATTCGCTTTTACAGAAATAACAGCGATTGACCGGATTAGAAGCATAATTGGGGTTTTCTAATTCGTGAGTTTGAACGATCTTGTGAGTAATGCCAATCTCAGCAGCTTGAATGCGAGCATCTTCAAGATCTTCGGGCAGGAGAGACGGGGATTCGGCAGTCACAGCAATGGCACGATCGCCCAAAACATCAAAGGCAACTTTTGCCACAAGCGTACTATCGATCCCGCCCGAATACGCGACTAGGGCTTGATCCATCTCGACGAAGAGCGCTTTTAGCAGGTCTAATTTCTCGTACATCTGGGGGCTGAGTTAGGGATACTCTCGTTATGCCACAAAAAAGCAGGCATTGATTGCCTGCTTTACTTTTGAGAATTTGTGAATTCAAGGAATTCGATTAGTCGTCGTACACGCGGCATTCTAGTGCATCAGGATTATCGTCGCAGTATTTTTCAAAGTTGTTCTTGGGCTTGCTGCTTTCGCGCTGGTGAGCCGCTTCAGCCTGTAGTTCTTCGACTACATCCCAAGCCGCCGCACACTCAGCCGAGTTCGCACCGTTGATGTCACACTCTTTGCGAGCATTATCACGCTCGACTTCAATCTGCTTTTCAATATTGCTCATTGTTAGGATCCGTCCTCTTTAATTCAAGTCAAAACAAGCGGGTTAGAGAGAGTAGACGTTAGACCTGGACTGTACTCAGGACAAGTGAGAACGGTTGACAGGACTATCCAGCATTCAAGCTTAGGACAATCAGCTCTTTTTAATCTGCTCACTAGACAACATTCCAGTGAGTGTCCGCTCATGCTTTATGTGCATATATTAACCCGTGTTGTTTCCCCTTGGCGACTCTACCTGAAGTGCGGTCTTCCGATCTGTGAGTCTGATAAGCTGTCAACCGTGTTCTACACTAGAGTCATTGCGACTTTTCTCAGGAGAGCGATCGCGTATGACCGAATCTCTCAAATCATCCATGCGATGGGCAAGCGCCTTGTCAACTCGCCCATTCCTAGAAGCTGCGGTCGAAGAAGTTGTGACTCAAGCACAGGCAACCTTGCAAGCTTCAATTGATTTGGGGATTATTTTTATCTCATCTGCGTTTGCCAGTGAGTACTCTCGATTGTTGCCTTTATTTCGAGAAAAATTGCCGGGTGTGCCGCTGATTGGATGTAGCGGGGGCGGCATTATCGGAATGACACAGCGGGGAAAAGTGCGGGAAGTCGAAGGGGAGCCTTCGCTGAGCTTGATGCTTGGGCATTTACCGAACGTGAAGGTGCAGCCGTTTTACATTTCGGCAGGGGATTTACCGGATTTGGATAGTCCGCCGGATACTTGGACAGATTTAATCGGGGTTCCGACATCAGATTCGCCAAATTTCATCGTGCTCGCAGATTTGCCGCGAGTCAACGATCTACTGCAAGGGTTAGATTTTGCTTATCCTAGTGCGCCGAAAGTCGGCGGGTTGGCAAGTGCGGGAACGTTAGGGGGATCGACCGGATTGTTTGGCGATCGCTTTTATCGAGAAGGCGCGGTTGGAGTTGCGCTGAGCGGCAATATTGTCATGGAAACGATCGTCGCTCAGGGTTGCCGTCCGATTGGTAAACCGTATTGGGTAACCGAAGGCGAGCGCAATGTCTTGCTGGCAATGCAAGAAGACGATGGATCAGGAGTGCCGTCTGATCGCTGTGGTGTGAAGCGATCTCCCTTGGAACAGTTGCAAGAGTTAGTGCAGGGATTGAGCGAAGAAGATCAGCAGCTCGCACAGCAGAATCACATTTTTGTGGGTGTGGCGCAGAACGGATTTAAGCAGACCTTGGAACCTGGGGATTTTTTGATTCGGAATTTATTAGGCGTTGATCCGAGAGTGGGCGCGATCGCAATTGGCGATTTGATTCGTCCCGGTCAACGGATTCAGTTTCACTTGAGAGATGCAGAAACTTCCGCAGAAGATTTGGATTTGTTCCTGCGGCGATATATGCAGACGAGCCAATCTGATCCGAGTCCGACGGGAGCCTTAATGTTTTCGTGTTTGGGACGGGGCGAAGGGCTGTATGGAGAACCGAATTTTGATTCGCAATTGGTGAATGAGTACTTGCAAGAACTGCCGATCGCGGGTTTTTTCTGTAGCGGTGAAATTGGGCCTGTGGGAGGGAGTACATTCTTACATGGCTATACGTCAGTTTTTGGAATTTGTCGGGAGAAGGAATAGACTGTGGCGATCGTTCGAGTTCGAGAGCATGTAAATCCGCTGAGCCGGAGATATCAAACCCCCACGCCTGCGCCAGACTGGAATCAGGTTTTTTCAGATCTGTCGCGCCCTTTGCATTTGGATATTGGCTGTGGGCGAGGGGTGTTTTTGCTGAAAATGGCAGAGCAACACCCGGATTGGAATTATTTGGGGTTAGAGATTCGAGAGCCGATTGTTCAACAAGCCTTAGAGTGGCGAGACGAAGCGGGCTTGAAAAATTTGCATTACATTTTTTGCAATGTGAGTAACTCGCTGCATCCGATGTTGGCATCTTTGCCGACAGGTGTGCTTGCGCGGGTGTCGATTCAGTTTCCTGATCCTTGGTTTAAGCGGAAACACCAAAAGCGTCGAGTTGTACAGCCGGAAATTGTTACAACTTTGGCGGAATTTATGAAGTCGGATACAACCGTGTTTCTGCAATCAGACATCCTGGAAGTTGCGCAGAAAATGGTCGATCGATTTGCAGAGTCACCCAATTTTGTGCGCACCAGTTCAGAGTGGCTCGCTGAGAATCCGTTACCGATTCCAACAGAGCGAGAACTGATGGTGATGTCCTTTGGAGATCCGATCTACCGAGCGATTTTTCGGAAAGTTTGAAGGTCGCAACAAAAAAGCCCTAGCAATTTACTAGGGCTGATTTCAACTTTCCAATGATTGATCCAGAGATTCAGAAGTTGAGGAGAGACAACTTCTGAAAAGTCTTATTGCTCAGTCAGGGATTCAGAAGTTGAGGAGAGACAACTTCTGAAAAGTCTTAGCTTGCAGCAAACGCAGTGAGAAACGTGAAGGCAACGAGTAGGAATGCGATCGCACCTTGAAAAGCGTAGTTCTGCTGTTGCTCAAGAGAAGGAGATTCAGCGAAATACATCACAGGTTCCGAAGCGTAGTTGTTCAAGATTCCGTCTTCATTCCGAGTCGTATACATCGCAGGTTCCTCTTAAGTCAGTGGTTTGTTGCGTTATGTAAATTAATGTAACGTTATGTTTACAAAATGTCAACAAATTTCTGATTTTCTGATACAGAAGCGCGGACTGCGTTTGAGCAGCACTTCCGAATTCAGAATGAGAGACTCTAGCTAGCGTTGCGCAGAAGCAGACAGTTGCGCCCACGCCTGCACCAGGTCTTGTAAAGCTCTTGGAAGATTTTTAATTTCCAGATCGATGTATTGAACAGTAATCCCCATGCCTTTCAGCGTTGTCGTCGGATAGTCTGCCATAGCGGCGCTACTCAAATAACGCAAGCGATGGAAATTGGGCAATCTCTGGGTTTGCATCATTTGCTGAAACTGCTCAACTTGCTGCTGAGAGAGACGCTTGACCACGATCGGACGAGAACGAATATTCGGTCCCATGATCCACTGGGTGATTGCACCATCCTGGGTCAACGTAAGTTGTGTCACTTTGCCAGCCAGATCCCCGCTGACGATCGATTGAAATACAACGTCTTTTTCACTCGGCGATAAGTTCTCTTCTGGAATAAATGAAGGCACTAAACCACCCTGGCTACCGCTTGCTGTGGGATTTTGAGCAATGCGATTGCCGGACTGATCTAAGTGATAGACCCAACTGCGATCGCCGTTTGTCACGATCGCTTGCCATCCAGGTATCGCAATCTTCGTACAGGCTTGTCCTGGTTTGAAAACGCCCATGCAGCCATCCCAAGTTGCGGATCTGACTTCTGCTACTTTTAAACGACGCATCGGTACTCGCACTTGTCTTGAAACCGTTCGGAGCAAGCGTTGGTTGACTGATGCGGGTAAAGTCACTCCTGTTTCAGAGTTGGGTGCTAAGCGAATTGTGTCAGCATTCTTATCCGTTCGATACAGCCAATTTTGCTGCCCGCTGGAGACTTCAATTTGCCAACCTTCAACCAGTGCTTGTAAACAACTTTCCGCCGCACCTCCTAGACCTAGACATCCATCTGTCCAAGTTTGCTGAGAAAAATGCACAACTTGAATCTCGCGCAGCGGAATGTTAAATTGCTGCGCGGCAGCTTGACGGACTTTAAGTTCAACGGATGACGGAAGTGCAGATCGCGGAGTAGTGAGCGCGATCGCAGATGCAGAAGTATGTGCAAATCCAGTTTGCTGAGAGAATCCTATTCCAGTGCTGAACATCAATCCAGACAATGCAAAAGTCATGAAGTGACGCGATAATCTGAACTGTTTTTGTGTCGTGAGTTTCATAAGGATTGAGAACTTGATTAGGGATAAATCTAAGTTAACGAGCCTGATGATGAGACACGATCGCTGTTTCTGAATCTGTTACATCAATCCATGACTTTATATTGATCGGGAACTCCTACGATTTGTATGGTGTCTTAGTGCGATCGCAATTTAAGGTGTAGTCTGTTTGTAGCTCATTGCAATGAGTAGCTCATATTGCTTGCAGTCAGACAGACATCGGGTGAAACGCTGTGTTCAAGCCAAATCCTTAGAGAATAGCCAGACCTCTTACAATACTCTTATCCATCCCGGACTGAGGACAATCGAATCATGGATTCAGAAGTCTTGACAAAACTGAAAAGCTTGTGCCGAGATGAAGCCGCATTTGAGCAACTCCGACAAACCCTCGCTGACAAAATTCAGCCTTTAGAACAGCAGATCAATCAGGCAAATTTTTTAGTTGAGCGGCAGAAGGCTCTGTTTCATGTCATCGCCCGCTTACGCGAACCCCTTGATCTCGAAACAATTTTTCAATCAACCGCAGCCGAAGTCCGGCAACTGCTCGGAGCCGATCGCGTTGGCGTATTTCGCTTCTATCCTGATTGCGGTTGGAATGATGGAGAATTTGTTTCAGAAGATGTTGATCCTGAGTTTTCTTCCGCGATCGCCCAAAAAATCCACGATCACTGCTTCGGCGACCAGTTCGCAGCACATTACCAACAAGGGCGCATCCAAAATGTAACCGACATCGACACAGCAGGATTAAGCGATTGTCATAGACAAATTTTGGCTCAATTTCAAGTGCGAGCCAACCTCGTCGTGCCGCTTCTGCAAGGTCGCAATCTATGGGGATTACTCTGTATTCATCAATGCCGCGCTCCGCGCCAGTGGCAATCGACAGAGATCGAGTTTGTGCAACAAATCGCCAATCACCTCGCAGTTGCCCTGCAACATGCAGAACTGCTGGCAGAATTGCGCGCAGAAGTCACGGAGCGCCAGCAAGCTGAACAACGCGCCCAAAAACTCAACCAAGGGTTACAACAAGCCATTCTTGAACTTAAAGCAGTCAATGCAGAATTAGAAGCCTTTAGCTATTCTGTTTCGCACGATTTGCGCGCCCCTTTACGCAGCATTGATGGCTTCAGTCAGGCATTACTAGAAGATTGCTTCGATCAGCTCGATCCGAGCGGGCAAGATTATTTGCGTCGTATCCGCTCTGCCACTCAGCGCATGGGACACTTGATTGATGATCTCCTGACGCTATCGCGAGTCACTCGCAGTGATATGCGAAAAGACACCCTTGATCTCAGCCAAGTTGCCAGCCGGATCTGCACTCAGTTACAGCAAGCCTCTCCGCAACGACAAATAGAAGTTCAGGTACATCCGGGATTGACCGCTTATGGAGATACCCGTCTGATCCAAGTTGTCTTAGACAATTTATTAAATAATGCTTGGAAATTTACTGAAAAGCAGGCACAAGCCAAAATTGAATTTGGCATGATTCTACAAGACAACGGTATCCCCCTCTACTTTGTCCGAGATAATGGAGTTGGCTTTGACCCAGCGTTTCTTGATAAATTATTTAAGCCGTTTCAGCGGTTACACAGCATGGTTGAATTTCCGGGTAATGGAGTCGGACTCGCGACTGTACAGCGCATCATTCATCGTCATGGCGGTCGCGTCTGGGCAGAAGGGGCCTTAGATCAAGGCGCAACTTTCTATTTCACATTAATAGAGGAGAAACCCAGCGCATGAGTGCGAATAGCAGAGTGATCCTGTTGGTCGAAGATAATCCGGATGACGAAGCTCTAGCAATGCGAGCACTCAAACGGCATCATATCGGTAATGAAATTATTGTCGCAAGAGATGGAGTAGAAGCTTTAGATTATCTGTTTGGAACCGGGCTGTATGCAGGACGGGATATTACATTCAAGCCCTCAGTCGTCCTCCTCGATCTCAAACTTCCTCGAATTGACGGACTGGAAGTTTTACGCCGTCTGCGAGAAAGTGAACCGACCAAATTATTGCCTGTGGTGATCTTAACGACATCGAGTGAAGAACAGGATTTACTCGATAGTTATAGCTTGGGTTGCAATAGCTACATTCGCAAACCAGTTGATTTTCTGCAATTCTCCGAAGCGATTCGGCAATTGGGCATGTACTGGTTACTGATGAATGAACCCCCCCCTGTTTAGAGAGGCGATCGCATATGCATTCTCATCTACAGCTTTTAATTGTTGAAGACTTAGAAGATGATATGCTCCTGATCCTGCGGGAGTTACGACAGGGTGGCTATAGCCTGGATTATGTGCGGGTGGAAACTCCGGAAGCCATGCAAGCCGCGCTCGATCGCGCAACTTGGGATCTGATCATTGCAGACTATACTTTGCCGAAGTTTAGTGCGCCAGAAGCGCTAAAGCTTGTTCAGCGCCAGCAACGAGATTTACCATTCATTATCGTTTCGGGCACGATCGGGGAAGAAATTGCGGTCGCTGCGATGAAAGCAGGCGCACATGACTATATTTTTAAGGGGAACCTAGCACGATTAGTTCCTGCAGTAGAACGGGAATTGCGGGAAGCAAAAGAACGACAAAAGCGGCATCAAGCAGAACTCGCATTGCAAGAAAGTGAGGAAAAAATCCGAGAGCAGGCTGCATTAATTAACATTGCTTCAGATGCAATTTTCGTCTGCGATTTCTCGAATCAAATTACGTTTTGGAATCAAGGAGCAGAACGACTCTATGGATGGAATGCGGTAGAAGTTATCGGCAAAGATGTTCGTACACTTCTCGGACAAGATCTAGAAGAGAGTGAAATGCTCCAAACTGTTTTGGAAAAAGGCGAGTGGCAAGGAGAGTGCCAAAAGCTGAATAAAACAGGTCAAATTGTGATTGTTGCGACTCGCTGTACGCTCGTGCGCGGTGAAGCCGGAGAAGCTCGATCAATTCTGATCGTCGATACCGATATTACGGAAAAAAAGCTGTTAGAAGCTCAATTTTTGCGGGCGCAACGACTCGAAAGTTTAGGCACTTTAGCGAGTGGAATTGCCCATGATTTTAACAATCTTCTGACTCCGATTTTAGCGATCTCACAGCTTCTCCCCCTTAAGCTACCCGATCTTGATGAGCAGAATCACCAACTCTTGCAACTGATTGAAGACAATGTGAAACGTGGTGCCGATTTAGTCAAACAGATTCTGACTTTTGCGCGAGGAGGAGATGGAAAGCGTGTGCCGCTACAAATCCGACATCTGCTTTCGGAAGTGACGCAAATTGTACGTCAGACTTTTCCAAAAGCGATCGAGATTCGGACAATGCTATCGACCGTCGATTTGTGGATCGTTTCTGCCGATTCGACTCAGCTGCATCAGGTCATCATGAATCTCTGTGTCAATGCAAGAGATGCCATGCCCACAGGTGGAACGCTGACCATTGGCGCGGACAATCTTGTGATTGATGAAAGCTACAGACGCATCAACCCAGAAGCTTCTTCGGGTTCCTTTGTCGTATTGACGATCGCAGATACAGGAACTGGAATTCCAGCGGAGTTACTCGAGCGAATTTTTGATCCCTTTTTTACGACAAAAGAAGTTGGGAAAGGAACCGGGTTAGGACTCTCAACCGTATCGGGAATTGTCAGAAATCATGGTGGATTTGTTGAGGTCTATAGTGAGATTGGGAAAGGAACGCAGTTTAAGGTCTTCTTACCTGCAATTCCACAAAAAGTGGATCTAGCAGTAGAAGCAACTGCACATGCCCACGGACAGAACAAGCTGGTTCTGATTGTGGAAGATGAAGCTTCGATTCGGCAAGTCACGCAAACAACTTTAGAACTCTGTCATTACAAAACGCTCGTTGCTAAAGACGGAGTTGAAGCAATTTCTCTCTATGCCCAACACCATCAAAAGATTAGCTTAGTGCTGATGGACATTATGATGCCATCAATGAGCGGATTAACAGCAGTTCGCGCCTTGCAGCAAATTAATCCTGAAGTGAAGGTTGTTGCGATGAGCGGGTTAGCAACAAATTATGAGATTTCTCAAGAGGGTGGGAGTAGCTGTATCAAAGCATTCTTATCTAAACCTTATACTACAAAAGATTTAGTCGATACCTTACAAACAGTTCTTTGCCCATAGCTAAATTTAGACCGATGATCAGATACTAAACTTTAGCAAACTATAATTAAGATCCGTCTCAAGAGATATCCGGTCATCGGCACTTCTCCGTAGAATAGAGCCTGCTCAAAATGTGCCCATTGAATGAACGCTCGACCCTCTAGGCAGTCCTGGCAGCCTCTTTTGCTTGGTGCAGGAATTCTTATTCTGTCCCATTACGCAGCGTTACTGTTTCGTGTACAGCCTGCGGTTTCACTCTGGTTTCCACCTTCAGGGGTTGCAGTGACGCTAGCAATTTGGTTCGGAATGCCTGCTGTGATCCTCACTGGAATTGTTTCAACTCTAGTCGCGCCACTTTGGGGAAATCACGGTTGGAGCCAATTTGCGGGTTTGATAGATGGCGTAGAACCTTTCCTAGCCTGGTGGCTTTATCGGCGGGTTTGGCAGCGATCTCTGTCACTTGATCGCGTAAAAGATGTCAGCGTCTTTGTCTTGAGTGCTCCTACTGTCGCCTGTGCTAGTTCTGCAATCTGTGGAACTTTGACCTTAGCCACGATTGGAAATTTACCTTGGGGGAGGGTTTTAAGCACAATCCCACACTGGTGGTTAGGCAATGCGATCGGAACGATGACCATCGCGCCGCTGGCGATATTGACCTTAAACCCAGTACTGCAACACTGGAGATGGCTTCCAGAGAGCGAACTTCCAGCCAAAAGTGCTTCTGATCCGTGCAACTCTTCTCGCTTTCGAGCCGAGAAAATTGCAATTTTTGGCATGAGTATCGCGATCGCAATGTTGAGTGTCTGGCAAACGAGCCATAACGGATTTGCGTTTCAGCAGTTTGCTTTTCTCAACTTTATTCCAATCCTCTGGACAGCTTTGCGCTTCGGAGCTATTGGCAGTATAGCAACGGCAAGCTTCTGTGTGATTGCTGCTCTACTGAGCTATATCCTGAAGTATCCTAATGCTTTAATCTTACAAAATTTCCCAATTGATCCCGATGTTCTCACCGTTCATAAGCTCAGTTTGCTCACTCAATGCGCGATCGCTTTATTGACTGGAACTGCAATTACTCAGCAAACTCAAACCCAAGTCAAACTCGCAATCTCTCAAGTACAACTTGCAGAATATGCAGCCCGATCGCGTTTAGCTGAGATTTTAGAGCAAACAAATGCCCAATTAAAACAGGCGAATCATGAAAAAGATGAGTTGCTCGTGCGAGAGAAAATGGCGCGATCGCAAGCCGAAGCTGCAAATCAGGTCAAAGATGAATTTTTAGCTATCGTCTCACACGAGCTACGCACTCCACTCAATCCAATTCTCGGTTGGTCGAAGCTATTACAAACCGGAAAGCTCGATCCAGCAACCACCGAGAAAGCATTGGAAACAATTTCCCGAAATGCCAAGCTACAATCCCAGTTAATCGAAGACTTACTTGATGTTTCTCGGATTTTGCGCGGCAAGTTAATTTTGCGAGAAATAGAGCTAGATTTGAGTTTAGTTATTCGATCTGCGATCGAGACAGTTCGCTTATCGGCAGAAGCAAAAGCACTTGCTCTAACTTTCACGCAGACGAATGCAGCGTCCAAAGTTTTAGTTTACGGGGATCCAAATCGATTGCAGCAAGTCATCGTCAATTTGCTGACAAATGCGATTAAGTTCACACCTGAACATGGACAAATCGAAGTTCTCTTAGACTGTACCGCAACCCATGTGCAAATTCGGGTCAGTGATACGGGAAAGGGCATTCACCCAGAGTTTCTCCCTTATGTCTTTGAGCGATTTCGTCAGGAAGACAATGGCACAACTCGCAATTTTGGTGGATTGGGATTAGGACTCGCAATTGTGCGCCATCTCGTCGAGTTGCATCATGGACAAGTCGAAGCGAAAAGTGAAGGACTCGATCAAGGTGCAACATTTGTGATCACACTACCGATCGCAAATGCAAATTCTGAAATGTTGCCCGAACCCATTCCATCCACACCAGAATTCACTCCCGTTTTAGAAGGCAGAAAGATTTTAGTCATTGATGATGAGGCAGATACCAGAGAGCTACTCCAGTTCTTTCTGGAATCCCAGCACGCGATCGTCATCTCTACTGCCTCGGCGCAAGCCGCGATCGCCCAACTGAAACCCTTTCAGCCGGATCTCATCATCAGTGACATCAGTATGCCAGAGATGGATGGCTATCAGTTTATGCGTCAAGTTCGCCAATCTCATCGTATTCCGGCGATTGCCTTAACCGCGAATGTGCGCGAAGAAGATCGGCTTAGCGCGATCGCGGCAGGGTTCGATGCTCATTTAGCAAAACCGATTGTGATCGAAGATCTGTTAACTGAGATTGAGAACCTTCTGGATTCCTTTCATTCTGCCTTTAGAGAGTGACATTCTCACAACACAATTCGTTACACATAGGGTTGTCCAATTTGAAACGATTAACCCATGCTCCAGCGCCAACCCTTTCATCCCCCGACACATATTTATCCCGCCGACGCTTGGAGATGGGTTGAAACAAAGTTCGCCCCTGATTTTTTAGAGCAGATGGAAACTTTGTTTTCGACCGCAAATGGTTACTTAGGAATGCGCGGAACGTGTGATGAAGGTGATCCCGTTTGGCAAAATAGTACCTTAATCAATGGTTTCTATGAAACCTCGCAGATTGAATATGCTGAGGAAGCCTATGGTTATGCAAAAACCGGGCAAACCATCGTCAATGTCGCAGATAGTAAAACCATTAGGCTCTACGTTGATGATGAGCCGTTCTATCTCCCGACTGCCCATTTATCGCAGTATGAACGCGCCTTAGATATGCGATCGGGAACGCTCGATCGCACAATCATTTGGGAAACGTCATCGGGAAAACAAGTGAAGATTCGCTCTCGTCGATTCGCCTCGTTTGAGCATCGCCATCTTGCGGCGATTTCTTACGAAGTGACGGTTCTCAATGCCAATGCCCCGATCGTACTGTCTTCAGAAGTTTGTTATGATCCCACGCCTTCTAGCAATACAAATGATCCTCGCCTCACCAAAGGTTTCAAAGAACGGGTTTTATTACCAGAGCATCACTTCTGCGAGAAGCAGCGCATCTTACTCAGCCATCGCACTCGCAATAGTCAAATGAGTGTCACCTGTGGGATTGATCATATTTTTGAAACGGGATGCTCTTATCTCTATGAAGCACAAGCTTCTGAAGATAAAGGTAAAGTTGTGTTCAGTGTGGATGCTCAAGCAGGTGTACCAATCCGATTGATCAAACTGATTACCTATCACACAGGTCAGCGTGCTTCTGCTCAAGAATTGTGCGATCGCTCAAATCGTGCCCTCGATCGTGCGCTCAGACAAGGCTTTGATCAACTCTTAGCCAGTCAGTATGATTACTTGAATGATTTTTGGCAGCGCAGTGATGTGCAAATCGAAGGACATCCAGATGCACCAGATTCAACCGAGAAAATGCAGCAAGTGCTGCGGTTTAATCTCTTTCACATTTTGCAGGCTTCGGCGCGATCGCAAGATGCTGGAGTTGCGGCGAAGGGGTTAACTAGCCAAGCTTACGAAGGGCATTATTTCTGGGATATGGAAATCTATGTTTTGCCGTTCTTGATCTACACCTCGCCACAGATTGCGAAGAACTTGCTGCGGTTTCGATACAACATGTTGCAGCAAGCGCGATCGCGGGCGAAACAAGTGAGTCAAGCGGGAGCCTTATTTCCTTGGAGAACAATCAATGGTGAAGAAGCATCTGGGAACTATGCAGCCGGAACTGCCCAGTATCACATCAATGCTGACATTATGTATGCGCTGAAGAAGTATATCGAAGCGACTGGAGATGAAGAGTTTCGTTTCCGAGAAGGCGCAGAGATGCTAGTTGAAACAGCACGAATGTGGTATAGCTTAGGGTTCTTTTCACCACGCAAAGGAGATCAATTCTGCATCAATGGTGTGACTGGACCTGATGAGTACAACACTGTGGTCAATAACAATGCCTATACGAATTTGATGGCGCGTGAGAATCTGTGGTATGCCGCTGAAACAATTGAAACGTTGCGAGACAAGAATGCAGAACAATTTCAGGCTTTAGTACATCTAACTCATCTCGATTTGGCTGAAGTAGAGTGTTGGCGAAAGGCTGCTGATCGTATGTATCTGCCTTATGATCAATCGCGAGGAATTCACTTACAGCATGATGGTTTTCTCGATGATGAAGTTTGGGATTTCGAGAATACACCTCCTGACAAATACCCTTTATTGCTGCATTTTCATCCCCTCGTGATCTATCGCCATCAGGTGATCAAACAAGCCGATGTTGTGCTTGCTATGTTTTTACTAGGACACGAATTTTCACAAGAGCAGAAACGCCGCAATTTTGACTATTATGATCCGCTCACAACAGGTGACTCTTCTTTATCAGTCTGTATTCAAAGCATCCTTGCTGCTGAAATTGGATACATGGATGAAGCGATCGAATATGCAGCCTATGCGAGCTTAATGGACTTAGGCAATGTCGCGGGCAATGTGAAAGATGGCTGTCATATTGCAGCAATGGGCGGAACTTGGATGATTCAAGTGTATGGTTTTGCAGGACTCCGCGATGATGACGGGCGACTATCCTTTCATCCTAGGCTGCCGAAGATCATTCAACGCCTGCGATTTCCCCTAACGGTGCGAGGTCAGCGATTATGGGTTGAGATGCATGACAAGACAGCAACTTATCTCCTGCAAAACGGACAGGGATTATCGATCGAGCATCAAGGCAAAGTGCTAGAGCTAAGTGAAGGTCATCCTGTCTCCGTCGAAATTGAAGTTTGAAAACGGTGATAGGGCGGCTCTGTTTGAGTTGTGAATGCTGAAAAGAGTAGGGGGTAGGGAGTAGGAAGTAGAGAGCTACCAAGAAACCAATTCCCTACTCCCCACTCCACAACCAATTCAGGACTACTAAAGTTCTCAAACTATCGGCTTATCTTTGGGAAGAAAGAGATTGTAGCGACCTCTAATCCCATAGACATCATAGATAGTAATCGGGTTCTCAAACCCTTTCGGATGAACCTGTTTCTCGCCCATAATTTGCACATTCTGACCTAAAGCCTGACGGGTCTGCTCAGAAATTAGAATTTGCCCACCTTGGGTATAAGACTCGATCCGATAGGTCAAATTCACAGAACTGCCGACGACTCCATACTTCGTCCGTTTTTCAGACCCAATGTTCCCAACAATGACTTCTCCGGTATTGATACCAATTCCCATTTCTAGCTGAGGTAAATTTAAGGCTTGTAGCTTCTCATTGACCAATCCCATTGTCAGTTGCATCGCGCAGGCACAGGCAACGGCTCGCAGCGCATCATCAGCTTGAGACAGAGGCGCACCAAACAGCACTAAGATGCCATCTCCCATAAATTCATCGATCGTGCCTTGATACTGGTTAATCACTTCTGCCATATCTTCAAGGTACAAATTCAGAATCTCAATCACTTTTTCGGGAGGTAAGCGCTCTGAGAGTGTACTAAAGCCTCGCAGATCAGAAGTCAAAATCGTAATCGTTCGCCGATCCCCACCTAACTTTAGTCCGGTCGGTTGATCGAGTAACGTGCCAACAACCGCATCGCTTAAGTAACGTCCAAAGACTTGACGAATCAGACTATTGCGTTTCTCTAAATCTGTATTTGCCTGAGCGAGATCAAAGGTTCGTTCTCGCACTCGCTGTTCTAGCTCTTTTGCTGTTTGTCGCAATCGTCCTACAACCAAAGTTAAACCCGATAGTCCGATGACCGACATGCTGCCTAGCATCGCAAAGGTTCCTTGCAGATTGCGATTGACTTTCTCGACAAATTGATCCAGCGGTTGGCGAATCTCCCAGACTCCAGCAACATCACCGACTGCCCAATCTTTTTTCGGGCTTTGCTGATGCGTATTGTGGCACTCAACGCAGGTTTGCTTCATGATGCTGGCTTCACCGTAAAACAGGGTGGTATGCCCATCTTTTCGCTCAAATCGCACAAAGGGCGATCGCGGAGTTTTCTGCAAAAATGCGATCGCATCTTTTTCCAATGCATCGGCTTGCCTCGCACCCCGCCACGGAAATGGATACTCGCTGAACAAGCGCACCACCATTTCTGGATTCTTTTCGCTGATTTGATTTCCCAGTTCGAGAGCGAACGTTGAGGGCAAAGGAATACCTCCAGACTGGTTCAGATAAGCATGAGTCACAGTAATGCCTTTCACAGGTTTAGCACGATCAGCAGCAGAATCGCTGTAGAGCGCGATCGCTTGTTGAAAAGACTGGGCATGTAGAGCGGCATTTTGGATTGCTTGGGACTCGATCAAGTTCGTGGACAAGCGAGACATATTTGCCAGCGCGATTCCGGCTCCGAGACAAAGCAGAAGTGCCAAAACCAGCACAATTCGTTTGAGAAGAAATCGAAAAAATCGATTCCAAAGCATTGCCAATATCATGACGGTTGAAGGCGAATGGGCATCTTATACTTAAATTGTTACTGGTTGTGATGTCAGGATTACGGATCACACCAGCAGTTTAAAGAATATCTTGCGAAATGCCGCAACTATTTTGTTTGATTTTTGATGAGAGAGGTCTTAAGTTCATGTCAGGGATAAATTCATCAGTTTGACAGCATGGATATTGACGCAACACTAGCCTTTACTGATCGACTTGTGTTTGAAAAAATTGGCATACATCTGAACGATCTGCAATTGGCAATGCTGCGATCGTCTTGGTCGTGGGAGCGTCAAAGTTATGACCAAATTGCTGATACTTATGGCTATTCAGGAACTTATCTAAAACACGATGTTGGTCCAAAACTTTGGAAATTGTTGTCAGAAGTTCTGGGTGAAAAAGTCAATAAAACCAGTTTTCGAGCCGCGATCGAGCGACGCTTTCAATCTCAAGAACAGAGACAACCAGTCATTAGCAAACAAATCATTCAAGCTCAAGATTGGGGCGATGCTGTCGATGTGAGTTTTTTTTGTGGGCGAGAGCATGAGCTATCTCAGTTACAGCAGTGGATTTGTGAGGATCAATGCCGCTTGATCTCGATTGTTGGGATCGGCGGGATGGGTAAAACTTTGCTCTCGGTGAAGCTTGCAAAACAGCTCCAAAACCAGTTCGACTGGATTATTTGGCGATCGCTCAGAAATGCTCCATCTGTGCAGGAATTGCTGCTAGACGTGATTCAGGTGTTATCTAGTGAAGCAATTTCTAATCAGCGAGATGTGACGATTTCTCGATTATTGCAAGAAATGCGATCGCGACGCTGTTTGCTCGTACTGGACAATGTTGAAACCGTTCTGCAAGGGAATCAGTATCGCAGTGGCTATGAGCAATATGGAGAATTGTTTCGGCAGCTTGGAGAAACGATTCATCAGAGTTGTAGTGTGCTGACGAGCCGCGAGAAACCTTATGAAATTGGTATGCTAGAAGGCAATGTGCTACCTGTGCGATCGCTGATGTTGCGCGGCTTAACGCTTGCAGCGGGACAGCAGCTTTTGCAAATTAAGGGAACCTTTCGCGGCACAGAGACGGACTGGAGCCGATTGATCGCCGGATATTCAGGCAATCCCTTAGCCTTGAAAATGATTTCCACGACGATTCAGAATTTATTTGATGGACAATTAGCGGATTTTCTCAGCCAGGATGCTTGGGCATTAGGTAATATTCGATCGCTGATCGAGCAACAATTTCAGCGGCTCTCAGAGTCCGAAAAAACGGTGATGGATTGGCTAGCAGTGTACCGTGAGCCAGTTTCATTTTCAGAACTCAAAGCTGACATATTTCCGCCGCTTTCAGTGCAGCGATTGATCGAGATTTTAGAACTCCTAGAGCAACGCTCTTTAATCGAAAAGGTGAATGCGAAATTTTCGCTCCAGCCTGTGATCATGGAATACGTGACTGATTGCTTGGTTGAAAAAATTTGCCAAGAAATTCAAACCGGAGAGCTGCTCCGCTTAAAAACTCACGCATTGCTCAAACCCCAAGCTAGTGATGATGTTCGAGAGGCTCAAATTCGATTGAGTTTGCAGCCTGTAATCTCGACTTTACAAGCAAATTCTCCAGGGAACATCGAGCATCTTTTGGTCGATAGAATTCACCAACTTCAAGATAATCCCGTATCAGATATCGGCTATGCAGGTGGAAATCTCTTAAATTTACTTTGTCAGCTCCAACCTCGGCTGAAGCATCATGACTTATCTGATTTAGCAATTTGGCAAGCAGATTTCCGCCAGGTGAATCTCGATCGAGTAAACTTAGCAAATTCTGATCTCAGTCGTTCTGCATTTGCAGACACATTGGGCGTGGTCTTTACGGTTGCTTTTAGTCCCGATGGTACTCAGTTAGCTACAGGCGATGCTGAAGGAGGATTGCGGCTTTGGCAAGTTTCTTCTGGAGAACCGTTATTGAATCTTTCAGGACATCGGGGCTGGGTTTGGGCAGTTGCTTTTAGTCCTGATGGAAGCTTGCTAGCAAGTTGTAGCAGCGATAAAACAATTCGAGTCTGGCAAGTCGAGACTGGTGAATGTTTACAAGTTCTTCGAGGTCATACTAGCGCGATTTGGTCTGTTGCTTTTAGCGCAGATGGAACTACGATCGCAAGTGGTGGCGATGAGCCGACTGTTCAACTGCGAAACGTTAAAACAGGAGAATGCTACCAAGTTTTAACGGGTCATACGGGTCGAATTCTTTCGGTTGCATTTAGCGCGGATGGTCAGTATTTAGCGAGTGGCAGCGATGACCGAACTGTGCGAATTTGGGCTATGCAGAGTGGCGAATGTCAGGCAATTTATCAGCAACATCGCGATCGCATTTGGTCAGTTTCGTTTAGTCCTGATGGTCAACTGCTGGCTAGCGGAAGCGCGGATCATACAATTCGATTATGGGCATTAGAAACGGGTGAATGTTTGAAGGTCTTGAGTGAACATCGCGATCGAGTGCGATCAATTACTTTTAGCTCAGATTCTCAACGGTTAGTCAGTAGTAGCGATGATCAAACCATTAAAGTTTGGGATATCCACACTGGGCAATGTGTGCAAACACTCAAGGGGCACACAAATTCTGTCTTCTCAGTGGCGTTCAATCAGTTAATTGCCAGCGGTAGTACTGACCATACTGTTAAGCTTTGGGACACTACCACAGGTCGCTGTTTAAAGACCCTCACAGGCTATACAAACTCTATCTTTTCGGTCGCATTTCATCCAGATGGGCAATTGCTCGCGAGCGGGAGTACAGATCGCACCCTTCGGCTCTGGTCAATCCAGTCAGGAACTTGCTCGAAAACGCTACGAGGACATCAAGATTGGGTCACTTCAGTCACCTTTCATCCGAACGGAGAATGGGCTGCGAGTAGTAGTCTCGATCGAACTGTTCGGATTTGGTCAGTTGCAACCGGGGAATGCCTCAAACAATTACAAGGACACTCAAATTGGGTACAGTCTGTAGCATTTAGTCCGAATGGTCAGATCTTAGCGAGCGGCAGCGATGATCAAACGATTCGGCTCTGGTCGGTCAAAACTGGACAATGCTTGGAGGTTTTAACCGGACATTCGAGTTGGATTTGGGCAGTTACTTTTAGTTCAGATGGCTCAGTGATTGCGAGTAGTAGTGATGATCAAACGATTCGGATTTGGTCAGTGGAAGCAGCAGAGTGCTTGCATGTGTTACAGGGACATACAGGACAAATTCAAGCGATCGCGTTTAGTCCAGACGGAACGTTACTTGCCAGCGGCAGTGGAGATGAAACCGTCAGAGTTTGGAATGTTCAAACCGGGGAATGTGTGCAGATCTTACAGGGACACGAAAACAATGTCTGGACAGTTGCTTTCAGTTTAGATGGTCGTTTTTTAGCAAGTGGAAGCTTAGATCAAACCGTGAAACTCTGGGAAACTGAGCATTTTGCTTGTGCGAAAACACTGCCGATTTTGATGCATTCGGTCAGATCCTCGATCGCGTTTCGTCCAGGCGAAACAATGACTATCGCAACTGGAAGCCATGATGGAACAGTTCGGATGTGGGATTTGCAAGATGCACAGTGTTTGCAGACCTTCATTCCTGATCGACCCTATGAAGGGACAAATATTCGGGGAGTAACCGGAATTACTTCTGCGCAGAGATTAGCGCTGAAAGCATTAGGCGCAACAGATTAATTCTGCTAACATCAAGCGTGCAGCTAGCTCTACCATTGGTTACTCCTAATCATTAGAGAGAATTTTGCCTCTACCCTTCGGAAGATATTAAGTCTATCAATGCACCTTTCGTTCCTGATTTCAGTAGGTCAGTTTGTAGCTAAGACAACTTGAAGCAAAATCGAGTGCTGTATTCGCCAATCAACATTCCAGCATTAACTTGATCCTGCTAATATTCAAACAACCTCAGAAATAAGTTCGGGAGAGATTTGTAATGACAGGTCTGCTTGGGTCACCCAATGCTGTTGCTCCTCAATCCCAAAATACCCGGTATCGTCCGACTACTCATCGCCGTATTCTCTGCGTTTTTCCAAAGTACAGTCGATCTTTTGGCACCTTTCATCATGCCTTTGGATTAAAAGGTGTAAAGGCTTTCATGCCTCCACAGGGACTTTTAATTGTTGCTGCCTATTTGCCTTCAGAATGGGATGTGCGTTTTATTGATGAAAACATTCGACCTGCTTCCCGCGCTGATTATCGTTGGGCAGATGTTGTGATTGTCAGCGGAATGCATATCCAACGCCCACAAATTCAGCACATTAATGCACTTGCTCATCAAGCTGGAAAAATTACTGTGCTAGGTGGTCCCTCAGTTTCAGGCTGTCCAGAATACTATTCTGACTTTGATATCTTGCATCTCGGCGAATTAGGAGATGCTAGCGATCGTATGATCGAATATCTCGATCTCCATCATCAGCGCCCGACTCAGCAAATCCGGTTTGAAACCGTCGATCGCTTACCGCTTGCTGAATTTCCCACACCTGCCTATGACAAGCTCAACTTAAATCAATATTTTCTTGCGAACATTCAATACTCCAGTGGTTGTCCCTATCAATGTGAATTCTGCGACATTCCAGCCCTCTATGGTCGCGATCCCCGCTTAAAATCGCCTCAACAAGTGCTCCGAGAACTAGATGCCATGCTAGAGGCTGGAAATCCTGGAGCCGTTTACTTTGTCGATGACAATTTTGTTGGCAATCGTCGAGCCGTTGCAGAACTCCTGCCCCATCTAATTGAATGGCAAAAAACAAACGGTTATCCAGTTCAATTTGCCTGTGAAGCAACGCTGAATCTAGCACAGAGTCCAAAGCTCCTTGAAATGATGCGCGAAGCTTATTTCTGCACCGTTTTCTGCGGCATTGAAACTCCAGAGCCAGAGGCATTACGCGCGATTTCTAAAACGCAAAATCTGAGTATGCCGATGCTCGAAGCAATCAAAACTTTGAATCAATATGGCATGGAAGTTGTTTCAGGGATCATTTTAGGATTCGATACAGATACACCAGAAACGGTCGATCGCATTTTGGAATTTATTGAGCGATCGCAGATTCCGATGCTGACGATCAATCTGCTCTACGCTTTACCAAAAACCCCGCTCTGGAACCGTCTCCAAGCTGAAGGACGCATTGTTTCAGAAGTTGGACGAGAATCGAATATTGACTTTCTCATGCCCTATGAAGAAGTCATTGCAATGTGGAATCGCTGTATTAGTGCAGCTTACGAACCCAACTTTCTGTACGAGCGATTTGCTTATCAATGCCAACACACTTATCCGAATCGGATCAAAGTTCCAAATAGGCCTGCACGCACCTCTCCAGATAAGATTCGTCGAGGGCTAACCATGCTTGCAAAAATCTTGCTCAGAGTGGGAGTTTTTAGTAACTATCGCAAGACATTTTGGCAAATGGCATCACCTGCGTTGAAAAAGACAAAAATCGAGCAAGTGATTCATATCGGTTTAGTCGCTCATCACTTGATTCATTTCACTCAAGAATGTACGAAAGGTGCCGAATCCGCTTCTTTTTATTCTCAAAAACTTCGAGGGAAGTAGTAAGCTAAAGATAAAATCTGGCAGTCGGCTGGTACTCATGAAATCGATCGAGCAAATTACCGAAGAATTGTTGTCACTTCCTAGTGCTTCTAGGGCGCTTTTAGCTGAGAAATTGGTAGAAAGTTTGGAATTTGATACCGATCCAGCGATTCAGAAGGCTTGGACATCAGAGGCAAAGCGGCGGCGGGATGAAGTGAGACGTGGCAAGGTTGAACCGATATCCGGGGAAGATGCTCTCGCTCAAGTCAGATTGCTCCTTGAATGAAATACGCCTTTCATCCTGAAGCACTGGCAGAATACGCTGAGGCAGTTCAGTATTACAATCGGCAACGCCATTACAATCGGCAACGCCCGGAAGTTGCACAGGCTTTTATCAATGCAGTTGAAAATGCAATTTATCGGATTCGGGAATCGCCTGAGAGTTGGAGCGAGATCGAAGAAGATGTGCGGCGTTGTCTGACGCGAAGGTTTCCTTATGGAATTTTATACACGATCGAGGAAGATTACCTTCTTATTCTTGCGGTCATGCACTGTAGTCGAGAACCTGGCTACTGGAAAGAGCGCAGATAACGATTACTCATTAGGCAACGGCACGATCGCTTTTAAATTCCTCCATCTAATGACAAGATATCTTCTGATAAGATTTCAGGCGATCTCACTTCCTCAACCGCTTACTTTTTCACTCGAAACTGAGGTAATTTGCAGTTCTTTGACACGATGCATTGGCTTCGTTGGTCTTTCTGTTGTTATAAATTCTTCTGCCTGAATAGAAATAGCAGCAGCAATATGAAGGGCATCCATTCCTGCTAGACCATAGGTGCAGGCAATTTGCTTTCCGGCTTGAATGATGGCATCAAAATCATTTGCCCAAATTGTGACGGCATTGAAGAAGGTTTCATAAAATTGTGCTTCTTCCGATCGCTGATGATAGATTGCTTTGGGCAGCGTTTCTAGGCGTACAAATTCACTGGATGCGAATTGGATTGCCGGGTTGTTCAGCATTTGAAGCGCGCGAATACCCACTTGATCCAGCCCTCGAAAACCATTGATCAAGACTCCGGAGTCGAGATAGACAAGCTTAAGGCTCACGATATCCGCCCCGTCGCTCTGCCAGTTCTTGTTCGAGTTCTTCTTCGGTGAGTAATTTCATGCCATTTGCGATCGCACGTTGCCGAATCTCCCACAGCTTCTCTGCAAGGGGCGTTTGAGGGATAAATTCGGATTGAGGTTTAAGGGATTGGGCAAGTTTCAGGACTTCTTCTTGAGATTCGGGAGGAAGTTCGCGCCAATATTGTAAAAGCAGTTCTTCTTTGCTCATTGCAGTTTCTCGATTCAAGCGATCGTACTTCTAATTTTACTCAGAATGTTGTGGTGCTGAATACGATCGCTTTCTGGGCAAATCATCTCCGGCATTTGTGCAGCGATCGCAGTTCTTCGGTTTGAGCCTTCACGGGGCTGATTTTTGAATTTTGTCGCGGAGTTCGATCGCCCACTTGAGATTGGGGTCTAGCTCGATCGATCGATTGAGTTGTTCTAAAGCTTCCCGGTTAAGTCCTTGAAGATGGTAAATTTTACCGAGATTAGCGATTGCTCTAGCATATTGCGGGTTGAGTTCGATTGCTTTTTGAAATGCTGCAATTGATTCATCGAACTTGTTTTGCTCACCCAACGTAATTCCTAGATTATTGTAAACCGTGGCATTTTTCGGATCGAATTCAATGGCTTTTCGATAAGCAGTGATGGCTTCATCTAGTTTCTTTTGAGCACGAAACACTTCACCTAAAGCGTTAACAGGGAGAGGATTTTTAGGGTCAAGTTCAGCCGCTTTTTGGAAAGCAGTAATCGCCTCATCAAATTTCTGCTGACTGATCAATACACCGCCTAGATTGTAATAGGCAGCAAAGAAGGAAGGGTCGAGTTCGATAGCTTCTCGATAAGCAGTGGCAGCTTCGTTCAGTTTCTTTTGATAATATAGTGAACTACCTAGACCGCTATAAGGAGCCGCATAAGTGGGGTCAAGTTCGATTGCTTTTCTATATGCATTCATAGCTTCATCAAATTTATTCTGGTCAAGTAGTACACTGCCCAGACCGTTATAAGCAGGCGCATAAGTGGGGTCTAGCGCAATGCCGCTTTGATAAGCAATAATGGCATCATCAAATCTCTTTTGACTATGCATATTACTACCTAAATTCAAAAGATTAATCACAAGGTCTTTTCGCAACCCATTGAACTGAGCTATAAGGCTATTCATTTTAGGAACAAACGCCTGAAAGTCACGCTCTGCATTTTGAGCTTCCTGAATTGCTTGATTTCTTTCCGTCTTGGCAGCTTTAAGCTGCTGACGAACTTTTACAAGTTGCTGCTCTGCTTTTTGCTCAATCTGGATAAGTTTTGACCTAGCTGAATCTACTTCTTTTTCTGTCCGCGCTAATGCCTGCCTTGCTAGTTTCTCATCACCTTTTGCAGTTCTAGCTTCTCGCTCTGCTTGCTGAAAGTTTTCTAATGCCTGACTTGCTTGTCGATTTGTGCTTCTTAATTGAGACTGTGCTGTCTCTACTTGCCGATTCGCAGCATTTGCCCTTTCATGTGCAGCTTTTTCGTTCGTCCTAGCTTCATAGGCAGCTTTCGCAGCCGTGTTTGCCCAGATTCCAGTTCCAGTTGCCACAGCTGCCGCTATCCCGAACAATACACCTGTCAAATTTAACCGTTGTCGTGCTTTCCGGTTTGCTGCCGCCAAAATCTGATTTGCTTCCTGCATGATGCGTTTCTCAGCCGCCTGACTCGCATTCAGAAAATCATAATCTTCATAGCTCAACCGCTTTCCGATCGCCCAAACCAATGTATCTCGCAGTACCTTGCCTGTTAAAAGTTGAGTTTCATCTTGCCTTTCAGAAGTTGTCCAAGCTGTAATTGACGCTGCGTAGGGTCGTAAATTCGCCAGCATCTGCTCAATCCAAGCTTGATCAAACACTTCTGCATAAATCGAGTTATGAACCTTTAGCTTGCCCTGCTGCTCTACCAGCAATCCCGTCAAGCGCAAATCAAGCTCTTCTAGACGTCCCGTTGCTGCCACTTGTCCTAATCTCAAAATTTGCTGATACAGCCCAAGTAATTCTCCTATTTGCTGCTCATCAAACTGTACTCTATTACGAATCGTTCGCAAATGCTCAGGTTCATCCTGCCCTTCCCAATTCTCAATCACACGAGACTGCACCAGAAATTTCACTCGTTCCGCTTCCTGTCCAGCGGGAATCCAATCCGCTTCTGATTGCACAAATTGACAGATTTTTTGAGTCAGAAACGGTTGTCCGCCTGTCCAATCGAGGATAGATTTTAGAACCGCGATCGCATCTTCCGCCTTTCCTTGCAACCCCTGCGCCAATGGTTCTACCTCATGCAGTTGCAACCCTCGCAAATCAATCGATCGACCAATATTAAACGGCGTTCGGCTCTTATCCTGAATCAAATCCGAAGGTGTTGCCACCCCCAACAGCGCAAACGTCAGCCGTCGATATTCTGGATTTTCCGCCCGTTGGTTATAGCAAGTCCGAATCAGCGCAAAGAAATCATCCTTAAAGTCCAGATTCAAGATGCTATCAATCTCATCAATAAAAATCGCGATCGACGACTGCACCTCAACCAGCAATACCTCTTCAATAAACTGACTCAAACGATCAACTGGAGAAGCTTCTGCTCGCTCCTGCCACCAAGTTTTTAGATCGATAGATGTTTTGAACGATCGCGCCAATCGCCGCACTACACCCCAATACCACTCTGATGCCGTGATCCCTCGACTCCCGATCGACGTAATATCAATCTGACTACAAGCGATCCCCTCTGCTTCTAACCTTGCCACTGTTCGCACCCGCAGACTTGACTTGCCCATTTGACGAGAATTCAGCACATAGCAAAACTCTCCAGCTTTGAGTGCCTGATAAAAATCCTCATCCGCCTGCCGCACCCCATAGCTCGGTGCATCCCGATCCAAACTGCCGCCAACTTTGTAGTAGTGATTGGATGTCGTGTTCATGGTTAAGTCTTCAGATGGTCTTGAAAATACGATCGATACAACTCACATCGCGGTCTTGCCTCATTTCCCTGCAACGTAATCAACCCCATACTCTCCAACTTAAAAGCAGGCTCCGCTTCCAACTCGACAGGCTTACTTTTGACAACGACTTGCCGCAATGATTCTACTAACTGCGGATACAGGCGCAAATTCAGCAAATGCCGCCGCAAATGATCACTATAAATTCCCGCTTCCGTTGCTGCCGTTTGCCTCAATTGCTCCAACGTCACATCCTGCCGCCGCAAATGATAAAACGCCTTACGAACTAGATAGGGATGTCCTCCAACCAATGTTGCAACCGCATCAACGACCTCTGCGTGCAATCGATACCGCTGTGCCAAATCCTGAATCTGCGATCGCGTAAACTCCTCCAATTCGACATTTTTGCCCACATTAAACGGTGATTGATTCATATCCAGCGGCACATACGCCTCAGTCGAATGCACAATCACGAGCCGCAATTTCTGCCAATATTCACTATCTGTATCGCCACATCGCGCTGCATCAAACCACGATCGCAACAATCCAAAAAAGTCATCCGCCACTTCCCGATGCGGAAACACCAAATCGACTTCATCCATTGCGATCGCTAACGGCTGATCCAATTCCTCTAGCAAACATTCCAAGAAATAGTAGTAACATTTGTCTTTACTCCCGCCAGTCTTCCAATACTCATCTAGCTGAGACAACCGCTTCAGCCTGCGTCCAACCTGCTCACAAAACCAGCGCAACAACAAATCTAAATCTGAAAAACACTGCCGATCTGCGCGCTGAAAACTAAAAGAAATCGTCTGATAACCTTGTTGCCTTGCGTGATTCAGCGTTCTCGCCATCAGCGAAGTTTTGCCCATCTGTCTCGGTGCTTTGATCCGAATTAACGCTCCAGGCTGCAAAATCTCTCGATAACAATCTGCTTCGATCGTTCCTCGATCGATATACAAATCTGAATCCAGCGCAACAGCTCCTCCAGGTTCTCGATATAGTTCAGGATCAAGCTCTGGTTCAGCGATCGGTAACGGTGGATCGTCTGGATGATTTTGCCGTAATACTGCTGGTTCGTCTTGTTGCTCAGCAATCCACTCAGCATTTGCTCCAATTAACTCCAACACTTCCTGCAAAATCTTCGGCGTATCCTGTTCCGATTTCCATTCCCGTTGCTGAATTCGTTGTAAATATCCTCGTAAGTCATAGTTCAAAGAAGAATCAAACGGAAAATTAACGCGAATTGGTAAGAGAATCGGGCGGTTTTCGCCTCGCGTATCTCTTAACTCTCTGGCGCGCCGTACTTCTTCTGTCACCATTTCACTGACTGCTGACTGAGGTGATAGCAGTAACAGCAAATAGTCACACTGCTGCAATTCGATATCGATTCGGTCTGACCAATTTTCACCCAAGCGAATGCTTTCACCTGCCATAAATGCGGTGTGACCTGAGTCGATGAGCGATCGCTGAAACTCCGCGGCCAAGGATTTATCTGGATCTTGGCTTCGGTAGCTAATGAAAATGCGACGTGACACCGTATCAGCTTGACGCTGAACCGATTTTGTTGACTTTCTGGGAGGCACAGGCAGGACAAAACAGTGGGCTATTTATTTTTTACCACTGTCTCTCCGCGTTTTTCCTTATCTATAGAATCTATCAATAGTCTAATTCTTCCACGACAGATCCATAAAATTACTTAGCTTGTAAACTATTCGAGCCGCGACATTTCCATCCCATTCAGCATTTCCAATTTCCACGACATCAAATCCAATCACTTTTCGCCCACTGTTCACGACTTCACGGAACAGACAAAATGCTTGTTCTAGCTCCAAACCTCCCGGTACAGGTGTACCCGTTTCTGGGCAAAGCTTCGGGTCGAATCCATCGACATCGACACTGATATAAACATCCTGCGGGAGTTCTGAGACAATCTGCTTGCACGTCTCCAGCCAAGGAATCCCCGCATATTCTTTTTGTTTCAGCATGGGATCGAAGTAAGTTGAAATACGATCGCTCTTTTGAATCAATTCCACTTCATCAATACACACATCCCGAATGCCAACTTGCACAAGCTTTATCATTTGTGGCAGTTTCAGTACGTTGTACATAATCGACGCATGGGAAAACTCAAAGCCTTCGTAAGCTTCTCGTAAGTCAGCATGAGCATCAATGTGGAGAATGCCAAAAGAGGAGTAATGTTGTGCGATCGCTCTCAAATATCCCAGCGGCACACTATGATCCCCACCGATCAATCCGACTCTTTTACCTTGACTCAAAGCTTTGCTTGTCTCTTCAAAGAGCCATTGATTAGTAGCTTCGCAGTCTTGGTTAATGGTCGCTAGTAGTTCAGTGAGTTCTGCATCTAGCTTTTCATCAGACTCTAAGCGATCGATAATTCTTGCTGCTTGGGGTCTTAATGCATCACTCTTCTCTAAGATATGCTGGGGAATTTCAGGCATGAAGATACCTTGCTTCCAACCATCGGGATTATCGAAGTCAAATAGATCGAGCTGAGTTGAAGCATTCAAAGTTGCTTCAACTCCTCTCGCTGTCCCTGCACTGTAAGAGACGGTTACTTCCCAAGGCACACCTAAGATAATCAGATTTGCTGAATCATAGTCAAAGGGCAATCCAAACAGCCGACCAGTAACACCAACACCGCTCGGATCGTAGTTTTCTAGAGTCGTCATTGTTTAAGCTGCTTGTAGAGTTTTACCGAAAGTTTGAGGTTCTGGAAGTGGTTCACCTTCTGCAAGTGCTGATTCTACTAGCAGTTCTAAAACCTCTTGAGCATTTTGAAGGGCTTCTGCATAAGTTTCACCATGAGTGTGAGAGAATTCACCCCACTCAGGCAGACTTACAACATAGCACTGATCTTCGTCAGACCATTGGATGAGGATCGTATATCGATATTGCATTTTTAACCTTCCTCCTGATCTCGCTTACTTTCTACTTTCTCAATGGCTTCGTAGACATCTTTTTCTTAGTAAGGTCTCGCATCGGAGCCATCTTTTCCAGACAGAGTTAATTTTCCAGGGAGAAGAGGATGCGACCATTTGGTATGGCTTCCTTTTCCAGATTCACTTGTGAAGCCTGCCTTTAACAGCAGGCTTTTTAGCTCTCGGATCTTTTTCGGCATTCTGTTACTCGATCAATCTCCTACGCGACAACGAAGTTTACTAACTTCCCAGGCACGACAATCACTTTCTTGATCTCCTTACCTTCGATATAGCGTTTTGCAATCTCAGAATCACGGGCGAATTGCTCTAAAGCAGCTTTGTCATCTGCGATCGCAGTTGCCGCTTCGATTGTTCCGCGCGTTTTACCTAAGATTTGAATCACGATCGTTTTCTCATCGGCAACTAAAGCACCCGGATCAACGATCGGGAAAGATTGAGTGTGAATCGAATCAGAATGACCAATCGATCTCCATAACTCTTCAGCCATATGAGGCGCGAAAGGAGCTAACAAGCGCAGTAACGTATCAATCCCTTCTGCATAGACCGGAGAATCTTTTTGAGCAAAATCGCTTAAGGCATTGCTCAATTTCATCAATTCAGAAACAGCCGTATTGAATTGATACTCACCTTGCAAATCTTCGGTGATTTCCTTGATTGCAGTGTGAATCGATCGACGTAAATCTTTCTCTGCTTTGGATAAATCTTTAGCAGGTTTTTGATTTAGCTTCGAGTCTGCTACCAATCTCCAGACACGATTGAGGAATCGATATTGTCCCTCAACGTCTGCATCTTCCCACTCCAAATCTTTCTCAGGGGGAGCTTTGAACAAGATAAACATCCGAGCTGTATCAGCTCCATACTTGTTCACGACATCGCCCGGAGCAACGCCGTTGTGCTTCGACTTCGACATTTTCTCGAAGACAATTTCTAATTTCTCTCCCGTATTCGGATCAACTGGATTCGCCGGATCTTTGATATCTGCCGGGATGACATACTTTCCAGTGGTCGGATTCTTGTAGGTTCTGCCTTGAACCATGCCTTGCGTCAGTAACCGCTCAAACGGCTCATCAAAGTTGAGCAATCCGCGATCGCGCAGCACTTTCGTAAAGAACCGCGAATACAACAAGTGTAAGATCGCATGTTCAATCCCGCCTACATATTGATCAACGGGCATCCAATCATTGGTAATCGCTTTGTCGAACACAGCTTGATCATTGTTCGCATCGGGATAGCGCAAGAAATACCACGATGAATCGATAAAGGTATCCATCGTGTCCGTTTCCCGCTTCGCAGGTGTTCCACAACTAGGACAAGGAACATTTAGCCAGGATTCGATCTGAGTCAGAGGCGAGCCACCTTTCCCGGAAAATTCCACATCTTCAGGCAATTTCACCGGCAAATCTGCATCAGGAACCGGAACGGCTCCACAGTTCGGACAGTGAATAATCGGAATCGGTGCGCCCCAGTATCTTTGACGCGAGATCAACCAATCTCTTAACCGATAGTTCGATGTGCCTTTACCTTTTTGGTGAGCTTCTAAAAACGCGATCGCTTTTTCGACACTCTGACCTTTACCTTTACCTGCGGGTACACCATTTAGCTCACCTGAATTCACCATTACACCTTCGCCTGGATAGGCTTCAGTCATGGTTGAACTATCCAAAGTTTGATCAGCAGGTTGTACGACCACATGAATCGGCAAATTGAACTTTTTCGCAAACTCAAAATCGCGCTGGTCATGGGCTGGAACTGCCATAATTGCCCCTGTTCCATAGTCCATCAGCACATAGTCTGCAATCCAAATCGGAATCTTCTGATCGTTGACTGGATTGATCGCATAGCTTCCTGTCCAAACGCCAGTCTTTTCTTGACCTTCAGCCGTTCGATCTAAATCACTTTTTGCAGCAGCAGCTTCCTGATATTGTTTGATTGCTGCTGATTGTTCCGGAGTTGTTAATTTCTCAACTAACGGATGCTCAGGAGACAAGACCATGAAAGAAGCACCCCACAAGGTATCTGGGCGAGTTGTAAAGACAACAATCTCGTCGCCTGCTTCTGTTGTGAAAGTAACTTGTGCGCCAGTAGACTTGCCGATCCAGTTTGCCTGCATCAACTTCACGCGATCGGGCCATCCTTTCAGCTTGTCCAAATCGACTAACAATTGTTCTGCATAGTCTGTGATTTTCAAGAACCACTGCCGCAACAATTTCCGCTCGACTTTCGCACCCGATCGCCAAGATCTTCCATCCGCATCGACTTGCTCATTCGCCAAAACGGTTTGATCGATCGGGTCCCAATTGACAGTTGCTTCTTTCTGATAAGCCAAGCCTGCTTTGAAGAATTCCAAGAAAATCCACTGTGTCCAGCGATAATAATCCGGCGAGCAGGTTGCTAATTCTTTTGACCAATCAAAGGAAATGCCCAACTGTTTTAATTGAGCACGCATCTGATCAATGTTCTGATACGTCCAATTTGCGGGTGCGACATTTCGCTCGATCGCTGCATTTTCCGCAGGCAATCCAAAGGCATCCCATCCCATCGGATTCAAGACGCGATAGCCCTGCATTCGCTTCAAACGGGCAATCACATCGACGATCGTATAGACGCGCACATGCCCCATGTGAAGATTGCCGGATGGGTAAGGAAACATCGACAGAGCGTAGAATTTCGGCTTGTCGCTCTGTTCTGGGGTCTGATCTAGATTCGTCTCTGACCAGACTTTTTGCCACTTTTCCTCAATTTCGGCGGGGGTGTAACGGGACTCCACGAATGCGTCTCCTAGCGATGTTAAAACCTTGTGCCTACTTATTCTAGTTGACGAGATCCCGTCTGTAGCTAGAATAGTTGTAGTATATTCTGTATTATATGGATACGACAAGACGAGTCAAAATCAGTAAATATTTGAGTAAACATTTGCGACATACGCCGGAGCGTCTTGGAATTACGCTGGCTCCGGGAGGTTGGGTCGAAGTTGAATTGTTACTCAACGCTTGTGCTGCGGCTCGGTTTTCGATCACTCGCACTGAACTGGATCAGGTTGTTGCACTGTGCGATAAACAGCGTTTCGCGTTTGATGAAACTCGAACTCGAATTCGGGCAAATCAGGGACATAGCACGATCGTAGATTTGCAATTAGAACCCCGAATCCCGCCGGATATCCTTTATCACGGCACAGCAGAATCTTCAGTCGAATCAATTCTGCAATCTGGCTTGCTCAAGATGAATCGTCATCATGTGCATTTGTCGGAATCGATCGAGACTGCGAAAAAAGTCGGAATGCGTCACGGTCATCCTGTCGTGTTGAGCGTTGATACGATCGCGATGCAGCAAGCTGGCTTTATGTTCTATCGTTCAGAAAATGGGGTTTGGTTAGTCGATCGAGTTCCGCCTGAATTTTTGTTGCTAGACCCTGCCTCATGAGTAGTTGCTAAATGGCGTTTGGCAAAGCATCGATTTTTACAGAGCCACCCTCAATGGTTTGAATCTGTAATTCGTAGCCTCGTAATAATCGCATTCCAATTAGAGGAACTGTCTCTGACTCGTTGATATAAATTTCGCGGTACTGCCCATTCCAGATGACAGACCCAAGGTAAACCTCGAACGTACAGGAAGATCCATCGCCCAATGTTGCGAAATCTCGACCTTCCCAACTCAATCTCAATGTGGAGATGATTTCAGAGGGCAAGGTTAGAAAGCCAGAAAATCCTGTATCAATTACGGCATCTACCAGCTGCGTTGTCGTATTGCTTCTGATGACGATCGATAATGTCGCCTCACAATATTGATTTACCCGTCCCTCCATCATGGCTTCGGTCTTAAACTCCGTGCGCCAAAATGATCAACGGCTGGATGCCCAATGCGCACAAACCAAGTCTGAGCATCTGGTAATCTTGCGGTGAGTTGCTTAGATGCGGTCAGTAAATCATCAGCGACCTCAAAGGCTCCAGTTTCGATGTCGATCGCCACAATCTTGCCGTGATTGCCTTCCTCAACTTGCGATCGCACCTGAGATTCATAAATCTCATCGCCACGTCGAGCAAATTCTTCTTTGGGATAGCGGGGTTGTCGAACTGTCATTGTCTTGACCTCATTTCAACGACTGCTTTCTAATTTTAACTTGAGCAGCCGTAACCTGAAACCTAGAGAAGTGTTGCCTCTTCTGCTCTAAAGAGCCTTACTAAATCAGTCTCCTGTTTTCTTTTTACTGTTCAGAGAATTGGGTTTGGTTAGTAGATCTTCCGCCTGAATTTTTGACCTCACGTTGTTGGCTACAATATCTTTTTCTGCCTGAGCAATGAGGTGATCTAATTTTCCTGATGCTACATCCGTTTCAATTTGCTGATCCCACATTTCATCGAGATAGTCTTGAAGCCACTTTGCCAGATCGCGAACTTCACTCTCTGGCAATTGTTTGATAGCTGATTCAACTTCTAGCCGAGTAGTCATACGACAGTTCACATTTCAAGAGCGTCTCTACATTATCGCCAATGATGGCTTTGAAGTCAGTGCTATTGGAACGCCATTAGACGTGCGTTTGATGAAACTCGACCTCGAATTCGGGCAGATCAGGAACATAGCACGATTGTAGATTTGCAACAGGCTCTTAATTACGACTTTTCTTTTTGATTTTGGGAATTAAATGCTCTGGAATATTTTCTAACTGAATAGCGTTACAACCAAATTCGAATGCTATCTCAATTGTTTTTCCAGCACCTAAAGCATCATAAAATCCCGTTGCAAATTTTATTGCGGCCTTGTCTCCAATTGATTGGCTCATGCCAATTACATAATTAATGTGCTGAGCAATCGTAGTTGCTTGAACTTCGGAATAACATGCATTAAGTAAAACACACTCGACATGTTCAGAACATAGTTCAAATAATCGGGCTAAAGCCTCATTGCTGATCAATTTCGACATACCGCTATCATCTTCTACAATTATTCCATCTTCTCCTGAGCCATGACCACTAAAATGAACTATTTTGGGTTCTATATCTAATAATGCTCGACGTAAACCATCAGTACCAATTGACCATCTTTGCTCTAGTTTAAATTGATCCCGCTTATTAGAACGGCGTAGCCCTTCATCAATCTCATGTGCTTCTTTATCTAAGCGTAATCGTGCTTCATCTAATGGACTTGAAGCTAGAAACAGTACTTTATTCATACTAAGAGAGTCTAATTGCTTAAACGACGGATTTGAAAATTCAACCAATTTATTAAATTCTATTCGCCGCGGCGCATTAGCAATATTTACTCTGTCAATCATTTTTAGCAAGCTCTCATATCCTACTAGTCGCTCTGTATCTTTTTTTGAAAGAGTTCCCTTTGCGAAATGATGCCGCATGGCGCGAATTCGCTTTCTCACCTCTTTAGGCAAATTAACTTTATCATTCACCACTAGACCTGTTGTAATTTGACGTTGATGAGGTCGCTGTATACGAATTTTCTTCTTCTCCTGAATCTCATAACCTTCAGAGGCAAGGATTTGATGAATCCGATCTAAAATACCTCTCTTATATGTATGAGAGTTTGAAAATGAAAATGTGAGGTCATCTGAATACCGGGTATATTGCCCCTTGTTCTTTTTTGCCAGACCTTCTAAACGAGCATCTAACAATTGATTACACAAGTTGCTGAGCGCAGGGCTTGTAGGTGAACCTTGAGGTAGACTACCTCTATAACAACAGATATTTTTCAAGATGATAGACGTTTCAACATCCCAACCTAGAAAACGCCAATATCGATAAACTTTATCTGAGCTAACACTTCCAAAAAAGTCTTTGAGATCAATGTTAATAACAATTTTTTGTCCAACATGAGGTAGTGCATTATCAAATATTGACTTTCCAGGAATATAAGCTGTTGCCGCTTGATGTAAGTGAAGTCTTTTGAGAAGCCTATGATAAACGCCTCGCTGCAAAGTTTTTAAGGTGTGATTAGGCGCATCTATTTTTCTGCTTCCACGACCATTTTTCTTTGGAATTTTAAAGCTTTCATATTTATACTCATCTGGTATTCCGCCCAACCAAGGCTTTAAAGCAGTAGTAGGTAATTCAAGCCATTCTGATAAATCGTTTATTTTATAGTTAGAAACTTTGCCTGAGAGCTTCTCTACTATGCCTCTCAATAAATAGCCAAGTCTGCCATCAACAGAAAGTATTTCTTTGACCCTTGCTTCAACGCCTTTAAAACAACCAATGTTCTTTTCTCTCATTACTTCAAGACGCAATGCAAAGATTGAGGTGGAGACTGTGAGCGGTTCTGCCTGCGATCTGTTGATTCAGAAATTTAACACGGCTCGTCCGCGCTCGGCTGACGGAACATCAGCCTACACCTTGGAGGTGTTCCAGAAACACATCTCACAGGCTCAGTGGTAATTCTAACACTCAAAAATTAAGTGAGACATTTTCAAGCAACACATTCTACCTACACAACGTTCCGTTCCAGTTGAGTTGCGACAGTTCGACTTGAACAATAGACCATTCTGAGGTTAAGCACGATCGATATCCCTTTCTCTTCAAGTCCGACGATACGCCAACACGCTCATCGATAATCTAAATCGTCGTTCAACTTAGTTTGATCGTCGTTCAACTTAGTTTGATCGTCGTTCAACTTAATTTGATCGTCATATTGGAAGGTTTGATCGTCGTTCAACTCAGCGAGATAGATCGGCAATCAAGCCGTATACGTTGCACCAAGACCGAGCGCACTTAATCCTTTGCGATATGCGATCGACGTTTGATCCGCCCGAATATGAGATTCAGCCCTCAGTTCAAGAGGCAAATCTTCAGGATATTGAGCTTCGACGACTTCTTGATCTTCTGCGAATACTTGATAGTTAAATTCGTACACAGGTTCAAGAGACATGTCTTTATCGAAGTTCCGACAAATCGGGCAAAAGATGCGAGTTTTTCGGGCTGAAACAGGAGACGCAGCATTCAAAATACAAAGCCGTCCTTCATTCGGAAATAGCACCGTCAACCGCGCCGTAAAAGGTAAAAAGACTTCAAAAATTCGCATCCACTGAAAATCTGCCGGGGCGCGATCTTGCATCGCTTTAGGAAAATTGCTGACATTGCTCAAATACTCAGCCCGTAATCCCGTTGGCGTTTTTGTCACTTCATAGTGCGGCACAATCGGATTACTGCGATCGCCAAACGATTTCTGATGTACCCAAGCAAAGTGAGCCACATCCAGAAATCCTTCCATCTGCCGCCCAGCCGCAGCATTGAGATCAACCGCTTCAGGTAAAATTTGCTGATAATCCGAATCGTCCCACTCGTGAAAATCAGGCAGGGGATGATCGCCCCCACCCAGCGAAGTCCAGACTAAACCATAAGCCTCGATCGCCGGATAAGTCTTCAAACAAAGTTTTGCAGGAATCGAAGCATCAGGATCGGCAGGAACCAAAACACAGCGTCCGTCGGTTGAATAATGAAACCCATGATATTTGCAGATTAAATGATCGCCTTCCACAAAGCCCATACTGAGCGGAATGCCGCGATGCAAGCAAATATCATTTGCAACTGAAACGCCTGCTGAGGTTCGCCATACCACCAACCTTTGATCTAAGAGCTTTGCAGCAATCGGCTGATCCGTGACCTCTCGACTAAATGCGATCGGATACCAAAATGGAGCCAACGCATCCCAATCCGAAGGTGCAAAGGTGCAATCTTTCGGATAAACAGTCGATCGAATCGTGCTGACCATTCGCCCCATCCTGAAGTTCAAACTATCTAAATGGAATCGTAGCAAGCACACCCAATCGCGTTGTGTCTTGTACTACGAAACTCCATTTAGATCACTTGAGCTAGCTTCTCAGGACATTAGAATCCCATTGCCTTCGCAACTTCCTCTAAACCAGGTTCAATTCCTTGCTTAAAGTTATTCTCGCTGAACTTAATCGCAGAATCTGGATCTTTCAAGCCGTTGCCTGTTAAAACACAAACCACAGTCGCACCTTCTGGCACTTGATCCTTCACTTTCAGCAATCCAGCAACCGAAGCCGCACTCGCAGGCTCACAGAAAATTCCTTCCTGCGATGCCAACATCCGATAGGCATGGAGAATTTCTTCATCCGTCACCGCATTAAAACTACTTTGGCTGGCATCTCGAACCGCGATCGCTTTATGCCAATTTGCCGGATTCCCAATCCGAATCGCCGTTGCCAAGGTTTCTGGATGTTTAAATGGCTCACCTGTCACTAATGGAGCCGATCCCGCCGCCTGGAATCCCATCATCTTCGGCAATTTCGACGATCGACCTTCTTGGTGATACTGGTTAAATCCCATCCAGTACGCACTAATGTTTCCTGCATTTCCTACAGGAATACATAACCAATCCGGCGCATCACCTAATACATCAACGACTTCAAACGCCGCCGTTTTCTGTCCTTCTAAGCGATAGGGATTCACCGAATTAACCAGCGTCACCGGATAATTCTGAGACATCTCGCGCACAATTTCTAACGCGCGATCAAAATTCCCTTTAATCGCCAGCACTTCTGCCCCATACAGCAACGCTTGCGCCAACTTACCCAACGCCACATAGCCATCCGGAATCAGCACAAACGCTCGCATACCGCCACGCCGCGCATAAGCCGCCGCCGCTGCTGAGGTATTACCTGTACTCGCACAAATGACCGCTTCCGCGCCTGCTTCCTTCGCTTTCGAGATCGCCATCGTCATGCCACGATCCTTAAAGCTGCCCGTCGGATTCAGACCGTCGTATTTCACAAACACCTGCACCTGCCGACCAATCTCCCGCGCGATCGCAGGAACCGGGATCAATGGCGTATTCCCTTCGTGCAGCGTGATCACGGGCGTTTGATCTGTCACGGGCAAATAGCGACGATAGCCATGAATCAAGCCGCGCCAAGGCTGTACTCTGGGCAATTCTTCGTTCTGAGCGGGGTTTGCGAGAGACAAGCGTAAAGTCACAGGAGTCAAAATGAATCACGATTAGATTTTCAGTTTACTGCGTTTGGTTCATCTCAAAGCAGCGATCGTCAAGGACATTTCGTTACGCTGCCCTCTCTGCCCTCCAAACTCCCGTCCACCTCACTTCATTCCGCTACAAAATTCAACCTTATCCAAAACTTTTGTATCTAATTTTATGTATCTATTTATGTCTGCAATGTGAATAACTCCTGACCGTTTTGCTATGGTAGAATTTCGTCAAATGAAACAAAGGCAAGGATTTTCAGGTAATGTCAGCAACCGCACAAGTTACAGATTCGTCGTTTGACCAGGAAGTGCTTCAGAGTGAAGTCCCAGTTCTCGTAGATTTTTGGGCTCCTTGGTGCGGTCCCTGCCGCATGGTTGCGCCTGTTGTCGATGAGATTGCAGCGCAATACGAAGGCAAGGTCAAAGTCGTTAAACTTAATACCGATGAGAACCCAGGTGTTGCCAGCAGATTTGGAATTCGTAGTATTCCGACGCTGATGATTTTCAAAGGCGGTCAGCGGGTTGATATGGTCGTTGGTGCTGTTCCCAAGACCACCTTATCGAACACTTTAGACAAACACCTCTAAGACCAGTTTCGACAAGTTTCTTGATTCGCCTGGATTCGTCTCATTTGTTAAATTCATTTGTCACAGTGCTGATAACGCCCTAGACTTGAGTGCTAGGGCGTTTTTCAGTGTCGATACGGGCATTCCCAGTGCGCCCTGTCTCGCTAAAATAGAATGCCCCTGTAAGGAAAATCTACATGACTGCTAACCCTTCGGATTTGCCTCAACCTTCTCGATCGATGCTGAATGTCCAGTCTTTACGATCGACGCTCAACGAGCTTCTGGATCATTTGCCCGAGATGCAACATGGCGCGCTGATTGCTCAAGCCCTGGGTCTGATTGCCCGAATTTCTCAGGACGAAATCGATCGCTTAGATTGGAAAATTCTGAATGCGTCGCTTCAGGACATGGAGCGGGCGTTTACCACCTTTTATCCCTATCGGCATATCCGAAAAGTTTCGATCTTTGGGTCAGCGCGGATTAAGCCTGGAACGGAAGAGTATGAGCAGGCGAAAGAGTTTGCGAAATGCGTGACTCAGCAAGGGTACATGGTGATCACGGGTGCTGGCGGCGGCATTATGGCAGCCGGAAACGAAGGGGCTGGCATGGACAAGTCATTTGGCTTGAATATTCAATTGCCGTTTGAGCAGGGCGCGAATCATTTTATTCAAGGCGATCCCAAATTAATTCCGTTCAAGTATTTCTTCACGCGCAAGGTCTTTTTCTTGAAAGAAAGTGATGCGTTAGCGTTGTTTCCAGGTGGGTTTGGCACGCAGGATGAAGCGTTTGAATGTTTGACTCTGACGCAGACGGGCAAATCGGCTCCGGTGCCATTGGTGCTGATTGACAAACCGGGTGGACATTATTGGCACGACTGGTCAGAGTACATTCACAAACAGTTGATGAAACGGGGGTTGATCAGTGCCGATGATCCGAGCCTGTATACCATTACTGATGATCTCGATGTAGCTTGTAACGCGATTTCGAGTTTCTATCAGGTGTATCACTCTAGCCGTTATGTCGGCAGCCAGCTAGTGCTGCGCTTGAAGACAGAATTGAGTGATGCAGCAGTTGATGAGTTGAACGATCGCTTTCGGGACATTTTAGTGACGGGCAGAATCGAGAAGACGAAGCCATTGCCACAAGAAGCCCAAGATGAGAGTTATGGCTTACCGCGATTAATTTTGAATTTTAATCAACGAGATTTAGGGCGACTCTATCAATTGATTGCAGCCGTGAATTTCCTAGGCAATCCACCGCCGGAGGTGTCGGCGCATCCAGAGCGTAAGTGATGGGGAGTGGGGAGTGGGGAGAGTGGGAGCAAAAATTATTTCTAGTCTTCCCCCCACTCCCCACCTCGACCAACTACGAGACCCACTCAACTCCTCCACACACAACTCCTCTCTCCGATAGATGATCCAGCACGTCTGAATCCGTTAGATCTCCAGAGGTTACTGTGAGGAAAGAATTCATGCGTCGATCGCTCAAGTTTCTCGGAGTCCTGATTGCACTGTCAGTCGTTACTATTCAACCGACTATTACACAGGCTCAACCTAGCTCAGAGCTGATCAATCCGGCTGTTCCTTATGTTCCAACGCCGGAAGAAGTTGTGATGGGAATGTTGGAATTAGCCAATGTTGGGCGAGAGGACATCGTTTATGACTTAGGTTCAGGCGATGGCAGATTAGTGATTACTGCGGCTCAGAAATTCGGCGCAAAACGAGGAGTCGGAGTTGAGATTAATCCAGGATTAGTCAATCGCAGTAATGCAAATGCAAGAGAAGCAGGCGTAAGCGATCGCGTTCAATTTATTCAGCAAGACCTCTTTCAAACTAATTTTAGTGAAGCCTCAGTCGTCACCTTGTATCTGTTGCCCAAGATCAATTTACAACTGCGCCCGAAGCTATTAAGTGACCTCAAACCAGGCAGCCGTGTTGTTTCTCATGCGTTTGCAATGGGAGATTGGACACCGGATAAACGAGTGCTAGTCAACAATCGATCGGCTTATCTTTGGATCATTCCCGCACCTGTGGAAGGAACTTGGACAGGCACACTCTCTAGTGCTTCCGGACAATCTATCCCTTATACATTGCAGATGAAACAAACCTTTCAAAATGCGAGTGCTACCGGGGAAATTGCGGGAACAACAATTAGCCTGCCTCAGATCAAACTTGTAGGAGATCGTTTCACACTCGAACATCGGCAAAAATTTAAGGGTCAAGACATTCAGGTTCGCATCAATGCTCAAGTCGTTCAGAACACGTTAACGGGAACTGCTGAAGTGTTAGATGGGACTTCAACTCAGACCTTCACACTGAACGGACAGCGAAGTTAATCGTATGGTCTTCTCAAAGCGCCGCACTGATGCTAGCTGGATTGGGATTGTTTTAGCATTCTACTCGTTTATCGCGATCGGAATTGCAGAAGGTGGATTGGGCGTTCTACTACCTTCGATTTTGAAAACATTTCAACTCAATCCGGCAAGTATCACTTTTTTGTTTCTCAGCCAAATTACAGGCTATGTGATCGCTGCATTGAATAGTGGCGCGTTGGTGAGCCATCTCGGTTTAGCTCGCATGATTCTACTGGCAGCCATTTCTCTGACCAGTGCGCTTTCCATTTATGCTTCAACGACTCATTGGAGCATGATGGTCGCATCGGGCACGCTCTTAGGACTCGGAATTGGGCTAATCGATGCTGGTATGAATACGTTCATCGCAAGCAATCAGCAAAATGCGAATCAGATGGGTTTTCTCCATGCGTTCTATGGAATTGGTGCTTTATTAGGACCCGCGATCGCGACAACGCTCCTGGAAGCACAAGTTAATTGGCGCTATGTCTATTTGGTGTTTGCGAGCTTTGCCGGGCTTGTCATTGTTGGAATGATTTGGGCGATTGTGCATCACTATCGCCCTTTAACTCAGAGAATTGAAGCGACTGCATCGACTCGATCGAATCTTCGCATGATTTTTCGGACTCCGACGATCGTACTTTCGGCACTGCTTCTCGCTGTTTATGTGGGAACAGAAGCCTCGATCGGGAATTGGTCATATACAGTGCAAACGGTCGATCGGGGTACTGTAACTTGGCTTGCAGGCTATAGCGTCAGCGGCTATTGGGCAGGTTTAACACTCGGTCGATTTTCGATGGGTCAGATGGTTCGCTGGTTTGGAGCAATCCGCACGATTATTTATTCACTCGGATTGTTATTGTTCAGTGCGGGGGTTTGGTGGCTTTTTCCAACGCAGCTTTGGAGTTTGTTTGTGATGGGATTTGCTTTGGCAGCAATTTTTCCGACTGTGATCTGGCTCGTTCCGCAACGAGTAGAAGCTGCACTAGTTCCCTCTGCGATCGGGTTGATGACAAGTACGGCAAGTTTAGGAGCAGCAACCATTCCAACTTTACTCGGCTGGCTTGCCAATCAAACCAGTTTAGGAATTATTCCGATGGTAATCGTTGGATTAGCAGTTTTCATGATTGTTCTGCATCACTGGATTAACCAGTTTTAGCTCTTTAGTATCCAGCAGCAGTGCCTTCGCCGCGTGGGTCAGCCGCACCTTCTAACCCGCCATCTGGGCGAACGACGATCGCATTCGCATTGCCCCAATTTCCACGCTGATAAATTTGATGTCCTCGACGCTGTAAGTCTGAAATCGTCAAGGGATCAAGTCCCCGTTGTTCTACATTTAATCGATCCGGTTGCCATTGATGATGAATTCGAGGTGCGGCGATCGCTTGGCGGACATCCATCTCGTAAACCAACACATTCAGAATACTTTGCAGCACTGTTGTAATAATCGTGCTTCCGCCTGGTGCGCCTACTGCCATTCGGAGCTTTCCATTTTCAGTAATGATTGTGGGAGTCATGCTCGAAAGTGGCGTTTTGCGAGGCGTGATCGCATTCGCTTGCCCCCCGACTAAACCAAACGCATTCGGAGTATTCGGCGCGATCGCAAAATCATCCATCTCATTGTTCAAAACAATTCCAGTTCCTTTCGCAACAATTCCCGCCCCAAAACCCAGATTGATTGTAAAAGTAAGACTGACTGCATTGCGATCGCGATCGACCACTGTGAGATGGCTCGTTTCCGTCGATTCTTTTGAAAGCTTTTGTAAAACTGCTGAATCGCCTGGTTTCACCGAAGGAGCAGCTTTTTTGGGATTAATTTCTGAACGCCGAAGTTTCGCGTAAGCAGGGCTGATCAAGGCAGATACCGGAACTTTCACAAAGTCAGGATCGCCAAGATAAGTTGCACGATCAGCGTAAGCGATTCGCATCGATTCAGTCAGAAGATGCAATGAATCTGGATTGCGCCAACCCATTGTTTTAAGATCCGTATCACTCACCAAATTGAGCATCTGAATTAAATGCACTCCACCCGATGAAGGCGGCGGCATGGAGCAGACCCGCGCTTGGCGAAAATCTCCACATACGGGAGTACGCCAGATCGGACGATATTGTTTGAGGTCTTCGAGAGTAATTAGCCCCTTGTTGACTCGCATATCATTGACGATCGCATTGGCAATTTTGCCTTGATAGAAACTATTCGGATCAACTGCGATCGCGCTTAAAGTGGCTGCTAAATCAGGTTGCTTGAAAATCTCACCCGGCTGATAAGGCTTGCCCTGATGCGTAAAAATCTTCTGAGCCTCGGCATTTTGAAACTTCCGTGATGTGGTTGCTTCCGTAAACCGATGACTCACCGGAAAACCAGATTGAGCCAAGTTCACAGACGGAGCAACAACCGTCTTCCAAGGTAATTTTCCATATTGCCGATGCGCTTCGTAGAGTCCTGCAATTGTTCCAGGTGTAGCGACTGCTAAGTAACCATTAATGCTACTGTTCGGGCGAACTTTGCCCTGAGCATCTAAATACATGTTTTGAGTTGCTTTCAGGGGCGCACGTTCTCGAAAATCCAGGGCTTTCGTTTCATTTTTCTGCGCTTGGTAAAACATCAGAAAGCCCCCACCACCGATGCCAGCAGAGAACGGCTCTGCAACCGAAATCGCTAAGGTCGTAGCAACCGCAGCATCGATCGCATTTCCTCCCTGTTTGAGAATGCTCAAGCCAATCTCGCTGGCGATAGGGTGCGCCGATGCCACCATGCCCTGTTGAGCGCGATCGAGATAAATAGTTTGCGCTTTGACCAGCGACGCATCAATGACAACAACAAGACTAACTGCAACGAGGCTACGAACTTTCATGAGCAATGCCACACTAGAAGCATTCATTATCATAATGCGATCAAGAGCATCTGCACTCTCAAATACAGTTCTAAGTTAGCCTCTTAGATTTTGCAGTTACGATGCCCGAGCAGGTTTGAGAGCATCTAACGCTAAGTTCAGCTTTAATACATTTACTCCGGGTTCACCAAAAATGCCTAAGAAGCGATTCTCAGTATTTTGGGTGATCAAAGCTTCAATCTGATTCGGTTGCAGTCCTCGTGCTTTTGCGACTCGATCAATTTGTGCTTTTGCTGCTTCGGGTGTGATATGTGGATCAAGACTTGAACCAGAAGTATAGACTAAATCAGCCGTTGGCTTCACGCCTGCTTTTTGCAATCTGGGAATATCACCGACGATCGTCGTTTTGCCATTCGGATCAGATTGACCTCGAATGCGATCGAGCAAAGCGGGATTACTCGGAGCCAGATTACTTGCACCTGAAACCCCTGTTTTTAATACCCCTAGCGAATCTGCTTTTGGATCGGCAGTACTATAGTTTGTAGTACTAGGGCGACTATTGAAATAGCGATCGCTGGTAAACGGTTGCCCAATTAAAGCTGAGCCAATCGGTTGCCCCTGAGCGTTGTTGATCAAACTGCCATTTGCTTGAAATGGAAAGGCAATTTGTCCGATCGCAATCATCACAAATGGATACATCAAAGCAGTCAGAACCCAAAGAACGAAAGTAGAACGAACGGCTCTACCTGCCTCACGTACAAAGCTCATTTTAGAATTTCTCCGGCGCAAACATCACAAAAAACAAGTAGACAGACAACGCAACGATTAATAAGCCAAGTAGTCCCAGTGACCAAGCTTGGGAGCGAGAAAGCTGAGAACTACTAGCAGCATAGACCACAGGTGCAAGAACAAGATTAAAACAAAGTGCCAAGAACAAATACAGAGGCAGTTTTCTTCTGCGCCATGCTAAAAGCATTTCGATCGTATCTTCAAACACTGGAGTGAGATTGTGAGGTAAATTGAATTTCATAGCGGTTTACTAGGATAACGGCAAAATCAGGTCGATCGCTTTAATCGCAATAAAAGGTGCAACAATGCCACCCAAGCCATAGACCAACATATTGCGCTTGAGCAATTGATCGGCAGTGAGCGGACGAAATTGCACACCTTTTAGGGCTAATGGAATCAGTACAGGAATGATCAGCGCGTTGTAGATTAAGGCAGATACGATCGCGGACTCTGCACTTTTTAACCCCATAATGTTCAATGCACCGATTCCGGCAGCAGCAAAGATAGTAGGAATGATTGCAAAATACTTCGCAATGTCATTCGCGATCGAGAATGTGGTCAATGCCCCACGTGTGATGAGAAGCTGTTTGCCAATCGTCACTAAGTCAATCAGTTTAGTCGGATCAGAATCTAGATCAACCATATTGGCAGCTTCTTTCGCAGCCTGTGTGCCAGAATTCATTGCTAAGCCGACATTGGCTTGAGCGAGAGCAGGCGCATCATTGGTTCCATCACCTGTCATGGCAACGAGCTTACCTTCAGATTGTTCGCGGCGAATCACGTCAATCTTGTCTTCAGGAGTCGCTTCTGCAATAAAATCATCCACCCCTGCTTCTTGAGCAATCACCGAAGCTGTAATTCGATTATCTCCAGTGAGCATAATCGTCTTGACTCCCATGCGACGGAGTTGATCAAATCGTTCGCGAAGTCCCGGTTTTACAATGTCTTTAAGGTAGATCACGCCGTACATATCACTGCCTTGGCAGACCGCAAGCGGCGTTCCTCCGAATCGAGAGACACGCTCATATGCTTCGTCGAGTTCAGCAGGAACCTGTCCACCTCGCGATCGTACAAAGCCTTTCACAGCATCCACGGCTCCCTTACGATACTCAATGCCCTCAATATCTGTCCCACTCAGGCGAGTTCGAGCTGAAAATTCAACCCCTTCAGCCGCTTTTCCATTTAAGGCAAAATTTGCACCTAAATTTTGAGCGAGCTGGACAATTGATCGTCCTTCTGGAGTTTCATCGAATAAGCTAGCAGCAAGACAGATATCGGCAACCTCTACGAGTGAATGACCATTCACTGGAATAAACTCGTCAGCGAGACGGTTCCCAAGCGTGATCGTTCCAGTTTTATCAAGCACGAGTGTATTGACATCTCCACAAGCTTCAACAGCTCGTCCAGAAGTCGCAATCACATTGAACTGCGCCACTCGATCCATTCCCGCAATCCCGATCGCACTCAACAAGCCCCCGATTGTCGTTGGAATTAATGCCACGAGCAGCGAAATTAAAATCGCGATGCTGGCTCCCGAGCGGAAGCTATTTGCGACCTCTCCTCCGAGCGTTGTTTCTAAAAAGTTTGCGACATAGTTTGCAATTGGGGGAACGGTCGCAACCACAATCAAAAACACCTGGGTCAGAACTGCAAGTAACACAGTTAAAGCAATCTCGTTCGGCGTTTTCGTGCGTGCTGCGCCTTCGACGAGGGCAATCATCCGATCGATAAAGCCTTGCCCCGGATCTTGAGTAATTTTGAGTAACAATTGGTCAGAAATAATGCGAGTCCCACCCGTAACCGAACTCATAATGTCTGTGCCGGGTTGCTTCAGCACCGGAGCCGATTCTCCAGTGATTGCAGATTCATCTACAGAAGCAATGCCTTCGATCACTTCCCCATCAGCTGGAATCATGTCTCCAGCTACGACTCGAACCAGATCACCCCGCCGTAGTGCAGTAGAACTTACTTTCTGAGTTGTACCATCGGGAAAAACTTTTAAAGCAGAAGTATCCGATCGCGTCGATCGCAGTGAATCTGCTTGAGCTTTTCCACGTCCTTCTGCAACTGCCTCTGCAAAATTCGCAAAAACAACTGTAAAAAATAGAATCAACGTAATGATGCCATTGAGCAGGCGTTGTTGATTCACATCAGCTTGCACGGTTCCAAATAAGTTTGGCTCCAGCGTGACGAGCAAAGTCACGATCGTACCGAGCCAAACCACAAACATCACCGGATTTTTAACGACAATCCGCGGGTCAAGTTTAACAAATGCCTCTTTGACGGCTTTTTGATACAGGTCATCCAGCTTGACTTTAGCGGTATGTTTGCGATTGTCACGAGATCCCTGAGGCAATTTTCCTGAATGAGACGGCATAGATTTCATAACAGTTGAAATGTTGTCCTGAAGTAAATAACTCTAGTCGTTGATCAAACTAACCGCCTCTAGCAATTTGAAAGGCTTCAGCGATCGGTCCAAGTGCCAAGACAGGGAAGAATGTGAGTGCGCCGAGAATTAAAATCACACCTGCTGTCACACCAATGAATAATCCGGTATCAGTTCTCAATGTTCCACTCGTTAAAGGCACAGGCTGTTTGCGGGACATGCTATCAGCAAGCAACAGCAGTGAAACCATTGGAATATAACGACCTGCTAGTAGACTAAAGCAGCAACTCAAGTTCCACCACAATGCAGAGGGTGCAGGTTGACTATCGAGTAATCCTTCAAATCCAGACCCATTGTTTGCAGCAGCAGACGCATACTCATACAGGAGTTGAGTCATGCCATGAAAGCCAGGATTAGTAATACCGTTAAAAAAGCCTTGAGCCGTCGCACCATCGGGCGCACTGGGTAAAGATAATGCGATCGCACTAGGCAGGAGAATCGCGATCGGATGCACCAGCAAAATCAGAAAACTCGCTAGCACGACTTCCCGCTTTTCGATCTTGCGTCCCAAAAATTCTGGCGTTCTACCAACCATCAATCCTGTTACGAACACTGCCAGAAGCAAGTAAGCAAAAAGGTAAGCTGTGCCCGTTCCTTGTCCACCCCAGACAATTTGCAGCAGCATGTTGGAGAGCGTGACAAAGCCACCATTGGGCATAAACGAGTCGTGCAAGCTATTGACGGCTCCAGTCATGGTTCCAGTCGTCATCGTGGCATAAAGTGCCGATTGTGCCCAACCAAAGCGGACTTCTTTTCCTTCTAGGTTCGGAGCCTGACCGCCAAGCAGCGCGTTAACTGCGGGATTGCCATTGTACTCCCCAATCCCATTGATAATGACGAAGCCAATAAATAGGAACATGACTAGCCCATAGACGAGCCAAGCTTGCTTACGATTGTTTGCAATCACACCATAGGCGTAGATGAAAGAAGCAGGTAAAGCAACCATGCTCATAATCTGGATGAGATTCGTGAGCGGATTGGGATTCTCAAATGGGTGTGCTGAGTTAATCGCAAAGAATCCACCCCCGTTTTCCCCAAGTTCCTTCATTGCCTCAAAGTGAGCGATCGGTCCGCGTGCGATCGCTTGACTGATTGCTGGATTTTCTAAAGTCGGAACGACAATAGGACTTCCGAGGGTTTCCGGAGTTCCAGCAGCAATAAGAACAATCGTGATCAAGATTGCGATCGGCAAATGAATCCGCGTAATCGTCCGAATCAGATCCACATAAAAATTACCAAGCGGTCTACCTGTCAGCCCTCGGATAAAAGCAGCACCCACTGCCATCCCTGTTGCTGCTGAGACAAAGAACATATAGCCTAAACCAGCAACCTGAGCAAAATAGCTATAGGTCGTTTCGCCAGAATAATGCTGCTGATTGGTATTCGTAATAAATGAAATGATTGTATGTAAATTCGTATCCCAAGTTGGCGAACTGAGATAAGTCGGATTCAACGGAAGCCAGCCTTGACCAAACAAAATAAGAGCCAGCAGCAATGACATCGCCACATTGCTAAACAATACGGCTCTAGCATACTGCCAGCCCGTCATGTTTTCCTGTGCTTGACAGCCACTCAAGCGATAAATTCTCGACTCGATCGCATTGAGCACGGGGTCAAGTAACGATCGCTGACCCAAGTAGATGCGCGCCATATACCCACCTAAAAAAGGGGTAATCACTACTACAATCAGCAGCGTTAACGCAATTTGAAACCATCCTTCCAGCATAATTTATCTCGAACTCCAACAGAAAAATTGAAGTAGTTGTTTTTGCTCAAACTTGAAGCGTAATGCAGCGAACACGCGAAGCATTTGAATCGTCTCTGAGAACTATCATGAACGATTTTGTCGATCTGACAAGGTATAACTTTGAAACGGGTCTCGTCTATATCTTCCACTGAGTCGTGTTTAGGAAAGCGCTATTAGCATAGATATAGATTGCATCTAAACGCGAATTGAAACATCCTTTTTCTCAAGCAGATCGCTTAAACTTTGAGAAAGGACTCCTCCGGATCAGCCCAATGTCACTCTTCAAGCTGTTTGTTAGTTCTAAAGATTGGCATCTTCACGCATTCTGGCTCATCGTATTTCTGTTCGCGATCGTATTTGTCCTAGAATATGCCACGCCTTCTGCCTATGTATTTGGCTATCTATACATTGGTCCTATTCTGATTGCGAGTCATCATTTGAGCCGACGCGCCGTTTTTACACTGACGGCGATCGCTTGCATTCTGACCATGCTCAACGTTTGGCTGCCCAATTTTGAGATCATCAATGCTGCAATGATCTCAAATCGAATCATCGCAACAATCGCGATCGTAGTAACAGGGATGTTGAGCGATCGCAATCGAGCATATCAGCAAACCGTTTTACACCAGAAGAGTCAATTAGAATCCCAAGAACAACTTGCACGTCTTCGAGAAGATTTTGCTTCTACTTTGACGCATGATCTAAAAACTCCGTTACTCGGAGCCATTGAAACATTAAAAGCATTTCAACAGGGTAGTTTTGGTGAGGTGCAGCCTGCTCAACAGACTGTTCTAGCCATGATGATGCGAAGTCATCGAACCACCTTACAGATCGTTGAAACATTATTAGATGTCTACCGCAACGATAATGAGGGCATTCAACTCAATGCAGTTCCTGTCGATCTCGTAAAACTGACAGAAGAAGTCACAACAACCCTGAGAGAACTTGCAGCCAGTCGTCGCATTCATATTTCACTGAATTATGGAGCTTCGGATTTTCGCAAATTTCTCTGGGTCAAAGGTGATCCGCTACAGCTTCAGCGGGTGATTGCAAATTTGCTGACCAATGCCATTCATCATTCTTCTCGCGGCGGCAAAGTTGAAATTGCGCTAGAACCTGGCTCAATTTATCAAACGGTAAAAGTAATCGATACCGGGGCAGGCGTGCAGTCTGAAGAAATTCTGCATCTATTTGAGCGATTTTATCAGGGACAGAGCGATCGCCAAACCAAAGGGTCTGGACTCGGACTCTATCTCTCTCGTCAAATTATCGAGGCACATGGCGGTACAATTTGGGCAGAAAATGGTCAGGCAGGAGGAGCAGTATTTGCATTTCGCCTGCCAACTCTCCCTCACTCCCCTGTCGTGTAAGATGGCATCTCCACCGCTAAAAATTCTTCTTGTTGAAGATGATGAACTATTCCGTCTCGGTTTGCGAGTTCGTCTCGATCGAGAACCAAACTTAGAGGTTGTCGCAGAAGCAGAAGATGGAGAAACGGCACTCGATCTAGTTAAGTCGCAAGCGCTCGACATTGTTGTCTTAGATATTGGGCTATCAGGGCTTGGAGGAATTGAAACTTGTCGGCAAATTCGGCAGTGTGTACCGACACTACCTGTGCTAGTTCTCACGTCTCATACTCAAAAAGCGATCGTCAATCGGATGATCGAAGCTGGGGCACAAGGATATTGTCTGAAAGGATGCCCTTCTCAACTTCTGATTCTGGCGATTCAGTCAGTAGCAGCAGGTGCATCATGGTGGGATGCGACCGCGACGACTGAAATTCGAGCTGCTTTTGAACATCAAGGAACTTCTGATCCGGATCATCCTAAAGTGGCTCTGACTCAACGAGAGCAAGAAATTTTGGCATGGATCGCACGCGGAAAAACGAATCAAGAAATCGCTGAAATACTATACATTACACCCGGAACAGTGCGAGTTCATGTCCATGCTATCTTGCAGAAGCTAGAAGTTCGCGATCGCACTCAAGCCGCAGTTCTCGCGATGAAGCAAAAACTCATTGCTCCTGATGAATTTCCCAACTCAGAAGAATTGTTATAAGCCCATAAAATTGAGGTTTAAGCTGCAAAAACTGCTAGCCGAACGTGCTGGAGCAACAGTAAACATGCGATCGCTAACCAACTCAAAAAACAAACCCGCGTCAAACTGAGCGCTTGATAAATCGTATCAACTGTGATCTCTTGTAAAGGCTCTCCGAGCAGAGATTTATGTTTTTCGACTCCTTGATAGTAATTCACACCACCGACTTGCACCTTCAAGATAGCCGCATAGATACATTCACTCCACCCAGAATTAGGACTTGGATCTTGAGGTGCATCTCGCTGGCAAAGCTTCCATACCTCAAACGGTCTGCCGGATATTAAACCCAATGTCAACACAGTCAATCGACAAGGAAACCAAGTCAAAACATCATCAGTTTTAGCACTAAACCAACCAAGATCCGTGAAAGGCGGTGCCTGATATCCAATCATTGAATCGAGCGTGCTAACGGCTTTATACGCGATCGCAAATGCAACACTTCCCACAGGCGTAAATGCCCCAATCAAGGCATAAAACAATGGAGCCATCACTCCATCGACTGAATTCTCGGTGACAGTTTCCAGAACTGCCCTAAGAATCTCAGGTTTTGACAAATGCTCTGTGTCACGCCCGACGTAAAGCCGAAGTTGCGATCGCGCTTCATCTAAATGATCCAATCTTGCAATCACATCTTCTCCTGCTCGTCTCAAACTCCGTCCAGCAAAACAGCTTGCAAGTAAAACGACCGCGATCGCACTTCCTAAAATCGGATGCAGGAATGTTCCAAGCTGAATCAACCCCCAACTGATACCAGCACTTCCAAATCCTAATCCAATCGTTAAAATCACGCCCGCAATCCGCAGCGCGATCGCATTTTTAGTAAGCCGAAAAGTAACTTGCTTAAATTGCTCGATCACCCAACCCATCACCTGCACTGGATGCAACCAATTCCACGGATCACCAATCCAGAAATCAAGCAGTGCTGAGCAAATTAAAATTAAGGCAGACATTGTTTCAAATCATCGGGAGTATTGCAATTAAACAAGATTTGACGATCGGATACTACTAACTCTTGGACAACTTCAGCATCTAACCAATGCTGAAACGACCTCTGACCTTGTGCAATGTAGCGTTGCAAACTTGGTAGACAATCGCGGCGGTAAAATCCACACAAAGGTTCCCATCTCTGCTCAGTTTTTGCAACTACGATCGATACTTCTGCAAGTTGAGTTGTCCACTGTTTCAACGTCTCACCCCGCAATCGAGGCAAATCGCAAGCAAGTAGTAAAACCCACTCAGTCGCAACCTGTTCAAGTGCTTCTGCAAAACCAACAATCGGCGATCGCGGACTGGATTCTTCAATCCATTGCACGTCAGACACCATTGACTCATAGCGATCGCGCCACGAAGTCACAATATAAATCAAATCAGTACAGTGTCTTGCTGCATCACAAGTTCGTTTGAGCAGAGGAACCCCATCAATCTCAAGTAGAGCTTTGTCTTGACCCATTCGAGAACTATTTCCACCCGCTAATACGATCGCACTCAGATTCATTAGAAATTACACTCTTTGGGTTCAGAATCCTCTGTCCAATTTTCCAAATTCATCGGTTTGAGCGTTGTTCTAAATTCTTGGTTATTCTTCACACCTCTGCCTGTCAGCAAATTCACATCACAAGTGCCACCCACTGCAAGATCAAGCGTGTCGTGATAAGAGTAGGTATACCCCGCCACAACAAACTCTCCGTTTTCATACATCGCTGTAATCTTTTTGCTCCAGCGATCGCGACCAATCGCATCATTTGCAGAATTGATGACGAGAGAACCTTGAGGGTTTACGGACAGCGAAGGCTGTGTGCCATACATTGCACCACGCCAAGCAACATTTCGCTTACTCAGAGCAAGTCTAGACTTTTGAGACGGATCTGAAAGATAGATCAGCAGATCCGTCTCCGTAGCATCGGCTTCTGAAACAGTTAAGATTGCGCGATCGGTGATACTATCTCCATTCCAATCTGCTTTAACCGCGCTGATCACTTTATCTTGAGGAATATCCGGCATCGCAATTTCAGACGAGGCAGAAGTTTTTGAGGATGGGACAGACTGAGATTTGGGCTTTACTTCTGCTGTTGGTTGGGTACTAGCTGGAGCCTCGGTTTTTTCGGGTTGAGCGCCTGAACTCTCCGATGAATTTGGGGTCTGCTTGGGTTGAGCTTCTGCGATCGGGGTTGATCCGCTCTGTCCTGGTGGCGCAGAAGATGGAGTAGAACTTGCACAGCCGACCATTGTCAAGTTCATGTGACCGATGAGAAGCGCGCTCATCACAACACGGAGATTGGATCGTTGAAGCATCTGCAACCACCTAAACGGTAAAAATAGGATGTAGTCTTGCCATCCCAAAAGCATCGAGCCGAGATTTGAATTCTAGCTCAAATTCCAATTTTTTCATTTCTCAAATCCATTCAAAATCGAGATTATCCGCCTACGTGAATTCTAGGACGCTGTTGAGGGTCGCGTTCTGCTTTCCGCAATACCTCACGGGTCAACACTGGAATATCACCCTCACCAAATAGAATAAATCGTGCCAAATACTTCACAGGATTACCTTCTGCCCATCCAAAATAGACATGGGGCAGCTTACCCGTTTCGTTGCGCAAGTAAAGCAAAATCGCAGCGATCGCGTTTGGGACTGCGGCACTCCGGGCACGCAAAATTCGATATTCTCCCACTTCAACGCCTTGAATTTGAATCGTTTCGGAAAATTCCGACGCATCCGAGATCTCAACTTCTAAAAATAGAATCGGCTCTGCATCTGGAATATGGTTATCTTCACGAACTTGTTGTTCTTTGAGAAAATATTCTTGCCAATCCCCTGCCTGTTTACGATTCGCAATCAGTCGAATCATATGAGCACGTTCATCGTTGATCAACTGACGGGCACTTGCATCTAGATCAATTCGCTCAACTCGCAATTCGGTCGATCTCCAAATCCGAGAAATCAGTGATGTAATCACGATCGTGGCAATAAACAAAGCCGCAATCCGAATGCCCTCAGGACGTTCAATAATGTTAACAACAGTGGTATAAACAAAAACTAACGTAATTAAGCCAAAGAGCAAAATACTGCGGGTAGCTCTACGGCGATAAGCAGAGAGTGTCACCGCAAATGCTGCCGAACTCATTAACACTAATACGCCAGTTGCATAAGCACCCCCTTGAGCTTCCACATCTGCTTGAAAAACTACCGTCACCGTAAACGCGATCGCAATATAAACCAACACCAGCGGTCGGGCAGCTCTTGCCCAATTGGGAGCCATGCCATAGCGCGGCAGATAACGCGGCACAATATTGAGCAGTCCTGCCATTGCAGACGCTCCAGCAAACCATAGAATCGAAATTGTGCTGAGGTCGTAAAGTGTTCCAAATCCACTTCCCAAGTAGCGATGAGCGAGATATGCTAAGGCTCGCCCATTTGCTGCACCCCCAGGTTGAAATTCTGCAACTGGAATCAACAGCGTCGTCACCAGACTACTCGCAATTAAGAAAACGCTCATCGTCACAGCCGCAGTCAGCAGCAATTTGTGAGTATTGCGAATTCTGCCACGCGGTTTTGGTTCTGTGTCGTTTCCACTTCCTTGCACGAGTGGCATCACTGCCACGCCCGTTTCAAACCCAGATAGCCCTAATGCAAGCTTGGGAAAGAGTAAAGCAGCCGATGCCAGTAAAAGAACGGGATTACTGCGATCGGCAAAGAGAGCCGCTTGCCAATCTGTAATCACGCTCGGTTGATTCAAAATGTGCAGGGCACTCACTGAGATCGTGATTAAATTCAAAGCAAGATAAGCAAATACCAGCACTACAGCAAGCCCGATCGCTTCTCGAAATCCTCGCAAAAACACAATTCCGAGTAATGTAATCAGCATCAGCGTAATACCCACTGTCTGACTGTGCAGAAATTCCGGAACCATCGGATTCTCTACAATATGTGCAGTGGCATCTGCGGCAGAGAGTGTAATCGTAATGATAAAATCGGTCGCGACAAAGCCGAGGAGACAGAGTACGAAAAACTTGCCCTGCCACCATGCTAGTAAATGTTCGAGCATCGCGATCGAGCCTTCTCCATGCGGACTATTCATTGCAATTCGCCGATAGATCGGTAAGGCTCCAAACAAAGTGAGTAAGACTAAGATAAATGTCGCGATCGGAGATAAAGCCCCTGCAGCTAAGGCAGCAATCCCAGGCTGATATCCCAGCGTTGAAAAATAATCCACCCCCGTCAAGCACATCACTTGCCACCAAGGGTACTTCCGCTCAGTCTGTGCTTTGTGATAGGGTCCTTCTCGCTCGTGATGTTCTTCTTCTAGCAGCCAATTGAGAAAAGAACTGCGGTGTTGACTAGGAGGATTCGGCTTGACCATTTTTTAAGCACATTCAAGAAAATGCGATCGCATTCAATACTTCTACCACAAGCCCATCAAGGAAATTAGAAAGCGCCCTGCTCACTTAGAGAACTATAGTCAGTGTTTCCTCTACCTGAGACTAACAGGAAATATTCAACCTATACAATCTGTCTATCAGTAGGTGCGGACGATTGAGAACGCTCAATGCAAGTCATGGCTCGATCATGGCTAAGTCTTAAGCGGCAGGCGAAGTGTAAAAATACTCCCTTTTCCGAATTGGCTTTGAACTTTAAGACTTCCCTTGTGAAGTTCCACAATCGCTTGAGCGATCGCCAGTCCCAATCCTGCCCCGCCCGTCTGCCGAGAGCGGTCTTGGTTCACACGATAAAATCGGTCAAAAATTCGAGTCTGCTCCGCTGTCTCGATTCCAACCCCTGTATCTTCAACTTGAATGATGGCAGTCGAGTCTTCTTTGAGCAATCGCAACATTACAGTCCCACCAGGATACGAATATTGGATGGCATTCGTAATCAGGTTCATGACTAAACGGTAGAGCTGTTCTTCATCTCCAACAACATAGAGATCTTGAGCCTGGATTGAGAGTTCTAAAGAAACTTTAGCGGAGATCGCGAAAGCAGCAAATTCTTCAACTAAATCGTGCAATAAATCATCTAAACAACAGTTCTGATGTTTAGTCGGTAAGACTTTCAGATCCATCCGAGACAGCATCAGCAGATCTTGAACGAGTTGAGCCAGCCTCTGATTCTGACGAGTAATCGTTTGCAGAGTCGTCTGAGCTTCAATCAAGTTCAGATTTTCTGTACCTAAGGTTGTCTCAACCGTCGCTTGAATTGCAGCAAGAGGCGTTCTCAGTTCATGGGCAGCATCTGCGGTGAATTGCTGGATTTGTCGATACGAATTATACACAGGCTGCATCGCTAATCCGGCTAGCCACCAGCTTGCTCCCCCAATTGACACCATTGCTATCGGTAAGCCAATCAGCAGAAACACTTTCAGCGAGGCAAGATATCGTTGATATCCAGAGAGCGATCGTCCAACTTGAATATAGCCCCAAGGCTGCCCTGCTGAAGTCGTCAACACCATTGAGAATTGATGATAGCGTCGTCCTTCCTCGTCTGTGAGGATTTGCCAATTTTTGCCTTGAGCAGCAGAATCTGGCGGGGGGGGAGTGTTGACTGTTGCTAATGTTTGGAAGGATAGGTTTGTGAATCTCACATAGTAGGGATCTTGGTAATCGGCTCCTAAAACATGAATATGTGATGTTTTAACCGGGCGGCAAAGCTGACCTCCAACACAAAGTCCGGGAAGAATCTGCCTGACACGCGGATGCAGTTCGCCCGGTTTTTCGAGCATCGGTTCAATGCTGTCATGTAAAGACCCTACTAAGGTTTGAATTTCGCCAGCGATCGCTTCAAAATGAGTTTCTGCTAGATGTAGATAAACCGCAACGCCACAAACACCCAAAATCGCTCCCATAACTCCTGCATACCAAGCTGCAAGCTGTAGTCGCGTTCGATTAAACAGTCGATTTTGGTGCATAAGCTCTACATAAGCCTTATGTGGGAAGATTCAATCGATATCCTAGTCCATAAACTGTTTCGATCGCGTGACCTAAGTCTTGTTCTGCCAACTTTCGACGCAGTAGGCGCACTTGTGCCGCAACAACATTACTCACCGAGTCTGAGTTGAGTGTCCAAAGCTGATTGCGGATTTGCTCAGTACTGACGATTTGATTCGTATGCTTCATCAAATACTCCAGAAGTTGAAATTCCTTCGCAGTCAGCAGGACTTTTGCCTCTGATGCTTGAAGCTTCACACAAGAGGAACCATAGTCTAAGATAAGCGAGCCAACCTGGAGAGTCTGAGCTTGAACTTGAGGGGATCGACGCTGCAGCGCTCGCAGTCGGGCAAGCAATTCTGCCATGCCAAACGGTTTAACCAGATAGTCATCCGCGCCTGCATCTAATCCAGTCACACGATCGCTGATACTATCTCGTGCAGTTAGGAGCAGCACAGGCAATGATTTTCTTTGTGCCCGAAGCCGATTGCAGATTTCAATCCCAGACAAACCAGGCAACATCCAATCAATCACAGCCAGCATATACTGCGCTTGGGATTGAGTGAGATACTCCCAAGCTTCATTACCATTTTTTGTCCAATCGACAATGTAACGTTCGCGCGTTAGCGCTTTCTCGATCGCACTCCCTAAGTCTGGCTCATCCTCAACAAGAAGAATTCGCATAGCGTTCGCACTTTCTACCTAAAATCGATCACTCTAGCTGCTATTTGCATTATTAGCAGATAAGGATGAAATCAAGATGAAATGTCGCAACTTAAAGCAATATTTCTAAATATTATTTTCTCTGATCCTCGGAAAAGTTCTGGAGAATTTCATCACAAAAAATTTCATCCTTATTTCACTCTTTGTTGTTAGAGTCAGGATAAGGGTGCACAAAGCAATTTCAGACAACAATACCGTCGTATCATCCAAAATGTAGAAATCTGCCCAAAATCCTTGCAAAGTTTTAGCTGTTTGTTCTAAAAGTCTAATTAGGCAAAACCTTCAAGATGAGCTTTCACTAATTAGAAACAATTAGTCCGAGCAGAAGATAAGCATTATGTAGTTCACATTGCTCAGTTATTTTCAGAAGTAAAAAGTCAGCTTACCTTACTATCAAAAATATGAATTTGCCCCAGTTGTTTAGCACACAAAAGGTATTAGTCACAGGCGCGTCTGGCTTCATTGGAGAACATCTTTGCCGACAGCTTCTTTGCTCTGGAGCAGAGGTTTATGGAATCTCTCGACTGAAGCGATCATCGCCTCATGCCGCGATGCAGTGGCTTCAGGGAGATGTGAAAAATTTTGATGAGCTGCGGCAAATTTGGAAGAGCATTAAGCCTGATATTGTCTTTCACTTAGCAAGCTATGTATCAGGTTCACGTAGCATGGATGCTGTGCGATCGACTCTAGAAAATAATTTGGTGAGCACGGTCAATCTGCTAACGCTGATGGCTGAATTTGGCGGACAGAGGATTGTCTTAGCCGGATCATTAGAAGAGCCAAATGCGGGCGATGTTCCCATTCCATCCTCGCCCTATGCTGCCGCAAAATGGGCAAGCAGTGCCTATGCCCAGATGTTCTATCAGCTCTATCAAGTCCCGATCGTCAATGCTCGTATCTTTATGGTGTATGGACCAGCCCAGAAAGATATCAAGAAGCTGATTCCTTACGTGACTCTTTCATTATTAGAAGGAAAAGCGCCACAGTTAAGCAGTGGTCAGCGTCAGGTCGATTGGGTTTACGTAGATGATGTTGTGGATGGCTTAATCGCAGCCGCTCACGTGCCCAATATAGAAGGGTGTACTTTCGAGCTAGGGTCAAGTCGCTTGACTCCTATTTCAGAGATTGTTCAAAACCTGAATCGCTTGATCGATCCGAGTATTCAGCCTCTATTTGGTGCATTACCTGATCGACCTATGGAGCAAGTTCGTGTAGCAAACTTGGACAATACTCGGTCAATACTCGGTTGGATGCCGAAAACTGCTCTAAAACAGGGACTGATGAATACTGTGCAGTGGTACTCTGCTCATCGAGATTTATATTTGCCTCATGCACTAAACTTAGCGCTCTGAGCAAGCAAGCTGCATTTTGAACAGAATCCTTTGAAATCAGAAGACTCAGAGCCATTAGAAGCTCGAATCCAGATCAAGACGAATCGTATGATTTAAGTCTTAGTTTCAAGCTTGAAATTAAGACTTAAATTTCATAGTGCCAAGCTTCCGATTCTCGCAAGACAATGCGACGCAGCGATCGCTCAATCACGCCTTGTTCCTCAAATTGTCCAAGAATCCGTGTCACTGTCACGCGTGTTGTTCCCAACACATCCGCAATATCTTGATGGGTGAGCTTCAGATCAATTAAATTTCCAGCTTCTACTTCTCGTCCGAATCGCTTTGCTAACCAATTCAGCAGCTTAATCATCATGGCATCGACTTTTCGATGACTGCGAATCACAGCTAATTGCTCCATCTGTTGGAGATGAGACAGCAGCAACGCTGCATCAGGTTGCCATTGTTCTGAGGATAGCGGCGTTGCGGTCACTTTTGTGAGGCATTCCACTTGATAAGGATCTACACAAGAAAGCGCCTGACCCACAATGTCCCCGGCACCCCAAATGCCAAGTGTGATGATCGTTCCGTCTTCTAGCCAAGTGAGCGATCGCGCGACTCCCGATTCAATCCGCCAAAGTTTGAACCTTGGATCGAGCAACGATCGCAGTCCAAAGTCGTGAGAGTGAACCGCAGACGAGAAAGGTGAAGAGAATAAACTGGTCATTACATAAATCCTATTTATCTATAGGATTACCGGAGTATTTCAATATCGTAGATCGCCAAGTGCAAATTGTCACGATCTTGAACATGATGAATTTGTTAAGGCTGCCGCAACCCGAGAGGGTTTGATCATCTACGGCATTTGAGTGTACTCACTGAATGATTAAATTCAGTCATCTAGATGTCACAGACGCAATAGACCAAAAAAGACTTCTGACGCAGATTCATAGAAACGCGCGCGCTGACTCCTCTACAAGCCTTAAAACAATCCTAATCTCAAGTAATCCGATCAAAAAATGGGAGTATTTTCTTGCGCTTTATCTCTTTCTCCGATACGATTGAAAGCTGAAAAGAACGGTAATCCTACAATATTACCGTAGATTAGGAGAACACTTCATGAAGTTGAAGCAAAACAGACCGCTATTTAATTTACGATCGCTGAAAAAATTCGTTTCACTCTTTGTGATCGGCACGACCTTGAGCCTCGCCATCGCCTCCTGCGGCGGCAACACCGCTTCAACTTCTTCTAGTCCCAATAGCGCTAGCCCCGTTGCCAACTCCGCTAAAGAGGTCGAACTCACCCTCGTCGGCTATGCCGTCCCCAAAGCCGCTCACGATGCCATCATTCCTAAGTTCGTCGAGAAGTGGCAAAAAGAAAAAGGTCAAACCGTTACCTTCAAACAAAGCTACGGTGGCTCGGGTTCTCAAACTCGCGCCATTATTGATGGTCTTGAAGCCGATGTCGCCAACTTAGCGATCGCTGCTGATACTGAAAAGCTCGTCAAAGCCGGATTTGTCAATTCTGACTGGACGACCAAAACCCCGAATAATGGCATTGTCGCCAAAACGGTCGCTGCGGTGATTGTCCATCCCGGTAATCCCAAAAATATCAAAACTTTTGATGATTTGACCCGTCCTGATGTCAAATGGGTCACGGCAGACCCGAAAACCTCGGGGGGCGCTCGCTGGAACTTCCTCGCCCTCTGGGATCATGCTTTGAGAGCCAACAATAAGGATGAAGCTAAAGCGACCGAATTTGTCACCAAAGCGTTTGCCAATGTGGCGGTGCTGGCAAAAGATGCCCGCGAATCGACTGACGCATTCTCCAAGCAGGGACAAGGTGATGCCTTGATCAACTATGAGAATGAAGTGATTCTGGCACAGCAAAAGGGGGAAAAGCTGGAATATGTCGTGCCGGATCCCAATGTGTCGATCGATATTCCGATTTCGGTGATTGATAAGAACGTGGATAAGCATGGCACGCGGGCAGTTGCAGAGGCATTTGTGCAGTATTTGTACACCCCGGAAGCACAAGCTGAATTCGTCAAGTTAGGCTTCCGACCGTTGGATGGTGCCACTGTGAAGACGAAAGAGAATACGGACAAGTACCCGGCGGTGAAGACTTTGGGCACGATTCAGGAGTATGGCGGGTGGAGCGAAGCACAGAAGAAGTTCTTTGACGATGGAGCGGTCTTCGACCAAGTCCAAGCTTCGATCAAACGTTAGGCATGACGCGTAGTTCGCTACTTTAATTTTGCGGAGTGGGGAGATGGGGAGCAGCAATTCTGATTGCAGATCTTCTCTCTATCCTCCTATCTCTCGATCTGATTGACTGATGGTGACCTACTAGACCCGTAGAAATCGAACTATCTCGCTGCGGCTTTAACCTGTCTGGAGTACTCCGAAGTGCTTTCCATCGTCCCTAAGACTTCGACAATACCCTTTGATTGTGAGCATCTAGGCAATGAGCAGAACAGCGATCGCATTGAATTTAGCTCATTTCTGGTGCTAAAGGACGGCGACGAGTTGCTTTCTCACGAGCATTTGCTTTTGTAAAGAGCTTTCCGGCTTCTTTGAGATCGATGTTACCCCCGCTAATGATTACGCCAATTTTGGCATCGGGGAAAGAGACGATTCCTTCGAGTAATGCAGCGGCAGCAAGCACACCTGTCGGTTCCACTACGATTTTCAGCCGTTCCCATAGAAAGAACATCGTGCGAAGAATTGCCGCTTCGGAAACTGTGACCATTTCATCTACTCGTTCCAAAATGATTGGAAAAGTCAGTTGTCCGAGAGAAGGCGTTCTTGCACCATCTGCGATCGTATTCGGATTGTCCACGGTTTGCAGCGTTCGACTATAGAACGATCGCTTCGCATCATCTGCTTGTCTCGGTTCCACTCCAATGATTTGACAGTTTGGTGCGAGATGTTTTGTGGCGATCGCACATCCTGAAAGCAATCCTCCGCCTCCACAGCAAACGAGCAAAACATCCAGTTCACCCACTTCTTCGATCAATTCTTTTGCTGCAGTGCCTTGTCCGGCGATCACAGGCTCATAATCAAATGGAGGAATTAAAATACGATCGCTCAAAATGGATTGAGCCACGTCTTCTCGTTTCTGCAACGCTCGGTTATAGGTAATTACTTCTGCACCATAGCTTTCAGTTGCAGCCTTTTTCACTACAGGCGCATCACTGGGCATCACGATCGTAACCGGAATGTCTAAAAGCTCACCTGCTAAAGCAAGAGCTTGCCCATGATTGCCCGATGAATAAGCAAGAACGCCTCGCTGCTTTTGTTCATCGGACAATTGAGCCATCGCATTGTATGCTCCCCGAAACTTAAACGATCCCGATCGCTGGAAATTCTCACACTTGAAAAACACCTGTGCTCCAGTTCGATGATTCACCAGTCTGGAGGTGATCACAGGGGTTTTGTGAGCGATTCCAGCCAGACGATCGGCAGCCGCTAAAATATCCGAGTAAGCAACCATTATTTGTTGTAAAAGAAAGCGATTTCTTTATCTTTCAATGGTGCAAATCCAGCCGCCTCTAGCATTTGGTTGAGATCAGCTTGAGGAATATGTTTTGCTCCAATCCGCACAATTCTCGATCGCATCGTATTCGATACTCCACTGCGTTGCCGTCCCGCTTCAAGTGCCATGACTTTGTTATAAAGGTCGAGCTTTTCAGTGGGGATCGGAGAACCATCAAAGTCAATTCCTTTTGCGATCGCAACATCGATCGCATCGGCGCCTGTCGTATTTTCGGTACTCATAAAACGAATCAAATCTATTCTTGTACAAGAGCGATTGTACCAGGAAGCCTAGATCTGATAACGAATTAACTTAGCTGCAATTAGTTTTACCGAATTATCGGGAGATTTGATCTGAACATTGGTCGCTTTTCATTCATGACTGTTGGGCATCTTGCCATGTTGATGAGCTTTAGCGTGACCACATAGAGGACATTCCATCGATTGGCTTGCAGTGAAGATCCATCTCTACTCAACCATTTCCACATGAACTTGATGCACTCTCAAAGATCTGACGTTGATGCAGTAGGATACTCAGGACTGACGAGCAATTCTAAATTCACCCTCTTGAATCATCACACTATCAAGCCGTCTTCGTTCACAAGTTGTTAATCATTGAACATTTTCATTCCTGACAATCACAAAACTGTCGTAACGAGTAAATAAGCTGTCACGAGAAATGCAACAACTGTCGTAACGAATAGACAAGCTGTCACGAGAAATGCAACAACTGTCGTAACGAATAGACAAGCTGTCACGAGAAATGCAACAACTGTCGTAACGAATAGACAAGCTGTCGTAACGACAGCTTCTATTTTTGTGATTTGATCAGTGACTTACACAGAGACATCATGTAAATTTGCGGAGACAAAATCGATCGCGGTAGAGAAATCACTTGCATTATCAAAGCAACTTTATAAAATCCTTACATTCTTTCTGCGTTTTCTGCTGAACCAGAAGTCAGGCTGAGTAAGCCAAGCTGGTCGCATAAATCTGTAAAGGAGAGAAAAATGTCTCGTAAAAAGCGTACCTCGCGAATTTTAGAAAAGGCTGAGATCCGCATCTCAGGGCTAAAAGCTGTTGATCCGGCGATGGATTTTGGTGAGTCTCGCAGTGTGGTGCATATGAGCGTGCAAATTGATCGATTACGCAGTCATATTGAAGACTATAATCGCGCGCTCACATTCCTCGACTCTTCTAAAAAACAAATTGAGGAACTTGAAAAAAGCTTAGGTGATCTCAGTGATCGCATGTTAACTGGAGTCGCATTCAAATACGGCAAAGATAGCCGAGAGTATGAGATGGCAGGTGGAACGCGGAAAAGCGATCGCATTCGTAAAAGCAGCATCGCCCGAATTAAAGCGACAAAAGGAGCAAAGATTACGCCTGAAACTGAGACTGAGCAAAGTGCTTAAGTTAATTTTGCTCTAATGAGCAAAGAAATCGATACAGAGGGCTATCAACCTGGGAATGCTGAAGCATAGCCCTCTTAAATTCGACAGAGTCAATAGGTTTTATCCACGATCGTCATAACCGAAAAATTGTTGCGTGCATCCGTACATCCCGCGATCATGCTTCACAATTTCTTCTCGAAAAATCTGCGAAATTACTGCTTTGTAATTCCAGGTGAATGTCCTAAGGCGCGGATTGGGAAATCTACCCATTGAGCAAACTAGAACCCTCGTCCTACCTGGAGAAGAATATGGACTTCGCGAGATTACCCCAATGGAATCGTCAATCTCCACTTGAAACCAGCACAATTCCATCGATCGCAGTTTCGCAAAATGATTTCAGTCCAACTTGGTCATCGCTTCAGGGCAAATCGTCCTTGATTGTGATCGATTCGAGCGTTCCAAACTACCAGGAATTAGTTGCAGGGATTCAAGGCGATGCTCATATTTTAATTCTCGATCCCGTCAAAGATGCGATCGCCCAAATTACTTCAGCACTCTTAGAAGAGAGTGGGATTTCGAGCTTGCACCTTATCTCGCACGGAGCGAGTGGTGCGCTCAAACTAGGTGAAACTTGGCTCGATCGAGCAACACTCGATCGCTATCAGTCAGAATTTAAGCTGTGGAGCCAGTCCCTCACCGCAGATGCAGACATTTTGATCTACGGTTGTGATGTCGCTCAAGGAGAGATTGGACAAAGCTTTATTCAGCACTTCAGCCTGTTAACTGGCGCAGATATTGCTGCGTCGAACAATTTAACTGGCAATGTTAACCTGAATGGAGATTGGACGCTGGAAGTGCAAACCGGAGCAATCGAATCCGCGATCGCATTCAATGCTGATGTTCAGGCTAACTACCAATCAATTCTGCCTGTCGATCTGATTTCAGTGAGCAATCCTACACTCGTAAAAGGCAGCGTGGGACTCGACAACATTGGGCAAAACGCAGTCAGTGGAGATGGACGCTATGTTGTCTTTGCGAGCAGCGCTTCGAGCTTGGGAGCCAATGATAGTAACGGCGCATCGGATGTATTTCTATACGATCGACAAACCGATTCCGTCACCCTGATTAGCCAGAACTTTAGCAAAAGTGGCAGTGCAACGGGCGCATCCCTCAATCCCGTCATTAGCTTCGATGGCAACTTTGTTGCATTCATTAGCAATGCCAACAATCTTGTTGGATCAATGGCAAGCAATACAGATTCCATTAACAATATTTTTGTGTGGGAGCGGACTACAGGCAACATTTCACTAGTCAGCCGAGATGACACAGGCAAGAGTGGAATCCGTGCCTCATCTGCTCCTAGTATCAGCGATGATGGCAGCCGAATTGCATTTCAAACTCAATCTCAACTTTTACCCACCGATAGTTCGGCTCGCCCAGACGTGTATGTTTGGACACGATCGACAGGCGCTTTAACACATCTAAGTCGAAATCGGATCGGCACAATCAGCCGAACCGTTGGAGCCGATGCGCCTGTGATCAGTGGCGATGGAAAATATGTAGCATTTGCCAGCCTCTATTCCAATCTGGCAGCATCTGATACAAATGGCGTACAAGATATCTTTTTATGGCAGCAAGAAACCGATACGGTTATTAACTTAACGACTTCTGGTAATGCAGCATCATCTAGCCCGGTTATCAGTCGCGATGGAAGCCGGGTAGCATTTGTCAGTGATGCGACCAATTTCGCAACCGATACGAACGGAGTGCGAGATGTCTTTGTCTGGACGCGATCGCCCGAAAACCCGTTAGCCGGAACCATTCAGCTTGCCAGTGTGAATGCGACAAATACAAACAGCGGGAATACAATACCTGGCGCGATCGGGTTAAATCTAGGCTCGCAAAATCCAGTTCTGAGTCGAGATGGACAAACCCTCGCTTTTACAAGTGCTTCAACCGATCTCGTCGCAGGCGACACCAATAATAAAGTAGATGTATTCGCTCGGGATTTAACCGCTAATACAAATCAGACTGTTTTAGTCAGTCAGAGCAGCACAGGAACTCTATCAGATGGGGACTCTGGCAATATTACGCTGAGCGCAGATGGCAAGCGGATCGCCTTTACAAGCCTGGGTACCAATTTAGTCAGTGGCGACACGAATGGAGTGCAAGATATTTTTGTCCGAGATATTTCGACCGGACAACCCGCTTCAGGTAAAACATTCTTAATCAGCCGCACGCCGACCGGAGGCGTTGGCAATAACAGTTCTGGAACCACTTCGACTGGGATTGAACCTTCGATCTCTGTCCCCATCATCACCAGTGATGGGACAAGTGTTGTGTTTGTCAGTCAGGCAAGCAATCTCAATCCAGAAGATGTCAACTCTAACTTTGATGGATACATCATTCCGGTAGCAACTGGAGCAGCCACTCTCATCAGTCGCCGTAATGCTGACCCCAATACAAGCTCACGGACAGGCAGTGGAGACTCGACGCTGGCAGAAAATTCACTGAGCGAAACGGGGCGTTACATTGTCTTTACCAGTAATGCCTCTGAGCTTACAGATGGCGATACAAATGGAGTTGCCGATGTTTTCTTGCGCGATCGTCAAACTGGAACGACAACGCTGATCAGCAAGGGTGCAACAATTGCCAATGGCGCTTCAGGAAATGCCAGCATTAGCGCGGATGGTCGCTATATCGTCTTTACCAGTGAAGCGAACAATTTGGTCAGCGGCGATAATAATAATGCGATCGACATTTTCTGGGTCGATGTGCAAACACAGCAATTGCGATTAGTCAGCCGAGCAATAGATGGAGCGAACAGTGCGAATGCAGCTTCACTCAATCCAGTACTGAGTGCAAATGGTCGCTATGTTGCCTTTACGAGTAGCGCAACCAATCTTGTCGCTGGCGACACGAATGGACTGCAAGATGTATTTGTTTGGGATAGTCAGGATAATTCGATTCTGAATATCACTCAAGGTGCAACAGGTGGCATCTCAGAGCAGCCTGTTATTAGCCCCGATGGACGATATGTTGCTTTTGTCAGTACTGCATCGAATCTTGCGGTTGGTGATACGAATGGACTCAGAGATGTCTTCGTCTGGGATCGCACAAACAGCAGCAGTATTACACTCGTGAGCCGAGCAACGGGAGCAAGTGGTGCAATTTCAGATGGCGATTCGTACCAAGTCAGTATGAGCCAGGATGGAAGAACAATCGCGTTTACAAGTACTGCCAAGAACCTTGCAGGCACACCCGATGGCGACAATGACGAAGATGTCTTTGTTCGCAACTTAGATACAAACACAACGGTACACGTCAGTGTGAATCAAGCAGGCGGATATAGCGTCAGCAGCGAATTCACGCCCCTAAGAGCATTCAGCCCGAGACTGAGTGGCGATGGTAAATTCGTCGCGTTTACTAGCACCTTTACTGATTTAGTTGCCACAGACACAAATGGAACCAGTGATGTCTTCTTACGCGATCTAACCACGAATGTCACGAAATTGATTAGCGTCAATCTGGCAGGTTCAGACAGTGGGAATAATGCAACGGGTGCAGATGGCGGCACTGGCAGCGGCACTGGCACTGGCTCTTTTGCGACTGGAATTAGCAACGACGGGCGCTATGTTGTCTTTAATAGCTTCTCAAGTAATCTTGTCGGTAACGATACGAATACTGCACTGGATGCGTTTGTCCGAGATGTCACTCAGAATCTCACACTTCTAGCGAGCCAAATTCCTGCTGAGACAAATAGTGGTCAAGGCGCTTCTTTCAATCCTGTCATTAGTAACAATGGCGGTTATGTTGCTTTCACCAGTCTTGCTACAGATTTAACGCCACGAGATTTGAACGGAAAATATGATGTCTTTGGCTTGAATCTATCCACGACCGTGAGTTTGTCACTGAGCAAAAACACGATTGCAGAAGCCACACCGACGAATTCAGTTCAATACACGATTCGGCGCAATCAAACCGCAGGTTCGTTAACGGTGAAGTTAGCGATCGACAACACAAGCACCGTCTCTGCCAGCGATTACACTTTCACTGCTGGCTCAGGCATTACCTTAACTGAAAATGGTTCAGAACTTACGATCGAGTTTGCAAACGGAGTGAATGAAGGCATTCTCACTTTAAGCGCGATCGATGACACTGCACTTGAAGACGAAGAAGTATTGAATCTCAGTGTTGTAGCAAGCCCAGATTATGCGATCGCAGATAGTTTTGGAACTACTTCGCTGAAGTTTATCGATAACGAGATCCCAATCTTTGTCTCCATTACCAATACCACTCAGGACATCAAAGAAGGGAATTCGGGCGAAAAAGCGTTTACCTTCCAAGTCAAACTGGCAACTCCTGCGACAACAGACCCTGTAACGGTTCGATATACAGTTCAGCCTGGAACGGCTGATGCTAATGACTTGACCGTAACAACAGGCATTCTCACCTTCAATGTTGGAGAGTCAGACACTCAAACTATTACCGTTCAAGTCAAAGGCGATACCCAGTTTGAGCCAGATGAAACCTTCACAGTTGAACTGAGCGATGCGAGTGCAAATGCAAGATTACAAACTGGCTCTGCAACTGCAACGATCGAGAATGACGACATTGCACCTACGATCTCGATCGTGGGTCTCGATTCAATCACGGAAGGGCAATCTGGCACACAGACTTATGCGCTAACCGTTCAGCTCAATCAAACTAGCAGCACCCCGATCACAGTAGATTATGCAGCCGTTGATTTAGGTGCAGCGAATGGCAAAGATTATGTGCTCGCACCGGGTCAATTAACGTTTGCAGCAGGTGAACAAACTAAAACGATTAATGTCACTGTCAATGGCGATAGTATTTTTGAAGCCGATGAACAGTTCAAAATTCAGCTTTCCAATGCTGTTGGTGCAATCTTACCTGAAGCTCAAGCCGCAAAAACAGTCACGATCACCAATGATGACACCGCACCCACTCTCAGCATTGAGACAGTTACTGAACAATCCGAGGGCACAACGCCTTATAACTTTGTCGTGAAACTCACAGGCGAGACAGAAGTGCCTGTGACTGTGAAATACGCAACAGTTCCTGGAACAGCGACAGTTGAAGACTTCACAAACGTATCTGATAGCTTAACTTTCGCAGCAGGAGAAACTCAGAAAACAATTGCGATCGCAATCACCGATGATACTCAACGCGAACGCAATGAATCGTTCTCAGTGCAACTTTCTGAGCCAACCAATGCAACCATTACCACTGCATCCGCAACTGGAACAATTACCGATAACGATCCCATTCCAACCGTATCGATCACCAACGTTACCAAGGCAGAAGGCAACGGTGGAAATACGCCATTCGAGTTTGAAGTCAGCTTATCCAATGCGAGCGATCAAGAAATTGTCCTCAACTACACAACCGAAGACGGAACGGCACTCGTCTCAGACAACGACTATCAAACAGCAAGCGGAACAATTCGATTTGCACCCGGAACAACCAAGCAAACGATTACAGTGAATGCTACAGGAGATACCCGACGGGAACAAGATGAAACGTTCTCTGTGAAGCTGAACACGACAACTCCAAGCTTAGTAACGATTCCAACAGATGCGATCAGTCTTGGAACCATTCAAAACGATGATTTAACCTTCCCATCGATTAGCGTCTCGCCTGCAACTGTGAATGAAGGTGGAGTTCTTTCCTTTGAAGTGTCGCTTTCAGATACCAGTAGTGATGAAATCCGCATTGATGTTGCGACTAGTGACGGAACCGCATTACTCAGCGATTTTGATTACACTCGTCTGACTCAGACCCTAATTTTTGCTCCAAATGAGCGTACAAAAACCGTCACAGTTCAAACAACAAACGACAACAAGCTGGAAGACGACGAAACGATCACGCTCACCTTATCGAATCCAGTCAATACGACGATCGCCGGAACTGGAAGCGCGATCGGAACCATCAAAAACGACGACCAGCGACCCACGATCGGGATTGCAAGCACACCTTTAAGCGAAGATGACCCAACGGCTGCCGCTTATCCTTTCACAATCCGTCTCTCGAATCCGACCACCCAAACCGTCACGGTGAAATACCGAACGATCGATGACACTGCAACCGTTGCCGACAATGATTATGTGGCAACAAATGGAACCATCACCTTTAATCCTGGTGAAACCGAGAAGACCATTACAGTTCAAGCTATTGCCGATCGTAAATTCGAGCCAACCGAACGGTTTATTGTCCGTTTAGAAGATGCAGTTAATGCAGATCTCTCTCCCACCGCAACGGACGGACTGGGTGTATTAAACAACGACGACGCAGCACCGCAGTTATCGATTTCCTCTCGCACTGGAGCACAAGCCGAAGGCGATTCTGGCACAACTCCGTTTGTCTTCGTGGTCACGCTGAACAATCCGAGTAGCGAAGAAATCCGCGTCAACTACACAACTGCTAACGGCACTGCGACTTCTCCCGCAGATTTTGCCGCTACAAATGGAACCTTAATTTTTGCACCTGGACAAACCGAGCAAACGATCACGGTTAATGTTGCAACGGATTCTGGAATCGACGGAATTGAACCAGATGAAACCTTCTTTGTTCGCTTAAGCGACCCAATTGGAGCAACGCTCTCTAGCAACAGCGAAGCACAAGGAACCATTCTCAATGATGACAACGCTCCAACTCCGACGATCCGAATTGATGATGTCATTGCTAGCGAAGGCAACGGCAACACAACCTACACCTTCAAAGTTAAGCTGCTACAACCTACAACCAATACGGTCACCGTCCAATATCGCACCCTAGACGGCACAGCAACCGTCGCAGATGGAGATTATACAGGACTCACAGCCCCTGGAACACTGACTTTTGCACCTCGCGAAACCGAAAAAGAAATCTCGATCGTGGTTCGAGGGGATACAAAATTTGAGCCGAATGAAGACTTCTTTGTAGAACTCTTTAACCCCACCAATGCAACCCTATCGTCGCTATCAACAGCAAAAGGCGTAATCAATAACGATGATGCTCGCCCGACAATTAGCATTGGCAATGTCGTTGTCTCAGAAGGCAATGTAGACGGAGCATTCACCGATGCAATCTTCACCGTTTCGCTCTCAAATCCAAGCAGTGAAGCAATTACCGTTGATTTCACAACGGTTGATAGCACAGCACTGGTCAGCGATAACGACTATCAAGCTGCATCAGGTAAGCTCACTTTTACTCCAGGTGTCACCAGCCAGCAAATCACCGTCAAAGTCCGAGGCGATCGCAAATTTGAACTCGATGAAGCTTTCTCAATTCGTCTTTCTGCTCCAACAAACGCCGATCTATTCACGGCTCCAAATCAAGGCATCGGAACAATTCTCAGCGATGATTTCCGCCCAACCATTACGATCGACGATGCCACCCCAGTTCTAGAAGGCAACTCTGGCACAACCCCGATTCAATTCAAAGTCCGTCTCTCGAATCCCAGTAGCGAGACTGTAACCGTGAAGTATGTTACGAAGAACGGCACAGCAGATGGGAATGATTTTGCAACGGTATCGACTCCCACAACTGTCACCTTTGCGCCTGGACAAACTGAGCAGACTATCACCGTTCAAGCGATCGGAGATACCCAGTTTGAACTCGATGAAACCTTTACCGTTGAATTGAGCGAACCTAGCAATGCTCAAATTGCAGATGGCAGTGCAACGGGAACAATCATCAACGATGAAGCATTGCCACGGTTATCGATCGCAGCAGTTCCACCTAGTCTTGCAGAAGGCAATAGCGGTATCACTCCCTTTACGTTTGAGGTGAGTCTCAGTGAAGCCAGCCCAGTTCCCATTACAGTCCGTTATAGCACTGTAGATGGAACCGCCACGATTACAGGCAACGATTATGTTGCTGCATCAGGAACACTAACATTTGCAGCCAATGAGACGAAAAAGACAATCACTGTGAACGCTTTAGGTGATACGCAGTTTGAAGGTAATGAAACTTTCCAAGTCACACTCACTAATGCATCTGGTGCAACCATTCAGACAGGATCAGCCACCGCGACAATCACCGAAGATGACACTCCTCCGGGCGGTGACACAACGGATTCGCCGTATGACATTCTCTGGCGCAATCAGCGCACTGGAGAAAACATGCTCTGGCTTCCATCTGGCAGTTTATTAGAGCGCGAGATTCCCTTCTTCACCGTACCAGACCCGCGTTGGCAAATCGCTGGCTCAGCCGATTTCGATGGCGATGGCGACACAGATCTCCTCTGGCGCAACCCTAGCACTGGAGAAACTGCAATTTGGCAAATGGCTCCTGATCTCTCATTCAGAGGAAGTCTGCTGCCGACCACCGATAGTAGTTGGGAAGTCAAGGGAATTGCAGATTTTAACCGCGATCGCAAACCAGACATCCTCTTCCGCAATGTCAGCACAGGTGAGAATGCGCTCTGGTTCATGCGTGATACAGCGTTGAGTTCATCATCTTTCATTACGAGAGTTGCAGACACAAGCTGGCAAATTGATGTTGTTGCTGACTTTGACAACGATGGCAACGCAGACATTTTCTGGTCAAATACGCGCACCGGAGAAACAGCCCTATGGTTCATGAACGGAACCAATATCAAATCGAGCCAGTTCTTGCAGAAAGTTCCAGATATTGCTTGGCGACCGATCACGTCGGGCGACTTTAATCGAGATGGATTTGTCGATTTGTTCTGGCGCAATCAGCGAACAGGTGAGAACGCAATCTGGTTCCTACGAAATGGCGAACTCCAAAGCAGTTCTTTTATTCAATCTGTTCCACCGACGAGTTGGCAGCTTGAGCAAGTTTACGATTTCAATGGAGATCAGAGTTTAGATCTGTTGTGGCGCAATACTGTGACACAAGAAATGGCAATTTGGTACATGGCGCGTGAGGTATTTGGAGCGTATGCGCTCTTGCCGAGCCTACCCGATCGCAATTGGGCAATCGAAGGGGTCGGTTTGATCGGCAACCAAAGAAAAGGTGAGATTATTCTGCGGAACTATCAAACGGGTGAAAACCGCATCTGGCGAGTGAATCAAGATGTGTTTAATCGCACGACCATGTTAGAAACCTTAAATCGCGATTGGGAGATTCAAGGAACGGGAGACTTCGATCGCAATGGCGATGCTGACATTGTTTGGCGGAATTTGCGAACCCGCGAATTGTCGATTTGGCTGACCCAGAATGGGCAGGTGCGTGAAAAAGTGACTGTTCCGTTAGGCTGGAACGTTCCGACCACTTGGAAGATTTTGGCAGTCGATGATTTTAGTGGTGATGGCACTCCCGATCTAGTGTGGCGAAACGACGAAACGGGTGAAACCGCATTCTGGACATTCAATGGGACTCAGTTTTCTTCGAGCAGTTCAATTCTGCCTGCGATGGATACTAACTGGCGGTTAGAAGGGGTTGCCGATATGAATAACGATCGCAGTCTTGATTTAATCTGGCGCAATCCGACGACAGGTGAAATTGCATATTGGTTGTTCGATCGCACTCGATTAACTCGTGGCGTAATCAATCCTGCAATCGATTTAAATTGGCAAATTAGAGGTTTTGCAGACTTTAATCGCGATGGTCAAACGGATATCGTTTGGCGCAATCTGGTGACGGGTGAAAATGGCATTTGGATTATGAATGGAATCCAATTGAGTCGAAGCATCAAGTTGGAAAATGCGTTGCCAACTTGGGATATTGTTGGCATTGGAGAATATAACCAAGATAACCAGCTTGATTTATTGTGGCGCGATCGCTTGACTGGCTCGAATGCAGTTTGGTATCTCAACAACGGCAATTTCGTACTCGGAGCTTACATTCCATCGCTTCCTGATCCTGCTTGGACTGTGGAGGGAATTGACGATTTCTAAGTTAGGAACTGCTCAGACTAGCACCAATTTAAGAAGAATTCTGGGCTGTTGCTCTCGCTTCTTAAACTATGGTGCAGAGCCTATAGCACTCCTGTTTGGTTTGTAAGATCTTGCAAGTTGGGGAATGGGGAAATTGCTCTCCATTCCCCTATTTCACAGCCGATTTAGACTGCTGTAGTCGCGGCTAGAGAAATTGCTTGTATCTCCTCTCGGCTCTGCTCAACGCTCTAAGATCTAAGTTTTTTGTGAGTTGAGTGCAGCCGAAGCTCAAAGCCAATCAAGAATTCAGCATACTTTTCTTGAAGCACAAATTCTTGCCAGATTTGGGAACTCGGAAAAGCAAAGAATTGAGATGATGGCAGAGCAAACGTCATATGTACCTGTCAGCGATCGCCAATCATCAAGCCCACAGAATAAGGGTTTCTCAAATCAGCAAAGCGTTGGAAATAATTCATACAAAAAAGCCCCCCGTTTCTGGGGGGATTCATTTAGCTCAAATCAGTTAAAGATTAACCGTTGATTGCAGGTGCGCTCATTGCAACAGGTGCAACTTCACCAGCAGCCAAGTCGAGCGGGAAGTTGTGAGCGTTACGCTCGTGCATTACTTCCATACCCAGGTTCGCACGGTTGATTACATCAGACCAGGTGCTCACCACACGACCTTGCGAGTCGATGATCGATTGGTTGAAGTTAAATCCGTTCAGGTTGAACGCCATCGTGGACACACCCAATGCGGTGAACCAGATGCCGACGACCGGCCATGCACCCAAGAAGAAGTGCAGTGCGCGAGAGTTGTTGAACGATGCGTATTGGAAGATCAACCGTCCGAAGTAGCCGTGCGCTGCAACGATGTTGTAGGTCTCTTCTTCTTGTCCAAACTTGTAACCGTAGTTTTGGCTCTCAACTTCAGTGGTCTCACGTACCAACGAAGAAGTTACCAACGAACCGTGCATTGCCGAGAACAAGCTACCACCGAATACACCAGCTACGCCCAACATGTGGAAGGGATGCATCAAGATGTTGTGCTCTGCTTGGAATACCAACATGAAATTGAAGGTTCCAGAGATTCCGAGGGGCATGCCATCGGAGAACGATCCTTGTCCAATCGGGTAGATCAAGAAGACTGCGGTTGCTGCTGCAACAGGTGCAGAGTATGCAACACAGATCCAAGGACGCATGCCGAGACGGTAGGAAAGTTCCCACTCACGTCCCATGTAGCAGAAGACGCCGATCAAGAAGTGGAATACGACGAGTTGGTAAGGACCACCGTTGTACAACCACTCATCTAAGGATGCTGCTTCCCAAATTGGGTAGAAGTGCAAGCCAATTGCGTTCGAGGAAGGAACAACTGCACCAGAGATGATGTTGTTGCCGTAGAGCAAGGAACCTGCAACAGGTTCACGGATGCCGTCGATGTCCACAGGAGGAGCAGCGATGAAGGCGATGATGTAGCAGATGGTTGCAGCCAGCAAGGTGGGGATCATCAATACGCCGAACCAGCCTACATACAGGCGGTTTTCGGTGGAGGTGACCCAGTTGCAGAACTGCGCCCACAGGTTTGCGCTTTCGCGTCTCTGTAAGGTCGTTGTCATGGTTTGATAATTACGTTTGAGAAGATGTATGAAGTGGTTGTGTTAACCATACTTTACATATTAAGGGGAAGATTGAGATTTGTAAAGAGTGTTAACAATTATTTCAGAATTTTCTTTCCGAAGGCGCGCCGATCGCATGAAAAAACCGCCTGTTTGGGGCTGGGAACCCTGATACAGGCGGAGAATTTGGGGAATGAAATCAGTTTGAAGCGCTCGCTGAAGTGTCGAAACGCTGGCGGTGCAGGTTTGCACGAGTCGATAAGCCCATCTGTTTTAATAGGCGATTAATATGTCGATCGCTAATCGCGACTCCGGTTTCTTGTAACAAATGTTTTCTGAGCCACTGGGCTGTCCAGCGATCGAACGGATAGCCGAACTGTTTTGGGCTATGACTGACTAATTCTTTTAAGCGATCTAAATATTGATCATTGATCGTCTTTGGACGACCGACAGGCTGATTAATCCAATCATCTTGCTCAATTCGCTGCAAACTTTTTGTCATGGAACACACTCCCTAACAGGTTGTTCCGCCTTCATCGACGGAGAGTCAAACTCGATCAACGATCGATATGCGTTAGGTAGATTGCCCTGATGATGATGCTATTTAACAGTGAGTAGATATCAGATGTGAAGTGGTGAAACTACTATTATTTCGTCTGCACTTGTGTCCAAAAAAGCACTTTCTAAATAGGAGGTAATTCTATTCCTGAATATGACGATCTGAAGATCAAACCAGCCTCTAGAAATTCGATCGATATCAGGAAGAATCTTAGCTGATGGATTAAAGTTTTAGCACGAAGCTTTCTCGAAGATGGAAGTCTGCTTCGGTTCCACAGTGCTGAAGTGCCCAATATGTAATATTTTGAGGCGATGTTTCAATGACTGTAGTAATTGAAACATCAAGAGGTTGATCGGGCTGGATGATCGAATTAAGATCAAGTTCAATTGTGAGTGAAACTTGCTTGGCTTTCACATTTATCTCAAAGGGAAGTGATGTAAATTTGAGTTCTTCCTGCATTCCTGTTCGATAATTTTCAAAGCGATAGATATTCCAATCGCCGCTTGGAGAAAGGTTAAATTCCCAATATTGTGGGGAGTTCTGGACACCGAGAAAAAATTCAAAGCAGGTGGTTTGCCATAGATTATTCTGACGGGTTGGCGATTTTGCAGCTGGAATTAACACTTGAGAGCGTTCGTCGAATAGATCGTAAGTCAGGCACAATCGATTGTTCGATCGAGAAATGCTCCCTGACAGTTTGAGATCCGAGTCTGCATCAAAAGGGTGGAGAGTAAAGTTCTTCATCTCAAGCCCTCCACGATCGCAGAAATGGCTGCTTCTTGAGATTCAATGCTCTCTACTAACTTGAACTGAACCAAGGCACGTACTAAGTTATGGTCTGGATAGTTCACCTTGAAGTAACGATCGCCCATGAGATAGTCGGTGAAGAATCTTAGCCCTAATTCAAATGTGATTAAGCGAATGGCATCAAATAAATAGGCATAGTCCTGTTCTGTGAGAAACGTTTTTGCAATCCTGACATAGCCTCGTAAAATTCCCTCGCATAGATCAGGTTCAAATCTTACCGTCTCCCAGGCTTGGGTTTCTTCGCCGATCGCATTACAGCCTGAGCGCAGACAATCGCCAATATCGTAGTGAATCAAGCCAGGTTTTACAGTGTCGAGGTCAATCACACTCACGGCTTGGTTTGTTTGGGTGTCGAACATGATGTTATTGATCTTAGGATCGCCATGCATCAGTCGTAGTTTTAATTTTCCTGAGTGTTTCGCATTTTCTAAAACCTGTGCCCAAGCTTGGCGATCGCTGACGAATTTCAAGCAGTAGTTAACTTCTGGCGTGCGAGAAACGGTGGAATTTGATAATGCTTGATCGTACTGGTGCAAATAAAGCGGCGTGATGTGAAATCCTTCTAGCGTATCCAAGAGCTTTTCAGGAGGTAAATCACTGACTAAACAATGAAACAGTCCTAAAGCATAACCAATCTCTTCGGCTTGATTGAGATTCTGAATGGTGTCATACGATCGAGAATTTTCAATAAAACTAATGGCTCTCCAAAACGAATCTCCTTCTAGATAATGATCTTGCTTCTCGTTGGTGAAAATCACTTGTGGCGTTTCCCAACGTCGATCTAGATTCAGCGTGGGAAGTCGATCGCAAATGTGTTGAGTGCAGACACACATATTCTGCATCACCCATTCAGGCTGGCGAAAGACTTGCGTATTCATTCGCTGCAAGACAAATTGCGACGTTTCCAGTGCAACTAAAAAGGTATCGTTAATATTGCCGTTTCCCAATGCTCGAACTTCGCGAATCGATTGCGATGTGAATTTCTGTGCAATCTTGAGCAGATGTTCGGGGGAGTAATGATTTACCATTCTGAGAGCATTGAGAAGATTTCCTCGACATTCTACTATGACGATCGAACCTATAACCGCCCCAGACGTTCACCCGATTCAGGAGGTCTTGAATCAGGTTCATGAGAAGTATCGATCGCTCAATTTAGGAACTCCAGCGACCTATATTCCTGAACTGGCAAAAACAGACCCAAAGTTGTTTGGAATTTGCATTGTCACTGTGGATGGAGAGCAGTTTTCGGTAGGCGATGCTGAGCAATTGTTTACCATTCAATCAATCTCTAAGGTATTTGTGCATGGGCTAGCACTCGAAGATCATGGGAGAGAACAGGTACTTTCTAAAGTTGGAGTAGAACCCACGGGCGATGCTTTTAATGCGATCGTGCTAGATGAACAGTCGAAACGCCCCTACAATCCGATGGTAAATGCAGGCGCGATCGCGACGACGAGTTTGATTAAAGGTCAGGGTGCATCAGAACGGCTGAATCGAATGTTGGCGATGTTTGAGCGCTATATCGGACATGAGAGCTACATTGATATGCCAACGTTTATGTCTGAGCGAACGACTGGATTTCGGAATCGAGCGATGGCTTATCTGATGCGGAATTTTGGCATGATTGACGATCGCATTGATGAGTCTTTGGATCTCTACTTTCAGCAATGCTCTTTGATGGTGAATTGCTGTGATTTAGCTACGATGGCAGCGACTCTAGCAAATCAGGGAAAAAATCCGCGCACTGGAGTTCAAGCTGTGCCGTCTCGCTATGTTCGGGATATGCTCAGCGTGATGTATATGTGTGGAATGTACAACTATTCCGGAGAGTGGGCATATCGAGTTGGATTGCCTGCCAAAAGTGGGGTAAGCGGTGGATTGATGGTGGTCGTTCCGGGGAGGTTAGGGCTTGGGATTTTTTCGCCCCCGTTAGATGAGCGGGGAAATAGTGTGCGGGGAGTTAAGGTGTGTGAGGATCTTTCTGAGCAGTTTGGATTACACTTGTTTGAGTGTGAAGAGAGATCGTAGAGTCTACAGAAAATCTATATGAATTGCCCAGTTGCTACTTTGGAAGGAGATCCAAACAAAGCCTCTAATGAGATCGCTTGTGCAGATTGCATTTGCCCATAGCTAAACACATAGGGAACATCAGATGGTAACTGTGGAATAAAACGATCGAGGACATAAGGACTGCCATAAACTACGATCGCATAAAGTTGATCAGTATTGAGCAAGTAAGTAAACCAATCTTGTGCTGCTTGTGTTAGTCCAGCAATCCCTCGAAATGGATTGCCTCGGATGAAGAGCTGCAAGACAGTTGGACTTGCATCGCGAGTACTTAAATCAATGTACGGCGTATGTCGATCGATAATCTGAGTCTGAGTGAATCCGAACTGAGACGGAACTGCGATCGCGGGAGCTGTTCGACCTAAGAACTCACAATCGAGAATGCTATCTACGACTACAATGTTTTGCCCCACACCTGACAAAGTTACTAATCGCGATGGATTCGGCTGATAGACTCGCATCGAATCTCGAAGTAAGTGAGCATTAGTTGCTAGCATCTCAGGCTGAGCAATCTTTTGAGTCAGATCATTCGTCTCTAAAGGCAATGAAGCAAGATTTTCCCAAGCATGACCTTCTTCAGAAGGAATCTCTGGAATACAAGCTTTCTGCTTCGCTCGCCAGATCCTTTCAACAGATGCACGAATGCGATCGCGATCAATCCGTCCTGCTTCGACTGCTTCACAAACAGCATCGATCGCTTTTTCTGGCTCTAATGGCATCAGCATAATATCGGCTCCAGCTTCGACGGCTAAAACGCAAGCTTCTGCTGTTCCATAACGATTCGCGATCGCACCCATGACTAAAGCATCTGTGACAATCACACCTTCAAATCCTAAATTCTGCCGCAATTCATCTGTGAGAACTTTGGGCGAAAGTGTAGCAGGATAGTTCGGATCGAGTGCGGGAACCTGTAAGTGAGCACTCATCACAACATCGACACCCGCAGAGATTGCATTCCTAAACGGCGGAAATTCAATTGCTTCTAATCTTGCTCGATCGTGCGGAATCAGTGGCAATTCGAGATGCGAATCAACGGCTGTATCGCCATGTCCGGGAAAATGTTTTGCAGTCGTCAGAATCGGATGTTGATGTGCGCCTCGAATAAATGCTTTTGCTAATTCACTGACAATTTCAGGCGTTTCACCGAATGCCCGCACATTAATCACCGGATTATTCGGATTGTTATTGACATCGACTGTAGGAGATAGCAGCCAATTTAAGCCGATCGCTAAACTTTCCTCTGCGGTGATTCTTCCCATCTGTTCGGCATAGTGACAGGCGAGTGGAAGATCGCGTTTGGCAATTTCAGCGATCGACATGGGGGGCGGAAACCAAGTTGCACCTGAGAATCGCTGTCCGACTCCTTCTTCTACATCGGCACAAATCAGTAATGGCGTTGATGCCCAGTTTTGAAGCTGCTGAGTTCTAAGAGCAATTTCTCCAGCACTCGCACCCAATAAGATCACACCTCCTACACCCAAATCTTTGACCCAGTGTTCTAGCGTAGCAGCGGGGGGTTCCCAGATTGGATATTGGATTTGGTGATCAAATAGAAATCCGGATGCTCTGACAACTACCATCTGAGCAACTTGCTGAGGCAGGGTAAGTGTGTCGAGATTGGGAAGAAAAGAAGCCATGATTTCGCTCTTTCTGAAAATTCAGCTAGTCACTAAGCTTACAAGAGTTTGCTTCCGTTCTGTCTCAAATGGTTGAGCGCGATCGCAGGGCATTCCTTGATAATCATCCCTGAAGAGTTTGGACTGAATCAAAGCCGAGCGTGTCGATACACATCACTCGCAGCACGATGCACGATCGAATGTCGGTAAACCAAAGCATCCATATCCTCAGCATATCCACCTCCAATCACACAAGCGACCGGATAGCCTCGCCCTACACAAGTCGTTAAGACCTGCATTTCCCGGCGATACAATCCAGAATCCGTCAGGGCTAGCTTGCCTAATCGATCTCCGAAATGCGGATCAACACCTGCATCATAAAAAACTAAATCCGGCTTTACTTCAGAAAGTAAATCAGGAAGATACTGATCCAAAACTTGCAAATATTCGTCATCTTCCATTCCTTCTGCTAGAGGAACATCTAAATCACTCTGCTGCTTCGTTCCAGGAAAATTAATTTCACAATGCATCGAGAACGTAAATACACTCGGATCAGATTGAAAAATAAACGCCGTTCCATCTCCTTGATGCACATCCAGATCAACAATCAGAATTTTTTCAACTAACCCTAATTTCTGCAAAACGCGAGACGCGATCGCTAAATCATTAAAGATACAAAATCCCGATCCATAGCTCGGAAATGCGTGATGAGTTCCCCCCGCCGTATTGCAAGCAAGACCACATTTCAAAGCAAGCTGCGCTGTCAAAATCGTTCCACCGACTGCCGTACAAGTTCGATTCACCAATTCCGAACTCCAAGGCAAGCCAATTCGTCTTTGGGCCTTCGCATCCAGCGTTCCAGAACAATACGCATTCACATAATCGGCTGTATGGACAAGCTCGATCCAATCTTGAGCAGGACAATCGGGGACATGAAATTGATCGAGATCCGCAACTCGATCGCTTAACAATAGCTCGTAAAGTTTCTTAAATTTCTCCATGGGGAAGCGATGACCCAGTGGAAGAGGTGCAACGTAATTAGGGTGGTAAATTAGCGGCAAATCCATCAATCTTTTAATCTGATTACTGTCTGTAGTTTTGTGAATAAAGGCGCTTGAATATTGCTATTTGTAAGACTTTCTAGAGGATTACACCCCTCATCCTTTAGACTGATTCGAGACTTAAGAAACCCGCTGACATCGCACTATGGCTCATTCCACTTGGCACGAATATCTCAATCTTGCTTCATTCTTCGCAAGTGTTGCTGGACTTTATCTTTTGTTGAATCAGAAAAAGGCGCAGACTCAGCAAGAAGAGAACGAAGTTGCCGATCAAGTTTTGTTTTCGATGGCATTTGCCTACTGGATTGTACATTGCATTGCAGTGGGAGCACAGAAGTGGGTTTGTCCGGATTGGACGACCTGTATGTTAAGCCTCAAATGGACAGCCGTGATTTCTTACCTCCTCACTTTCTCCTGCGCATTAAGCTTGCCCCTACACCGCATTGCTTCCACTCAGCAACCTGTTGAGTAATTCAGAAGGCGAGTCCGAGCTTCGATCAGCTCGCCTCATTTCAAAAGTTGAGCGATCGCGTTTTCAAGTTGCTCCTGTGCCAGTGTCGTCAGAATAAACACTTCTTGCACGGTTTTGCCTTGACGCGCGATCGCTTTAAATCCACCGCGAATCGGTACAGAAATCTTCAGCTTAAATTTGGGTGAATGAGCGCGCACAGAGCCAATGACTCCGGGCGTAATCGTCTGAATTCCCTCAACTTTAATCAGCTTCTCAAGCAGGGCAATCAGCCCTGGAATATGGGTGGAATGGTTGAGAACCAGTCTTCCCTGCTCATTTTTCATGCTTGCTCCAAGGGAGCCATCGTTAAGCCCTCCATGCCAAGCTGCATGTGATAAAGCTCCGCCTGCTCTAGCGGTCCCGTCCAAACGATCGCCTGTCCCTCAAAATGCACCTGATTCGTCAATTTCCAAGCCAGATCGGCCGTCATCTTCGGAATGTACTGCATCAGACACCGGGCAACATGCTCAAACGTATTGAAATCGTCATCAAGCACAATGACTTTGTAATTCGGGTAGGTTTGGCGGGTTGTCTGACTTGTTTTCTCAGGAGTGGTCACACTTCCAGCCATTGAAATAGCACTGATAGAAACGCGCTTCATGATGCTGGCAAAATCTACAAAATTTCCTAACAAATTCTAATTCACTCTTCGCCAAGTCGGGCAGTTCTCAGTATAGTAATCTTGTACGATAGCATGTAAACGAAGATCTCTGCTTAAATTACGGGTGCAGCACTGAAATTCAGACGATGCGAAGAAGAAACCGCCAAAAACGAGAAGGCAGCAGCGTGTTTAAAAACTTAAGTTTAATGTTGGCGGGGAGTGGATTGCTACTCGGGGTAGTTCTGCTGGTTGGGTTTGCACGATCAGGCAATCAGTTCTTTGAACACTTGCGATCGCTCATTGCCTCAAACTCACCGGAACCGAAGGTCGAAACGCGCTCGGTTGTCATTCAACAAGTTCGCCAAGCCAGCGAACTGACCACAGCGGTTTTTACAATGGAAGCGGTCGTTCCCACTCAGCAAGATGCTGCGATCGCAGGGGTCGTCATTGGGACAACCAAGCTTTTATATATTGCGCGGGGAGAAGTGCGAGCAGGCGTCGATCTCAGCACGCTGAAGCCTGACAATGTTCAAATTGTGGGAGATACAATCCGATTACAACTGCCCGCACCAAAAATTCTAGACAAGAAAATTGATGTGACGCGTTCTAGTGTCTACGACTACAATCGCGGCCCGCTTGGGTTAGGCCCTGATGTTGCCCCAAATTTACAGAAACTTGCTCAAGACGAAGCGTTAAAGAAAATTCAACTAGCTGCGTGTTCAGATGGCATTTTAGACAAGGCAAACGATCGAGCAAAACTAGTCGTTACGTCTTTAATTCGGGTGTCTGGTATCAAAGACGTAATTGTCGAACCGCAACCCGGAAACCCTCAACAGTGTCTTGCCTCTTAAGCATTTAAGTAATAGAAAGAACGCTGAAACTTGAGAGAAAAATCAAGCGTTCTATTACTAAAGTTGTAAACTCAGCTTCAAAAACTTCGTTTGCCGCCTTCAAATCACAATTTAATTTGAGATTAATTTATAAACAGCGTAAAGTCGTATGGAGAGGCGGGATCACCCTACGGATAGGTGATCCCCAAGTTGAAGAAATTTAAAATAAAAATGAATTCTGAACACACTCAGCATGTTTGCTGTCCATAATAGAATCAGATTCTTCTCAATGATTTGAGAAATTTAGTAACGGTAGATACAAAATTCCATCAGCGCAATATTTGTTCAGAACTACCTAATGTTCGCTCTTTAAATTGTTTGAATTTAGTGCCAAGATTGAGGATTTTTAAGATGCAAGTTGTTCAAACCGTTCATTGTCCCAATTGCGGTAGCCATGCAGAACGATATCGAATTGAACCAGGAGCCTTGACTCGGACGCAATGCCCGGAATGTGATTATTTAATGATCACCTGCTCAAAGTCTGGTCGTGTCATTGAAGCATATGCGCCTGGAATTTATGTTCGTCGATAATCTGTAGCCGTGTTTTGGCTGCGCTCAACTCAAGGATATCGGTTCTTCAAGTTGAGCGCAGCTTAAAACTCAAACTCCACAATCAACTTCCAGCAAACGATGCGCGCAACTGCCCGCAAGCCGCATCCGCTTCCAATCCGCGCGTCCGCCGCACACTCACCGCGATTCTCCGATCTTTTAACGCCTTCACAAACCCATCAATCCGACGCTGATCTGGTCGTTGATAATCCGCTTCGCTAATCGGATTGTACGGAATCAGATTCACATGGCTCTGGAATCCCCGTAAATGATCTGCAAGCTCGATCGCATGTTCAGCACAATCATTGACTCCAGCCAACAAAATATACTCAAACGTCACTCGCCGTCCCGTCAGACGCACATACTCGCGACATTCCTCTAAAAGTGCTTCTAACGGATATTGACGTGCACTCGGAATTAATTGCTCTCTCACCTGCTGATTCGACGCATGTAAACTTACCGCCAGCGTCGCCTGCAAGTGGTGATCCGCAAGTTTGCGGATTCTCCCAGGAATCCCGACCGTAGAAATAGTGATATAGCGCCGACCAATGCCAATATCTTCATTAATCGATCGCACTGCCTCTAAAACATTGTCCGCGTTCAGCAGGGGTTCGCCCATGCCCATAAACACGATATTGCTAACCCGTTGCTGAAACACTTCTTGCACCGTTAACACCTGATCCACGATTTCATGGCGTTCCAGATTGCGCTTAAATCCACCTTTTCCCGTCGCACAGAAATCGCAAGCCATCGGACAACCGACTTGCGAAGAGACGCAAACCGTTAACCGCTGCTCACTCGGAATTCCAACGGTTTCAACAATTTGACCGTCGCTTAATCGCAACAAGAATTTCACCGTGCCATCTAAAGCGGTCGCTTGGTGATGAATTTCCGATCGCCCAATCGACCAATCCGCTACTTGCGATCGCCATTGCTTCGGAAACACAGAAATTTCAGCTAAAGAGCGGATGCCCCGCTGATAGATCCACTGATGTAATTGTTGTCCCCGGTATGCGGGTTGCTCCTGCGTTTTGACCCATTCCGTTAACTCTGGTAAAGACGCTCCAATTAAGGCTTTCATAAAACACTCGATCGCGAGAAGAAGGAAAAATAATATGTTGCTGGCAAACAACTTCACTCAAACTTTACGGAAATTACAGAGAGCCGATGAATAGAGAGATTAGGTCTGTTGGTTCTGAGGCAACCCGCTCTCTCGTCTTAATTTGTGAAGTTAGAGAGTTCTATCTTAGACTGTTCAGCCAACCAACTGAGATAAAGCCGCATTAAATTACGTACTCTCATTTAGCCATTTGTAAAAATACTTACTTACTTTTAACAAAAAAGAAAATTAGTTGGGACAATGATCCGTAGAAACCCCGCTTTATGTTTTTTAATCCTGGTACAAACTTCTATGAGGATTTCAGAGATTGAACTTTTGTCCAACCTTCTATCGAATTCCACCGCTGGAAATGAAAGATCACTCATTTGGGTGAAACGCTTTTTCAGCGTTCATTTGATTAAATTGCTAAATATTTCCTTTTTGTTTAAATCTTTTTCTTTTCATCATGCGCGTTGTCAACTTAGCACGTCTCACCTCTACTTCATCCAATTTCTTCGCCTGCTAGGACGTCAACGATTCACTTCAAAAAGCTTCTATCCTCATCTGTCCATCCGCTTCGATCTGGTAACCTTGTGGAAATGTCGAATCATACACTTCCTGACAAACTCGTACGAATTGGCTCCGTGGAAATCAGCCTGAGTCAATCGGAAGAACTGTTCCGAGCTTATGTCGAAACTGCCAACGATATGGTTTACACCGTTGACTTGACAGGAACTCTGACCTACATGAATTCCTATGGTCAAAAACTGCTGGGATGTCCTAGAGACGAAATCTTAGGACGATCGTATTTAGATTTTGTCTCCCCGCTTTATCGCGAAAAAACAATGCAAGCGTTCGCGAATTTAATGCAGACCGGAGAGTTGAGAGATTTTGAGTTTGTGCTGACGACAGCAGTGGGCACAGAGATTTTTCTAGAAGTAAATGGAAAACTCCTCTGCCGCGATGGCGAACTCATCGGCGGTATAGGAATTGGGCGAGATGTGACGGAAAGAAAGCGGATTGAAAAACAGTTAAAAATCTTTTCTCGCGCAGTTGAATCCGCCTATGACAGTACCGTAATTACGGATTTGAACGGAGAAATTATCTACACAAATTCTGCGGCGAGCCGAATTTTTAACTGGCAAACCGACATGATGATCGGGGCACATGCTGCAATTTTTTACCCCGAGAAAAAGCAGACCGAAGAGTTAATTAAACAAGCAATCTCAGGCGGTTGGAGCGGTGAAGTCATTTGTAATCGTCGCAACGGCGAATCTTTTCCTGCTCTGGTTTCCGTCAGTCCGGTCTTGGATGAACGTAATCGCCCAACCGCAGTTTCAATGATTACCCGTGACATCACGGTGCAGAAACGAACAGAAGACGAACTTGCCACAAAGAACGATGAGTTAGAACGGGCAAGCCAGATGAAGTCGGACTTTTTGGCGAACATGTCACACGAGTTGCGCACTCCACTGACTTCGATTTTGGGCTTTTCGTCGATTTTGCAAAAACAAATCTTCGGCGGTCTGAATTCAAAACAACAGATTTACATTCATCAGATCTATCAAAGCGGTCAGCATTTGCTAGGCTTGATCAATGATGTCTTAGACTTGTCGAAAGTCGAGGCAGGACAGTTGCGCTTAGAACTCGCGCCGCTCGTCGTCGATGAAATTTGCGAGAAAACCTTGGGGTTTGTCAGCGAACAGGCTCGCATAAAAAATTTGACCGTGAACTATGAGATCCAGCCGGATCTAGAACCCTTGATGGCAGACGAATTGCGGCTGCGCCAGATGCTACTGAACTTGCTCTCGAATGCGATTAAGTTCTCGAACGAAGATCATGAAATCGGACTGAGCGTGAAACTCAATGGCGAGTTTCTAGATTTCACCGTTTGGGATCAAGGGATTGGAATTGCAGAAGACAAACAGCATCTCTTGTTCAAACCCTTTCAGCAGGTCGATGGCTCATTGTCTCGTAAGCACGAAGGCACAGGTTTAGGGTTAGCGTTGACCAAGAAACTCGCTGAACTTCACGCTGGAACGGTGCTCATGCACTCGAAGGAAGGAGAAGGAAGTCAGTTTACGATTCGCTTACCGATGAATCTTCAGCATCCGGCAACGGTTGGAACGATTGCGATCGAACCCAATCGTCGCTGATTCAAATATCCGTTCGGCATTCTGCGTCTTAGGGGTGGAGCGATCGCGCAAACTGTGCGAATCGATGGAACGGAGCAAAACGGTATTCCAAAGTACGAATCGCCCTCAACCAAATGTGATAAAGCTGACAATCAGTTGAGTCTTGAGGGCAAAGTGCATGAGTGGTTTAGGTGGATTGAATAAATCTCCAAAGGGTGTTGTATTGGGACTGGTGCAGCTACAGCTTCCAAATGTTGTCACGCCCGACGATCTTGCGGCTCAGACCGATCGCATTTGCCAAATGGTCAGCAAAGCCCGTCGTAATATGCCCAGTATGGATTTAGTCGTCTTTCCAGAGTATTCCCTACACGGACTCTCGATGGACACAAATCCAAAAATTATGTGCCGAATCGATGGTCCAGAAGTTCAAGCCTTCCAAGCCGCCTGCCGAGAAAATCGCATTTGGGGATGCTTCTCGATCATGGAGTACAACCCACACGGCAATCCCTACAATAGCGGCATCATTATCGACGACCAAGGCGAATTGAAACTCTACTACCGGAAACTGCATCCTTGGGTTCCGGTTGAGCCTTGGGAACCTGGAAATCTAGGAATTCCGGTCTGTGAAGGACCGAATGGCAGCACGCTCGCGTTAATTATCTGCCACGACGGCATGTTCCCAGAAATGGCGCGCGAATGTGCTTACAAGGGTGCGGAAATCATGATTCGTACCGCAGGATATACCGCTCCAATCCGCCACAGTTGGCAAATTACCAACCAGGCGAATGCGTTTTGTAATCTGATCTACACCGCATCTGTGTGTATGTGCGGCACAGATGGCACATTTGACTCGATGGGCGAAGGTATGTTTGTCAATTTCGACGGAATGCCATTAGTGATGGGCAGCCATCGACCGGATGAAATTATCACAGCCGAATTGCGTCCCGATCTGGTGCGAGAAGCTCGGAGACACTGGAGCGTCGAAAACAATATTTACCAATTTGGGCATCGCGGCTATGTCGCGGTGAAAGGCGGAGCACAGGATTGCCCCTACACCTACATGAAAGACTTGGTGAATGAATCGTATCGCCTGCCTTGGGAAGATGAAGTGATTCACACCGATGGCACAAGCTGCGGATTTGACGCGCCAACGCGATCGTATCAAGGCGAAGAATTACCAACTTCAGTCACCAGAGGTTAAATCATGGGACGGTATGTAGAGGCTGAGCCTTATCAATATCCATTCAATGGCGATTTACGCCCTGAGAATACGGCTCTGATTGTGATTGATATGCAGACAGATTTCTGCGGTAAGGGCGGTTATGTGGACAAGATGGGCTATGACCTGTCTCTGACGCGCGCCCCGATCGAACCGATTCGGAACCTCCTCAAAGTGATGCGAGACCTGAATTACACAATTCTGCACACTCGCGAAGGACATCGCCCGGATCTCTCAGATTTGCCAGAAAATAAACGCTGGCGATCGCAACAAATCGGAGCCGGAATTGGCGATCCAGGACCTTGTGGGCGAATTTTGGTTCGAGGAGAGTCAGGTTGGGAGATTATTCCTGAACTCGCTCCATTACCCGGAGAAGTGATCATTGATAAACCCGGAAAAGGATCATTTTATGCCACTGATCTCGATTTGGTTTTGCACCGTAAAGGCATACAAAACTTGATCCTGTCCGGCATTACCACTGATGTCTGTGTGCATACAACCATGAGAGATGCCAACGATCGAGGATATGAATGTTTGTTACTGTCCGATTGTACGGGTGCAACGGACTATGGCAACCATCTAGCCGCGCTGAACATGGTCAAAATGCAGGGCGGTGTGTTTGGGGCGGTTGCCGATTCGACAGCATTGATTTCTGCGATCGCGTGAGCCTCTGCTCAGGCATCGCAAGATACGTGTTGAACAATACAAAAGCGAGCAGAAAAATCGATTTCAATACGATGGCAATTAACTTCTGTGAGGAGGAACGATGAGCAGTCAGGATTCACCGCGATCGCGCATTTCCCGCCGCCAAGTCATACGCGGATTGTTAGCGACTGGGGCATTTGGTGCAACTTCAAAGCTCTGGGTTGGCTGTACCCCAGCGAACGATTCTTCAACATCCAGTAGCAGCCCCGCCGCAGGCAAAGAACTTGTAATGGGGTTTATCTACGTCGGTCCTAAAGACGATTTTGGCTATAATCAAGCCCACTTCCAGGGAAAAGAAGGTGTCCAAGGTGTGAAAGTCGTCGATCAAGCCAGCGTGCCTGAAACGACCGAAGTACAAGAAGCAATGCGGAACATGATCGAGCAGGACAAAGCAACCGTTCTGTTTCCCACCTCATTCGGCTATTTTGACCCGCATATTCTTAAACTCGCCACCGATTATCCAGAAGTACAATTTTTCCACTGTGGCGCAATGTATGATGCAGCCAAGCATCCCAAAAATGTCGGCAGCTATTTTGGTTACATTGATGAAGCGCAGTATGTTGCAGGCGTGGTTGCCGGGCATATGAGCAAAACCGGAAAGTTAGGTTTTGTGGCAGCAAAACCAATTCCACAAGTGCTTCGCAACATCAATAGTTTTACCCTGGGAGCGCGAAGCGTTAAGCCAACAATTACAACCCAGGTGATTTTTACCGGGGACTGGTCTTTGCCAGTAAAAGAAGCGGAAGCGACCAACAGTTTGATTGACCAAGGGGCAGATGTGATTACTTGCCATGTAGACAGTCCGAAAGTTGTGATAGAAACGGCAGAGAAACGCGGGGCGTTTACGTCTGGCTATCACGCCAATCAGGCAGCACTTGCGCCGAAAGGCTATCTGACGGGTGCAGAGTGGGATTGGACGAAGGTGTATTCCGATTACGTCAAGATGATTCAAGAAGGTAAAACCTTGATGAATGGAGGGATTCCGCATTTGCTGCGCGGCGGATATAAGGATGGATTTGTGAAGATTTCGGCATTTGGACCGGCGGTGTCTGAGACTGCGAAGAAGGACGCCGAAGCCGCGAGGGACAAAATGAAGGCGGGTTCGCTAGTCATTTACAAAGGCGGACTCAAAGATAATACGGGTAAAGAGGTTGTCCCTGCTGGAAAAGACTATGCGACAACTGCGATCGAGCTTGAATCGATGAACTGGCTCGTAGAAGGGGTCGTTGGTAAAACGGCTTAGCAGTCTCGCTCAAGCTAGAGATTTGTTAGATCTGCGACGTTTCTAGAAAAAATGAGATCCTGATACTAAATTGGTTTGATTTGGTTACAAATCAATTCGGTGTCAGGATTTCGAGTGCAATGGGTGAAGTCGTTTAGAGTGATAAAGACTTTCTTTTTGCAATCCAGAACGATGAGTTGGATGAATTTGGTTTGGCTAGCTGGCGGCTTGGGAATTGGATTTGTGGGGGGTTGGTGGGCGAAGCGATCGTCTAAAGTCGCATCCTCTACTCTCGATCGCACATTGGAATTGGCGTATCAATCCGCACTCGAACTTGCGCAATTCAAGGCAGGATTTTTAGCCCGCACTTCCCACGAGTTACGATCGCCCTTAAGTGGATTAATCGGTTCGCAGCAATTAGTTCTAGGCGATCTCTGCGAATCGCCTGAAGAGGAGCGCGAATTTATTGAACAGGCGAACCTATCCGCTTTAAAGCTCGTGAAATTATTGGATGAAGTCATCCATGTTTCTAAAGTCGAATATGGAACCAGCCCATTAGACTTTCAGTCTGTTTCCGTCAGTGATGTGTTTGACAATGTATTTTCTTTAACGCATCTATTAGCAGAAAACCGGAATTTGCGATTTCAAATCGTGTTACCAGAACCCGATCTGGATGTGTTTGTCGATCGCAAAACGCTAGAGCAGATTTTAGTCAGTTTGATCAGTAGCGCGATCGCAACAATGCAGGAAGGCACGCTCAAGCTCTCAGCTCACATAGAATCCGAATTTGCAGTGATTGAGCTAGAAGATCAGCGACCGATCGAGGTATGGCGAGAAGCGATCGATCTGCTCAAAACCGAAGCTCCAAAAGATTTAGACCCACCTTCTCTGGGATTTCGCCTGCTGATGAACCAAACTTTGGTCGAGGTGATGAACGGTCGGTTAGAGTTAGGAAAGTTGAACGAAACCGTCACACAACTGCGGTGCGTTCTTCCTCGAAATGCGGTTCAATCTTAGGCATGGATTCACTCATCGGTCAGACAATTTCAAACGGCAAGTACACCCTGCAAGAAGAAATCGGGCGGGGAGGATTTGGCATTACCTTCAAAGCCGTTCATCACTTTTTGGATCAAACCGTCGTGATCAAAACGCTGAATGAAGCTTTGAAGGCAGAGAAAAACTTTGCCGATTTTCAGCGCAAATTCCAAGATGAAGCCCGACGGCTTGCGACTTGTATTCATCCCAATATTGTCCGGGTCAGCGACTTTTTTGTTGAAAACGATCGCGCTTACATGGTGATGGATTACATTCCAGGGCAGACCTTGGAAGACTTAGTCTTTCCCGATCGACCGCTGCCCGAAGCGATCGCAATTCGCTACATCCATCAAATCGGCGCAGCCCTTGAAGTCGTTCACCGCAACGGTCTGCTGCATCGAGATATCAAGCCGCAAAACATCATTTTGCATGAGAAAACTCAAGAAGCAATTCTCATCGACTTTGGAATTGCACGAGAATTTACACCGAATCAAACCCAAACTCACACGCAAATGATGTCGGTCGGATATGCACCAATCGAACAGTATTTTGCTCAAGAAAAACGCAGTCCTGCTAGTGATGTTTACGGTTTAGCAGCAACCCTGTATGCATTAGTCACCGCCAGAATTCCGACGGCATCAATTTTACGCGATCACGAACAGATGCCCGAACCCAGAGAGTTAGAACCTTCGATCAGCCCAGGCGTGAATCAAGCCATCCTGCGCGGAATGGCGATGAATGCCAGCGATCGACCTGCGACGATCGCGCAATGGCTAGAGCTATTGCCCCTGTCTAGCCCAACGGTGACTCAGCTTAGCTCAACGGTGACTCAGCCCCCCAAACCGGGCACTTCTGCAACCGTTGTCGTGCTACCTGCGCGTGAACCGATGACGACGATCGCGAAACCGGGATTGCGAGTCGTTTGGCTCCTTGCTGCTTTATCAGGATTAACGCTCACTGGAGTCGCGATCGCGATTCTCTGGTGGCAATCCCGCCAACCCCCGGCACCACAACTTACGCGCAATTCCCCAAGCCCCTTGCCCTCGGTTTCTCCTACCCCTTCTGCAACACCGAAACCTACGCCTTCTGAAACACCAAAACCCAAACCGAGCGTTGCTGCATCGCCCACTCCGACACCCGCACCCCAGCCTGTGCGGATTGATCCATCCCTGCCAGCGCCGATTACAGAAGAATCTCCCACTGCCTCTCGAGCTAATCCGAGTCGCGTTCCAGGCTTTGCTGTTGGCACTTCAGAACGAGAGGTGCGAGCCACACTAGGAGAGCCTGCCCAAACGAAACCGGGCTATTGGCAAAATACTCGCAGCGTTTTGTATGAGGTTGTTCCCGATCGCATTACCTTGGCATATTTATACGATCGCAATAGTAACCAAGTCAGACAAACTGAAGCCTCCTTTGCTCAAGCTGTGGATAATTTGACCATGCAAGTCACGGTCAATGGCATGTTAGGCAGTGAAGCAAATCCAGAAGTGATTGAGGCGTTGAAGCGAGTGTATCGCAGACAGAGCAATCTCCATAATTTCCAACAGGGCAATCTGCAAGGAGTCATTGCCCGGAATGAACAAGATCGGATTTATGTGGGCGTTTGGGAGGCAGGCTTGCATGACTAATATCCGCTTTTGTGAGCAACAGAAAAAATTTGTTCTGCTCTTGCACTCCCGACATACCGCCAGTGCCAAGGTTCAAAGCTCACGCCCTGCTTGTTATTGCGTGGGAAGGATAGCTCAAATCCATATTGATCAGCCGTCGCAGCTAACCATTGATACGCCCGAGTGTTTGCAAAGCTGATTTGTAAATCCGTATCGGGGCGTTGCCGATCAGCAATATCGATCGCATAGCCTGTATGATGTTCGCTGTATCCGGGTGGAGCGCTCCATTTTGCCGCTGCTTGTTTGCTGCCTCGACGGGCAATCTGTTGCTTCCATAATCCAGTCTGCACCGAGACAGACCGAAATCCAGAAATTGGCATCAGCGACACACCTGATTTTCGAGCCGCGATCGCCATCTGCTGAAAAGCTTGAACGGCTTCAACATCCATCGATTCAGACCTCGAAGAGCGGCTACGGACAAACTGACCGACCGTTTTCAATCGCGATGGATCGTCTTCTCGATAAGGAAAGTGTCCGTAGGAAGGTCGCATCGTGCTAGCTGGTACAGTTTGTACCGGAATCTCTAGCGTTTCTGTCTGTGAAACAACGAATTGTGGAATCAGTCCAACAATAGTGCTGGTTGTGAGAGCCGCGATCGCCAAAAATCGCAACAGTTTTAGAGATATCCAAGAGAGTTTCATCCAACGTCCTCGCGCAACCTAAGATCAAGCCTATGGTCTTCTTCGGTAGCATCATTCATGGTTTCAGCATAATTTCCGCAAAAAGTAAGAAATGTTCAGCAATCTAGCGGAACGGGTACTTGAAAATACACCCGTCTAAAATTTCAGTTGTCCTTGATGAATGAAGCCTGGAGTTCCGCACACATCTGTTGTGTACCAATCTCCTTTCCGTTCATAAACGTTAATTTCTTGCTTTTCTCGCACGGCACAAAGAATCGCTCCATTCGGCGAAGCTCTGACATTCGAGGGTGGATCAATTACAGTGGCAACGTCTGCTTTGGAGACTGAATCTTGCGGTACTGTTTGACCACAAATGCGCGCTAGCATTTGCTCAGTTGCAGCAGATTGAGGACGATTCACCTGTTGTTCTGGCAAGCTTTTCCAAGTCCCGCTCGCACAGTCGGTTTCTGCTCGAACTTGTTCGGCATCGAGATAGTACACAAAGCGAATCACCGCAGGATTACTGGCATCGATCGAACAAGTATCTAAGGTCAACGCTTGCGATCTCAATGTTGTTCCTGTTTGCAATCTGCACGATGCGTCGATCGCGGGTACAGGTTTAGCAGGCGGCTCAGGAGGCTTTGCGGGTTGCTCAGGAATTGGAGAAGGCTTTGACTGCGGCGGTTCGCTGGGTAAAGGTGCAGGAGATGGATCGAGAGATGGCTTCGGAGACGGAGATGCGATCGCGTTCGCGACTGGCGAATTCGAGATGATCGGAGTCGGTCGGCTTGTGAGGTAGGCAATCAACCCAGCGATTCCCGCCAGAGAAGCTACGGCTACGCCAACAAATGCCCATTGCCAAGTCCAGGGAGATCGTGCCACAGAGGGCGGTTGGGTTAGAGGTGTTGGCGCAATCTGTATCGTATCGTTAGGGATTTGAGAGACAGACGGCAGGATCGTCGAGGGTGGAACTGCACCGGGCGTTAATGCGATCGCCATGTCTTCTGCGCCTGCAAATCGTTGATTGGCGTAGGGCTGAATTGCTCGATCGAGGACTGCTGCAAAGTCAGGACTCCCATTCGGAGCATACTGCTGCCACAATACTTTTCCGGTCATCGGATCATTATCTAGCTGTTGTGGCTGTCTGCCAGTCAGCAGATAGATTGCAGTTAATCCCAAGCTATACAAATCACTGGAAAATACGGGACGACCTGCCATCTGTTCCGAGGGTGTATATCCAGGGGTTCCAATCACGATCGAATGGGTTGGATTCCCGCTAGCACTCATTACCGTATTGATCGTTTCTTTGACGGCTCCAAAGTCAATCAAAACGGGTTTTCCGTCCGAATGCCGCAGAATGATGTTGTCGGGTTTGATATCGCGATGGACAATGCCTTGACGATGAATATCTGAAAGGGTGGGTAAGAGATCCAGTAAGAGCGATCGTGCTTGCCTCTCACTAAACACGCCTCGCGATTCGACGCACTGTGTCAAGGTTTCGCCTTCGATCCATTCTTCTACCAGGTAGAACTCTTCTCCTTCGGCAAAGTAAGCATAGAGCCGTGGAATTTGATGGTGATGTTCTCCTAATTGTTCGAGAATTGCGGCTTCTCGTTGAAATCGCTCTTGGACGAGTTGATGAATTTGGAGATTGTCATGAATGGGTTTGAGTTGCTTGAGAACACATTTTCGTCTCGAAGGCATTTGAGTATCTTCGACCAGGTAGGTTTTGCCAAATCCTCCCTCTCCCAAAACATTGAGAATGCGATATCGATTGCTCAGAAGATTGATCGGACTACTCATGCATCAAATTTCTCGAACTGAGGAATATCTCATTTTACAGTCTGAAATTTTGCTTCGTATAGTGCTTACTTTTCTTGCTATTGAACAGCACGAGATTGCATCAAAGCTGAGCTTTAAGTCGGTATCTGGATGTTGTGAATCAGCCCTATCAATTTAAAAAACTCCGAGCTTCTGCAAGCCCGGAGTTCTGGAATATCCCGAAGTTCTGGGATACGTTTAGTAGCGATCGCGGGTACTCGATACATCAGCAGGATCGCGATATGCTGTTGCCGACGATGACGACGAGTACTCATCGCGACTGCTCTTGCGTCCCATCAAACCAAACAGACCCAACAACCCTAACAAGCCCCAATAGCCATTCCGACCTTCTTGATGATAATCAGCATCAACCGCAGTCGTTCCAGTTCCAGTTCCCGGTTCGCCAGGAGTGGTTTGGCTCATCGCTGGCAGAGACAACGGAGCAAGAATCAAAGCAGATACAATTGCAAACTTTGCAGCAAAATTAGACATGATTTATAAACCTCGTTTCACCTTGAACGACTCCAGCGTAGAAATTTTGAACCCCCGTTAAATCTGACTAAAGCTTGAGATCCCCTCTGTTAATAGGGACATTTCGTGGTAAAGAACCCTCTTCACTTAGCAGCATGAATATTTCAAAACCGTTACATTGATTGGGTTTGCGGCGCAACGCGATCCCGTCCGGTGATAGGCTAAGAAACGTAGAAAACAAAAGGATTTATTAAGAGGCTTCTCCATGACGGGTTCTTCGCACCTTCCACTTTTGTTACGGGCAGCACGAGGCGAGGCGTTGGATCGTCCGCCAGTTTGGATGATGCGACAGGCTGGTCGCTATATGAAGGCATATCGGGATTTGCGCGATCGCTATCCGTCATTCCGGGAGCGGTCTGAAATTCCAGAAGTCGCGATCGAAGTCTCGCTGCAACCGTGGCGCGCATTTAAGCCCGATGGAGTGATTTTGTTTTCGGATATTGTGACTCCTTTACCGGGGCTAGGTATCGAAATGGATATCGCTGAAGGCAAGGGTCCAATTATTGCTGATCCGATTCGCTCTCAGGCTCAGGTGGATAAGCTCCATCCTTTGGTTCCTGAAGAGACGATGCCGTTTATTAAAACGATTTTGAATTCGTTGCGCGAAGAAGTGAAGAACGAGGCAACTGTTCTCGGTTTCGTCGGTGCGCCTTGGACGTTGGCAGCATATGCGGTGGAAGGAAAAGGGTCGAAAACCTATTCGGTGATTAAGAATATGGCGTTTTCTGATCCAGCCATTCTGCATCAGTTGTTGTCGAAATTGGCAGATGCGATCGCAACGTACGCTTGTTATCAAATCGATTGCGGCGCGCAAGTGATTCAGATGTTTGATTCTTGGGCAGGTCAGCTTAGCCCCCAAGATTACGATACGTTTGCATTACCGTATCAGCAACAAGTCTTCCGCAAGATTAAGCAGGTTCATCCGGAGACTCCGTTGATTCTGTTAGTGACCGGAAGCGCGGGTTTGTTAGAGCGGATGTCGAAAGCAGGCGCGGACATTTTGACGATCGATTGGACAGTCGATATGGCAGATGCGCGTGCCAGATTGGGCAAAGATGTGAAAGTGCAAGGAAACCTTGATCCAGGCGTATTGTTTGGCTCGAAGGAATTTATCCGCGATCGCATTCTCGACACGATTCGCAAAGCAGGCAACCGAGGACATATTTTGAACCTGGGTCATGGCATTTTGCCGAATACGCCTGAGGAAAATGCAGCTTACTTCTTTGAGACTGCAAAACAAGTTGATCAACTCCTGAGCGCTGTCTAATCGCTTTGATTCGAGAGTTTAGCCCCCTAAGTCCCCCAATCTGGGGACTTTGAGCAAGAGAAATTATTCTGACTTGAGAAATTTCTACCGTTCAAAGTCCTGCAAATTTGGGAGATTTAGGGGGCTGGATCTGTTTTAAACATCGCGAAAACACTGACCCTACTGATTCACTGAAAAGACAGGTGAAAGGATCAGAAATAGGCAGAAGCGTTTATTCTGTTTATTCATAGGGATTTCCTCACACGTAATCATGTCTTTCATCCATCATCACCTCCCCCAATGACCAAGCGAATTTTTGTGACAGGTGCAACAGGTTGCATTGGTCACTACCTTGTTGAAACCCTGATCCAAGAGACTGAGCATGAATTATTTTTGCTAGTTCGGGATGCCCGAAAGCTCAAGATTGATGTGACTTTCAGACCGAATGTGACTGTGATTCAATCTGATATGCAGGAGATTGAGCAGCATCGGGATTTGTTACAGACGATCGATTGTGCAATCTTAGCGGCAACCGCTTGGGGTGGAGATGCTGTTTATGACGTGAATGTGGAGCGGAATCTGCAATTGATTTCCATGCTTGATCCAAATCGGGTGGAGCAAATTCTCTATTTTTCGACTGCGAGTATTCTCGATCGTCAAAATCAACTCTTGCCTGAAGCGAAGGAAATGGGCAATGAGTATTTGAAGTCAAAATATCTTTGCTATGAGCAATTAGAGCAGTTAGAGATCTCTAAGAAAATCACCAAACTCTTTCCAACTTTAGTGATTGGCGGTGGAGATCGATATCCTTATTCAGCCATCACTGCCGGAATTCCCGGCGTCGCGAAATGGGCGAAATTAATTCGGCTGTTTAAAGCGGATGGAAGTTTTCACTTTACACATGGACATGATATTGCCCAGGTTGTGCGATACTTGGTCGATCATCCCGCACCGGGACAAAGTTTAGTTTTAGGCAATGCAAAAATTACGGTAAATCAAGCGATCGAGGAATTGTGTGATTACCTGAAATTACGCCCCTTGATGAATATTCCGCTCTTGTGGATGGCGGATATTATCATCTTTCTGTTTCGGATTCAGGTGGGCGAATGGGATCGGTTTTCGATGAAATATCGCCACTTTACACATCTGAATCCAGTGAGTCCGGCATCCTTTGGGATGGCGAATTATTGCTCGACGATGGAGGATGTGTTGAAGTTGAGTGGGGTGAAGAAAAGGTTAGGGAGATAGAGGAGTAGGAACTGGAAAAGTGGAAGATGGGGAGAATCGTGTGCGATGTTTCGCAACAGGCAACAGAAGAAATTGTTTTAACTCTCCCCATTCCCCCATCTTGCCTAGATGAGCTTGATCGAGCGGAAGGCGAGAAATAAGCCATAAGCAACCGCGATCATGCTGCCAACTAATGCAAAGTAAGTGACTACTGCCATAAATTTTGTCTCCTAAGACTCCTAACAAAACTATACAGAATATTGCGATCGCTTGGATCGGAGCTTGTATATCTGATGAGTGCAACGCAATAAAGTGAACTGCTGCCGGAATTAGGTCTGCGATCGTTCGAGTTTCACTCCCGCATAGCAAACCAAGACGATGTGGTTAGTGCTTCCCTCGAAACACTTCAGGAAAAGTAATGTCACTCCACACTTTCATTGACCGGGAAGCGATCGAGTAATTGAATTGCCCGTCCCGCGTTCGCCTTCAAAGCATCGGAAACGTGGGGCGTATGCGGAATCTGCGACAGAAAATCCAACGTCCGCCGCAACAATCTCACTACATCTCCCTCATCCAAGCTCGTATTCTTACACAACTCCAACCAATCGACTCCTAAAGCCCACTGCTCGACCAATCCCACCATTTCATCTTCTAGCCACACCGGAAGCACGACCTGATACCGCCGCTGCACCTGAAACAGTTGCCGTCGCACCCGTCTTAACTCGCTCAACGCTTCTAGCACAGGTTCCGACACGTCATAGCGAGTCCAACTATCCGGACGCGAAACCTCGGTTACTAAGGCAGCACAAGCGGTCGCCAAGTGATGCGGATCAAGATGATCCAAATCATGCGACATCAGCGCCAATCCTAACCACAGTTCGTTATCTCCGCGAATTGCAGCCGTCGCTTCTCCAAGAATTGTCGGAGTCAAATCATCCAGACATCCAAACTTCCTGAGTACCTCGATCAGCGCCACAAATTCTTCCCAGTGTCGTTGAGATTGACGATCGAGTTTTTCTTGTCGATCGTCAATCTCACTTTGCAGCATTTCTATCCGCTTCTGCCGCTTGATAATTTGGGGACGATCGCCCCACTGATGCACTGGATGCGCCTCAAGTTGAGCCTGAACAGCATTCAACCTTTGCTTCTGCGCGTAAACTTCCGGCGCATCATCTGGCAATCCGGCGGGGTCGGGAATCATTTGTGCGATCGCTGCACTTTCTTCTGTTCCTCGACGCGCCTGTCCTGGTTTAAATACCAACTCCGGAGGTGGGGTCAACTCATCGACTTCCTGCAATCGCGGAATCTCACCTCGAAGGGCAACCACATCTGCGACGCTTGCCACATACCAGCGATTGTTCTGCCCCAAACAGACAAAGTAAGGAAACTGCCCAGAACCAGGAGCCTTCATCACCAAAACGGCTGGAATTAGTGTGGAGCCATCTCCTTTCAGTGTTAAAGCAGTTCCGGCAACGGCAAAAGAAAGTGCGATCGCCCGTTCCCCTGCTTGCATATCATCTGCTTGACTCTGCAACGTTTTCAGCAAGCGCTTCTCTTCTTTGATTCGCCCTTGTAGCTTTTCGTATTGCGTCAAAAGCTTCCAATCAATGTCAGAAACGATCGTTTCAAGTTGTTTTAATTCGAGCTTACAGCGATCGAGTTCTTGCTGTTGCGGGCGTAAATAAAGCGTTGACAAATATTGTCCAAAACTGCGTTCGATCAATTCTTTTACTTCTTCGATCGAATGCGTTTGCAACAAATTCAACACCATCCCATAACTGGGTGTGAACTGGCTGACTAATGGATCGGCTCCAGACGTTGCTAAATACGCCGCTTCTTTTGCCCCTTCAAACGGCGTTTGTACCGTCACAACATAGCCTTGATCGTCCATGCCGCGTCGTCCTGCCCGCCCTGACATTTGCAGAAACTCGGAAGGATTCAGCAATCGATGCCCTGCATCTGTCCGCTTAGAAAGACTGGAAATCACCGTCGTTCTCGCAGGCATGTTAATCCCCGCTGCCAGTGTTTCTGTAGCAAATACGACTTTAATTAATCCTTCCTGGAACAGTTCTTCAACTAATCCTTTCCAAGCCGGGAGAATTCCAGCATGGTGAGCGGCAATGCCTCGATACAGCGGTTCAACTTGTCCTGCTCGTCCGGCTTCAGGATTACGATCGAGAAAATCATCAATCCGTTTTTTTAACCTTGCCGTTTCCACGTCATTCACCAAGGTTAAAGCACCCAGTTCATTGACCGCTTTATCACAACCCCGGCGACTAAAGATGAAATAAATCGCCGGGAGCATATTCTTCGCGCTCAGTTGGCTAATCGTAAATGCCAAACTGGGCGGTTCTGGGCGAGTTGCTCCGCGTTGATTTGCCCCTCTTGGACGGTACTGAGCGCGCTTCGGCTTCAGTTTTGGACTCATTTTCTTGCCCGTCTCATCCAACAGTGGAAACAGTCCCTTCGGAGTGCAGAATGAGAATTGCAGCGGAACCGGACGAAAATCTGAATAAATTAACTCCGTCTCACCATGAACTTGCGAGATCCAATCGGTTAATTGATCACTATTTGCTACGGTTGCCGAGAGTGCGACGAGTTGGATCTCAGGCGGACAGTAAATAATCGACTCTTCCCAAACTGTGCCGCGCTGGCGATCGTTCATGTAATGACATTCATCAAGCACAACCGCCTCTACGCCAATCATTGAAGTCCCGACTTCCCCGATCGGTGTGCCATACAGCATGTTGCGAAAGATCTCAGTTGTCATCACCACGATCGGTGCGTCTCGATTGATTGAAATATCTCCCGTCAGCAACCCGACATTTTCGGCTCCAAACGTTTCTCGAAAATCTCGTAACTTTTGGTTTGAGAGGGCTTTGAGCGGCGTGGTATAAAACACTCGTTTCCCACCTGCGAGTGCGCGATGAATCGCATATTCCCCCACTAACGTCTTTCCTGATCCGGTAGGGGCGCAGACGACAACGGATTTTCCGGCATCCAGTGCAGCGATCGCGCTCAATTGAAATTCGTCGAGTTCAAACGGGTAGAGCTTAGAAAGATCAACTCTGGAAGGGGAAGTGTTCACCACGGAAAGCCAAAAGGTAAGGACTAAAAATCAGATAAAAGTCTTAAATGATTTTACGCTCTCATGCTAACGTAAGCGATCGATATTACCGCAGAATGCGGTTTTGATCGAAAAAAAGTTCGCTTGATCGCTTCGAGGCAAAATGCAATAGAGTAGATTATTCTATGCTTTGGTCTGGGGTTCGGAGCGCAACTATGGCGGTAGACAGTTCGATCGATAGAATGTGGTCTGAAGTTCTGGACGTTTTGGCCCTCAAGTTCAGCCGCCCAACGTTTGAGGCGTGGGTGAAAACGGCGATCCCTGAAGAGCTGACAGAAACTTGTTTAACGTTGAGAACCTCGAATCCATTTGCCAAGAACTGGATTCAGAAGTACTACATGAAAACGATTCTCGAAGTCGTTCACCATGTTCTCGGTCGTCCGGTCGAGGTGCAATTTCGGTTTGTGCCTGATCCGGATGCGGTGGTCGAGGAGGATGCCGATTTGTTTTATCCGTTCATGACGGAACCTCCGCCGATTAATAACCAGTTACCTGCTCAGGGTCAAGCAAGCAAGTCTACTGACCTCAACTCGAAATACGTCTTTTCTCGTCTCGTTGTCGGGCCGAATAACCGCATGGCACATGCCGCGTCGCTGGCAGTTGCCGAATCTCCCGGACGAGAATTCAATCCTTTATTCCTCTGCGGTGGGGTCGGACTGGGCAAAACTCATTTGATGCAGGCGATTGGGCATTACCGTCTTGAGATTTCTGCGGATGCGAAAGTGTTCTACGTCTCAACTGAGAAATTTACCAACGATTTGATCACCGCCATTCGTAAAGACGATTTGCAGAGTTTTCGCGATCGCTATCGTGCTGCTGATGTGCTCCTCGTCGATGACATCCAATTTATCGAAGGCAAGGAATACACCCAAGAAGAGTTCTTTCACACGTTCAATACGTTGCACGAAGCAGGCAAACAAGTTGTACTCGCCTCGGATCGCCCCCCGAATCAGATTCCTCGCCTGCAAGAGCGGCTCTGTTCTCGCTTTTCCATGGGCTTAATCGCCGATATTCAACCGCCTGATCTCGAAACTCGCATGGCAATTTTGCAGAAAAAAGCTGAATACGAGAACATGCGACTGCCGCGGGAAGTGATCGAGTACATCGCCTCTAGCTACACCTCGAATATTCGGGAATTAGAAGGCGCACTGATTCGTGCGGTAGCATATATCTCAATCTCTGGGTTGCCCATGACTGTTGAGAATATTGCTCCGATGCTGAATCCCCCGATCGAGAAAGTTGAAGCCTCGCCTGAAGCGGTTTTGAACTCGGTTTCAGAGGCGTTTGGAGTATCGATCGAGGATCTCAAAGGCAACTCTCGCCGTCGAGAAATCAGCGTTGCTCGACAAGTTGGGATGTATTTAATGCGTCATCACACTGAATTGAGTCTGCCAAAAATCGGTGAAGTGTTTGGGGGCAAGGATCATACGACGGTCATGTACAGTTGCGAAAAAATCGGACAATTAAAAGAGAAAGACTCCAGCATGGCGCAAACCTTACGGCAACTCAGCGATCGCATTCAGCTTGCAAGCCAGGGGCGAAAATAAGGGTATCGAGAATGCCAATGATCCTGTCTTGAAACTGTCCATCACCCATGACAGATCAGAAAAAAGCCACTAGAGTGTAGTGGCACAAACTTTAAGTTCTTGTTTTTTACGTAAAGTGTCTGATGTTCTGACTCAGCTTAGCCACGGGCAATCGCTGATAGTGAATAGCCGTAGACGAAATGGATTAATTATTTATAAGCAGTTTCACGCGGAGTTTGCAGGTCCAGGTGCAGCGGTCGGAAATTTATTCGATCGAGATTGCAAAGGGGTGTTGGCAGTCGGAGATCTGTCATTAGTGTATCCAAAAGCTCACGATGAGCGGCAGAAGGCTTATTTAATTCGTCGGCAATGGATTCGTTTAACGCAGCAGATTACAGATAATGCGCTGCCGTTTCAGCGCGCGCAAATGATCCTGAATCAATTTGAAAATTATTTTGGAGCCGAATTAGTGTCCCGCTTACCGAGCGAAGCGTTTGCGCTAATGGTCGGCGTATTGCCTCAAACGATCGAAATCGTCCGCTACTGCCCTGATCACCCATCCATAAAAGGGCGCAACTAAAACTTCTCCCCTTGCATCCTTACAATGATGTGCAACCTTTAGCTTTGTCCTCAAGGGTCTAGTAATTGGCGAAGAGAAAATTCCAATGAAACAAGGTCTTCTTGAATCGTTTGCCAGATGATAGACAAATTCACTTGAAAGTACTCGTGAATCACGATATTCCGCATTCCGCGCATGTCGTTCCAGGGAATTTCAGGGTGTGAAGCTTCTAAGTCAGGTGGAATGATACGAACTGCTTCACCAATCATGGCAAGGTTATACAAAACGGCACTGATCGTCTTTCGATCGGCTTGGAACTGTTCAAACGTGATCCCGTTTGTAAACTCTCGGATCTCCACGATCGCAGTTAGCACGTCTCTGACTCTATTTTGCCAATCTCTAGAAGGCACGGATCGCCTCCCGAAAAACGGGTTCTCGCAAGTAAGGTTTGAGAGAGTCAGGCGTGCCCAGATCAACCGGGCACTCTAAAATCTCTTCCAGATATCGCTTCAAGCGTACAAACGTGAATAACCCGACCGGACGATCAAACTCTACTAGCAGATCCACATCGCTGTCTGTTCGCCCTTCATCCCGTGCCACTGAACCGAACAGCATGAGAGACTTCACGCCAAAACTCTTCAGCGTTGTTTGATGGTTTGCCAGTACTGCAAGGGCTTCTTGTTGACGCATAATCCAAGCTGTAACGAAAGGAAAACCTACCGAGAATTCTATCTCACCTCCCGATGACTTCTCTACTCGACGACATCCTCCCGCTCAATTTCATGTTCCTCTTGCTGTCGCGCCCGACTTCCCGCCAGCGCGACACTGATCGCATCCAAAACCCGCGACACTGGAATCACTTCCATCCCGACATCTCCATAACTCGCGCCCTTGGGAACGATCGCTTTTTTAAATCCCAATTTCGCCGCCTCCTTCAGTCTTAATTCCGTCTGCGAAACCGGGCGCACCTGCCCCCCCAAACCGACTTCACCGATCAAAACCGTGTAGGGATCAACAATACGATCGCGAAAACTCGCTGCCACCGCGACTGCTACGCCCAAATCCGCCGCAGGTTCCCCAACATTCAACCCACCCGACGACGCAACATAGGCATCCAACTTCGATAACGGAATGCCAACCCGTTTCTCTAGAACTGCCAGAATTTGCAGCAATCGATTGTATTCAATCCCTGTCGTCGATCGACGAGGTGAACTATAACTCGTCGCACTCACCAAAGCCTGCAATTCCACCACAATCGGACGAGTTCCTTCACACGCGACGATTGTAGCTGTTCCGGTTGCCGCTTCTTCTCGACTGCCTAAGAACAATTCCGACGGATTCAGAACTTCTTGCAGCCCTTGATCGACCATTTCAAATACGCCGATTTCATGAGTTGCTCCGAATCGATTCTTCACCGATCGCAATAATCGATGACTTGCAAAGCGATCGCCTTCAAAATACAAAACAGTATCAACCAAGTGTTCTAAGACTTTTGGACCCGCGATCGCGCCTTCTTTGGTCACATGCCCGACGATAAACAGCGTAATATTCTGCCGTTTTGCGACCTGCATCAGCACCGAAGTACACTCACGCACCTGTGAAACTGATCCGGGAGCCGAAGTCAACGCACTGTAGTACAACGCCTGAATACTATCGATGATCGCCACTCTTGGCTTCAGCGATTCCAACTCTGCCAGAATCGTATCTAAATCAATCTCTGGCAATAAATGCAGACTGCCTTGCTCCTCAGAAGGCTCTAGCAGTTCAGTTGCTTCTCCCTGCTTGCCAACGCCAAGCCGTTGCGCTCGCAGTTTCACTTGTCGCCCGGATTCTTCCGCACAGACATATAGCGTCCGATATTTCGTCGCTAATCGATTCGCTGTCTGCAGCAACAGCGTCGATTTCCCGATTCCTGGATCGCCCCCAATCAACACCAGCGATCCTGGTACGATTCCGCCTCCTAAAACGCGATCGAGTTCCACATATCCTGACCCTAATCGATCCTGCGCCGTATCCGAAATCTCATTCAATTTCAACGACGCGATCGCGCGGGCGGGAGAGTCGGATTGCATACGCCCTTTCGTTGCGCCTCGTAACCGGGTCATCTGAGCCGCCGCAGGGGGAGTCGTTGGGCGCGAGACCTGTTCCTCTAACGAATTCCATGTGGAACAGCTCGGACAGCGCCCAAAATGTTGAGAAAATTCAGCCCCACATTCATTGCAAACAAACGTCGATCGTACTTTAGGCATTCGTAAAAATTAATGATAAATTGCGTGTAGACATTAGCAAAGCTTAAGAAAGCTTGAAGCTCAGACATAATCAGGATTTGATGCCCTGAAAATTAAAAAGTGAGCTACTATCTCCATAATAAAAGTTGGAAAAATTAACGACTACGGATTTGACTTAAGGAGTATTACAAATCGTGGAAAGTCATAAAGAAAAAATTCTGGTTGTAGACGATGAAGCAAGCATTCGTCGTATTCTAGAAACTCGGCTCTCAATGATTGGTTACGATGTCGTGACGGCTGCTGATGGGGAAGAAGCCCTTGATACATTCCGCAACGCTGATCCCGATCTCGTCGTTCTCGATGTCATGATGCCAAAGCTGGATGGCTACGGTGTCTGCCAAGAACTCCGTAAAGAATCCGATGTCCCGATCATCATGCTCACTGCTCTGGGTGATGTTGCCGATCGTATTACCGGACTCGAATTGGGTGCAGATGATTATGTCGTCAAGCCATTCTCGCCTAAAGAACTCGAAGCTCGCATTCGTTCGGTTCTGCGTCGGGTAGACAAAACGGGCGTAACCGGAATTCCCAGTTCTGGCGTCATCCACATTAACAGCATTCGTATCGATACCAACAAACGCCAAGTTTACAAAGGGGACGAACGGATTCGCTTAACGGGCATGGAATTCAGCCTGCTCGAACTCTTAGTCAGCCGATCCGGCGAGCCATTTTCGCGATCGGAAATTCTCCAAGAAGTTTGGGGCTATACGCCTGAGCGCCATGTCGATACCCGCGTTGTAGACGTACATATCTCCCGCCTGCGCGCCAAACTGGAAGACGATCCGAGCAATCCAGAACTGATCTTGACGGCTCGTGGAACAGGCTATCTCTTTCAGCGCATTCTAGAACCCGGTGAAGAACTTTAAGTAAAGTGTTGGCGAGGAATGTCCCCGCCCCACTAACGTTAAATCCATGAGCGTGAGACCCATTGACGTGAAACCAACTGATATTCAAACAGTGTGCTGTTAACGAGCTTGGGTCTGCATCGGTTGAACGGGGAGCAATTGATTGAGTAACTGTTGTTTCGGTTGATCGATCGCGACCCAATCATCCTGCAAAATCCCACCTGTATCCTGGCTATTCGGATTCCAACTCCAATACGCGAATCCTAATTGGTTGCGCTTCAAATAATCCACAAATCGGCGCTGCCAAATCCCTTCTTTAGATTTTTCGTCAACTTGCCGACCGCCGAACTCTCCAACAAAGATCGGCGCAATCTTTTGTCGGACAATATAAAAAAATCCTTGCTCCCATCGGGTGGTCAGATTCCGCGGAAAATCGATCGCAGAAAACCAAGGCTGCTGAAAGACCCCTGCACCATATTCATGCGGCGAGTAAACCACGCGATTCTGCACAGCTAAACGAACCGGGAATCGCTTCACCCCTTCAAGATTGCCGCCCATCCAGTGCTTCAGTCTCTGCCCTGGCACATTGTTCTCAACCCCTTCGACCACAATCAGCCAATTGCGATTTACTTTCAAAATGGCATTTCCAGCCCGTTCTGCCGCCAATCGCCAATCTGTTGCTCGATCTCCAGTACCCCAACTTGCTTTGCCATGCGGTTCATTTTTCAAATCAGCCCCAATCACATGCGGCTGATTCCTATATCGCTCTGCCAGCATTGTCCAAGTGGAAATCCAATCCTCTTCTGTAAATCCATCGCCATACCAAAGCTCAGGAATGCGCTGATTATTTAAGCGATGGCTATCCAGTAACACCATCAATCCTTGCCGTCCTGCCTCTTGGATCACTGCATCCATTACCTCGATCGGCTTTTTCCCCTGTAATTCCTGATTGCTCCCGATCGCAAAATTGATCCCGCTTACCTCAGCCGCCCGCAATCCTTGCACCGAATACGGCAATCGAATCACGTTGTATCCCAACCCCTTGATCTGCCCCAACATTTCTTTATAATCACGCGCCCAAAGCCCATGCGGCGAATTCGTCTCTGTCTCCAGCCCGAACCAGTTCACCCCTCGCAGCAACACAGGTTGTCCTGCCGCATCTACAATCTCAGATCCCCGTGTCGAGAGCGGAAGTTGAATTCGCACGGTCATCTGAGCCACAGAAGGCAAAGATTCAGGTGCAATGAAATTGAAAAGAATTGCGGCGATCGCGGCGACAAACAGAATTGGATAGAACGGTTTACGGCTCAAGTGCCGATGCAAAATTGATCGAATCAAGAATTCACGGAGCCTATTTACAAAGCAATCAATTCGCTGATTGAGTCTCATGATTTCGGGAATGTTTGAAAGAGAAACCTGAATAAAGCAGAGGAATCTTGCGCTATTAAACCTGAAGCAGCGATCGCGAAAATGCTCATCTAAAATACTCTTCCATCCTTGACGTAACCCTCAGACAAAAGTCTCATCTTCATTGATGAAACTTTTGTGAATTCCTGAAATCGCGACAAACCTCTGCGATTTCGCCTCTACGGATCTAACCTCTGTTAGCCGTTGAATTTCGTGAATCTTGATAAAAACAACCGCATTTTTACAGAAACTTTTCTGTGATTTGGCGATTCTTCATCAGATTTACACCTGTTTTCCCTCTTAAACAGATTAAGGTTAGTAGCAATAAGTAATCCTTCCGAGTGCTGTCGGTTGTCTTGATTCCGTTTCCATCGTGAATCCTGGCCGCGATCACTCAAAGAAATTACTGCTCTAACCCGGTTTTCTAACCAAGATACTCAGAACAGTCACTTATGTCTTCACTTGCAAAACTCTTTGTGCCTGCTGCCCTCAGTGCTGGAGCGGTCTTCTCAGCCTCTGCTGTCCCTCTTACGCTATATGGTTCTCAGCCGCTCGCGGTTCAATTTAAGGAAGAGCGTATATTTGAGGGACAATTGAGAGAGGTTGCAACTCCTTATCTCGCGATCGCCGGCTTTCTCAGCTTGGGAACTAGCCTAACGATCTGTGCGGCTCTCGGTTGGAGACGTGCTGCCCAAAACGCAGAATTCGCTGAAGCGCAACTCCTAGAAGTAGAAAAGCAGCTGAAGCAGAAAGAAGCTCAGTTGCAGAACACGCTGATGTCTGAAGCTTATCTAGCAGATTCTAACTTGAAGTTTTTCCTCGATGAAGATGTGCCGCTCCCTACTGCTAGCGTTCCTAAGTTGGTCACACCTCAACCTACTGTCAGGTCAACTCAAGTAACTCAACCTCTTGCGGCTCAAATTCAAACTGCCGTACCTCTTCATGCAGCCCAAACCTATCTGGGATTTTCACGCTCGACTGCGGTAGCTCAGTCTACTACTGCTGCCAATGAAGCGAATGCGATCGCAAAAATGCAAAAGCTCCAAAGCCAACTTCAGCACATCATGACTGAGATTGAAACGATCCAAAGCACGCTGCGCGTCGAGCCTGCATCAACTTCAACTCCTGTCTCTGATGCTCCTCTGAATCATCTCGCTCAACGCTTTCAAGCACTTGATCCAGCTTGGGTAGTCCAGAAGTAATCAAAAAAGCACTCAAGCTCACCTGCTCAAGTGCCCCATCATTGCTTCAATTCAAAGTCCCGCATTTGGGAGCCTGCAGAACCTATCTTGTGTCAACGCATAAATGCGTTTACAGGAAGTGCAGCATCAATCTGCTCTTTCACATCGTTTACTTTATTGACAGGTTGAACTGAAACTTTCACCACAGTTGTACCGGATTTCTGACTCGCCACTTTCGCAGTTGGCGGCTCGATCGACATCCACTGTTCTGTCTGTAAGTAACTTTTCCCATCTGCAGTGAATTGAACACTGGTTGCTTGATTCTTTTGGGCTTGTGATTGCACTGAGATCGAACTTCGAGTTGGATCAGTCAGTGCTAGAAATCTCACCTGATTATCGGGCTGAAATTTCAAAGCCAATTCTTGATTGCTCTGCTGCCAAGTTTCTAAAGCCCCATTCTGACCAGGTTGCAACAGATTCAGCAAGGTTTGCCATTTGCCTTTCTCAACACTCACTTGAGTCTTTGCCAGGATCGAGTAAGACCGCTCAGCAGCGATTTGTACATCTCGTCCCGGAATTTGCAGCGCTCGGATTGCCTGAACGGTAATCTGAGTCTGTTCTGGCAGATTTGTTTGACCTGAGATTTTGTAAACGCCTGCTTCTCCAGTTGCCTCAACTTGCATGGATAAAGTCGTCGTCTGTTGAGAACTACTCAGAAATGGCATCTGGGTACAGCCTGTGCAAAGAATCAGAAGCGAAATCAGGGTACTACTCGCAAATTTACGGAGAAATTGCTGCAAACTTTTCATAACTCATCACGGGTAGAGGGTAGTCAATTTGTCTAGCGATCGCAAATGTCAGACAACACCCTTATTCATTCCCTGACAGCTGAACTGACTCACATTTCTAATTTTCAAGGACACTTTGCCCACCGTCCAAATAATTGTGTCATTTTTTACCAGGCAAGTTAAAAGAGTAATAACCAGAGAAAATTTGAGGTTTCATTCCGAGATTTCGCGGGAACTCTAGGCATGGGAAATGCTGGCGCAAGTTGTAGTACTGAAATTCAGCTTTCCAGAAGCCGTAGGGTCATCAAATTAAGTATTTAAAAGCACGAGTTAATTCGTGAGATTACTTAGAACAGGCTTCGCAGTTCGTCCAAGTCCAAACAGTAAAAACCTGTCTATCAAGTCAATATGGTGTGGGTGAAGCATGTCAGATGTATCCCGGTTTCCTAAATTTATCTCTCTCATTTCTTGGGTTGCCTTCTCGTCAGTCTTAACAGTCCTGACGACTCAGGCAAGTTTCGGTAATTCAGCCCAAGCAAACCCCTTAAATTCCAAATCTCCTGAAAAGATTGCTGCTGTTTCCCAACCCAGCAACCCAGCTTTGCTGATTGAGAAATCGCAACCCGTGAATCAGAGCGAAGCAGATTTAATTCAACAATTATCCGGTCAAGCGACCTCTGTGCAGCCTGTAACTGCTGCGATGCCCAGTTTCGCTCCGCCTGCTGCTACAGTTCCAATTGCTGCTCAAAGCGTTCAACGTCCTGAGCCAGATTCTCCATCACTAGTCGCTTCTACCCTCTCTGGCAGTGATGTCGGTACGAATCTAGTCCCCACGCCCCGTTTTAAGGCTTCGACTGCATCGATTCGCGGCATTAACCCAGACGCATTCAACCCTACGATCGCACTGCAATCTCCGACAACATCGACAGAAGCTCCATCGATTGCCGCCCAAAATAAAGCGAACTTCTTAGCCCAATCCGGACGCGATGCGGAGATGCTAGGACGACCCAATCGTCCGTTCATGCGAAGTACAGCCTTAACACCTCCAAGTTTGACCTTTCAAGGTGTTTTTCTTTATCAAGGTGATGAAACCTCGGCACGGGCAAGACTTTACGGCATATACCCTCTTAGCCCAAGTGCCTTAGTGGGAGCAACTTTAGATGTCACGACTGGAAAAGGTTTCACAGATACGCCCGACAACGGCTTTAATGTAAACGAGCTGTATTTTGCAACGTCTCCGCGTGACATTCCCAACCTGCGCTTTGTAGTTGGACAAATCGATTTTACGTCCTACTTCGATCGCAATAGTTTCGCAAAAGACGGTGCAACTCACTTCTTCAATCCGATTTTCCAAACGAACCCTGCTCTCAGCGCAACGGGTATTGCATCTCGTCCTGGCGCACTTGTTAATTTCAGCTTGACGGACAACATCGAAGCAAAAGCTGCGGTCTTCTCTTCTTCAAAGGGATTAAGCGACTTTGCCTTAGACGGTTTTGCTGGTGAGTTGGGGATGCGCTACGGAAACTTGATCGTGCGTGGAACCTACGCCACTGATCGAGATTCTGGCTCAAACAGCGGCTTCCAAGAAATTTTCCAGCTGAACCGGGGCGGAGGTCGTACTGGATTATTAAAAGGCGATCGAGAACAAGCTTATGGTGTCAATGCAGAAGTTTTCATTCCTAACTTGAAGATGGGAATCTTCGGGCGATATGGACGCTATAACAATCTTGATCTAGACGAAAGTGGCGACACCTTCAGTGGGGGCATCACCTTCCTCGATTTATTTAGCCCTGACGATCGTTTAGGACTCGCTTACGGTCGCGCGTTGTCAAATGACAAGCTCAGACGGAACAGTGGCGAAAATGTACCCGATGCTTTGGAGTTGTTCTACGACTTCAAGCTTCTGTCGAACTTGCGTGTGGGCTTCTCAGTCCAACAGCGCAATAATTTCTCGGAAACCATCGCGGGCGTTCGTCTTAGAAGCGAATTTGATGTCACACCCAGAGGAAGACTGGTTCAATAATTCACCTGCATCATGAGTACACGGAAACACCCTGCTAAGATGTCTCGCGTTAAGAAACAGTTCACGCTCTCTCTTTGCCTTGGATGGCTACTTGCCGGAACACCTCTGCTGACTCTTGCAGAGGCACAAATGGCAATCGCTCAAACGCAAAACATCCCTGCGGATGTCCGTCAAGCTTATACGCTACTCGGCAAAGGTTGGGTAGACGATGCAATCCAAGCATTCCAGCGATCGATTCAACGCTATCCAGACTCAGTTGAAGCGAAGCTAGGATTGGCGATCTCGTTGCGTCGAGCAGGTCGTGATGCTGAAGCATGGCAAGCCTATCAACGCGTATTGCAACAAGATCCGAACAATCAATTAGCCCTGAAAACAGTAGGACTCTTAGCAAGCTTTAAGCCAGAGTGGCAAAAGCAAGGGATCGATGCCTTGACGACGCTGCTTCAACTCAACGCAGGGGAAACTGAAGCACGTGCCCAACGTGCCTTGCTGTATGGCTATCAAGGTCGTTTTACCGAGGCACTTGCAGATTATGAGATGGTCTTAGCAACAAATCCAACGCCAGAAGTTTTGCTAGGAGCCGCTCAAATCTATACCTATGCTGGAGATGTCCAGAAAGGGCTGGAGTTATTTGAGCGATATCGTTCTCGCACCAATGCTCAAATTACGGGCAATGCAGCGATCGCCTATGCCCGTGCTTTGCGTGCAGCAGGAAACAATACTCAAGCTATTCAAATTTTAGAAGGGCAACTTCCAAAGCAAATGAATGCGTTTGGAATTCAAGTACGCTCTGAACTCTCTCAAGCTTATTTGGCAAATCGGCAGTCGGCGCAGGCACTTGCAATCCTTGATCCATTACGCGATCGCACTGATTCTCGGTTGCCGTTAGCACGTGCATTGAATGAACTGGGCAGACAGGAAAACCGCCCAGAACTTCTAGCACAGGCAGGAGCCTTGTACAGACAGGTCTTAGCATCAACATCGAACCCTTCTCCAACGCTGCTTCGAGAGATTGCAGATGTCTTGGGTGGAATTTCTCAAGAGCGCCAAACGGCTCTACAGATCTATCGTCAACTCGTTCAGCAACAACCGAACAATCAGACTTTAGTCATTCAGCAATTGGCATTAGAGAGCCAGCTTGGCACGCTGAATCAAAGCGAAATTCGGCAACGTTTAAGACCGATTTTACAAAGTTTGCCGAACGAGCCTGCTCAACAATTTGCGATCGCTCAAGCACTGGTTCGATTAGAACCCGATCCTGAGTTCTTCGACATCTATGAGACATTAATCCAGAAAGAAGTCAGTGAACCGTTTTTGAACTTCCGTTACGCGCAGCTTTTGATTGAGCGTAACGAATTTGAAGCGGCAAGAGCGGCTTTATCTCGCTATCAATCTACTCCAGTTGGCGCACGCGACCAAGCTCCAGAACTGCTATTTGCAGAACTCGATCGCCGACAAGGTAACTTAGAAGCTGCCGCAAAACGCTATGAAACTTTAATTGCGAGTGCCTCAGCAAATGATGAGTTGAAAGCAGGGGCAATTCGTTCTCTCGCAGGCTTGAGACTGTCTCAAAACCGTTTTGACGATGCCTTGAAATTGTACGATCGCTTAATTGCAGACAACCCTGACGATTTACAACTTCAACTCGGTCGCACTTCTGTTGCTTATCAGGCAAAGAAAATTTCAGAGCGTGAAGCAGAAGTTGTGCTGGCTCGATTCTTGCAGTCTCGCCCTTCTGAAACGCCTGCTGAACTGTATACCTTGGTAGGAATTTTACCGAGTGATGTCAGCCGCGAACCTCTATACAACGCTCTCATTGAAGCTGATCCCACAAATGTTCCGGTTCAGGTGCGGTTGATTCAACTGTTAGCCAGTCGCGATCCGCTGCAAGCGAGAGCACAGGCAAATCGGCTGATTGCGAAAGTACGGCGAACTGCATCAGACGATCGTACTAATCTTTCTCTGTTATTCCTCAAAGCTCAATTAGAGCAAACACTCGGAAATAGTAATCGTGCAGAAGATGCTTATCAAGCAATTTTGAAAGTTGAACCTGAGAATTTAGACGCACTTTCTGGTTTAGGGGGAGTGAAGTTCCAACAGAGACAATTTACATCAGCCGAAAATATCTACACTCAAATCCTGGAAATGAATCCAGACAATTTGATTGCTCAGCGATCGCTGGCTGAACTCTCTGCGGCTCAAGGTCAACCTTTGGCAGCACTAGATCAATTTGAACGGCTGAAAATTCAACAGACCGAGCAAGGAGCATCAGATTTAGAACTGGAGCAACGAATTCAGAAACTCCAGGAAGGAATGTTGCAACAACGCGGTTTCCAGCCGCCTTGGGAACGTTATTAACTTAACGGTGACTTAACTGTATGCTGCGATTGCTTGTCCCGCTCACGATTATCGGATGCATTAGCATCGGTGGCTTAGTGTCTTGCACCGTTCCACCTCCGCGATCGACATTGGCTTCTAGCGTGGAAGTTTCTGACCATCGTGCCTTACTTGCTGAGAGTTGGACAGCTTATCGAAAGCGATTTATTCAAGCCGATGGTCGCGTGATCGACTGGGAAGCGACGGGTCGCTCGACTTCAGAAGGTCAAGCCTACGCCATGCTTCGAGCCGTGATTGCAGACGATCCCGAAACATTTGAACGAACGCTACGCTGGGCAGAAACCAACCTGCGACGACAAGATCAATCTCAGACTCCGATCGATTCTCTCTGGGCTTGGAAATGGGGACAGGACGCTGGAGGCAAGTGGAGAATCCTCGATCCAAATGTTGCGAGCGATGCTGATATTGATGGAATTACCGCATTAATTTTGGCATCGCGACGATGGCAGCGATCGGACTATCTCACCCTCGCGCGCCGTAAATTAAAAGATCTTTGGGCAAAAGCAACCGTCACGCTTCCAGCCGATCAGAAACGATATCTCCTCCCTGGCGCTGTGAATCTATTCCAGCGCAACGAAAAGCTCAAAGCGAACCCCTCATACCTTGCCCCTTATGCCTTTCGTCTCTTTGCCCAAGTTGATTCAGAGCGAAATTGGCTGAGTCTAGTCGATAGTAGCTATCAGATGTTAGAGCAATCCTCGAAAGTCTCCCCTGTAGGCTTACCGAGCGATTGGATTGCCCTCGATCCGAAAAATGGACAGTACAGTGCATTAGATCCAGGCAGTCCACTGATTACCCAATATGGTTTTGATGCGAGTCGAGTTTGGTGGCGGGTTGCCTTGGATGCGACCTGGTTTAATGAGCCAAGAGCGAAGTCATACCTTCAATCAAATCTGGGACATCTCAAACAGATGTGGCAAGCTCAGCGCAAAATTCCTGCCAAACTCGATTTACAAGGACAGGCTGTTGTGGATTACGAAGCCACCTCGCAATACGGCATGTTATATGCTGCCTTCCGAGTGATTGATCCCGCGATCGCTGAGGAAATTCTCACCGAAAAGCTCCTGCCCGCGTATCGCAACGGATTCTGGGATAACGATTCCGCTTATTACTCTCAGAATCTCGCCTGGTTTGGACTGCTCCCTCCAAATGTCATGGCGGCTTATCTTACAGATCCTACTCAAGCTGCAACTATATCCCTCCCATGAACAAACGGTTTTCAGATCAGTCCTCTCATTCAGGACATCCACGTCGATTTTCTAAAACACTGCTGAAACGGGCATTAATTCTCTGCTGTGCAGGTTTAGTCACTGGGCTTGCGATCGTGCTGCTGCACACCCCGCAACCTATCTCAGCTCAAGGTGTTCAAAGACAGGAAGATCAGCTCATTCGGGACTTTAAGCTCCCATCCACGCCAGTTGAGGCACCTGTCTATCGCCCACAAGCCCCTGTCTATCAGCCTGAACCTGCTCCTATCGTTGAAACACCACCAGCAGCAGAGCCTTACTACGAGCCTACACCGTCACAACCTGCGCCTGTAGAATCGGCTATACCCGCACCGTCGCAATCTGCACCCAAAGCCGAGCCAAAGTCTGAGCCAACGAAAGCTGCCAGCGCTGAAGCATTGAGCCGATATGTTTTAGAATTCAACCGGAGTCCAGCGATCGGGAACCGTTTCCGTTTACAGGGAACCTACGCTGAAGCGCGGATTGGCTTCACACGACCCAAAAACTGGACGGTCAAAACTGCACAAGTTGTCGTTCGATTTCAGCATTCTCCCGCGATCGTGGCAGACAAATCGAATCTGATTGTCCGCGTTAACGATACCAGCATTGGCAGCGTTCCATTGAACTTGAAGAATGCTCAAATCGGTGAAGCAGTGGTGAATATCCCAGCGAATCTGATTCAGGATTACAACGAAGTCACTTTAGTCGCTCAACAATCCAATTCCCCAACTTGTGCAAATCCTGACGATAAAGCCCTCTGGTCAGAAGTTCTGCCTGACTCGAAAGTGGTGCTGGATTATCAGCCTCAGGCACTCGCATTAGATTTCAGCCGCTATCCTTTGCCGTTCTTTGACAATCTTGGCTTAGATACAACTCGGTTGAACTATCTTCTGCCTGGACAAGTGAATGAATCTTGGCTCACTGCTACGAGTCGTTTTCACGCGCATTTCGGACGGTTAGCTGATTTTCGATCGCTAGAAACCAGCCTGGTAAAAGACACCAAGAAGTTTCAGTGGAACGATCGCTTAATCATCATCGGCACACCCAAAGACCAACCAACTCTCAAATCGATGAAGTTGCCTTTGAACATCACGAACGATCAGATCGTGGATGGGAATAAAACGGCACTTCCTGACAATGTCGGTGTATTGATGCTAGCAACGCTCAACAACGGTGGTATTCCGGTTCTCATTGCTTCTGGAAACAGTCCAGAAGCAGTTGCGAAAGCAGTTCAATTCCTGGTGCAACCGAGCAATAGCCAGATTGGGGCAGGGCAAGTTGTCTTAGTTCAGAATGTTGCGGAAGTCGAAAGCCCGAAACCTCGCAGTTGGGAACGCTACTTGCCACTTGAAGATTCATTCCAATTGAGCGCTTTGAAAGGATTGGATAACAAGCCATTTAAGGATGTGACAGTCCGTGGAACTTCTGCGCCACCTGTTCAGTTTCAGTTCCGAGCGTTGCCCGACGATCGCATGTTACGGGGTAGCTCAATGAATTTGAAATATAGCTACAGCGCTCAAGTCAACACCCGCAAGTCTTCGCTCTCTGTACGAATTGATGGCGTTACAGTCGGAAGCAAGAAACTGACTTCTGATAATGGCGCAAGTAATGAAACGTTCAACGTTGATTTGCCGCCCAATTTGATCAAGTCGGATTCTGTAATTGATGTTGCTTTCGATCTCTATCCCAAAGAATCTTTGAAATGCGGCCAGGTCAGCGATCAGCAGCTGTCGGGAACCGTTCACAGTTCAACAGAGTTCAAGATCAACCGTGAAAACTCTGTCGAGTTACCAGACCTCAAACTGTTGACCACGGGTTATCCATTTGCCGCGCCGCAAGATCTTTCCCAAACGGCGATCGTGGTTCCTGACGCTCCGACTGAAGCAGATGTGATGACGCTGCTGAAATTTAGTGAGCGTTTAGGGCGGCTCAGCCAAGCTCAATCCGTCAAGCTCGATGTCTACAAGCCTGGAAGCCTGACTGAAGCAGTGAAAAAAGATCGGCATTTAGTCGGAATTGGGACACGCGATCGCTTCCCCATTCAGGAAATGCTGCAAGCCAATAGCGGTTTTCGTCTGATGGATTCTTTCACAAGAGAATCAGGCAAAGAGAAGATTAACGTCTTACCCGATCAAGGCGGTGTGATCAAGAGCATGATGTCGCCTTGGAATCGCGATCGCGTTCTACTAGCACTGACCGCTCAAACAGATTTCGGCTTGAAGCAAGTTCAAGATGTCTTCAGCAACGACCTTTGGTTCTACCAACTTAAAGAAGACACGGCTCTCATCAGCACGAATCAAACGAATCCTTCACCTTTCGATTCCAACGCTTATCAAATGCAGTTTGTGAGCCAATCGGAGCGCCGTCGAATTGAAGACACAAGCATTGTGAGCAAGGCAAGGCAATTCCTGCAAGAACAGTGGTATCTGCTTCCGGTCGGCATTGTCGGCAGCTCAGTCGTGCTCTATGGCATCAGTCAGCTTTTTTTGAAGCAAGTTGGAGGTTAATTGATCATGGCAAATTCATCTCCAAGACGCTACCAAAGTAAAGGACAAAGAGTTCTAGCTTGGTTTGTCGAACTCATTCCAAATTTCTTCGATCGACTTTTTCAGAGAAATAGCGCTCCTCAGCTTGTCTTCCTGATGGTGCTGCTGCTCGTACTCGCAATTCCTCTCATCATCACTCCGCTTGAAATTTGGCAGCAAGGAATTGTGGCGATCCTTTTAATCGGATTGGGCTGGGGCGTCACAGACATCGAGCACAAGCACGCAAAAGGACAGACGAGCGAGTATCTACACCTTTTCATGGTGTGGCTCAGTCTGATTACAACGTTTCGCTATCTTTACTACCGCACCAACTACACCCTCAATCTGACAAGTGGGTGGCTTGATGCGGTGTGCAGTGTGCTGCTCTTTTTAGCAGAACTATATGCCATCATGACGCTCGCTTTAGCGTTCTTCCAAACCCTAAAGCTCAAAGAGCGCAAGGCTGTTGATCTGGCAACGATTCCCGAGAATCAATGGTTTAAGGTCGATATCTACATTCCAACTTACAGTGAGGATGTGGAGATTGTTCGCAAAACCGCACTCGGAGCATTAGCGATCGACTATCCAGCTGACAAGAAACGAGTTTACATTCTCGATGATGGTCGTGCAGAGAAGTTCCGGGCAAGACGTGAGCAGTTACGGCAAATGTGTGCTGAGCTAGGATGCACGCTGCTCACGCGAGATAACAACGACCATGCGAAAGCTGGAAACATCAATACAGCGCTGCGTCGGACAGGCGGCGACCTTGTTCTCATTCTCGATTGTGATCACATTCCAGTCCGTCACTTTTTGAAAGACACCGTTGGATTCTTCTACAGTCCTAAAGTTTCTCTCGTTCAAACCCCTCACTGGTTCTACAACCCTGATCCCTTTGAACGAAACTTGCAGACAGGCGGAAAAATTCCAGTCGGGAATGAATTGTTCTACAAGGTGCTACAAAAAGGAAATGATTTTTGGAACGCAGCATTTTTCTGCGGTTCTGCGGCAGTTGTCCGAAAATCGCACTTACTAGAAGTGGGTGGAATTGCAGTAGAAACGGTGACGGAAGATTGTCATACCTCGTTGAGACTGCATTCTTTGGGCTATGAGTCGATTTACTATGACAAGATCATGGTAGCTGGACTTGCACCAGAGAAATTTTCAGCTTATGTCGGTCAACAAATTCGATGGGCGCGAGGAATGGCACAAATTCTTCGGATTGAAAACCCTTTGTTCAATCCGAAGTTGAAATTGTCGATCGGGCAAAGAATCTGTTATTTCAGTGCAACGTCTCACTTCTTCTATGGATTTCCTCGATTGATGTATGCGCTTGCGCCTGCACTGTTTCTCGTGTTCGGGATTAATCCAATCCGAGGTTTAGGGTTAGAGACGCTGGCTTACGCACTGCCCCACTTCTTTGTGTCAACTTACGCAAACTACATTACTTACAAAAATGTCCGCTTCTCGTTCTGGAATGAGATCTATGAGTTTGCCATGTCATTCCACGCTGGAATTGTGACATTCCTCGCATTGGTCAATCCGAAGTTGGGAAGCTTCAACGTCACAGATAAGGGGTTATCGGTGACAAAACGCAGTTTCGATTGGGGTTCAGCAAGAGCGCTAGCGGTCGTCACGTTGCTAGTTATCGCTGCGATCGCGGCAGTTCCGTTCTGGTTGATTTTGCGCCCTCAAGATGCGGAAGCTGTGTTAGTCAACATGGCTTGGAGTATTTTCAACCTGCTGCTGATTGTTTCGGCATTATTGGTTGCATTAGAACAACCCCAGTTGAGACGGGCGCATCGACTCGATCGCAAGTTGCCTGCAACCCTTTACAGCAATGGGGCAGCCGTCTCTGGTTATACTCAGAATGTCAGCGAAACGGGTTGCCAGTTGATTGTTGAGAGTTGGGCAGATTTTCTCGAAGATGCAGAAATCGAACTGGTGGGAGACTACGGTGCGCGCGCGTTTGTAAAAGGTCAGATTATTCGGATCGTCCCGGTCAGTGAAACGCAGTCGATGTTATCGATCGAGTTTATTGATCTCACCCGCGCTCAGCTGGATGCCCTCAGTATTGTGATTTACTCAGATGTGCGGGAATGGTACTCGCAGCAACGGGAAAACGTGGACGATCCGTTGCAGTCTTTCAAGTTCATTGCAGGCAGCTTCTTTCGATCGTTCCAGCAGCGCAATGCTGAGCCAAGCAATGTCACGAGAGTGCGGAAACAGATTCATGCACATGCTCAACTTTATTGGAGAGGGCAATTCTACTCAGGCATTGCGACTCAAATTAGCAATCGCAGTTTGAGATTAGAAATTCAATCTGACGCGATCGAAGATGTCAGGCTCTTAGAGTACTATCAGCCTTTGGTTGGAGTGCTCTTGAGTCAGACTGCGGATGAATCTTTGCCAAATCGACTGCTTGCAAAGGTAGAACAGGTAGACCTGATCATGGGCGATCGCACAATCGTTGAATTGCAGTTTCCCGAGCAAGTGATGCAACGACAAGAAAGCAAAATTAAGCAGCTTGTCGATACGCTGAACTAGCAATAATCTGGAATTGTGCAAAGAGGGCATGCTAATATGCCCTCTTTTTATTTTTCTAGATGCCTAGGAAAGCGAGTAGACATAGGATCGAAACTGAGATTGCCTTTCAGGTGTGCGGTTTACAAGTAACCTTTCGCTCTTAGAGTCTTTCTAACTGTCTGCCTCGCCAAGTCCAACCCCAACCTGTCTCGGTTTTAATGATCGAGGTCAAGACGATCGCACAGACCACTAATCCTCCGGCTCCCATCATCCACCAGTTTTGCAGTGGGATAGTAGTAAAGGGCGCGCTCTCGCGTCGAACTCGATATTGCAGAAAAATGCCGATCGCGCTGATGCTCAACGCGATTGCATTCCAAATCGTGAGCGAGGAGAGCGCCAGATCAATCAGTCCACTCACTATCCCAATCCAAGGCAGCGCAAAAATCATGAATGTGACAAATACACAGTACAAGGCGGCTTGATAGTTGCGATTTGACCCCATAAACCAATTTTTCGTCCAACCTTCCCACAAAGCCGAAAAAGATTGATACATCTGCGCTTCAGCCAGATTAGCTCCCAAACCGTACCACAGTTTGAAATGTTGTTGTTTAATGCGACGGCTCAATTCGACATCTTCCACCACTTGATCGTGCACGGCTGCATGTCCGCCGATCGCGTCATAAGCGCTACGACGAAATAGCATGAATGGTCCTGCCGCAAACGCGGTGTCCGAAGTCGGATCATTGACAGGAGCAAAATCAAATCCGACCCCTAGTAAAAGCACAACAATCGGCTGCACTAACCATTCCGACCAATGACGACACAGAATCACAACGGCAAGCGAAAGCAAATCGATTTTTTCCTGTTGAGCATACGCGATCGCCGTTTCAATACTCTTTGGCTTCAATCGCACATCTGCATCGATAAATAAGAGAAACTCGCTTTGAACCTGCTGAGCGGCTTGAGTACAGGCCCAATTTTTGCCGACCCAAATCTTCCCTCCTGGGCGGGATTTTCCCGATAAAAGTTTCAATCTGGGATCTAGACGGGAGCCTTGTAGAAGTTCAACGATCGCAGCCGTTTCATCCGTCGATTGATCATCCACAACCCAAACTTCAATCTCTAAATCTGTACTTTCTAAAACAGATATGACACAAGCCTCGATATTTGCAGCTTCGTTATATGCAGGAATGATGACGGATACCGAGAAAGAAGAATCAATTGAATCAGGATCAATTGAAATCTTTGGGGCGCTATTTAAGGCGCGGCTAAGCTTGCTAGAAAAAATAACGATCGCAATGATAGAAACAACTAAACCCAAGACAAGAATTATCACAATGAATGGCTGCCGAGAAGAGACAAATAATGTTCCTTACCTTATCGCATCAACGGCAGCACGCTTCTACTAGACAGAGTATCCTGAGACGGTTAGATACATTTATTTACAAATAAATCACAAAGAATTTAGATTTGAAAAAAAGTCCTTTTTGCTCTATTTTTTCTATGAGACTAACTTTATATATCGAAGGAATTAAGATCCTTGCGTATAATCTGAACAAGGTTCTTAACTATTTTTGAGCCTCGACTTCCACAATCATTCAACCTCCTTTAGTTAGAAGAGATTTAATCATGCCGCGTATCCTTGTAATCGACGATGATCCTGCGATCGCAGAACTCGTCGCTGTCAATCTAGAAATGGCAGGCTACGATGTGAACCAAGCGTCGGACGGCATTCGTGGACAAGCCCTTGCTCTCCAAATTCAGCCTGACTTAATCATGCTGGATCTCATGCTGCCTCAAGTCGATGGATTCACCATCTGCCAGCGCATTCGCCGAGATGAACGAACGGCTGACATTCCCGTCCTGATGCTGACTGCCTTGGGTCAGACCCAGAATAAAGTGGAAGGCTTTAACGCTGGCGCAGATGACTATTTAACAAAACCGTTTGAAGTTGAAGAAATGTTGGCGCGGGTGCGGGCGTTGCTGAGACGGACGGATCGCATTCCTCAAGCGGCGAAACACTCAGAAATTCTCAGCTATGGACCCCTGACCCTCGTACCTGAGCGGTTTGAGGCGATCTGGTTTGCCAAAACTGTAAAACTGACGCATCTAGAATTTGAGTTGCTCCATTGCTTACTTCAGCGGCATGGACAAACTGTTTCACCGAGCGAAATTCTCAAAGAAGTCTGGGGTTATGATCCTGATGACGATATTGAGACGATTCGCGTTCACGTTCGCCATTTGCGCACCAAGCTTGAACCAGATCCCCGTCATCCTCGCTATATCAAAACCGTCTATGGTGCAGGGTACTGCTTGGAATTGCCGAGTGAAAGTGTTGCGATCGAAGACGTACAAATGGCTGGATAACGGCTCATTTCTCCAACCGCACCGCATACCACTGTAAATACTCGCCCGGCGCCATATCCAACTCGCAGGTCGTATCTAATAGATATCGAATCTGGTTGTCGATTGTGCCTGCTTGTTGAAGGTCTGGGGACAACGTGTCTTGACGAGTTGCGAGAATTGATCGCAGTTTTTCGCTCAGTTCGGCTGCACTTAGAATTGCTTCAGGCTGGTTGGTTTCAAGAACAACGAAGTGTTCTTCTTCGTACATGGATGCCGCAGACATAAGGTTTTGGAGATTGAAGATCTCTCTCATCTTGCCATTTAAATCTCCCGCAGGTCAGAACCAGATGGCTTCGTAGCCGTGATATCCAGAAAGTATCTCTATACCCGAATTGTATGCAAACGGCACATTTGATCTTTAATCCCGTCGCGGGTCAGGGGAACGCTGAACAGGAACTTGCACTGATTCAAAAGCTTCTGAGTCAGAAGTTTGAGTTTGAAACCCATTTCACAACACCTGACATTGGAGCAGACGACTTGGCAAAGCAGGCGGTGCAACAAGGCGTAGATGCGCTTTTTGTATCTGGCGGAGATGGAACGGTTTCGACCGCAGCGACAGCCGTCATTCGGACAGGAATTCCTCTCGGTGTGATTGCCCGTGGGACTGCAAATGCGTTTGCAAATGCGTTAGGGATTCCAACTGGAATCGAGGCTGCCTGTGAAACGATCCTGAAACAGCAAACCAAGATTGTAGATGTTGCATTCTGTAATCGTTTACCGATGGTCTTGCTGGCAGGCATCGGATTTGAGGCAGAAACCGTTCAACTTGCGAGCCGAGAGGCGAAAAATCGATTCGGAATTTTAGCGTACATTTTAGCGGGTCTGCGGAAGTTACAAACGCTAGAACAGTTTGAAGCGGAAGTGGAGACAGACGATCGCGTAATTTCTTTTACGGCATCGGCGTTGACGATCGCCAACGCAGCGCCTGCCACTTCAGTCTTAGCTCAAGGACCTGCCGGATTAGTGATCGATGATGGATTATTGGATTTGACGATCGTGGCTCCCGCCAATCGAACCAGCGCGATCGCGGCAACTTATCATCTGCTTCAGTCCGCCCTCAGCGGCAATCCAGCCGATCGAGATGATGTTGGCTATGTCCGATCCAAACGTTTCAAAGTTACAACCCATCCCCCTCAGAAAGTAGTAGTTGATGGAGAAATGATCGGGACAACCCCGATCGAGGTGGAATGCGTTCCCGCCGGACTCACCGTGTTTTTACAAGATCCAGAAGCCGAAATTCCAACAGAAAAATTGGAAGGATTACCCGACCTAGTCATTGAACCTAAAGATTCCGAGAATTAACGATCGAGGAATTTTTCCATAGACTATAAAAAGAAAAACTGAGAACAGTGTTCTCAGTTGAGGCGTGACCAAAATGTTCGTGATTTTGGCTGTTTTGTCAGCTAAATGTACGAATTACGAATTGTGGAATTGGCAGGCAAAATGGCGGTGAGTCTCGAATGGGTCTTTGGAGGGGCGGCTTTCTTCGCCGCGATCGCAAATGGAGTTGGGTTTTGGTATTATTGGCGATCGTCTCGTGTCGAAAGTTCGGAACAAGAGTTGCAAGCCGCACTTTGGCGGCAATCGATCGCAGTTGAAGCTGCTTTAGATGGAATTGCGATTCTCAGCGATGCCGGAAAATTGCTGTATCTCAATGATGCTCATCTAGAAATGTTTGGCTACAGTCGGACAGAACTGATTGGGAAAAGTTGGAAAACGCTGTACTACCCCGAAGAAAGTCAGCGTATTGAGCGGGAAATTCGCCCGATTCTGCAACAGACAGGACAATGGCGCGGACAGGTGATCGCAAAGCGCAAAGACGGCAGTACTTTCTTTGAAGAAGTTTCCCTGACACAAACTGAAAAAGGGGTCGTTTCCGTCTGTCGAGATATTACTGAAACGAGACAGACTGAGATTCGCCTCAAAGTTCTAGAACGCGCGATTAGTGCGAGCAGTAACGGGATCATTATTACCGACCCAACTCAGTTGGATAATCCGATGATCTACGTCAATCCAGGATTTGAGCGAATGACAGGCTATGCTGCGGTCGATGTTCTTGGCAAAAATAGCCGCTTGCTGCAAGGCGCTGCAACAGAAAAGGATGCGCTCGAGCGGTTACGTCAAGCCTTTAAAGAAAACGAAGACTGTACGGTTACGCTTCGCAACTACCGGAAAGATGGAACCGTGTTTTGGAATGAGTTATCGATTTCACCGATTATGAATGAGCACGGACAGGTGACTCACTATATTGGAATTCAAACTGATGTAACCGAACGTATTCGCACAGAAGAAGCGCTGCAACTTCAGATCCAACGCGCTCACTTATTAAAGCAAATTACGCAAGAGATCCGCCAAAGCCTCGATACACAAGAGATTTTTCAAACCACTGTGACTCAGATTGGCAGAACGTTTGGGGTCGATCGCTGTTTGCTACATGCCTATATCGAGCGTGAAGAAGATGCGATCGCGTCCGGCTTTGCCATGTCTCAGCTCGATACAGTCTTTCCAAAAATTCCGGTGGTGGCGCAATATCTGGAGCGAGGCTGCGATTCCATGCAGGAGGTTGAAGTCCCAATTCAAGGCAATCCTCATACCCAGAAAGTTCTAAACTGCGATCGGGCAATTTCTTCCCCAGATGTGCAACGCGATCCATTGCTTCGCTCTACTCTACCGCTCTGTGAGCGCGCCCGCATCAAATCAATGCTTGCCGTTCGCACCTCTTATCAAGATGTCCCCAATGGGCTGATTTGCTTACATCAATGTGAAGGATTGCGCGCTTGGAAAGACGACGAAATTGAACTGCTCGAAGCCGTTGCCGACCAAGTTGGCATCGCGATCGAACAATCTCGACTCCTCAAACAAGAACGACTGCAACGGGAGCAACTCACGAAACAAAATTTAGCCCTAGAACAAGCGAAACAGATTGCCGAGACCGCAAACCGTGCAAAAAGTGAATTTCTAGCAACGGTGAGCCATGAGATTCGGACTCCGATGAATGCCGTCATTGGCTTGACGGGCTTACTGCTAGAGATGGAACTGACCGAGCAGCAGCGAGATTTTGTGGAAACGATTCGCAACAGTGGCGATTCTCTGCTGACGATTATCAATGACATTCTTGATTTCTCCAAGATCGAATCTGGCAAACTCGATTTTGAGCAACAGCCCTTTGATTTGAAAGCCTGCGTCACCGAATCGATCGACTTGCTGAGTCCTAAAGCGATCGAGAAAAACTTGACTTGCACTTATCAAATTGCACCCGATGTTCCCAAGATGGTCGTGGGAGATGTCACCCGCCTGCGCCAAATTCTCGTCAATCTGCTCAGTAACGCCGTTAAATTTACGCAGCAAGGTGAAATTACCGTTTCAGTCACACTTGCACCCCCTTGTAACATGGCATCTGTCTGCAAGACGACTAGAATCGTTCACTGTGCTCAACTTCCTAGTGAGCAATCGTTGGGATTGCAATTTGCCGTCAGGGATACAGGGATTGGCATTCCACCGGAGCGGATGACACGACTCTTTAAATCATTCAGCCAAGTCGATTCCTCAACCAGTCGTCAATATGGTGGAACGGGCTTAGGATTGGCAATTAGTCGGCGTTTGAGTGAAATGATGGGGGGATGTATCTGGGTCGAAAGCCAAGGTGCGATCGGAGGATGTCCTCCTCAAAACTTTGTTGCCACTCAACATTCATCTCAACCGGGTTCAACATTTTACTTCACGCTTTGCACACGTGCAGCTGACTCCAATGCAACTCAATTGATCGAGCCAATTGCCAATGTCGAATTCACGCAAGAATCTCCGCAGGTCACACCGCGATCTCAACCGCTGAGAATCCTGCTGGCAGAAGATAACGTCGTCAACCAGAAAGTGGCCTTACATTTACTATCCCGATTAGGATATCGCGCAGACGTTGCAGGCAATGGGCTAGAAGTCTTATCTGCTCTGGATCGTCAAGTCTATGATGTCATTCTCATGGATGTGCAAATGCCGGAAATGGACGGCTTAGAAGCGACCCGGAAGATTGTATCGGGTGCATTTCCAGTTCAGCCCTATATCATTGCCATGACTGCAAATGCGATGGAAGGCGATCGCCAACTCTGTCTAGATGCAGGAATGAATGATTATTTAAGCAAACCGATCCGGGTTGATGCGTTAAAATTTGTTCTCAGCAAGTGTATCCCTGTTGCACGATCAGTACTCAAGCGGAGCAATCTCGATTCCACAGAGTCTCCCCCTGCTTCTGTGCCATCCTCTCTCTCAATTGCTCCCTCAGATCCAAACCCTGATCCTGCTGTTCTGCTGTCTCGTGACTTGACCCACGATTCCGGATCGACTCTCTCTTCTGATTTGATCAATCAGTATCTTAGCGATACCCGACTTTGGGTTGCTCGGCTCCAGCAGGCCACTCAATCAACGGATGTGCGAACCCTACATCAGATGGTTCGCCGTTTGCGATCGAGCAGTCTGCGTGTTGGAGCAACAGCAATGGTTGAGCAGTGCGATACGTTGGAATCCTGCCTGAGTCTGGGAACGCTAGAACAGGTCGCTTTTCGAGTCCGCCAATTAGAAGCCGAGTACGATCGTGTCCAGGCTTCGCTACATTTGGAACTTCAGCAATGCCAGAAATGATGCCCTCTTTCCATAATCCCCCGCTAATCTTAGTCGCAGATGATGATAAAACCATGCGGCTCGGTGTGCGTCAAGCGATGGAGCAAGATGGCTATCAAGTAATTGAGGCACACGATGGCAATACCTGTCTGAGTGTGTTCGAGCGGGTTCGCCCGGATGTGGTCTTGCTCGATGCCATTATGCCTGCGATCGATGGCTTTACCTGCTGCCGTCGCATTCAAGAAATGAGTGGAATACGTCGTACTCCGGTTCTGATGATCACAGGACTGGAAGACCAAGATTCAGTGGATAAAGCCTTTTCAGTTGGAGCGGTTGATTACATCACGAAGCCGATTCACTGGGCAGTATTGCGGCAGCGCGTGAAACGATTGATTCAGCAAGTTCGCCTTTATCAACAGCTTGAGACGGCGAATCATGAACTGCAACGATTAGCCGCGATCGATAGCCTGACTCAGGTCGCAAATCGCCGCAGATTTGACGAGTATTTGCAGCAAGAATGGCAGCGAATGTTGCGCGAACAGTTGCCGTTGTCGTTGATTTTGTGCGATATCGATTGCTTTAAGCTCTATAACGATACGTATGGGCATCAAGCGGGCGATGATTGCTTACGCCAAGTCGCACAGGTCATTCAGAATGCGGCAAAAAGAGCGATCGATTTACCTGCCAGATACGGGGGTGAAGAATTTGCCGTCATTTTGCCTAATACGGATCAAGAAGGCGCAATTTTAGTTGCACAGGATATTCAGACCGGGGTGAAGAATTTGCAAATTTCTCACACGGCTTCCAAGGTCTGCGACACGGTGACAGTGAGCCTGGGAGTATCCAACACGATTCCGAGTGTGATTACGTCTCCAGAGTTGTTGATCAATGCAGCAGATAAAGCGTTGTATCAAGCAAAGGCGGAAGGACGCGATCGCTATTGCACGTGTCTGAGCTAGAGCGGAATCAATCGGAACAAATTCAGAGTTAGGACGGTCTGAAGCTGTATTAGGGTGAAATTTATCTCAATACAGCTGTGGAAGCATGTGCGCATTTTCTAAAAATCTGCGTCTTGTTCGGTTCGACTTCGCTCCATCGTTCAAATTAGGGAACTTGGTGCAGTTAGAGCTGAACTGATTGAAAGCAATACATCTGTGAAAGTCTCGCTCGAAAAGTATACCAATGCAATCAATCTGAGTGTTCTTCTTAGCAGCAGACAGAGCATTCATGAAAAAAGACTACTACAACTTTCCGAAATCACCCGAGTGATGAGCGTAGTTATCTTCAGCCTTTAAGGTTAGGAATCTTCTTCAAACGTACAACTTATGTATGAAGATAACCGAACTTCAACGCTAAATATTTACGCCTAAAACTTCTAATAGGAATGCTTTATTCAGTTAAAAACCTGACAGCATTCCTATTTTTTTGTTCCTTAAAAATTGTCATATTCTATTATGTGACAGTTGAAGAACAGACCATTATTCTAGATAATCTAAGCGCCCTAACGATACAAATTAGATATGAGAAATCGATACGGTTTGTACACGATAACTCACCGTTCCTCTAAAGACAAATCAGCAAATCAACCGCTTGTAAATAAAGACAAAAAGTTGCTGAGTTTCTAGGAACAAAAACACTCTTTCTTACGACTATTAAAGTAAGAAATCTGAGAAAAAAGCTCTCAATCAAATCTTCAGTTACTCTAGGATATAGTCATGAAACTCTCTCTTAAGTCGGTTGCAACTCTCTCTGCCCTTTCCGCACTCGTTCTCTCGCCTTTGTTTGTTGCTGGTGCTGCTTCTGCTCAGCCTGTTCGCTTCGATGGTAGCTACGTTGGTGCAGGGGTTGCAGCAGGTATTACCAATGGTGGACGTGATAATGATGCAGCCACATTCGGAGGTAATATTCAAGGACGATTTGCAGTTCCGAATGCTCCTGTTTCTGTTCGCGGCTCTGTCTTGTTTAATGGCAACAACAGTGTGATCATTCCTTCCTTAACTTACGACCTTCCTGTTGCTAAAAACACAAACGTTTATGCTGGCGCAGGCTACGGTTTCGTTCAGAAAGATGGTCAAGCTTCTCAAATGGGGAACAAAGATGCAGCCGTTCTTTCTGTAGGTGTTGAATCGGAAGTTACGAGAGGCGTAGTTGTCTACAGTGATGCAAAATATGGCATCAATGCTTATCAAGGAAGTGGCGCTGGTTCATTGAGCTTACAGGGTGGCGTTGGGATTAGATTCTAATTGCAATTCTGCAATCTCAATCTGTTTGTCTCTCTGATCTAAAAATTAGCTCCTAGCAATGCTAGGGGCTTTTTTATTAACCCTAAGAAAGAGGGTGTTTTAAAACTGCTTCGTCAATATAAAGACAGAGATTTGAAAAAGTTTTTAATTAGAGGATGGTATGACTAATTCTGCCAAAGAAAAAATTTCAACAGATTTGCAACAAGCCAAAGAAGTTGGACAACTGCGTGCTGATCGGATTCGGGAAATCATGCGCAACGCGATCGCTCAGGTCATGTCAGAACTGAAATCCGGTACAGGAGATATTCGATCGCTGGTGAAAGACGCCTTCTCCAGTGCTGCAAGCAGCCTGCAAGAAAGCGGAACTCAAGTCAAAGAAGACATTACTGCATCTGTTGAAGGCGTGATTGAAGGGATTAGTCGCACTCGGCAGCAGCAAATTGCAGAAACCGAAGCTCAAGTGAAGCAATTACAATCGCAATTATCCGAGCAAGAAGAGGAACTTGAGCAAGAAGTAGAAGCGGGAATGCATGGACTGAAAGACGCAGCGAAAGATATGTCAGCCGAAGTTCGAGAGCAGATTGAACAAACCATTGAATCGATTCGCAATAGCGAGGAAGCGACTTTGTTGAAGAGACGATATGCTCAGGTTCAAGCGCAATTGGCAATTCTCAGAGCAAACTTGGCAGCGCGGACAGAAGATTATCACGATCGGGCACAAGCTCATCTCGATGAAGCGAGAGAGTGGTACGACAAAGCACGCCCGCAAGCTGAAGCTGCAAAGACTCAAGCTGATCAGAAGATGGCTCAGCTAGACCAAAAAATGGGAGAGGCAGGAATAGCTTTGGCTCAGAAGGAACGGCAAGTCAAGCAGTTGCTGAAAGATCTTCTCAAACAGGCAACGGATATGGTGAAGGATGCGAGTGAATCTCGCAAAGCCCCCAAATCTTCAGAACCAAAATTGCCCCCGACTCAAATCGAAATCGAGGACAGTAAAATTCGTTAGAACCGTTGTGAGATTTAGTTTCGGCTTTACTCAATCCGCGACGCTCTTAGAGTTATAGGTTGAGCGGAGCCGAGACGCATTCTTCCGGTTGCTTGCTGTGATTGATCCAGCACGATCGAGCAGCCCAATCGTGCATTCATTTAAGATCGTCTTGTTTGCTCGATTGCATCTTCTGCACGTTTCGCATCTTCTGCTTTGCCCTGCTCCTCAAACAGTGTTTTAGCGCGTTCAAATGCCTCGATCGCGTCTCTTGGAAAATCACGCGCCTTCAACGCAGTGCCTAACTGGAAATAGGCACTGGCATTATTTGGATCTAGCTTGATGACTTCTCGAAATACCATAATCGACCGCATCGTTTCTTTCTGTTCTAAAGCTGTTTCTGCTAGAGCAAATTGTGCTTCAACAGAATTTGGATCCAAATTGACCGATCGCTGAAACGCGGCTAAAGCTGCTGCATTATTCCCGACTTCCCGAAGAATCTTGCCGATTTGAAGATGCAGCTTTGAATTATTTGGATCTAATCTGACTGCCCGATTGAATGCAGTCAAAGCAGCCGTCGAATCTCCCTTACTTAACAAAGCAATCCCTATACCAATTTGAGTACTGGTTCGTCTTGGGTCAAGCTGAGCTGCCCTTTGAAGTGTAGCGATTCCTTGATCAATCTGCCCTTGTTGAATCTGGATTAGCCCCATTGATTCTTGTGCATCTACATTTCGGCTATTGAGCCTTATAGCCTGCTGATAGGCTGCCAAAGCTTGCGACAAATTCCCCTGACGTGCGAGTACCGTTCCCAAACCCAAAAACGCGTTGACATTGCGAGCGTCTAATTCTGTCGCCCGACGATAAGCAGTTGCCGCCGCACTATCATTGCCCAAATTCGCCAGGCTAAATCCCAATGCATAAACAAAATCTGCATTTGCAGGTTCTAGCGTAATTGCCTGCTGATAAGCATCTGCGGCTTCCTGAAACTTTCCTTGCTGAGCGTAAATGTAACCCATGCCAGAAAAGATTCGAGCATTACGATTATCGATCGACGAAGCTCGCTGAAAGGCATCGATCGCCTCAGTCCACTTCTTTTGATCGACTAACTCTCGCCCTTGTTCGAGGAGCTTATCGAGTTCAGTATCTTGAGACTGGGCAAACGCCAACGAAGGCATCAATCCTGCCCAAAGCAAGACAGTCAGTGGCAATATTGATCGACGAATTCGAGTCATTGTGAGCATACGAGAATCTATAAAACAATTACGAGGAACGTCAAGTCGATCAGAAACTAGCGTGTTCAGATGTTCGATGAAACATTGCAATTATTTGCGAGCACTTCTATCAAAGGGCAGTCTTCACCTGGATAAATTCTATGATCTTACCTACACCAGATGTGCTTAAAAATCTAGTGATCGGATCATACCTTGCGATTGTCACAGCTGACATCGAGTACGCGATAAATGCGTGAAACACCCTCTTGATGGTATTCAAAGACTGATAGGAAAAGGACTACAAGCTACAAATGCAGATTTGCACAAGAACATCCACCCTAGACAGGTAGAACTTCAGCAGTAGGCAAAACTCTAGCTACACCTGCTGTAATAGGGTATCGAGATGAATACTGAGACGATTAATCTTGTTCAATCTGGCGTTTTTTTTCTGATCACTGCAGTGTGGACTACCGTAAAAATTTGCTGATCCCGCAGAATTTCTTTCTAATGATGGATCAAGGTCATCTCACTCTCGATAGAGTGATTTCCATTGAGCAGCCCATATAGTCTTAGGCAAGCGTAATTTCTTTGCAAATGACTATTTTGTTCGAGGAGCAAATTTACAATGGCATATACTAATCGTCCTGTAACTGAAGCGGCTGTCATTCCTGTAGCAGCTGATTATCATGATCGGGTTCGTTGGGGTCCGATTCTCGCTGGCTTATTTGTCGCGCTAGTTTCGCAGTTGATTTTGAGTGCACTGGGTGCAGCAATTGGGGCAACCTCGATCGCAAATTCGGGCGCACCCCGCTCTGACGCAGGTGGAGTTGGTACAGCAGTTGGCATCTGGGCAACGATTAGCTTACTGATTTCTCTGTTTATTGGAAGCTGGATTATGGCACGGGCTTGCGGTCCGATGACCCGAAGTACGGCTTTGCTGAATGGGGCAATTCTTTGGGCAACGACCCTAGCGTTGAGTGCTTTTCTTTTAGCGAGTGGTGTATCAGGCGCGTTTGGCTTAGCAGCTACAACAGCGGCAAATGTTGCAGGGGCGGCTTTGCCTCAAACTGGAGTGCCGAATGTCGATCCGAATGCAGCGCCCAATATCAGCGCTCAAGATGCCCGAAATATCGCAGGTACGACTGCAACCGCAGGTTGGTCATTTGTGATTGGTTCACTTTTGGGCTTAGCTGCATCTCTTGCAGGCGCAGCAACCGGCACTCGCAGACCGCGGGCTGCTTATGTTGAACCAGGTCGTGTCGCGCAGTAATTGTCGCAACAGCGATCGTTGAAAACCCCTCACAGCAGTTAGGGGTTTTTATTTTGGATTTTGGATAAAAAGTATAAGTCAGAAAATAAAATAGTGTGGAACAGGAAAATTGCCTTTAAAACATTAAAGGGGTGTCTCATCAACACCCCTAAAATATTAAACGGGCTAGGAGGGATTCGAACCCCCGACACCGTGGTCCGTAGCCACGTGCTCTAGTCCACTGAGCTACAAGCCCTTGTCAGCACTTATTCAATATACAACAATCTGCTCCAAATGACAAAAAATTCTGAAAATTCCTCAACACTTTCTCATCTTGATGCTCAAGGACAAGCGCAGATGGTTGATGTATCAGCTAAATCTGCAACGATAAGACAAGCAACAGCGATCGCGCGGGTGCGGATGAAGCCCGAAACTTTACTGGCGATCGAGTCGGGTAATAGTCCGAAAGGGGATGTTCTAGGCACAGCCCGAATCGCCGGAATCATGGCAGCGAAGCAAACATCCAATTTAATTCCATTGTGTCACCCACTCCCGATTCAAAAAGTCGAAGTCAATATTATTGCCGTGCCCGAACTTCCCGGATTTGAGATTCAAGCCACTGTGAAAATCAAAGCAGAGACGGGCGTTGAAATGGAGGCTTTGACAGCAGCCTCTATTGCGGCTTTGACGCTCTATGACATGGCGAAAGCGCTCGAGAAATCCATTACGATCGAACAAATTTGCTTGCTGAGCAAAACGGGAGGAAAATCGGGAGATTATCAGCAATCACCAAACCCGTAATTCCTCTTAAATTTTTTGTAAAGCGGGAACTATTTGAAGGCGTTCCCCGTGAAATTGCTTATACTCAGGAAATGCTCCCTTGACATCGCCCCCTCATTTTTCCATTGGCAAATCCAAGGTGGTATTCCCGCAATGAATGAACCGAACGAATTAGAACTGACTGAATCGCTCTTTAATGCGATCGCACAAGCTTTAGAGGCGTGTTGCCACTCCGGACATTTATCGGCAGATGAATACATCTCACTGCTTGACTCTGTATGGTTTACGCTCGACTTCGGCACGCGTCGTCCGAGATGAATCATCAGCCAGGTTGCGGCTCTGCTCAACGTGCAATTCTAAAATTTCTGCGAGTTCAGCGAAACCCAAGCCCAGATCTCACGATCAGTTGAATTGAGTTCTCTTATATTAAGGTGGATTTTGAATTGCAGAATTGATAGGGACAGGACGATTGCTGAAGCCGTCCTTCCTCAATCCAAAATTCACCATTAAAAAAGCGCGGCTTAGCCGCGCATATTTGAGATCCTACAATGAGAGATGAGGGAGACACTTTATCTCAGATAACTTGCTTCTGCTTCCAACATCCGCAGCAGAGCTTGATCGCCACGTGCTCTTGCTGCTTCCATGCGGCGTTGTAGATTTCGTTGTAAGTTTTCGCGGTGAACGCGGGTAACTTCGGCTGCGTGAAGACGATTTCTATTCATATGTAGGGTTCCTAGAGGTTAGTTTTTCTTATCACCATGATTTGATATTAGCATTGGCAAATTAAAACGGTAGCTTATGCTACTAAAAATTCATACTTAAGATGTAGTTTTTTGACAAAACAGATGATTGTTACCCTGATGACAGACTTTGGATTAAGTGATGCTTATGTCGGAGTGATGAAAGGTACGATCGCTCAAATTAATCCAAGGCTGCAAACTATCGACCTTACGCATAAAATTCCTCCGCAAGATATTACTTCTGCCCGTTTTCAACTTATGACTGCCTATCCGTATTTTCCGGACGGAACAGTTCATGTTGTCGTGGTTGATCCAAGCGTAGGCAGTTCGCGCAGAGCGATCGCAGTGCAGCTGAAAGCTGGATTTGTGGTTGCGCCAGATAATGGTTTGGTGAGCGGCATCTTAGAACATGCAGTGGCAGCGGTCGAGTTAACGAATCGAAAATATTGGCGATCGCAAACTCCCAGCGCAACATTCCACGGGCGCGATATCTTTGCCCCGGTTGGAGCACACCTTGCAAGTGGCGTTCCCTTGAAAGAGTTAGGGGATGAAATTGATTTGAATTCGATCATCAAATTGCCAATTCCTGATGCGATCGCAACCGAGAACGGCATTCAAGGAGTAATTCAGGCGATCGATCATTTCGGCAATTTGATCACCAATATTCCGGGGGAAAGGTTTTTCAATTGCTCTTGGTCAGTTCAGATTCATCAATCGATTTATGCAGGTCATACAACCTATGCCGATGCGAAAGTTGGCGAGATCATCGGACTGATTGGAAGTCACGGTTGGGTTGAAATTGCGATGAATCATGGCAATGCTCAGAGCTATTTGAAATTGGGGATTGGAACGTCGATCGTGACTGTTATTCAGTCAAATTAGTCCGAAAACTTCAAGACTTCTGAGTTCACCATCCAATCATTGAAAGAACCATGAAGCGTTGAAGGCTTGTAGATTGTTCAAATCACCGCTATTTAAATTTACCGATCGCCCGAACCAACGGCTCAAAAACCTCGATCAACTCTTTGCGACTCACGACTAACGTGGGATACGATCGTGCTCCATAATCTTCCCCAACCTCTAACGGAAAAATCGGGGTTAACTCTAGGGGATACCAAACGGCTCCTGATGCTTGCACGATCGCCCAAACTGCTGCAATATCCCAAATTTTTGGAGTCGCCTCAACTCCGCCCATTGTTGACCCCGCCGCAACGGTCAGCAAATTGTAAGTCGCTACTCCCAACATCCGAATTTTCGCAGGAAACGGCTGCTGCAAAACCGAAGTACTTCTTGCACAGAGATTAAAAAAGTGATTTTTCGTTAAAGCTTCTTGGCTCGATCGAATCGGTTTGCCATTGAGAAAAGCCCCCGACGGCATCTCTAGCCCTGATTCACCCTGCCAATATCCATAAAAAGACTGCCCCAATGGGGGCAAATGTACCAATCCAAAAACCGGAGTGCCCTGATAAAGCAATCCGATCGAGATTCCCCATAGCGGCAATCCTCGTGCAAAATTCGTTGTGCCATCGACTGGATCAATAATCCAGCACCATTCTCGATCGGGAAAAATATGCTCGACTTCTTCACTCAAAACCCCGTGATCAGGAAAAGCTTGAGCGATCGCGCTCCGAATCCGTTCATCCGCCCATTGATCCGATTGTGTCACCAAACTGCCATCGGCTTTTTCGGCTGCCTGAGCTTGTCCAAAATCCTTGAGCAATTGTTCACCAACTTCTGTGGTGATTTGCTGAGCAAAAGAGAGAACCGTATTCCAAAATTCAGACATATCGAAATCCCAAAGCAGTGCGGGAGATAGAGAGCAGGGAGTATTCTTCCATCATCCTGCAAAATGCTCCTTCATCTTTTCATCCTGCAAAGTCAGACTCTCACATCTTAGAACAGGCTATCTTCTTAAGCTGCGTTGCCATAAAGGAATCAACGACTGTGCCTGGTCGTAAGCATTCGTGCCGAGTGGAATTCTTTGAGCGATCGCGATCGCGCCCACCGGATCTACACTCGCTTGTGACATTGCCGTTTGCAGCAATTGCTGACTCAGATCATTCATCAACGTCTGAGCTTCTGGGCGGAGTGGGCTAGCTATGGGTACAGTATCTGCAATCTGAATTCCTTCTGTGACCGAATCAACCGTACCACCATTCGCCGCCGCTCTTGCTTTCTGCAACGTGAGTACAGCATCCCCACCCTGTAGCGGAGTTGCTGAATCAGGGACAGGACTAGACACAGGTTGAGCCAACTCCTGTTCGCGATCGCGAATGGCTTGAAGTTGCTGAGCATACTGACCGCGTTTATCGGCTGCTTCTGCACCGAGCGATCGCCGGGAAGAAATGCGACCCAGCAAATCGATCGCTTGTTGCAACGATCCTGCATCGCCTCGACTCGCAATCTGCTCTGCTTGCTGAATGAGGGGACGATCCTCTTGATCTTGCATCTCGCTGGTAATTCGCTGGATCAACTGGCGAGCTTCCCGAGACTTCGGATTAGAACTAGAAACCTGAGATGCAGCGTCAATCGCCGCTTGCAAATCTTCAGGTCGGTTGGATTGCGCAAGCTGCTGTGCTCGATTCAATTGCGCCATATCTCCTTTTTCTGCTTGCCAACGCGCAATTAACCGCTGCGCTTTTCCAAAAGTCGGACGATCTGCACCAATTTTCTGCGCTTGGGCGGTCGCGGCATCATAGTCTTCGGGCAACCCATTGCCGATTCGATTGATCGCACTTGCTAATGTTTCGTAGTCTTCGATCTCTTGCTTCAAATTTGCAGCTTCTGGAATCTGCCGAATAATGTCTAATGCAGCCGTTGTGTCTCTACGATCGAGTGCTGCATCAGCTAACGCCAACATCTTCTTCCCAGCATCGACTAGGGTTTCCTGCGCACCTTGGTAGACATAGCTCTTATTGTTGATGCTAGCCAGCAGTTTGATTGCTTCTTGAAAATTCTGTATCCCGCCGGACTCGATCAAACTTTTTGCTTTCGTAATCTTGCTGATGTCGTCGCGGGTTGCAGCAATGATGCCGCTAATCTCTTGGTATTTTGTAGTTTGCCAGAAGGTATTGTCGATCGACAATAACCGTCCTGCTTCTGTCATTGCTAACCGCCAATTTTGCTGCCGTAGCGCTTCTTCAGCTTTGCGGTAAAGCGTTTCAGCAGATGACCAAATACTCTGCCATTTTTTAATTCGCTCTTCGACTTGAGTATGGGCAGTCCCAACTCTTGGAACCCTTCTTGCTGTTTTAATGGCAGCATCGAGTTTTCCAGCTTGGAATGACTCTTCACTCAAGTCCAAAATCTCTTGTGCCCAAGCTTCAATCAACCGAGTCGCTTCTGCATAAAGCGGATGATCGGAGGGAAGATTTTTGACAAGCTCGATCGCTTCTAATAGATCATTTGGAGTCCGCTTATTTGCTGCGAGCTGAGCACAATGGAGTCTTAGAGAAGCTGAAGCGAGCGGCCAGAAAATCGAAGGACAATTGGGAACGGCAGGAAGCTTGAACAAAAATGCGAGCGAGAGCGCAGTTGTGCCCCCTGTGATTGCGAGTGACAATGCGATCATTGCCCGCCAATCACTAAATAGCCAGGTTCGCGCTTGATTGAGGCGATCGAGCACAGCAGCCAACTTAGTCGGAGACTCTTTCGGGGAAGGGAGTTCTTGAACCGCTTGGGTCGATCGCGAAGAAGCTGCCACGCTTCGGTGAGACGGCGATGACTTACGGTTCCGACGATTAGGAATGCCGCGTTCTCTGGTCATAGGTGAGTGTAAAACTGCAAGAGAGCGATCGATACAAATTGAGAGATCGCAATAGAAGCCATCCTACTCCTCAATGAGGGGAAAAGACCATCTAGCTTCTGCGAGTTAATCATCTTTTCACCAAATTTTCAAGCTATCCGGGATCAGTCCTGGCAGATTCACTGATCTGCGATTCCCGCTTCTCGATATGATCAGATTCGCATATTTACATCGGATTAGACCTCATGGAACTGCAAGGAAAAGTCGCGATCGTCACGGGCGCATCACGAGGAATCGGACGGGCGACCGCATTGGCATTGGCAGAAGAAGGCGCAACAGTCGTTGTGAATTACGCGAGTTCTAGTGGTGCAGCAGATGCAGTGGTAGCAGAAATTGTTGGAAACGGCGGAAGTGCGATCGCGCTGCAAGCCGACGTGTCGAAAGCAGATCAAGTCGATGCCTTAATCAATTCCACCATGGAAAAATACGGCAGAATTGATGTCTTAGTGAATAATGCAGGCATTACACGCGACACGCTGCTGCTAAGAATGAAGCCTGAAGAGTGGCAAGCCGTCATCGATTTGAATTTGACGGGCGTATTTCTCTGTACAAGAGCCGTGAGCAAAATTATGCTGAAACAGCGGAGCGGCAGAATTGTGAATATTACTTCTGTCGCTGGGCAAATGGGCAACCCAGGTCAAGCCAATTACAGTGCAGCCAAAGCGGGTGTCATTGGATTTACAAAAACCGTTGCGAAAGAGTTGGCAAGTCGCGGAATTACTGTCAATGCAGTTGCCCCTGGATTTATTGAGACCGATATGACGCATGATCTGAAAGCGGATGAAATTCTCAAATTCATCCCGCTCAATCGGTATGGCAAACCCGAAGAAGTGGCAGGACTGATTCGCTTTTTGGCAGCGTCTCCCGCGGCTGCCTATATCACCGGACAAGTCATGAATGTAGATGGTGGCATGGTGATGGCTTAGTTGAATGCAAAAACCTCGCTCACGAATCGCAACTTTGAGCGAGGTTTATTGTTGTACTGAATTGCAAATGTCTGGGTTAGCGCAATCGGTTGAAATCGCAAAATCGAATCGTAGAGTGATTGAACCAAAAATGGGCAAGTTCGCGATCCGCCTATTTTGGTTTCACCACTAAGACAGAACACGGTGCATCTTCTACAATCTGACTGCTAACAGAGCCAAGCAAAATTCGCTTCATCCCAGTCAAACCTCGACTTCCCAGCACAATCAGATCCGCGTGATGGATCTTTGCGAGCCTCAAAATTTCTTCGGCAGGATCACCCGTGACAATTTCAACTTCGCTCTTACAAGCCAGCGAGTGTTGATAGGTTTGTAACTGCTTTTCAATTTCAGCGTAGGGAAAGCTTTCTAAATCAGCGCTCGGTCGATCGACGACGATATCCACTTCAGATTGATTCGTTGGCACGACATGCGACAACACAACTTTTGAGCGCGGTTCGAGTTTCAACTCCTCAACTGTATTGAGCACCTGTCTCGCAGAAGACTCTGCGACATCGATCGCGACTAATACCGTATTTAGCATCAGGTCTGCCTCCCATAGAGCGCCACACTTTGACTGTAGCGCTCTATCTTTAGAGTTCTAAAAACTACCGGAATCCCTTAATCTTCAATCGAGTATTTCTACGGTTCAGGATTGAGCAGCGAATCTTTGCGAACTCGGATCGAGTTTGCATGAGAGTGTAAGCCCTCAGCCGTCGCTAAGATATCGACTGCACTCGCAACCTTTTGCAGCGCGATCGGCGAATACTGAATCACACTTGAGTGTTTCAAAAACGTTTCCACACCCAGCGGCGAAGCATATCGAGCCGATCCAGACGTTGGCAATGTGTGATTAGGTCCTGCCAAATAATCTCCGACTGCCTCAGGAGTCGAATCTCCTAAGAAAATCGCTCCAGCATGACGGATATTTTGCATCAACTCCCAAGGATCAGCGACTTCGAGTTCTAAATGTTCTGGCGCGAACTCGTTAGAAAGCTCGGCTGCCGCTTCTAAGGTTTCTACAACGATAATCAAGCCGTAATGCGCGATCGCTTTTTCGGTCAAGGTTCGACGCGGATGATCGACTAACTGCTGCTCAACTTCATCCACAACCTTGCGCGCCAAAATCGCATCGGTTGTAATCAGAATCGAGGCTGCCATTGCATCATGTTCCGCCTGCGCCAGCATATCCGCTGCCACATGAGTCGGATTTGCGGTGTGATCGGCAATGATCAACACTTCAGACGGCCCTGCTAGAGAATCGATGCCAACGGTTCCGTAAACTAATTTTTTTGCTAAGGTCACATAAATATTGCCTGGGCCTGTGATTACGTCTACTTTCGGAATCGTCTCCGTGCCATACGCTAACGCACCAACGGCTTGCGCTCCGCCCACCCGGTAGATATCTGTCACTCCTGCTTCTTGAGCCGCAACTAGAACAGCTGGATTGATAGCTTTATCTTTTCCAGGAGGAGTCACCATGACGATCTTGGGCACTTGCGCCACGATCGCGGGAACCGCATTCATCAAAACCGTACTCGGATACGACGCTTTTCCGCCTGGAACATACAGCCCAGCGCGATCGACCGGAGTGTAGCGTTTCCCCAGAACAACATCATCGTCGCCAAAATGCACCCAGCTTTTCGGCACACGCTGACGGTGAAAGGCTTCGATTTGTTTGCGGGCAAGGCGAATTGCATCAATCAGCTCACCAGAGACTTGGCTATAAGCAGCTTCAAGTTCTAGGGGGCTAACTTTTAATTCTTCAGGAGCCAATTCTTGTTGGTCAAACTCTAAGGTATATGCCAAAAGCGCACGATCACCTTGACGTTTGACAGCTTGCAGTACCTCCCGGACTGTCGCTTCTTTATGTACAACTTGATCGTCATGAGTGCGATCGCAAATGCGTCGCAGTTCAGATGTTGCCTCAGACCACTGAGTAATGATTCGCAGCATGGAGTTAGGAAGTGTCAGTCTCTAAAAGAACCCGTCCGAGATATGCAGGGCTTGAACGATTCTAACGGTCTTGACCCGAATTGGGGAGCGTTTGTCGTTTCTTTATCTAGCTTAACCTGGATTTCTGAAGGAATACACAGATCGAGCGATCCTGATGTTATAGTATTTTATCTGACTATTTTTCTGTCCATCTAGAACAAGCTTTCTAAGACTCACCGTGGCAAACATTAAATCTGCTAAGAAGCGCGTCCAAGTTGCAGAGCGTAATCGCCTGCGTAATAAATCCTATAAATCAGCGGTAAAAACCCTGATGAAGAAGTATTTTGCGGCTGTCGATCAGCTTGCCGCAAATCCGTCAGATTCGGAAGCTAAGAAAGCAGTCGATGAGGCAATGTCGGCAGCTTACAGCAAGATTGATAAGGCTGTAAAACGCGGAGTTCTCCATCGCAACACTGGCGCACGTCGTAAAGCTCGGCTGAGCCGCGTGCTGAAGCAAAAGACCGCAGTCGCTTCGTAATTCATCTCTGAATGCAACTGATCGATACTCACGTTCATATTAATTTCGACGCATTCGAGCCTGACTTGGATGCGATCGCTGAGCGTTGGCGTGAAGCAGGCGTGGTTCGATTAGTCCATTCCTGCGTGGAACCGTCGGAATTTCCGCAAATTCAGAATCTAGCAAATCGTTTCCCCGAACTCTCGTTTGCGGTCGGTCTTCATCCGCTCGATGTCGAGGAGTTATGGTCGGCGAATTCAGAACAGGAAATTCTCACCCTGGCGCAATCGGATTCGCGGGTTGTGGCGATCGGGGAAACCGGGCTAGATTTTTTCAAAGCAGAAAATCGATCTGAGCAGATTGCAGCATTTCGGACACAGTTAGCGATCGCGAAGCAGTTAGATCTGCCCGTGATTATTCACTGTCGAGACGCGGCTGAAACGATGGCAGAAGTGGTGCAAGACTTTTGGCACGAGCAAGGACAAGTCAAAGGCGTGATGCACTGCTGGGGCGGGACTCCAGCAGAAACTCAGTGGTTTCTGGATTTAGGCTTTTATGTCAGCTTCAGCGGTACGGTTACGTTTAAGAACGCGAAGCAAATCCATGAATCCGCCAAACTTGTTCCGAGCGATCGCATCTTAGTCGAAACCGACTGTCCGTTTTTGGCTCCGGTTCCAAAACGGGGGGAGCGGCGGAATGAACCATCCTATGTTCAGTACGTGGCTCAACACGTCGCAGCGCTCCGTGACGTTTCGATCGAGCAGCTTGCAAAACAGACGACAGAAAATGCTTGCCGACTGTTCGGGCTGACGATTTCTGAATCGCTTGCTCCGAATTGAGCAGCGATCTCTAATCGACGTGGGAGGTATGCAGTTTCAGCCGCATCCGCTAAGCCTGCATCTCACAAGTTCCTCGAATCGTCAAGGCACAAAATGAAAAACTTGCGCCATAATGAGAAGAGTGCGAAAATTACTAGGCTAATTTTCATTGACTTGTTGAATTCAGCTTTTCGGGGTTGAATTCTATGAGCTTTTCGCACCGCCAACGAATCAAGGCTACGCGGCTCACCTTTTTCGTTCCACCTTCATTGGCAACCTTGGAGGCTTAACTGGCTAACTCACCCGTTTCTCAACGTCCAACAATCTAATATTCCGTTGTTTTGGGGTTCTTTAGAAGCCCAAACTTTTTGCATTGACATATTTTTGCAATTACCGTAAAATCTGGGATTCGCGATCGCAGCGCGACCCTGCAGAGGAGACGCATGACTGAGCAGCAGACCTATACCACTCCCGCCTTCGTACTACCGGATTTAGTTGAAATCCAGCGGGCAAGCTTCCGTTGGTTTCTCGAAGAAGGGCTTATCGAAGAACTCGACAGCTTTTCACCGATTACTGATTACACCGGGAAGCTAGAACTTCATTTTATCGGCAAAAACTTCAAACTGAAACGTCCGAAGTATGATGTCGATGAAGCTAAGCGTCGAGACAGCACTTACGCCGTTCAGATGTATGTCCCCACTCGCCTCATCAACAAAGAGACTGGGGAAATCAAAGAACAGGAAGTGTTTATTGGTGACTTGCCGCTGATGACCGATCGCGGAACGTTCATCATCAACGGTGCGGAACGTGTGATCGTCAATCAGATCGTTCGTAGTCCTGGCGTATATTACAAGTCGGAAACCGATAAGAATGGTCGTCGGACTTACAATGCGAGTCTGATTCCCAACCGAGGCGCATGGTTGAAGTTTGAAACCGATAAGAACGACTTGGTTTGGGTACGGATCGATAAAACTCGGAAATTGTCGGCGCAAGTGCTCCTCAAAGCGTTGGGTCTGACCGATAACGAGATTTTTGATTCGCTGAGACATCCGGAGTATTTCCAGAAAACGATCGAGAAAGAAGGTCAGTACGGCGAAGAAGAAGCGTTGATGGAGCTTTACCGGAAATTGCGTCCGGGTGAGCCTCCGACCGTTTCAGGTGGAGCACAACTTTTAGAGTCGAGATTCTTTGACCCCAAACGCTACGACTTGGGCAAAGTGGGTCGCTATAAGTTGAACAAAAAATTGCGCCTGAACGTACCGGAAGCGACCAGAGTTCTGACTCCGCAGGATATTTTGTCGGCGATCGACTATCTGATCAACCTGGAATTCGATATCGGCATGATCGACGATATTGACCACTTGGGAAATCGTCGCGTTCGTTCGGTTGGTGAATTGCTGCAAAACCAGGTGCGAGTTGGGCTGAACCGTTTAGAAAGAATCATTCGGGAACGGATGACTGTTTCTGATTCGGATTCATTAACTCCTGCATCTTTGGTCAACCCGAAACCGTTGGTCGCTGCAATCAAAGAGTTCTTTGGTTCGTCGCAGCTATCGCAGTTCATGGATCAAACCAATCCTCTCGCCGAGCTGACCCACAAACGCCGGATCAGCGCACTCGGTCCAGGTGGCCTGACTCGTGAGCGTGCAGGTTTCGCGGTGCGTGATATTCACCCATCGCACTATGGACGGATCTGCCCGATCGAGACTCCTGAAGGCCCGAACGCGGGTCTGATTGGTTCACTTGCAACTCACGCACGCGTTAATCCGTACGGATTTATCGAAACGCCTTATTACAAGGTGGAAAACGGTCGGGTTCGCAAAGACTTGCCTGCCGTCTATATGACTGCGGACGAAGAAGACGATCTGCGGGTGGCAGCAGGTGACATCAACACCGACGAAGACAACAACATCATCGGAGAATCGATCGCAGTTCGATATCGCCAAGACTTTACGACTGCTGCACCTGAAGAAGTGGACTATGTTGCCGTTTCTCCGGTACAGATCATCTCGGTTGCAACTTCGCTGATTCCATTCCTGGAACACGATGACGCGAACCGGGCATTGATGGGATCGAACATGCAACGTCAGGCAGTTCCTCTGCTGCGTCCAGAACGTCCTTTAGTGGGAACTGGATTAGAAGCACAGGCAGCGCGTGACTCTGGGATGGTCGTCGTCAGCCGAACTGATGGTGAAGTGACTTATGTCGATGCGACAACGCTGCGCGTGAAAGATGCTGCAACTGGTAAAGAAATTGAATACCAGATGCAGAAGTATCAGCGATCGAACCAAGATACCTGCTTAAACCAACGCCCGATCGTCTTTGTCGGCGATAAGGTGAGAGCTGGGGAAATTTTGGCAGACGGTTCTGCGACTGAGCGAGGCGAATTAGCGCTAGGTCAAAACATCCTAGTCGCCTACATGCCTTGGGAAGGCTACAACTATGAGGATGCGATTCTAATTAGTGAACGCCTCGTTTACGACGACGTTTATACCTCAATTCACATTGAGAAATATGAAATTGAAGCGCGTCAAACCAAGTTAGGGCCGGAAGAAATCACGCGTGAAATTCCCAACGTTGGGGAAGATTCTCTGCGTCAACTGGATGAAAACGGCATTATCCGAATTGGAGCCTATGTCGAAGCGGGCGATATCCTCGTCGGTAAAGTGACTCCGAAAGGGGAATCTGATCAGCCTCCTGAAGAAAAACTCCTGAGAGCGATCTTCGGTGAAAAGGCGCGCGATGTAAGAGACAACTCTTTGCGTGTACCAAACGGTGAGAAAGGTCGGATCGTTGACGTGCGGGTGTTTACTCGTGAGCAAGGAGACGAATTGCCGCCGGGTGCAAACATGGTTGTTCGGGTTTATGTCGCTCAGAAACGGAAGATCCAAGTCGGCGACAAAATGGCGGGGCGACATGGAAATAAAGGGATTATTTCGCGGATTTTACCGATCGAAGATATGCCCTATCTTCCCGATGGCACACCCGTTGACATCGTTCTGAATCCACTCGGTGTACCGAGCCGGATGAACGTGGGTCAGGTCTATGAATGCCTCTTAGGCTGGGCAGCTCAATGTCTGGAAGCTCGATTCAAAATCGTGCCATTTGATGAAATGCACGGCGAAGAAAAATCGCGTGAATCGGTGCATGGCAAATTGCAGGAAGCTCAGGACACGCGGATCAAAGCAACCGCAGATGGTTACTGGCTCTACAATCCAGACGATCCAGGTAAGATTCAGGTCTATGACGGACGAACGGGTGAAGCCTTCGATCGACCGATCACAATCGGTAAAGCTTACATGCTGAAACTGGTTCACTTGGTTGACGACAAGATCCACGCGCGCTCGACTGGTCCGTACTCGCTCGTTACTCAGCAACCGTTGGGTGGAAAAGCGCAGCAAGGTGGACAGCGATTTGGAGAAATGGAAGTGTGGGCGCTCGAAGCATTTGGAGCCGCGTACACCCTGCAAGAATTGCTGACGGTGAAATCCGACGACATGCAAGGGCGAAACGAAGCGCTCAATGCGATCGTTAAAGGTAAAGCCATTCCGCGACCTGGAACACCGGAATCCTTTAAGGTCTTGATGCGCGAGTTGCAATCTCTCTGTCTTGATGTGGCAGTCCACAAGGTTGAGACCAAAGACGATGGAAGCAGCCGAGATATGGAAGTTGATTTAATGGCGGATGTCAATAGCCGTCGCGCGCCGTCGCGTCCAACTTATGAGTCGATTTCGCGTGAATCGCTGGAAGAGGACGACGATTAAGCCTAGAAGTTAGAACGCTGTAAATTAGCATCTATCCTTATCCAGGCAAGATGTCGCCTTCACAGCGTTCTGCTTCGTACCCCTCACACATTTTTGTCGCTACACCAACTCAAGGACAACACGATGCCAAAGATAGAACAGCGGTTTGACTATGTGAAAATCGGTCTGGCATCTCCGGAACGCATTCGCCAATGGGGAGAACGGACTTTACCGAATGGGCAAGTCGTTGGAGAAGTCACGAAGCCAGAAACCATCAACTACCGTACACTCAAGCCTGAAATGGACGGCTTGTTTTGTGAGCGGATTTTTGGACCTGCAAAAGATTGGGAATGCCATTGTGGCAAATACAAGCGGGTTCGCCATCGCGGAATTGTCTGTGAGCGTTGCGGAGTCGAAGTAACCGAGTCGCGCGTTCGTCGTCACCGGATGGGGTATATCAAACTAGCAGCTCCTGTTGCGCACGTCTGGTATCTCAAAGGAATTCCAAGCTACATGGCGATCTTGCTCGATATGCCACTGCGCGACGTTGAGCAAATTGTTTACTTCAACGCTTACGTTGTTCTCAATCCCGGTAATGCTGACAATCTGACCTACAAGCAATTGCTGACCGAAGATCAGTGGATTGAGATCGAAGATGAACTCTACAGCGAAGATTCTCAGCTGAGCGGAATCGAAGTTGGCATCGGGGCGGAAGCACTGAAGCAACTGCTGCAAGACATCAACTTGGACGAAGAAGCTGAAAGACTGCGCGAAGAAATTGCAGTTTCCAAAGGTCAGAAACGCGCCAAATTGATCAAACGTCTGCGCGTCTTAGATAACTTCATCGCGACAGGCTCATTGCCTGAGTGGATGGTGTTAGATGTCATTCCAGTGATTCCACCTGACTTGCGCCCGATGGTGCAACTTGATGGTGGACGGTTTGCGACTTCTGACTTGAACGATCTGTATCGTCGCGTGATCAACCGCAACAATCGTCTGGCTCGTCTGCAAGAAATCCTCGCCCCTGAGATTATCGTGCGGAATGAAAAGCGGATGTTGCAAGAAGCCGTAGACGCATTGATCGATAACGGTCGTCGCGGTCGAACAGTCGTCGGGGCAAACAACCGTCCGTTGAAATCGCTCTCTGACATTATCGAAGGGAAACAAGGTCGATTCCGTCAGAACTTGCTGGGTAAACGGGTTGACTACTCCGGTCGTTCTGTAATTGTGGTCGGGCCAAAGCTGAAAATTCATCAGTGTGGACTGCCGCGAGAAATGGCGATCGAGCTTTTCCAACCGTTCGTGATTCATCGCCTGATTCGTCAAGGCTTAGTCAACAACATCAAAGCCGCGAAGAAACTGATTCAGCGTAACGATCCGACCGTTTGGGACGTTCTAGAAGAGGTGATCGAAGGACACCCTGTATTCCTGAACCGAGCTCCGACGCTGCACCGTCTGGGGATTCAAGCCTTTGAACCCATCCTCGTCGATGGTCGTGCCATTCAACTGCACCCGCTTGTCTGTCCAGCCTTCAACGCTGACTTTGACGGTGACCAAATGGCGGTTCACGTACCGCTCTCGCTCGAAGCTCAGGCAGAAGCGCGCCTCTTAATGCTGGCATCGAATAACATTCTTTCGCCTGCAACCGGTCGCCCGATCATTACGCCTAGCCAAGATATGGTCTTGGGCTGCTACTACTTGACCGCAGAAAATCCAGAAGCGACAAAGGGCGAAGGACGCTACTTTGCGAATCTCGACGATGCGATCACCGCTTACGAACAGAACCAAATTGATCTGCACTCCTACGTTTGGGTGCGATTTGATGGCGAAGTCGAGGGTGGCAATGGTGACTTGATCGAGCAACAAGAAGCCGAGGGCATTGTGACCAAAATCTATGAGTCTTGCCGTCGTCGTGAAGATGCAGACGGGAATTTGATTTCGCAGTACATCAAAACAACAGCAGGGCGAATTATCTACAACAAGACAGTGTTCGACGCATTGGTTAGCTAGTCGGGAGCTAGGAGCTAGGGAGATTGGGGGAAGCTTTGAGAACACTTCCCCACTCCCCACTCCCCACTCCCCCACAAAAACTCACGGCAAACATGGGGCACAGCATGGCAGAGCAGAACTCAGAAAAGCAAGTTTTTCGTAATCAGGTTGTCAACAAAAAAGAATTGACTAACTTGATCGCGTGGTCATTCACCCACTATGGAACTGCCCGCACCGCACAAATGGCAGACTTGATCAAAGATCTTGGCTTCCGATATGCAACGCGCGCAGGCGTTTCCATCAGTGTCGATGACTTACAAATTCCTCCGACAAAGCGAGCGCTACTCGATGCCGCGACTGAAACGATTCGCGACACCGAAGAAAAATATACTCGTGGGGAAATCACAGAAGTCGAACGGTTCCAAAAAGTAATTGACACTTGGAACGGAACTAGTGAAGAACTTAAAGACGAGGTGGTTCGACATTTTCGATCGAATAACCCGCTCAACTCGGTCTACATGATGGCATTCTCCGGAGCACGGGGAAATATCTCACAGGTTCGTCAGTTGGTCGGGATGCGGGGCTTGATGGCAAACCCACAAGGGGAAATTATTGACTTGCCGATTAAGACCAACTTCCGAGAAGGCTTAACGGTAACGGAGTACATTATTTCCTCCTACGGTGCGCGCAAAGGTCTTGTCGATACCGCGCTTCGGACAGCCGACTCTGGATACCTCACCCGTCGATTGGTGGATGTTTCTCAGGATGTCATCATTCGTGAACTCGACTGCGGCACAACCCGAGGCATTCCAGCGCGTCCCATGATGGATGGCGATCGCGTTCTTATTCCGTTGAAAAATCGTCTGCTCGGTCGCGTTGCCGCTCAAGATGTCCTGCATCCTGAAACCGGGGAAATCATTGTTGCTCGCAATGAAGCCATTTCAGATGACATTGCTCAACTGATTGGGAAAGCAAAAGTTCAAGAAGTCGTCGTGCGATCGCCGTTGACCTGTGAATCTGCGCGATCGGTTTGTCAGCATTGCTATGGCTGGAGCTTAGCCCATGCTCACATGGTCGATATTGGAGAAGCAGTCGGGATTATCGCGGCTCAATCGATCGGGGAACCCGGTACACAGCTTACGATGCGGACATTCCACACGGGTGGGGTGTTTACTGGAGAAATGGCGCGTCAAGAACGGGCAAACTTTGATGGAACGATCAAGGTGCCCAAACGCTTGAGAACTCGTCCTTATCGGACTCGTCATGGGGAAGATGCGCTGATTGTTGAAAGTGCAGGATCGGAACTGAAAATTACGCTGGAAGGCTCAGGCGGACAGCAACAAGCCTTCACCGTTTCACAAGGGGCGACGCTCTTAGTGAAAGATGGGATGAAGGTGAAAGCTGGACAGACTCTTGCAGAAGTTCCTTTAACCGGACGCGGACGCAAGACGACTGAGAAAGCCTCGAAGGACGTTGCCTCTGACTTAGCTGGAGAAGTTCGGTTCGCAGATGTCGTTCCCGAAGAGAAAAAAGACCGTCAAGGTAACACCACTCGAACTGCACAAAGAGGCGGTTTGATGTGGGTACTCTCGGGCGAAGTGTATAACTTGCCGCCGGGTGCTGAACCTGTGGTGAAAAACGGCGATCGCATTGAAGCCAATAGCACGATCGCTGAAACGAAGCTCGTCACTGAAAATGGTGGGGTCGTTCGTCTACCTGAGAACGGAGTCGAAAATAGCAAAGGCGGGCGCGAGATCCAAATCATCACGGCATCCGTCATGTTGGATCAAGCGCGAGTTCGGGCTGAGACCTCTCAAGGACGGGATCAGTACTTGCTGGAAACCGCTGGAAATCAGACTTTCTTACTGAAAGCGACTCCAGGAACTCAGGTTACAAACGGTCAAGTCGTCGCTGAACTGAGAGACGATCGCTACCATACTCAAACTGGAGGAATCATCAAGTACTCCGGCGTTGAGATTGGCAAGAAAGGCAAGGCAAAACAAGGCTACGAAGTCATCAAAGGTGGAACCATTCTCTGGATTCCCGAAGAAGCGCATGAGGTGAATAAAGACATCTCGCTTCTGATGGTCGAAGACGGTCAGTATGTCGAAGCCGGAACCGAAGTTGTGAAAGACATTTTCTGTCAAAGCAACGGAGTTATCGAAGTCACGCAGAAAAATGACATTCTGCGCGAAGTGGTGATCAAGCCCGGCGATCTGCACATGATCGATAGCTTGGATGAGGTGATCACTCGTGAAGCAACGCTCGTCAATCCGGGGCAGCAAGTCATGCCTGGATTAACCGCGAGTGAACTGCTGTATGCCGAGTACGTTGAAACACCGGAAGGTCCGGCAATTCTACTGCGTCCGGTGACTGAATTTAACGTACCAGATGATCCAGCAGTTCCAAGCCAAGAATCTGCTAAGGAAGAATCGGGTCGAGCAATTCGTCTCAGAGCTGTTCAACGCCTGCCTTACAAAGATGGTGAGCGGGTCAAATCCGTTGAAGGTTTGGAATTGCTCAGAACTCAACTCGTTCTCGAAGTCGATCAAGACGCGCAACTCGCTGCTGATATCGAATTGATTCCTGATGAGACTGATCCTGAAGTCATGCGGCTTCAGTTGGTGATTCTCGAATCGCTGGTGATTCGGCGTGACATTGCCGCTGACGTGACTCAAGGCAGCACTCAGACTCGCATCATGGTCAAAGATGGCGACCAGATTACCGCAGGAGCGGTTGTTGCTCGGACTGAAATTCTCTGTAAAGAAGCAGGGGAAGTTCAAGGGATTCGCCAAGGGGCTGAATCGATTCGTCGGATTCTCGTCGTTCGTGAAGTCGATACAGTCACCCTGACCGCTAGTAACCCGAGTGTCAAAGCAGGCGATCTGTTGATTGCTGGCAGTGATATCGGTGGAACTGTTCTTGAAGAATCTGGACAGATCTTGAGTGTCCAAGGCGATCAAGTTGTTGTGCGGATTGCTCGTCCGTATCGAGTCTCTCCGGGTGCAGTACTGCACGTCGATGATGGCGACTTGGTACAACGGGGCGATAATCTCGTGCTGCTGATTTTTGAGCGCACCAAGACGGGAGACATCATTCAAGGTTTGCCGAGAATTGAAGAACTTCTAGAAGCTCGTAAGCCAAAAGAAGCTTGTATTCTGGCACGTCGCGCGGGAACGGCTCAGGTCGTTTATGGAGAAGACGATTCGGTTGAAGTGAAGATTGTCGATCGAGAAGGTCTGATCACCGAATACCCAATTGGTCCCGGACAAAACGTGATCATCGGGGACAGTCAAGAAGTTGCGGCTGGAGAACGGCTCACCGATGGGCCTGCCAACCCGCACGAATTACTCGAAGTGATGTTCCGAGCCAGAAATGAAGAAGTCAGTTTGCATGATGCGGCTTTGTTTAGCTTGCGGGAAGTTCAGACCTTCTTGGTAAACGAAGTGCAATCGGTGTATCAATCTCAAGGGATTGATATTTCTGACAAACACATCGAAGTCGTCGTGCGTCAGATGACCTCAAAAGCACGAGTCGAAGACGGCGGTGATACGACGATGCTGCCCGGTGAGTTGGTGGAAATCTACCAAATTGAGCAAGTCAATGATGCGATGTCAATCACTGGGGGCGCACCTGCTCAGTATGAGCCTGTGTTGCTCGGGATCACGAAAGCTTCACTCAACACAGATAGTTTCATCTCTGCGGCAAGTTTCCAAGAAACGACGCGGGTACTGACTGAAGCTGCGATCGAAGGAAAATCTGACTGGTTGCGCGGTCTGAAAGAGAACGTGATCATTGGTCGTCTCATTCCTGCGGGAACGGGCTTCAATGCTTACGAAGAAATGGGTAGCCCAGCCGACATTGATCCAGTTTATGATCCGATGTTCCTAGATGAGGATACTGATTTCTCGGATGTCGTTCTTGACGATCGTACGGCGCGCTCTTATGGCTTAGAAGCAATGGACGATCGTCCTAGCTTTAGCTTTGAGAGTTTTGGCAACTCGGATGAAGCAGATTCAGATTCGATCTATTCGCCGATTATTGATGATGATGATGATCTGATCGCAGATGATATGGATGACGATCTGTAATGGTTAGGGAGAGCCGGATGTTGAGGAATTGACCCGCATCCGGCGATTCATGCAAACCGTCGAATGACTCGATCCATAGTTCATATAAAAGCCTCCGGCTAGACACCGGAGGCTTTCTTACTTGAAGAAATAAAATTCTAAGAAAATAGCACTTACTACAGATAGTACCTATACAGGTGGAGAGGTGAGAGGAGTTTTAGGAGAAGTACGATTCACTAGGTCGGGTAGGATTGTTCCTTTCAGATAGGTCTGCCTGAAATTCGCCTGATTCGGATTGGTATCGCTTAGATTGGCATTAGTAAGGTTGGCTTGAGTAAAATTCGTGCCTGTTAACGTTGCTCCAGTCAGAATCGCATCTGTGAGGTTGGCATGACTGAGGTTAACTTGAGTCAGATTTGCCTTCGTTAAGTTAGCACCACTCAGATTGATGCCCGCTAGATTCAGATTTCTAAAGTTAACAGCAATCAGATTCAGATTGCTAAAGTCTCGTTGTCCTGCCGCATATCGACTGATAATTTCTTTGATATTCATTGGGATGAGGATAGAGAAGAACATGCCTTGCAACAGCGCATCATAAGAAATGAGGCAGACTGTTAGCCTGCCTGCAAGACTTTATAAGATGCGACTGAATTAAGAATTCAGAAATTCAACACTCTAATAGCGCCGAGAGGAGCCACCTTTACGATCGAAACTGCCGCCACGAGAAGAGCCTCTGTCTTCACGGGGTCTTGCTTTATTCACTGTTAAATCGCGTCCCATCCATTCCGCACCATTTAAGGCTTCGATCGCGGCATCCTCTTCCGCATCGCTCGCCATTTCAACAAATCCGAATCCGCGTAAGCGTCCTGTTTCGCGATCGGTCGGAAGCTGAACACGCTTGACTGTTCCAAATTCAGCGAAAATCTCAGCAAGATTTTCTTGTACAACCTCATAAGAGAGGTTACCAACATAAATTGACATACAATTGTTGCCCCAGAATTACAGTGTAGAGAGAGTTAGATTCGGAGCAACATTTGATAGAGGAGATCACATTGCCGAAGATAGTCTCTTCTATAAGAAGTTTAGCATAATCTTGACCCTTAGGTGCGATCGCACAAATCAATTTCCCCGCATATTGCTCTCTCTATGCTAAACTTCCTGATAAGGTTTATCTTCGGGCGTGTAAATCGTTCCAGCCTAGCGTTTCTCCGAACATACCTCTCTTCATTGATGATTCTGGAGAATCTTTATGTCAGTTTACGTTGGTAATTTGTCCTATCAGGCAACACAGGATGGTTTAACCCAGGCTTTCTCAGAGTATGGAACCGTGAAGCGGGTGCAACTGCCGACCGATCGCGAAACGGGTCGGATGCGGGGATTTGCTTTTGTCGAGATGGGAACCGATGCAGAAGAAGACGCTGCGATTGAAGCACTCGATGGAGCCGAGTGGATGGGGCGCGATCTCAAGGTGAATAAAGCGAAACCCCGTGAAGACCGCGGGTCGTCTCAGGGGGGGTGGGACAATCGAGGCGGTTCTAGACGTTACTAAACTTAAAGACTGGAGCAGATGCGCAAATTTCGCCGCGCGTTAATGGCAGCTTGAATGCTTACAGTCAAAGTTGGTCAGAGGCTACTCAGTCATGGGTAGCCTTCTTCATCAGCTTTCATCACATTTCATGTTCGGGAGGAGAATGAATGCCCCAAGTTATTCCAGGTGAGAATGAAGGAATCGAATCTACATTACGTCGATTTAAGCGAGAAGTTTCTAAGGCAGAAATTTTTCCAGATATGAGAAAGCATCGCTATTTTGAGACACCAATCGAAAAACGCAAGCGTAAAGCATTGGCGAAGCATAAACAGCGGAAGAGAAAATTCCGGCATTAGCCTGGTAAAAGATGAAAAGCCGAGCTGTTTCGTTCCTGTGCCGCTTAGAACTCAAGTTCAGGATGGGTAAACCCAACATTTTTCAATCACCCTACTGAGCGAACTGAAAGCCTTAGGCGCAAACGTTTTAAACCTACGTTGGGGATTGGCTATCGGATTGGGGGAGCGTTACAGTAACAGTTGTTCCCTGGTTTACCTGACTGTCAACTTGAATGTGTCCATGATGGTTTTCAACAATGGCGAGCGCGATCGCGAGTCCCAATCCTGATCCTCCCGTTGCTTTTGTTCGAGCTGGATCAACTCGATAGAACCGATCGAACAATTTCGCGATCGCGCCTTCTGGAATTCCAATGCCCGTATCAATGACTTTGGTTTGTAATCCAGCTTTCGTTGCGACTAGCTCAACTGTGATTTCTCCCTGCTCGGGAGTGTATTTGATCGCATTACTAATCAAATTTGTAAACAGTCGAGAAAGCTGATCCCGGTCACCCTGTAACCAATATTCTGACGTGCGATCGACCTTAAATGACAATTCCTTGTCTGCGGTGGTAATGCCTTGTTCTTCTAAAACCTCATCAAGTAAATCATCGAGCGCGAGCGCAGTTCTCTGAGGTTGAACAATCCCACTATCCTGTCTCGCTAAAAATAGTAAATCATCGACTAGTTTGCCTAGTCGCTGAGTGAGCCGTTCAATCACTTGCAAATATTGCTGCTGAATCTGAGGGTCAGGATCGGACAGTGCCACTTGTACATTCGTTTGAATGACAGCGATCGGGTTTCTCAACTCATGCGATGCATCAGCGGTAAACTGCTTCAACCGTTGATAGGATTCGCGAATCGGTTGCATGGCAATTCCCGACAGAAACCACCCGATCGCAGCAACAATTCCCACCATGATCGCCGTGCCAACACTCAAGTCCAATACTAATTGACGAGTTGGCTTTGTGACTTCAAACCAAGGATGGCTCACGCGCAAGTATCCTAATACCCGATTGCCAATCTGAACTTTCTCAGTCACCTGCCGCAAGAGTTGTGTGTCGGAGACATGAACCGTCTCGCCATCGTGATTGACATGCATGGGAATAGAAAGGGGTTCTGCAAAGGTTGACCACAGTTGTTGCCCCTTCGCATCAAACCACTCCAAATCGATGTGATCGTCTTCCAAAGAAATGGAATTATCCCGAAAGCTCGCTTCAACATTGACGCTCACCTGATCCCCGATCGCTTGGATCACCAGCGATCGCTGAACAACTTCTGCCACATGATTTAGAGTGTCATCGATGCGCTCGATTAATGTCGATCGCACATAAAAATAAAACCCACTTGCAAACACTAACAACAACACAGCGGTGACCGTGGTGTACCAAAGTGCTAATCGTCGTCGTGTCGCTTGGAACATAGTTTTAATGACTTCGAGGAGGTGTGAATCGACCCCTTCCATTTGATAGAAGTTGCAGAGCCTTCTACTCGTTAATTTAGCAGAAACTTCTGGCTGCACTCCTTTAGTTTCAGGTTCCGATTACGATCGATGTGATTGATCTTGTATTCATTTGACCAGACGATGCAAAATATTCAAGCCGTTCATCACATTGCAATTATTTGCTCCGACTACGATCGCTCAAAGCATTTCTATGTCCATTTACTAGGCTTTTCAATCATTCGTGAGGTCTTTCGAGAAGCACGCCAATCGTACAAGCTCGATTTGCAAGTTGATTCTCAGACTCAAATTGAATTGTTCTCTTTTCCGAATCCGCCTGAGCGACCCTGCTATCCCGAAGCTTGTGGTTTGAGACACCTCGCTTTTTCGGTGGCAGATTTGGATCTCGCGATCGCTGACCTCTCTGCAAAAGGAATCGAAACTGAACCTGTTCGAGTCGATGAATGGACGGGTAAGCGATTTACTTTCTTCAAAGATCCAGATGGTTTGCCATTAGAACTCTACGAACGCTAGTGAACCTGAATTTGATTCAGAATTGCCTGATCAAAAAATTCAAACTGCTCATCCATGATTTTTGGGTGAATTTCTTCGATCAAGCCGTGCATCTCTATCGGCGAGACTGAAGCTTGCGATAAACATCTTTCAAATCCACACCATGATGCGCGATCGCGACTAATGAATGAAAGAACAAATCCGCCACTTCACCCGCGATCGCATCTTTGTCATCATCCTTACAAGCCATCACCACTTCTGCCGCTTCTTCCCCAATCTTTTTGAGAATCTTGTTATCTCCGCCTTCAAATAATGTCCGAGTGTAAGACTTCTCAATGGGGTTATCTCTGCGATCGCAAACCACAGCAAACACTTGCGACAAGGTATCAGCAGGCGGAGGCGTAATGCTGCTATTCACTTGATGAAAGCAGCTTCTTTCGCCTGTATGACAGGCAATATCACCAATCTGCTCAACTGAAATTAACAGCGCATCACTATCGCAATCGTATCGAATCGCCTTCACCTTCTGCGTATGTCCAGACGTTGCCCCTTTATGCCAAAACTCTTGCCGCGATCGACTCCAAAACCAAGTCTCACCAGTTGCTAGCGTCTTTTGCAGAGACTCTTGGTTCATCCACGCCATCATCAAAACCGCGCCATCCAAATAATCCTGCACGATCGCAGGTACTAAACCGCGATCGTCATATTTAATCTTGTCAGTAGGGATGGAATCAGCAGAAACAAGTTCGATGGAAGCCATAACAATCGGTGTTTATTCAGGGCAGTTCTCAATGTAACGTGAATTGAGAGCTAATTTTGCAGCCCCAATCATTCCGGCGCAATTCCCTAACTGAGCAGGAATGATCTGTAATCCTTCTCGCGAAGTTGGCATGACCCGTTGTTCGATTTCTGCGATCGCGCTTGGTAAGAAAAATTCTGCACTCGCACTGATTCCCCCACCAATTAAGATCGCTTCTGGAGTCAGGACATAAATCAAACTCGTCAAACCCAGTCCCAAATCGCGTCCATAGGATCGCCAAAATTCTAAGGCTGCTGGATCGTGCGATCGCGCTAATCTGCACAATTCATCCGGTTCTTTTCCCGTCCGTCGTCGAATTGCTTGAATCGACGTATGCTGCTCCAAAGAACCGCGATTTCCACTCTTACAGGGCGCGCCATTCGCATCTAAGCTAATCAGCCCTAATTCACCTGCTGCGCCCGTATGTCCGATAAACAGTTCCCCGTTCAAAATAATTGCCCCTCCGACCCCGGTTCCCAGCGTCAGAAGAATGAAATTTTGAAAGGCTTTGCCAGCACCGAGCCACGCTTCTCCTAAACCTGCACAATTGGCATCATTCGACAAAATCGTCGGTCGTCCTGTTTTTTCTTCGATCCAATCGGCTAAGGGAATCTCAATCCAATCCGGCAAATTGATTGCGATTCGGGCGATGCGTCCTTTAGCATCGGTTGGTCCTGGCATACCAATTCCGATCGCACAAGCTTCGCGCTTCGGATCAAGGTCAGCGATCGCATCAACGATCGTCATCAGCACCGCTCTAGGCAAAGCGGGTTGAGGCGTTGGAACCGTGAGTGCTTGAAGGCACGTTCCATCTGGAGTAAACCGTCCCAATTTAATTGCTGTCCCACCTAAATCGATGCCCAGAACTTGAATTGCAGCCTTCATCACGTTGCCTGAAAAATAGGATCAATCAAGAGCCTACCGGATAAACTGCAAAACTGGCTCAACCTCGGTAAGCCGCATCCGACTTTTCAAAGAAAGTTTCGGATTTCGCACATACCATGTCCGCTTTAATCACTCCTACACAGACTTCGGCAACCCCCAAATGAAGGTGATTCCGGGATGGACTTCTCATATAAATTGATCGCTTAGAAGTGTAATTGATAGCTTCTCAACTTAGACATTTCAGCATGAGTGCGGAAAATCCTGCCAAGCTTGCGTCACAATATCGCTGAGCCATTGCCGCTGTTGGGCATCTAGAATTGCGTCGTCGGCTAGGACTTCAGCTTTGATTTCTTCTAAAGACTGTCCCTGAGAGCGAGCGGTTTCGATCACAACAGCGATCGCGTTGAGAATAAGTTCTTCAGCCCCAGGAGACCGTACTGAGATAGATTCAGAAGCGCGCGGTGAAATAGGATAATTCATAGTGCTGATCTGATCCGAGTCCTCGATAATAATGAAAATGATGTAAAGAATTTAATTTGGTATCAGGAGTAGCTTGTTTTTTATTGGTTTGTCAACCGTCTTGCTGAATTGATCGGAGTTTAGATCTTACTCATGGAAGAAATCCTTTACCTAGAAGTCCCCACCCCCGATACGGCTGCGGTCATTTCATGGCTGCATGCTGACTATGCTCCTGAACAAGGCGAGAAAGTCCTCATGCCTGCGGGGATTCGGCTAGGTGAACTTTCGATATTTGTCTGGTCAGTTCAGCGATCGACCTATCTGAAAGTATTTCGCTGGGCAGATCGCGCTGGAGCAGGTGAAGCAAAAATTCTCCGAAAATTAGTGGCGAATTTGAGAGAAGAATTTCCGCCAGTCTATCCTGCTCCTCCAAACATTGATTTATCGCAGCAGTCGATTTTTGAAGCATTAGCGGCAGATTATCCGAAAACGGTTGAGTTTTTCAAGAAAATACCGAATGGCGAGTATGACTTAAATCGCGTGTACTGGTGGGAACAACGCTGGCGTGAAAGTGTCCAGACTCCTCAAACTCCGAAGCAAGTTGTTTTCCGCACGGATGATGGCAATATCACGCCAGCGAAGCCAGCTTATGACCTCATCTACATTGGAGGGGCGTTAGGCATTGTTCATGCGGCTGTGATGGCAAAATTGGGCTACCGGGTGCTACTGCTGGAGCGGATGCCGTTTGGACGGATGAATCGGGAATGGAATATTTCACGCAGTGAGTTTCAGAGTTTGATCGATTTGGGATTGTTTACAGTCGCCGAATTCGATCGAGTGATTGCGGCTGAGTATGTCGATGGCTTCCACAAGTTCTTTGATGCAAACAATCCACCGCAAGCTAAGGCGAAGATTCTGCATACGCCGACGGTTTTGAATATTGCGATCGATGCAGAAAGATTTCTCAAACTCTGCGGGGATAAGTTCCGCGAAGCAGGCGGCGAAATTTGGGATGAGACTGAGTTTGAACGAGCCGATATTAACCCAGATAAAGCGACGATTTACGCGAAACATTTGCCCACTGGAAGCGATCGTCAAGTCACAGGGCGGTTGCTCGTAGATGCAATGGGAACGGCTTCACCGATCGCGTGGCAACTCAATTCAGGTCGAGCCTTTGATAGTGTTTGCCCAACAGTTGGAGCGGTGATTTCTGAAGGATTTGAGCCGGAAGTCTGGGATGTGCAATATGGCGATGTGCTGAACAGTCACGGAGACATTTCTCGCGGACGGCAGTTAATCTGGGAGCTTTTTCCGGCTGAGGGCAAAGAACTTACTTTCTATCTGTTCCACTATCATCAAGTGCATCCTGAAAATCCAGGTTCTTTACTTGAGATGTACGAGGATTTCTTTACGATCCTGCCCGAGTATCGGCGTTGTGACATGGATAAGCTGGTCTGGAAGAAGGCAACGTTTGGCTACATTCCAGGACATTTCAGTATGAGCAGTCGCGATCGCACCATTGCATTCGATCGCTTAATTGCGATTGGCGATGCTGCTTCGTTGCAATCTCCGTTAGTGTTTACAGGCTTTGGGTCATTAGTACGGAATCTATCTCGTCTGACTCATTTACTAGATACAGCACTGAAGCATGATCTACTCGATCAGCGATCGCTGAATGCAATTCGGGCTTATCAAAGCAATGTCTCTGTGACCTGGATGTTCTCAAAAGGCATGATGGTGCCAACCGGTAAGATTTTGCCGCCGCAGCAAGTCAATTCGATGCTGAATACCTTCTTTGATGTCCTTGCTGATCAGCCGCCAGCGATCGCAGATGCATTTATCAAAGATCGGGTGACTTGGACAAGATTTAATCGCATGGCACTCGTTGCTGCTAAGAAAAATCCGCGTCTTTTACTCTGGATCTGGCAAATGGCAGGCGCAAAGGATCTGACCCGTTGGCTAGGGAATTACTTGAACTTTGCCGTCAGTGCGTTGATGAGTTGGATCTTTAGCGGTTGGTTTCCAAAGCTGCTTTATCAGATGCAACCTTGGTTAGAGCCTCGATTGCCTTCAGTATGGCTGTGGGGATTATCTCAGAGCTATGCACTGACTTATGGGCTAGGAAAACCACATTTGATGCCGAAGTTTCAGCTTACAAAGCCAAGAGCGAAGGTGGAAGTGCGATCGCGATTAGGTAGTCAGGAACCAGAAATCGGATAAGTCCGCGCGGGATCAGAACTCGAAGTTGTCAGAAAACTTCGAGTTCTGGTCAATCAGGGTTACAAAGAGAAAAAGATGCCAACAGCATTAGAATACGAACGCAGAATCACCTGCTACGACTGGGACGAACTCTTAATGCTATGGAACCAAATTCAGTTGGGTGATACTCCTGATTGGGAACGTGGGAAAGCAATGGAATACCTAGTACTCAGGGCATTTCATTTAGAAGGTGCAGAAGTTATCTATCCTTACAGTGTGGTCATTGAGGAAGAAGAATTAGAGCAAATTGATGGTGCAATTTATTCCAATGGGCTTGCTTGCTTAATCGAATGCAAAGACGTAGCAGAGCGTGTCAATATCGAGCCGCTGGCTAAAATGCGAAACCAGCTATTGCGCCGACCTGCATCAACGATCGGGATTTTGTTTAGCCGGAATGGATTTACGTATGCTGCAATTTCTCTTGCTCGGTACATTGCTCCTCAAACAATTTTGCTGTGGACTGGAGACGAGATTGAATATGCGCTACAGTCAAGACAAATGCAACAATCGTTGCTGAAAAAGTATCGATTTTGTGTGCAGCAAGGAATTCCAAACTATCGAATTCAAGCGGAGGAAGGGGGATGAATCGAGTTTATTTGATTACAGAACGTCCTTCTGATGCAGAGATTCTTAGAAAAGTGCTGCCAAAATCGGCACAAGAAGGAGTTCAGTTTGTTGAAAGCAAAAGCGATTATGATGCAGAATCTCGGGCAATGTCTCTGCTTGCCGAAAAGCGTCTACCTGTAGTCTTGGTTCTGAATTCGAGAACAAATGATGAGTCAGCAATTCAGCAAAGAAAAGCAGATTTAGGGTACTTGCTTCGGACTTATGCTGGCTCTGTGCCATTCAAATTAGCGATCGCTGTTCCAGAACTAGAAGTTATCTTTTTCCAAGATCGATCGCTTATCGAAACTCTCATTGGCAAAGCCTTGACTGATCTAGAGTGGAAATTTGCTCAGCGGCATCCTCAAGAGCTATTAGACACTCTAGCAGAAGACAAGACAGCCTTGTTAGCAGAAATCTTGAGACTCCTCTCTCCAGAGACACGTCAACTTTTACAACAGTATCCCTTGATTCATGAAATCACAACATTTTTGCTAGAAATTAGCATTCATCAGAAATCGATTGAAGAAAGCGCAGTTCCAGGTTGACACCAATGCATTAGAGCGTGTCATCAATTAGGCAAATCGTAGATGGGCGTTCAATCTGAGTGCTTATCCCAATTCCAGAGTCGTCGCACCAAAAATACGATCGACAGGCAAGGTTGGAACTTGTCCCCAATACATTCGCACACAAGTGAACATTGGTTCTAATGCATATCGTTGCTTTAAGATCGGCAAAGCAGGATGAACATCTGGAATATCGATAAACACAGGCTCTGTTCCCGCTTTAACGATCAAGGCTTGCAAAATAGCTTCTGCAATTTCTAGCGAATCTGCAAATAGCGGACAGACTTTAAATCCCTGCACACAACGGCGAATTACACCATAGCCAACTAATCGATTCTGTTCCACAACTCCATACGCTGCACTTTCTGGCATCTGAAGCCATGATTCTAGAAATTGCGAACGGGATGCCGGAAATAGTTCAGCGTCATATCGAAGAATCTCTGCTAATGGAAGTTGATTGAGAGGAATTACCCAGTCAGGATGCTGAGCTGAACCATCGGGTTGATGAAGATGTCGAACATGACGGTAAGCCGGAACGAATCCAGCCTGGCGATAAGTGGCTTCTCGAGCGAGCACTCCATCTAACCCAATACTGGCATCAGCATCGAGTCTTGATACAAATTGCTGCCATGCCGTCTGCCATAATTTCAAACCGTAGCCTTTCCCTCTCCATTCGGGTTGAACGATGTACAGCCCAATGAAACCAAACTTCTGGCTGTAGCGAACGACAGAGATACAGCCAATCGGTTGTTCATCGAGTTCTGCAAGTAAAAATCCATCGGGGTCAGCTTTGTAGAAAGGTTCTGCATCATAAAGTCCTGGATTCCAGCCTTCTTGGGCTGCCCAGTTTAAGGCAATTTGAACCTCTGCCAGGGTCATCGATCGAATCTTCAAAGTCATCGCCAACCTCTCAAAATTGATCCATCTATACCAATTAACAGTAAAGGTAGAGTTCTCCAAGCGGATCAGAACAATCGATAAATCCTACTTTACACAAAGATTCTTATGTTAAGATTTTCGCGTCTAATTGCGAGAATGAATGCATGTACGCGGATACCGAATTTGGTGGAACCACAGGTTTAATGGATGTCGAAGCTGTTCAGAAAACTCTGAATCGATCGCGAGCTTCGGTCTATCGCTATGCCAATACTGACCTTGAACAACTCAATCCTCCGTTCAATCCCAAGCGTCTTAATCCTGAACTGCGGCAATCTCCGAACGATCCATTGATGTTTCACTCAAATGAAGTCGCTCGATTTGCCAAAGAAGTTTTGAAAATCAAACAAGTGACGATCGAGATTCAAGAGCCTCAACCGAATCACACGCAAGAAGTTCTCGAAGCCATTCTCGTTGAACTCAAGAGTATTCATGAACTGCTCAAATCTCGATCGTCTTAGGCACTCAACTGTCAGACCACCTTTCCTGCTACACTCAAAAAACTCATTTTTGGCACTCGACAATGCTGAGAAAAATTGGGCGATCGCTCTTCTTAATCTGTCTTTGTTTCTCACTGGTGGTTGGTTGTACTCGATCGACATACGAACCTCCTGCAAATGCAGATGGACAAATTACGATTGGCTCAACTGCTAGTATTAACACGATCGATCCGGCTGATGCTTATACGAATTTTGCAGGCAGCTTGTTGTACAACTTAGGCGATCGACTTTACGGATATAAGCCTGGCACGAGCGAATTACAGCCTCAATTAGCAACAGCTTTGCCGAAAGTCAGTGCAGATCGATTGACCTATACGATTCCGATTCGTCAAGGCGTTGTGTTTCATGATGGCGAACCGTTTAATGCCAAAGCCATGGAATTTTCGCTGAAACGGTTTATCGAAAATGGCGGCAGTCCTTCGTTTTTACTAGCAGATGTGATTGATTCGATCGCGGCTAAAAGTGAAGGTGAGCTTGTGATTAAGCTGAAAAAACCCTTTGCAGCATTTCCTTCGCTACTCGCATTTTCAGGTGCTTGTGCTGTTTCTCCTAAAGCTTACGAGATTGGTCAAAATAAGTTCAATTCTGAAGTGTTTGTAGGAACAGGTGCTTACAAGCTCGTGAAGTATGGAACAGATTCGCTGAAGCTCGAAGCATTCGATCGCTATTGGGGAACTAAACCTGCGAATCCAGGGATTAATATTCAATTTTTCTCAAGCTCTGCGAATTTGTTTAATGCCTTTCGCACAGGCGCGATCGATGTTGCTTATCAAGGTCTAGCCCTCGATCAAATTCGGATGCTCAAAGATGGAGCGAAAAATGCGGCTTGGAAAATGCTGGAACAGTCTGGTAGTGGCATTGATTATTTAACGATTAATTTGAAATCTCCGCCCTTAGATCGCTTAGAAGTTCGTCAAGCGATCGCGGCAATGATGGATCGTCCGTTGCTAGAAAGTCGAGTTTTTCAGGGACAGATTGAACCGCTGTATAGTCTGCTTCCGAAAACCATGAAAGAGCAGAAGCCTGTGTTTCAGGAATTGGGCGATCGCAATGTCGAGAAAGCTAAATCATTACTTGCCAAAGCAGGCTACAGCGAATCGAATCCGCTGAAAGTACAACTCTGGTATCGATCGAATGTCTCAACTGATGGCATGGCAGCGATTACTCTCAAAGAGTCTGTACGTAAGAGCTTGGGCAATTTGATGCAGATTCAGCTAGACAGTGTGGAGTCTACTACGGCTTATCGAAACATTGATAAAGCTGCTTATCCGATGTTTCTGTTTGACTGGAATCCTGATTTTCTTGATGCTGATAACTACATTCAGCCGTTTATGGAGTGTACTAAGGCAACAGCAGATCAGCGATGTGAGAGTGGTTCAACCGTGTCTCAAGGGTCGTTTTACTTTAGCGATCGCGTCAATCAATTAATTGATCAAAGTCGCCAAGAGCTAGATCCAGTCAAGCGAAAAGGATTGTTTGAGCAGTTGCAGGCTGAATTGGTCAAGGATGTGCCGTTTATTCCATTGTGGCAAAACAAGGACGTTCTGTTTGTGCAGAACAACATTCAGAATGCTAGCTTGGAAGTAACGCAGAAGGTTCCGTTTGGACGAATGAAGAAAGCTTAGAACAATCAAGCGGTGGCTTTCTGCAAGAAAACGCCTGCTATGGAGAGCTATTTTTTGGCAAGCGCTTCTGTCTTTGCCTCTTCCCGATCGAGTTCTATGTCCTAAGCATCTCTAAGTCAATACAAGTTTCTAAGATTCAACTTGAGACAAACTGTAATCTGAGCCTCAAATCACTGCGCCTGCTTGGAATACTCGCCCAATGACTTCTTCGATCGGAGGATCACTCACTGCTAAATCAACCACTTGCAACTCGGCTAGGATTCTCGCGATCGCTTGTGTCAAGTCCTCTTGCTGCACTAAAAAGCGCACGGATTGTTTCTCAACCTCTTGCACATACCCATAAGCTGAAAGTTCCGACTCAGTGTACGTGCGATTAAATTCTACTTTGACCTCGCGACAGGGAGAGAAGCGATCGACTAAGCCATCCAAACTTCCGTCATAAATTAGCTGTCCCTGATGAATCATCAACACGCGCTCACACAAAGCAGTAATATCTGCCATGTAATGACTGGTTAGTAAAACGGTTGCTTTGTATTGAGCATTGTATTCTTTCAAAAACTCTCGAACAGAGACTTGTGCATTTACATCTAGTCCTAAAGTCGGCTCATCTAAAAATAAGACTTGGGGTTCGTGAAGTAAAGCTGCTAGCAACTCGCATTTCATGCGTTCACCTAGCGAGAGCTTTCGCACAGGTTGAGTCAGTTTGCCCTCCAGAGACAGCATTTCTGAAAGTTCGCCGATCCGAGCTTGTAAAGTACGATCGCTAATTCCATATACCGCAGCATTGATGCGCAAAGAATCAGCAGCAGGCAAATCCCAAATCAACTGCTGCTTTTGTCCCATGACTAGCGTAATTTTTTGCAAAAAGCTCGATCGACGCTCAAATGGCACATGTCCTGCAACGGTCACTTTGCCAGAAGACGGATGAATCAATCCGGTGAGCATTTTCAACGTCGTCGTTTTTCCTGCTCCGTTTGCCCCTAAAAATCCGACCACTTCGCCAGGTTCGATATGAAATGAAACATCCTGAACCGCTTTCACCTGGCGATAAGTGCGTTTGAAAAAATGGGTCACCGTTCCTTTGAACCCTGCCTCTTTCACAGCGACAGGATAGACTTTTGTTAAGCGATCGACGGTGATGCTAGACATAACAGCAGAGAAAAACACTAATTCTGTTTATTCTAAGACGGCTTGCCATGAATCGAATCTACTTTAGGGATTGTGACAAACAGGATTGCTCAATTCGCAAGAAGATCGATCGGTCAGCCCGATAAATTCGGCAAGAAACTATCCCTTACGTGCCCCAATCGGCTGTAAGTTCCAATCATCCTCGGTACGTTGTGCCAGTTGCCAGGTTTGCGTTTTGCCTTCGGTTTTCCGTTGGAGATAGAGGTCGAACGGATTGTCACTTTGGCTTTCTTGACGTTTCGGGAGTTTGAGCGTGAAATCATACACGCCTTTGACGTGGAAGCCGTCCGATCCTTGAATCTTTAGGGGCGATTGTTCGGTAATTTTGACCCGATCGATACTCACCTTCGGAGCGGCTGATAATTTCAATTCCTGGCTAATCTGTTGTTCGGTTTGATTCACCGAAATGGCGATCGCATTTTTCAACACATTGTCTGGAACCGAATATCGCCCACCGCACGCAACTAAGCCGATTGCTAGGACAATAGATAAGATAATTTGTAGTGATTTTCTCAACATGTTTAAGCAGGCATTTGGTGTAGACGAGTCTCTATACGCCTATATTCTCTCAAACTCGCTGCACGAATCGGACATTCTCGCCCAACTTCGTCACGAAACCAGCGAAATGCCGCAAGCCCGAATGCAGATTTCGCCGGATCAGGGTCAATTCATGGCGCTGTTGGTGCGATTGATGCAGGCAAAAAAAGCGATCGAAGTTGGAGTCTTTACCGGATACAGCTCGCTGTCTGTAGCAATGGCAATGCCAGAAGATGGAAAATTAATTGCCTGTGATGTGAGCGAGGAATATACCGCGATCGCTCGGAAATATTGGAACCTTGCAGGCGTAACAGACAAAATCGATCTGCGAATTTCTCCTGCGATCGACACACTCGATCAATTACTTCAAGACCAAGCTGGAACCTTCGATTTTGCGTTTATTGACGCGGATAAAGGAAACTATGCAAATTACTACGATCGTGTGATTCAATTGGTTCGCTCAGGTGGATTAATTTTGATTGATAACGTGTTGTGGTCAGGTCGAGTGGCAGATGCCAGCGATTCCGATAAGATTGTCAATACGATTCGCGCTTTCAATACAAAACTTGCTCAAGATGAGCAAGTTTTGATCACAATTTTACCGATCGCAGATGGATTAACGTTGGCGTTGAAAAAATGAGTTGTCTTTTTAGTTCGAGCGACTACTAGAAACTACAACTTTATCCGTTCTGACTGGGGAAAGACTGGGTTGTTTGAGCAGTGAGATACCATACCAACACAACAGGCTCATAACAATCATTTCACCCCCATCCTCTGCCAATTCAAATGCAAACCCCAGGGGAATTCCAGGTCGATTAATGACCTCAATCATGATATGCAGCGCATCAACTACGACACCAAAAAAAGCAAGACAGCCAAGTAATACGAAGAGACGTTTGCAGATCCAACGAAACTGTTGTGTGCCCAACCAATAGGAAACACCAATGAGCAACAGAAAAACTAGACCCGTACTAGCGGCAACAACTAACTCGCCCAAATCAATTGCTCTTAATCCCAAGACTGGCTGAAAATTTTGAGTCGTTGCAATCCACTCCCCAACTCTCTCATGGACAAGAAATGCATCATCGATCAGCAGATAACCGAATAGCAAGGAAAAAGACAGATATGACCATTCCGCCCGACTGCTCGCCAAAATTGCAAAGCTACAGAACAGCCAAAACTCCTTGACGTATTGAAACGTTTCCCCAAATCCGCGATCGGTAGTGATTGTCCAATAAGTAGAATTAATCTGAGGCGAAAGACGGAGAGCGAAATGCGCCAAGATGGATAAAAAATCAGTTAGCAGCAGTAGCAGGAGAATTTCAGCAGCGGGTTGAAATTTTAGTTTCTTCATGAAGTTTTCAGGCTTTAGGACTTGGGATTGAAGAATGGAGTGTCATAAATTACACTGATTGCTTTCCTAGAGATCAGAAGTAACACATAAAATTTAACCTCTTTTTATTCCAAAATTAATACTCGCTTAACCTAAAGAACGCATGTAACTTAAGACATACATCTGAACAGTTAGGAGTTAATTCTTAAGAGAATTTTTATGAAATCTGGTTATACACTTCCTGTTTTCGCTTGTGCTTCCGCGATCGCTGCTGTGCAACACTTAAAACATCAATCTGCAATTTCTGAAGTGGAAGTGGATCTAATTAATCCAGTTGCACAGGTGAAAATCCCGATCGAACAAGTCGCCAAATTAACACCCCATTCAGCACTAGCAATTACTCGCAGCGATCCCGGCGATAATCTCGACTTGACTCGCAACACCCCAATTTGGGCAATGGTCGAACTGACTCAAGGACAAGGGATTGAAATCATCGGCGGAGAAGGCATCGGACAAAAAGCCGACCAGCAAGCCGCAATTTACGCTTACGCTCAGCAATTAATCCAAACGAATCTCGAACGCCTTTTAGAACCGCATGAAGCGTTACGTATCACCTTGATTTTGCCCGAAGGTCGTCAACTTGCAAAACGCACATCCAACGAAGCATTTGGTGTTGTCGAAGGCTTATCGCTGCTCGGTACATCTGGCATTGCTCACCCTCTCAGCGCACCGGATCAGTTAGAACTGTTTCGAGCCGAGCTACAAGAAAAAGCGCGGCGATTCGACACCCTCGTTTTCTGCATTGGTGAAAATGGATTAGATTTGGCAGCCAAGATGGGAATTGAGCGAGATCGCACGCTCAAAACTGCCAATTGGATCGGCTCTCTCCTCGTCGAAGCGGGAATGCAGCGAGTCAAATCGATTCTGCTGTTTGGCTATCACGGGAAACTGATCAAACTTGCAGGTGGCATTTTCCACACGCATCATCATGTGGCAGATGCTCGGCAAGAAATCCTAACAGCACATGCGGCAAAAGTCGGTGTCTCAACTTCTGATCTACAATCAATCTTTACCAGTTCTACGGCTGAGGACGGATTGACATACTTGAGAACCTTGGGCAAAGAGATTGCGGTTTACGATTCGATCGCGGCTGCAATCGAAACTCGCGCTGAAGAATATATTTATACCCACAGCGAAGCAAGCGTTGAAATCGGCGTAATTTTGTTTGATCGATCGCGTCAAGTTTTAAGACAAAGTAGAAAAGCAGAGAAACTGCTTGAGTCGGTTCGAGAATTGTGATTAAAATAGCCAGAATATTCAAAACCCTTGCTTTTTTATTCCGCTTCAAAAGTTCGTTTAACCTCGTTTGACCTTCGTTCTCTCTCATCAGGACACACTCTCGTGACTCCACCTATTGAACCGTCTGTTTTGGATGCACCCGCATCTACTTCGCAAGGATTTGATGCACTCGAACGCCAGATGATTGTAATTCTCGATTTCGGATCGCAATACTCAGAACTAATTGCCCGTCGCATCCGCGAAACGCAAGTTTATTCTGAAGTGTTGTCTTATCGCACAACGGTTGAACAACTCCGCCAACTCAATCCGAAAGGCATTATTTTGTCGGGTGGCCCTAACTCGGTTTACGACCAAGGCGCACCTCAGTGCGATCCAGGGATTTGGGAGCTTGGCATTCCTGTTTTAGGGGTTTGTTACGGGATGCAGTTGATGGTGCAACAGCTTGGCGGTAGCGTTGAGCGCACCGATCGCGGTGAATATGGAAAGGCAAAGATTGAGATCGACGACCCCACCGATTTGCTGACGAATGTCGAAGATAACTCGATCATGTGGATGAGTCACGGAGATTCTGTGACCAAGTTGCCAGAAGGATTTGGCTTACTCGCACATACGACGAATACACCTTGCGCGGCGATCGCAGAACACGATCGCAATCTGTACGGCGTGCAGTTCCATCCCGAAGTCGTGCATTCGCAATTTGGACAAGCGCTGATTCGCAACTTCGTCTATCACATCTGTAAGTGTGAGCCGACTTGGACAACGGAAGCATTTGTTGAAGAATCGATTCGAGAAATTCGCGCCAAAATTGGCGATAAGCGGGTGCTGCTGGCTTTATCGGGTGGCGTTGATTCTTCGACGCTGGCATTTTTGCTGCATCGCGCGATCGGGGATCAACTGACTTGTATGTTCATCGATCAGGGCTTTATGCGGAAGTTAGAGCCAGAGCGTCTGGTGAAACTTTTCCATGAGCAGTTCCACATTGATGTTGCGTATGTGAATGCGCGGGAGCGATTTGTGAACGCGATCTCAGGCATCACCGATCCAGAGGAAAAACGCAAACGCATTGGACATGAATTCATCCGAGTGTTTGAAGAAGAATCGAAGCGATTGGGGCCGTTTGACTATCTGGCTCAAGGCACGTTGTACCCTGATGTGATCGAATCTGCGGACACTAATGTTGATCCTCAAACCGGAGAACGAGTCGCCGTTAAGATCAAGAGCCATCACAATGTAGGCGGACTGCCGAAAGATCTGCAATTCAAGCTGGTGGAACCGTTACGGAAGCTGTTTAAGGATGAAGTGCGGAAAGTTGGGCGCTCGATTGGTCTGCCTGAAGAAATCGTCAATCGTCAACCCTTCCCTGGTCCAGGTCTAGCGATCCGGATTTTGGGAGAAGTGACGAATGAGAAGTTAAATATCTTGCGCGATGCAGATTTGATTGTGCGGCAAGAGATCAATCGGGCTGGCATCTATCACGATGTTTGGCAAGCCTTTGCTGTGCTGCTTCCTGTCCGCAGTGTCGGTGTAATGGGAGATCAGCGCACTTATGCTTATCCGATCGTGCTGCGCTGTGTGAAGAGTGAAGATGGCATGACAGCAGATTGGGCACGCATTCCTTACGATTTGTTAGAAACGATTTCTAACCGAATTGTGAATGAAGTGAAGGGTGTGAATCGAGTTGTGTATGACATCACCTCGAAGCCGCCTGGAACCATCGAGTGGGAATAGTTTAGATTGCCCTGAGTCGCTCCGAAAGCCCCCGGTTTTACTGGGGGTTTTCCCATTGGTTCAGACCCCCAATTATTGCAGTCACACAGAGGGGGAATTGTTATGTCTAAGTTGATTCGACGAGTCGCAATTGTCGGCGGAACGCATGGAAATGAATGGACAGGCGTTTATCTCGTCAAAAAGTTTCAGCAATTTCCAGCATTGACGACTCGATCGAGCTTTGAAACCATCACACTCTTGGCAAATCCAAAAGCGATCGAACTAAATCGCCGCTATATCGATCAAGACTTGAATCGAAGCTTTGCCAGCGAGGATTTATTGAATCCCAAATTGATCAACTATGAGAATCAACGTGCGCGGGATATTGTCGCTCAACTTGGTTCTAGAGATCAGCCTCAAGTAGATGTGATTATCGATCTGCATAGCACCACGTCGAATATGGGGCTGACGATTCTTCCTTCGACTCCTGATCCCTTTAATCTGCGACTCTCTGCTTATTTGAGCCAGATTTATCCGGATGTGCGAGTGGCTTTAGGAATGAATTGTACGCAAGATGCGCCGTTATTGCGATCGCTCTCGCCCTTGGGCTTCACGATTGAAGTTGGAGCAGTAGCTCAGAGTGTTCTCAACGCTGATCTATTCCTCAAAACCGAGCAACTCATTTATGCCGTTTTGGATTACATCGAAGCTTTGAATCAAGGAAAACCACTGGATGTGCCGCCTCGTTTGACGTTGTATCAAGCGATCGAAACCATCGATTATCCCAGAGACGCGATCGGGAATCTGCAAGCTTTCATTCATCCTGATCGCCAGTTCAAAGACTATGAACCGTTACAGCCTGATGAGCCGATCTTTCTGACTTTTGCGGGAGAATCGATTTGTTATCAAGGCAATTCTACAGTTTTTCCAATCTTTATTAACGAAGCTGCTTACTACGAAAAACAGATTGCGATGATTTTGACTGAAAAGCGCGAGATTGAGCTAGATAAAGAATATTAAAAAACGCTTAATTGATGTGTTTCTCAGTGTTTTTTCGAGCGTAATTTTAATGACAGACTAAAGTCTTAAATTATAAAATTCAAATTGTGGAAAACCGGTGAATAAGCTGTGGAAAATCTGTTTCGCTTGTGGAAAACTTGCGTTTTAGTCGGAGTAATTTGGCTTTTTGTCTCGACTTCTGCATTTGCTTCGGTTCATACTTATTCGGATCAAAATAGCGTATTGTATCGATCGCTATCAAGATTACAAGATGACTCAAATCGAGCCTGGCAAGTGGTTTTTTATAAACGATTTCCGCTTGGACAGCCCAATTCAGTTCATTTAAGATTAGTGGGATTTCCTGGAGCGGTGACGATCGATCATCCGCGATCGTTAGAACTTGAAGCCAATCGATCGCTCTTGAGCATTGAGGATGTGACCTCAAAAGATTTCCCGATCGCTCATGTGGGCGAATATGATTTCAAACCTATCTTGAACCAGTTAGATACTGACACAAAACTCACTTTGATTCTGCCCTTGAAATCTGGAGAAGCGCGGTTAAAGGTTCCCCAAGACACGGCATTGGAATGGTGGCGAGTGGCAAGTTGGCAGCCGGAGCAGTAGAGGAGATTAACGACTCCTATAGATCAGTAAAGGAGCGATCGAATTTTTGTCGATCGCTCCTTCAAACTCAAAGAAAAATTCTCAGACTTACGCCGCAATCACTTGAGTCAGCGGTGACCAGCGGAAATATCGCTCTCCACCGACTTCAATCACAACCTTCACTCGCGGCTCAATCTTCGGCAAGTTCGCTAAATACTCAAGCTCTTGATTCGACAGAATATGTCCCTCAATAATCCAAAGCAATAATCCCTTCGACTTCGGCGGCAAGTGAGCAATTTGACTCGTCACGATCGGCGGAACGAAATAGGTATATCCAACCGCTGCACCCGATCCGGTGCTCTTTTTGCCCAAATGCGGAGGACGAACGCCATGAACTCCTGTCAGATAAGCCGCCACATCCCCTAAACCTCTTGCCGTAATGCTGAGCGACTTGTAACCTGCTGACCGAATTCGACGGCGATAGCGTCCTTCAAATCCGCCTTCGAGGGGAACATAGGCAGCGATCGCGCCGTGGGTTTCAAGATCTTTAATTAGCTGTCCGCCTGTGGTGAGAAGTGCCATGCCGCTCGAACCTTCCTAAATTTAACGGTAAACATTTCAGAGATGCTCAGCATCCCTACTTATTCTAAAGGGTTATCTTCTTCTAAACCTTCAAGAATCTCTATTCCATTCATAATTTTCTCCATCGATTGAACTCAATGGGTCTTTCTCAAGATGGGTGAAAACTAATATGAAAAAGATTATTTGTATACAGTATGCGATTTTACAAACTGAGTGCCTTAGTATACTTCATACTTCAGTGGTGCAATTTATCCTAACCTTATGAAACACTCTGCCCTATGGTTAATGACGATCGCCTGTACGATCTCGATTGGCAGTCTTTACTATAACCAGCCAATGCTGGGATTAATTAGCACGCATTTCCAGGTGTCAATTACGGATGTGAGTGCTGTCCCAACCCTGACCCAGATTGGATATGCGATCGGGATGCTCTTCTTTGTCCCCTTAGGGGATCGGCTGGATCGGCGGAAATTGATTGTTTGGCTGAGTGGATGCAATGCGATCGCGCTGCTGTGTGCCGCGCTGTCTCCTGGATTTTATTGGTTAATTGCTGCAAGCTTCATGATTGGACTCACAGCGGTCGTGCCTCAATTATTGATTCCTTTTGCGGCTCAGTTGGCAGATTCGGAGCAGAGAGGACGAATTGTGGGAACTGTGATGAGCGGCTTGCTCGTTGGGATTGTATTAGGGCGAGTTGCAGGTGGGTTTTTCGGAGGAGAATTCGGCTGGCAGTCCACATTTTTGATTGCGGCAGGATTGATGGTGGGATTAGGCATCGTCTTGGTCAAGCAATTGCCGAGCACGTTGCCTGCTAAAACTGAGATTTCTTATTTGGAATTATTGCGATCGCTGCCTGTTTTATTCGCAGAGCATTCAACCTTGAGAAAGCGATCGATTGCGGGAGCAATGTTCTTTGCAGCCTATAGTGGCTTTTGGGCAATCCTGCCCTTCTTATTGGAACGTCCGCCGTTTGAATTTCAAAGTGAGATGATTGGGCTGTTTGGATTAGTTGGGATCATGAGCGCAGGAGCTTCTCCCCTGTTAGGAAAGATGACCGATCGCACCAATCCAAGAGTGATGCTGAGAATTGCGATCGGGCTATTCCTCGGCGCACTTCTCGTTTTATTTCAGTTTCACAGTACGCTTTGGGGATTGATTGTCGGCGCAATCCTACTGGATCTCGGAACACAAACAGGTCAGATTTCTAACAAGGCAAAAATTTATAGCTTACCGATTGAAGTTCATAACCGTCTCACGACAGTTTATATGGTGATCTTCTTTACAGGTGGTGCGATCGGCTCGTGGTTGTGTGCCTATGGATGGAAGTTTTCGGATTATTAATTTAATTGGGGTTTAGAGCAATTTTGTAGTTCAACATACAATTTTGATCCGGCTAGATTGATAAACCTAGAATCTGCCCTAGCTTTGATATACGGTATACGCGATTCATCCGTTTGGACAGTACAAGGATTCAATACGGAGCAAATTACTGTATGTGCAGATGGGTGAACCGTAAGCTCAACGCCCTGAAAAACCCGAAAAACCATGACAATTACTGCACCTGAGAAAGAGCGATTTAGCCTAAGTGCGTTTCTAATTCGTGATGCTCCTGCTCGATTTTTGCTCAGTTGGGTTGCAGGATTTGTCGATACGGCGGCTTTTATTGTGCTGTTCGGTATTTTCACAGCTCATGTGACAGGAAATATTGCACTCGCCGGTTCAGCCTTTGCCAGTTCTGATCCTCAGACGACCTTACTCCGGCTCTCCATGCTTCCCGTTTTTATGCTATCGGTGGCTTTTACGTCACTGTTAGCAAATTTTGCTCGAAAGATCGGATGGGCAGTGTTGCCTGTGTTGTTGAGTGCAGAAGCGATCGCACTGGGGATCTTTATGGTCGTCGGATTGCAGTTCTCAGCGACCTTGCTTGTCGATGTGCAGGATGAGTTGATTTTCCCGATCGCAGTTACGGGCGTTATGGCAATGGGAATTCAGAATGCGCTGATGAAGGAAGCGGCTGCTTCATTTACGGGCTATTTTCCGACCACGGTGATGACCGGAAACTTTACACAGTTCACGATCGATTTAGTTCACTACATCAGTGCGAAGTTTGTCAAACAGACCGAGGAAACAAAGTCAGAAGCAGCAGAAGCAATGAGAAAGTTAAAACTGACTTTGCCCTTGCTGACTGGCTTCTTTTTGGGTGGGACAGGAGCCGCTTACTTTGTGCCTTCGGCTGAATTTTGGTGTTTATCAATGCCATTGTTTGCAGTCAGCCTGCTAGCAGTTGCTGCTTACATTCAGGCAGGAGTAACAAAGACTGTTTAAGAGATTAGGAAATCAACCATGCAACGGACATTGATTACAATTTTTGCTTGTGTGATGTGCTTATTGGCAGGTCTGAGTTTTGCGAATTTAGTGCAGGCGGCTCCGATGCTTGTTGCTGATGTGACTTCGGCAAGCGATCCATTTACTGCGTTGAAGGCAAAGATTGTTCCAGAGCTTGAGAAGATTTTGACTCCGGATCAGAAGACTCAGTTTGAAGATGCGATCGCGAATGGCGTGACTTTGAAGAAAGCGTTTAAGTCGATTACGCTGACTCCTGCACAGAAAAGCAAAGTTGGAGCGATGCTGAAATCGGTTCCTAAAGATTATTTTGCATCGCTGTCTCCGGCTCAGAAACGGGAGCTTTTTATGCAAAAAAAAGACTTCTATATGGAAAAAGGCAAGGAGAAGGCAGCAGAAGCAATAGAAATCGCCAAGGACGTGATAGAGAAGGTTAAGGATGCTGTAGCAAACTAGCAAGATTCTAAACGTCGGACAAGCCGAACTCAACTAAATCGCAAAATGCTTCATGCTTTAGAGCAAGTGGTGGTTTCAAACATGATTGAAAATCATCACCATCAAGCCAAGAGTCAGAAGCACGATCGCGCTTCCAAGCCAATCTGTCTTGGGATTGCTCAATCGAAATGCAGGCTGTAACCAAAATCGTAATGCGTTACTAATTTGAGGCATCACAATCCAGGTGAGTAAGGATGACACTACGAAATTACTGATTAGAGTCACGAAAGCGGGCGACCAAGACTGCAAAAAACCAAGTGTCGGAAGAATTTTGGTTTGGATCATGACCAGTGGATAGAGTCCCAAAACTACTGACATGACTTGTTTCCAGGGAGGAGTCCCTAAACTGGAGCGCTCTTGTCCTGCCGCAGATGAAAACCATCCTTCTAACCCTGTCGTGAAAGATTTGAACTTGTAGTTATCAAAGATATTGTGTCCAGACTCAACGAGTGTGGCGCGATCGCGAGAATTCAGCCAATCATTCAAATGATCAGGCGTATCAAAATGCACGATCGAGTACCACTTCATCACACCGTCTACGCACTGCAATGGTAGACAAGAATCTGTTCTGATATAGCCTGGAAATCGCTTTGCAGAGCACATCAGAGTATTATGCCACTTGCGAAACATGGCGCGATTTTGATTTGGAACAATATACTCTAGAACAACGGTGGAGTAGAAGACGCGATCGTTAATTTCAGGATTCAACATTACTAAAAGTTTTAACTAGAACTTCATCGATAACACATTTCTGTGATTCATTAAATCAACATCAAGAGACATATCACTCCTGTCACTTAGGTTACAGAATGTGGAATTGAGCAGGAATTCAAGCAATCTTTTTGCACGAAACTTCTGCCTGGGACACAATCCCCCTCAAGGTATATTTATTGCCAAGATTTTACGCATAGCCTAGTAAAGCGCTAATTTAAGAACAAATCTATATTTCTTCCTAGAAAAACCAGAGTGAATCATTTCACAGTGATATGAATTTTCTGAGTTCAATTTCTATACTTTAGGCTTTGCATGAGCGACGCTTTTTCGATTCTGACCTTCGATCATTTAGAACTTTATGTCGGGAACGCAAAGCAAGCAGCGATGTTCTACGATCGCGGTTTTGGCTTCTCGACGATCGCATATCGAGGACTTGATACCGGGGAACGCCATGTTGCGTCTTATGTCATGCAGCAGGGCGAAATTCGCTTAGTCTTAACTTCTGCACTCAACCCAGATCACCCAATCGCTTCAAGAGCGGCGAAGCATGGAGATCATGTAGCAGTGATTGCTTTGGGTGTTAGAGATGTCGATCGTGCATTTCAAGTCAGTACCTCCCGAGGCGCATTAGAAGCGGTTGCACCGAATGAGGAGCAAGACGAAGCGGGAAAGTATCGTTACGCAATGATTTATGGCTATGGCAATACTTTAATCAAGTTTGTGCAACGCGATCGCTATCAAGGTGTTTTCGCGCCAGGATTTGTCCCCCGCTCGATTCCGTCTCGCGCCAATGCCGGATTGATTCAAATCGATCACGTCGTTGGCAATGTTGAAAAAGGACAAATGAACCACTGGGTGGAGTTTTTTCAGAAGACGTTGGGATTAGAATTACTCGTTAAATTTGACGATCGAGCAATCTCGACCGAATATTCTGCGCTTACGTCATCGGTGATGCAAAGTTCAACAGGAAGGGTCAAACTTCCGATTAATGAACCCGCGATCGGCAAAGGCAAATCTCAGATTCAAGAATTCCTGGAATACAACTACGGTGCGGGTGTACAGCATGTTGCTTGTCTGACTCATAACATTGTTGAAACCGTCACCAAATTGAAACATTCAGGAATCGAATTTCTCAGTGTGCCGAGTTCTTACTATGCAGATTTAGAAGCGCGAGTTGGCAAAATTGATCAATCAATCGAGCAACTTGCTCAACTGGGGATTTTAGTCGATCGCGATCGCGAAGGATATTTGCTGCAAATCTTTACTCAACCTGTACAAGATCGCCCAACTTTATTTTTTGAAATTATTGAACGACACGGATCGCAGGGATTTGGAGAAGGAAACTTTAAATCTTTGTTTGAAGCAATAGAGCGAGAGCAGCTAATCAGAGGAAATCTTTAAGGCTGAGCGTATGACAGGATCGCGTATGCTATGACAGATTCATTGCGAGACTGTTTTGAATATGGATACCCGCCTTACGCAAGCTCAACTTTCTCAAGTCATAGCTGAAATCGATCGCTTATCTCAACTTCGCGACAACGAACTCGATCGTGAGCAAGTCAAACAGATTTTACAAGAGTTAAATTTGCCCGATGATTTACTCGATGACGCGATCGTGCAATTGCGCCGACGAGAAGCCCTAGCTCAGCAAAACCAGCGCCATAAAATTGTCATTTCAACCGTTGCAATTATGATTGTTGGCTTGATTGCGACCTTTGCTGTCGTTCAGCAGAAACAGCACAATAAGATTGCTCGCATTGCTGCGATTCAAGACATTGTGACCTTAAAAGATTCAACCAATTCAGTCACCCAGTTCGATCGCAAAACAGACGCACAAGTTTTCTACCGAGTCACGTTGAAAAATTCTCCGATCAACGATCGCTTAGCTGTCAGTTGTGATTGGTTAGATTCAACAGGTGAGAGAATTCATCAGAGTCGTTTCCAGACTCAAGAAATTACGAAATCGCCCTGGACAACGTTTTGCTTTGCTCCTTTATCGCCGCAATCAAAGCCTGGAAATTGGACAGTGAAAATGTCGATCGCAGAACGTCCTATTAGTGAACGAACATTTGTGGTGAAGTAATGTTGGGATACTGGGGCTATGGTGATCAGCCCAAATTGATACAGAAACTTTCTGAACTTAGCCGCGCCAAGATAAAAACTCAATCCTGCAATCAAGAATGGGGATTTGCAACGACTCAAACTCGTCTTAGTGCTTGTGGAAGAAGCAATGTTAATGATGTTTGGCTGAATGCAACTGAAACGTCCTTAGAACTGGGTCGAGACGCATTTGGGCGAGTTCCGCTTTACTGGATCAAAATTGAATCGGTCATCTGGTTCTCAACTCAGTTAGCCCCCCTGCTCAAACTTAATCAACCGACAGTCAGCCATGCTGCACTGTATGCTTATACTTGCTTTTCTTATGTTCCAACGCCGCTAAGCCCGATCGCAGAAATCACTTCTATCTCTGCTGGCACGACGCTGACTTGGACAAAAGATTTTACTTACACCATTTCTGAGACTGAAGATTGGCGCGAATCCAGCGCAATGATTTACGATGAAACCGAAGCCGTAAGACAGCTTCAAGAACTCTTGAAAACAGCGATCGCACATCAAATTGAAGATTTACCTGATGAGCCTGTCGGTGTATTTCTATCCGGTGGGATTGATTCCTCGATCGTGGCTGCTTTACTAGTTCAATCTGGGGTTAAAGTTCGAGCTTATGCTCTTGATTTTGGCGTAGAAGATTCAGAACTACCTTACGCGCAGCAAGTTGCAGACTATCTCAACATTCCATTGACTCTAGTTCCAGCCCAAGCGAAACAGATTATTCAAGCTATTCCTGAAACGGCTAGAGCTTTAGATGCACCGTATGGAGATGGTGTTACAGCTCCACTATTGTTGCTCAATCAAGCTGCATCTCAAGATGTTCGCGTTGTATTCAACGGGGAACACGGCGATCAGTTATTTGCAGGCTGGACGAATAAGCCTTTAATTGCGAATCAAGTATACGACTCAGAAAATTTCACGTTATCAAAACAGTATCTCAATACATTTGGCAGATTGCACGGTTGCGAATCTCAAATCTTTTCTAATTCTGTTTACCAAAGTATTCGCGAACTTGATCTCCAAACTTATCTCGGTGATGCTTTGAATCCTGAAAAATGTGGTTCTCTTCTGGCTCAATTAAGGCGTGCATCGCTGATGTTAAAAGGCGCACAGAATATTCAACCGCGTGCGACTGCCTTGGCACTTTCACAAGGATTGCAAGTACGATCGCTATTTTGTGATCCCGACCTAACTCGCTGGACATTCAAAATTCCTGGCGAACTGATGTTACAAGGAGCTTGCGAAAAGTACATTCTCAAACGTGCGGTTGAATCTTGGTTGCCCTCAGAGGTCGTTTGGCGAGAGAAACGAGGTATGCGAGTGCCGTTGCGTCCTTGGTACTATGGCGAGTTTTGGCGTGAGATTGGTAAATGGTTGAATCCGGGCGTGCTGCGTGCTGAAGGGCGATGGCAGCCCCAGATTGCAGAACAGATGATGTCAGGACAGATGGGAGCGAATTTACGCGATCGCTATTTAGGCAACAATCTTTGGCTTCTGATCATGTGGCAAGCTTGGCGAATTGAAGTCTTGGGAGAATCAGTTGGGGCATCTTCTTGGGATCATCCATTTTGGCTGCCACCGCAAGTCTGGCAGAGAGTCAGAAAAGTTCGGCAAGTTTTTGAGAGGTCGTTCTAGCGTTGCGGAGACTTAGCAGTAGCTCCGCTAGAAATCGCTCATTCTTTTGTGAACATCACTTCAAAACTGGCGACTCGTCTTTAAAGAGACGATAAAGTTAGTTAGATACAGTAATTACACTGAAATTAGTAATGTAAGCTCTCTGTATTCTTAAGTGAAATTAGGGATATAACAAGCGCTGTTAGATGCCGATCTCGCTCCTAAGTCGCAATTAACACGATTCCTGGCTGTGTCTCATCCGGGCGCAGTGGTTGTTTTAAAACTTGGTTTAATCATGCATCATGAGAAATTTTACGTCAGGACGGTCGAGCGCCCCACGACCGCTTCTAGAGACAACTAACCCCATACAAGAAGATCGTTACTCCTCTCAGAGAGCGATTCTTTACGTCCTGTTAAAGTCCACGATCGCGATCGTGTTATCACTTTTTGCTTGGGAAATCATTGTCCGAAATACAATCGAGCAGTCCCCAGGAACCACAAAACATTCAATCCTAGGAAGAATTTATAACCCTGGTGACAGAATCGAATCGGGTGAAGGCTTCAGCCGCACCAGAATGAACAGCTTAGGAATGCGCAACGACGAGATTCTGCCCAAAGCTCAAGGCGAATTTAGAGTTTTGTCGATCGGGGATTCGTTTACGAGTGCAGAACAAGTCGAAGATGCCAAAACCTACAGTGCGCGAATTGGATCGACTTTCAAGCAGCAGAATTCGCCTGTCACGGTTATCAATGGAGGTAGAACCGGGGCGACACCTGCCTACTATTTGCACTTAGCAGATTTCTACAAGACTCAATTGCAGCCTGACGCTGTGATAGTTCAAATTAACGATTCTGATTTTACTGAAGAAGGCTTAGATTCTACAAAAGAGTTCTACATTCGTGCTCAAGGCAACACATTTCAAGCTATCCACAATCAGGATTTTGCCAGTGATGATCGCTTATCTCAACTCTTTCAGCAAAAGTTTCCGCAGCTGAGCTTTATGTTGCAAATTTCGACACTACGAGTCGGCGGAAAGAACCTTCAAGCGATGCTGAAAAAACAGGCGAAACCGACTGAAGCAGCACCGACAAAATCGCAGGGCAATTACGATCGTCTGATTGAATGGACAGTTGTGAATTTGAAAGCGAAGTACCCGAACTTGGTAATTCTGCATATTCCCTATGTCACTTTCAACAATCCAAATGAGCCACCTAATCCGGCTGAAGCAGCTTTGATCGAAATCGCAGAAAAGCACAAGGTTCCGATCGTGGCAATGCGGCGCGATTTTGTGAACTATCATCAAACGTTCCATCAACCGACCAGCGGGTTTAACAATTCTGTTCCTGGCACAGGTCATATCAATGAAATTGGGCATGAACTGATTGCACAACGGCTCGTTCCCCTGCTCGAAGCAATGCGCAAAAAGACAAATTAGTCACTCATGATGTCTGAGGCTGCTGAACCATGATTTTCTCAAGCTTAGAATTTTTTGTCTTTTTTAGCGTTCTGATTGGAATTTTATTGCTTGCGAGATCGCAGGGATTCAAAAACATCATTTTACTCGGTGCTAGCTACTTCTTCTACGGCTATTGGGACGAACGCTTTGTTTTTCTGCTTGCTGCACTGACGATCGTGAATTACGCGATTGGTTTCCAGATTGAATCGACCCAGAATCCAGAGAAGAAGCGATGGCTGATTGCAGGGATTACTTTCAATCTGATCGTGCTAGGGTTCTTCAAATATTTCAACTTTTTCATCGATTCGCTCAATCTAGGTCTGAATGTTCTGAACCTGAATTTGTCCAACCTCCGGATCATTTTGCCGATCGGCATTTCGTTCATCACTTTTGAAGTCATTAGCTACCTAGCAGATATCTATCGTGGAACGAGCAGACCCGCAAAAACGTTTTGGGATTTTGCGCTTTTGGTTGCGTTTTTTCCACATTTGATTTCGGGACCAATCCTGAGATCGAGTCAGTTCCTTGGCGAAATTCAGAAAGGCATTCACTTAAACCGGGAGAATTTCAGTCAGGGTGCTCAACTTTTCTTACTGGGCTTAGTCAGAAAAGTGATTGTTGCCGATCGCTTAGCTTTGTTTGTGAATGAAGTGTTTAAGCAGCCTGCTGATTACAGTGCAATGACGCTTTGGCTTGCGGTGATTGGATACGCGATTCAGCTTTATTGTGATTTTTGCGGCTACAGTGATATGGCGATCGGGACTGCAAAAATTCTCGGCTTTGATATTCCCAAAAACTTTGCGACACCTTATCTCTCACGCAGTATTACCGAGTTTTGGCGACGCTGGCATATTTCGCTCTCGAATTGGCTACGCGATTATCTCTATATTCCTCTGGGCGGCGATCGACGTGGGAAAGTTCAGCAATATGGCAATCTGATGATTGTGATGCTGTTAGGTGGATTATGGCATGGAGCAAGCTGGAACTTTGTGGTTTGGGGTGGGCTACATGGTGGAGCGCTTGTGGTGCATAAACTGTATGCAGACAGAATCCCAAAAAGCAGCGTTACACAAGCATGGGACTATCAGCTTTGTGCAAATTTTGTCACTCTACTCTTTGTGTGTCTAACTTGGATCTTTTTTCGATCGTCAGATTTCTCGACCTCTTTGTTCATTTTGCAGAAGCTATGGGGTGTGATTGATCCAACGGGCATCAATTGGTTTGCAACTGCACTGGCGATCGCAGTTCCAATGTTCATTCTGACGGACTATGCAGGTCACCAGCTAGCTCAAGGAATGTGCTTGAGATTAAGTTCACTTCCGGGTCTATGTGCCTTCTTTTTTGTCATGTTTGGTGTACTTTTTCTCGCTCCAGCTCAGCCTGCACCATTTATCTATTTTCAGTTCTAGGATGATCCGAGTTCTCTACATCCGAAGCACGACTATAGTAGAGAATGAGTACACCAAAAATTTCAAGGTGAGGCTATGCTGGCAAAGATTTTATTCCTTGTCGGATCGTTAGTTGCGATCGCATTGATCGCGCTACTCATCATACAAGCAAAAAATAATGCAGAGATTGCACAAATTTGGCAAACCTTAGAACCTAGAACCCCGTCAATTGAAGCATTTAGCCCAGACTTGGTTGCAGATCAACCGGAACCTGTACAGCGATATTTTTTACATGCAATCGCGCCTGGAACACTCCTGGCAAACGCTGTTTATCTAACGATGAAAGGTTCGATTCGACTTGCCCCCAATCAAGACTGGATGCCGCTCCAAGCAGAAGAACTACTGTCTACTGTGGGATTTGTCTGGCAAGCGAAAGCAGGACAAGGAATGCTCCAGATGCAAGGAGCAGACTACTATACTGCGGGTACGGGGCGAATGCGGTTTTCGCTCTGGGGATTGCTTCCGGTCGTCAATGCTCAAAGTCCTGATCTAATCCGCTCGGCGATCGGTCGATCGGTCGGAGAGTTGTTTTGGTTGCCTTCTGTTTTACTGCCGCAGCGAGGCGTGAGTTGGCAAGCGATTGATGACAATACAATTCAAGCAAGCCTAGCGCTCGACAATGAGCCGATTACTGTAACTTTTGTGATTGACAACCAAGGTAGATTACTCAAGAGTTCTTTCCTGCGCTGGGGGGATCAAACCGAAGATCAACACTATGCCAATATTCCTTTTGGTGGGAAATATCAAGCGGAACAAACTTTTGGCGGTTACACCATTCCCACACAAATGGGCGCAGGTTGGTGGATTGACAGCGATCGCTATTTTGAATTCTTTCGCGTCACGATTGAGCAAGCCGCGTTCCTATGAAGCAATGTTTCGCAGCGAGTAACTATAGCAGGGCTTCGAGATGAAGTTTCAGAGCTTTCGAGCGTTCAAATATCATTCCTCACAACTTCCTCAACTTTGATCTCTACCATATCGATCTAAATCATGATGGAGATCTATATCTATGAATACTCCTCTCGACGAACCTAAAGAAGTCATCGAAACAGTTCCAACTGAAGTGGTTCCTCCAGAAACTGAAACTCACTTTGAAGAGAAAGGAACGATCGAGGAATTTACAATTAGCGGCGATGCTTTAGTCGCGAAAGTCAGAGAACTGATTCATCAAGGCAATATTCGCCGGATTATTCTCAAAAACGAAGAGCGAACACTCATCGAAATTCCACTCACCGTTGGGGTTGTCGGTGGTGTTGTCAGTGCAGCTTTGTTTCCGGTGATTGCGGCTGTCGGTGTGATTGGAGCAATGGTGGCACATCTGACGATCGTGATTGAGAAAAAAGAATAGCTTTACTTACCTGTATAGATGCCTAAAGCCCTTGCAGTCTGTACCAGATCACTTGCCGGATCAACAGAACACGGACTCTTTGCTAAAACTGCATCAAGCGGAACGGTTTCAGCATGACCATTCTGCCAGGCAACCATTTTTCGAGTCTCTCCGTTCGCAATTAAATCGACGGCAGTTTTGCCCAAGCTAGCTGCGATCAGGCGATCGAGTGCTGAAGGAATGCCACCTCGCTGAATGTGCCCTAGCACCGAGACTCGGCAATCGACAGGGTAAGGGCTACATTTTGCGATTTCATTCGCAACATATTGTCCCATCCCACATTTTATGGCTTCGCAAGATTGATTTGCGCTTTCTAAACTCCGATGTGCGCCTTCCGCAACGACCACGATCGCAAATCTTCGTCCCCAGCGATCGCGCAATTCGGCAAGATGTTGGCAGACTTGCTCGATCGAGTAAGAAATTTCAGGGATCAAAATCACATCGGCTCCGCCCGCAATTCCAGAATGCAAAGCGAGATGCCCCGCTTCTCGTCCCATCACTTCGACGATCATGACGCGATCGTGACTCGCAGCAGTAAAGGTTAATCGAGTCAGGGCTTCTGTAATCGTATTGACTGCGGTATCGAATCCAATGGCTCGTTCAGTGCAAGCAACATCATTATCGATCGTTTTTGGAATGCCAATAAACTGCCAATTTCCCTGAGTTGCGAGTTGATTGAGAATCGCTAAACTCCCATCTCCACCAATTCCAATCAACGCATCAAGCTCTAAGGCAGCATATCCATCTAAAACTTCCTGGATTCTACTCAGGGTATCTCCTTTGTTAATGCTGCCAAGAATCGTTCCGCCCATTGTCAGCAATGGATCAATTCCCTTTAAATCTAAGCCGTGTAAGCTCAGTGGCATCATTGCTCGATCGAGCAAGCCTCGGGTTGCATAAGGAATCCCCACAACATGCCAACCGTAAGTGAGCACGGCATGGCTGACGACCGCCCGGATGACTGCATTCAACCCTGGGCAATCTCCTCCACTGGTTAAAATTCCGAGTCGTTCCAATGTCTTCATATCTGGCAGTAATTCACGATGCTCGAAGATTAAATCAAGAATCTGAGGATCTCGTGAAGATTAACTTCTCTCCTAACAAAATCGCTGTGTTCCTATCATGATGTGCTTCGGATGCGGGTTACAGACTGAAAATTGCGTGAAGATTGCAGTGGCACGGTAAACTGATGAGATTGATTAATTCGCTCATTTCGATCGTCCCCAGTCATGCCGTCATTTTTACTAGAAGTTGGAACTGAAGAACTACCCGCAAGTTTTGTCGATGAAGCGTTGTCACAATGGCGATCGCGGATTCCGAAACAATTAGCGGAGTTAAATTTGACGACTGACGCGATTCAGTTTTATGGAACGCCGCGACGATTAGCGATCGTCATTCAAGGGTTGCCTGCTCAACAGCCGGATCAAGAAGAAGAAGTCAAAGGACCGCCTGCACAAGCAGCTTTCAAGGATGGACAGCCCACCAAGGCAGCCGAAGGATTTGCCCAAAAACAAGGCGTCTCGATCGCGGATTTTGAAATTCGTCCAACCGAGAAAGGCGAATTCATTTTTGTCAAAAAAACAATCAAAGGCAGAGCGATCGCGCAAATCCTAACGGAATTGATTCCGCAATGGATCACACAATTGGAAGGAAAACGCTTTATGCGTTGGGGAGATGGCGATCTGCGCTTTTCTCGACCAATTCGCTGGTTGGTCACGTTGCTTGATGGCGATGTTTTACCGATCGAGATTACGAGTAATTCGATTGCATACAAGAGCGATCGCATTTCTTGGGGTCATCGCGTTTTACATCCTGATCCGGTTTCAATTCCGAATCCAGAATCTTATGTTTCAACCTTGAAATCTGCATTCGTTGAAGTTGATCCCGAACAGCGTCAGATTGTAATCAAACAGCAAGTCGAAGCAGCAGCAAAACAGTTGAATGGAGTTGCCATTATCGATGCTGATTTGCTGCGCGAGGTGACGAACTTAGTCGAGTATCCTTCAGCGGTTGTGGGTAAGTTTGATGCAGAATTTTTAGAACTTCCGGCGGAAGTAATCACAACCGAAATGGAAAGCCATCAGCGGTATTTCCCGGTGCAGAAAGCAGGCAGTTCTGAACTATTGCCGAACTTTATTACGGCATCCAATGGCGATCCTCAAAAAGCAGCAATCATTGCATCCGGAAATGAGCGAGTGATTCGGGCGCGGTTGTCCGATGGGAAGTTCTTCTTTGATGCCGATCGTAAAATTCCTCTAGAAGCCTATTTACCCAAACTCGAAACGGTGACTTTTCAGGCTGATTTGGGATCAGTCCGTGCAAAAGTTGATCGCATTGTGGCGATCGCAGGTCAGATTTGCACTCAGTTACAAGTTGGGGATCGCACTGAAATTGAACAAGCAGCACTCTTATGCAAAGCTGATCTCGTGACTCAAATGGTAGGCGAGTTCCCAGAGCTTCAAGGGGTGATGGGACAGAAATACGCGATCGCAGGAGGTCAGTCCGAAACGGTTGCGAATGCGATTTATGAACATTATTTGCCCAGAGGTGCAGGCGATGATTTGCCGCAATCTTTAGCAGGTCAGATTGTCGGAATTAGCGATCGCTTAGATACCTTAGTCAGCATTTTTGGATTGGGACTGATTCCGTCTGGGTCGTCTGATCCCTTTGCGCTGAGACGAGCAGCAACCGCGATCGTCAACATTACTTGGGCAGCAAACTTAAAGCTGGATCTCAATTTACTTTTAGAACAGTTAGTCAAGAGTTTTAGTGAAAACTACGCGCAAGTCCAGAAATTAGCGACGGCTGATTTGCTCAAGCAGTTGAAAGACTTTTTCTTACAGCGCGTTGAAACATTGCTGAAAGACGAAAAAATTGACTATGACTTAGTCAATGCTGTGTTGGGTGAGAATGACCCAGACTACGCAGCGCGGGCATTGCAGAACTTATTAGATGTCCGCGATCGCGCGAATTTCTTACAGACGATTCGCAATGATCAGCGTCTAGCAACCATTTACGAAACTGTGAATCGTGCGTCTCGACTCGCCGTTCAAGGCACATTAGATCGGCAACAGCTTGATCCCGTTCCCGTCATTCGTTCTGAACTGTTTGAAAAGAATTCTGAGAAAGCTTTCTTTACTGCCCTGCAACAGTTGAATCAAACCCTGCAAGGCAAGACTGATTACACGAAGCTCGTTGAGGCTTTAAGTCAGATTGCTCCAACCGTGAGTGCCTTTTTTGATGGAGAAGATAGCGTGTTGGTGATGGATTCTAATCCAGACATCAAGCAAAATCGTTTGAATTTGTTGGGGATTTTGCGAAATCATGCGCGATCGCTGGCGGATTTTGGCGCGATCGTCAAATCCTAGCGATCCGGTTAACCTTGCAATTCAATCCTCGAATCGTTATCTTCGGGGTTGAATTGCTCCCATCAAATCTATGCCTATCCAACAGAATCAACATGCGATCGTCATTGGTGGCAGTATTGCTGGATTGCTTGCAGCGCGTGTGCTATCCGAATACTTTCAGCAAGTGACGATCGTCGATCGCGATCAGCTTCCCATGACGGCTGAACCGCGACGAGGCGTACCTCAATCTGTTCAACCGCATGTTCTATTTACCAAAGGCTACCGAATCTTAGAAGCACTCTTTCCTGGCATTGGCGCAGCACTTGCAACGGCTGGAGCCATTCCGTTTGATTGGGGAAAAGACTTCCTGTACTTTCAAGCCGGTCGCTGGTCACCAACAACCGAAACACCCGTTGGGCTAGAATCTTACACTTGTACCCGCCCATTGCTCGAAAGCATAATTCGACAACAAGTGAGTAAAATTGCCAATATTGATTTTTTACCAGGGCAACGAGTGATTGGATTGTTGCTCAATCAGACTGTAATTCAAGGTGTCAAACTTCCAAACGGCGAGCTTACTGCCCAACTTGTTGTGGATGCTAGTGGTCGAAGTACCCACGTTCCTCAATGGTTAGAAACTCTTGGAATCACTCCACCTCCCGCAACGGTGATTGATCCAGGATTAGGCTATACAACTCGTCGATACCGCATTCCATCTCAGTTTCAACCGGATGGTAGAGTTTTGCTGATTAGCCAAGTCCCCCCTGATCAAACTCGTTTGGGATATTTAGCTCAAGTGGAAAATGATCAATGGATTGCTACCTTGGGAGGATATGCACATGATTATCCGCCGATCGAGGAACAAGGCTTTTTACAATTTGCTCAAAGTTTAGATCATCCTGCTTTCTATGAAGCGATCGCGCAAGCAGAACCCGTGTCTGATATTCAAGCCCATCGCGCCACAATGAATCGACTGTATCACTACGAAAAAATTGCGATGCCAGAAGGGTTAATTGCGATCGGAGATGCGGTCTGCGCGCTTTGTCCCATCTATGGACAAGGGATGACCGTAAGTGCATTAGCCGCGCTGGTTTTACAACAATGGTTAGCAAAATTGCAGAAACCCAATTTTCAAAAGCAACTGGCTCGCAGTAATGCTTTTGCTTGGTCACTAGCAACCGGATCTGATTCTAAATTTCCAACTACGAAAGGAGCGATCGCGCCGAAACAAGGAGCAAAATTATTCCAGGTTTATCTCGATCGATTGATGGCTGCTGCACAGAAGGATGTTGAGGTACATTTGGCGTTTTTACAAATGGCACATATGCTAAAGCCTCCTAGTATTGTGTTTCATCCCAAATTGGTATTGAAAGCATTGTTCTAAATTCTGAAGACTTGGAGATTGAGGGAGCATGAGTCTCTTGAACCAGTGCCCCCTCATCGAATTGACGTTAAGCCTCAATTACCACGCGCAAATTCCCTCGTTTCTTCGACACCCGACAAGACGTAGAAGACCCCGATCGCTCAAATTCGAGATCCAACAATGTTGGACCCACCCGTAAGTTCTGCAAGGACAGCGAATTAATCGACTCAGGCAACGCCGGATCAATCACCCGCAAACAGTTCCCAGGTGCATCTGGAACCAAGTTCACAATCATATGCACCAATTGGAAAATGCTTCCTGTCGCCCACGCTTGCGGTGTACAAGCCACTGGATATTGAACTGGCTCATTATCATCTGTGCGATCGTAGCCGCAGAACAATTCCGGTGGACGTTGATACGGCTGATAGCGCGTCATATCGAGCAAGCCTTTACACAGTTCTAACGCTTGGTCAATTAACCCAAGCGAACGTAGCCCGATCGCAATTAAAGCATTGTCATGAGGCCACACTGAGCCAACGTGATAGCCCATCGGATTATAAGCAGGCGACAAACTACTCAATGTCCGAATGCCCCAACCATTGAACATATCCGGCGCACGTAACCGTTCCGCCACACTGTAAGCTTTCTCCGGCGTGAAAATGCCCAAGCTCAAACAGTGACCCGGATTCGAGGTAATACTATCGACTGGATTGCCATCGCCATCTAATGCCAAAGCACAGAAATCTTGATCTTCCATCCAGAAATCGCGATTGAAGCGAACTTTCAGATCTCTTGCTTCCTCATCCCAGCGATCGGCAAGATCAATCCGCTTCTTCATGCGGGCAATGTGGCTCAGCCGAACTTTCGCAGAATACACATAGCCTTGAACCTCGCAAAGCGTAATCGCACCTTGAGCGAGTCTACCTTTACGATCGACAATACAATTCCCCGAATCTTTCCAGCCTTGATTGTCCAGACCTCGCTTTGAGGTGCGGTGATAAGCAAGATAGCCCGTTTCTCGCATATTGCGATCGATCCAATCCATCGCAGCTAGTGCAGAATTCCATAAGCGATCGAGCGTCTCATAGTCTGCTGTCCAGGAGAAATACTCTGCATACAGCATTAACCACAACGGGGTTGCATCCACCGTTCCATAGTAAGGAGTGTGCGGAATCTCCTGACAGCGCGCCATCTCACCAAATCGAATCTCATGCAGAATTTTTCCGGGTTGCTCTTCGCGCCATTCATCATCTGCTTTGCCTTGATAGTGCGCCAGAATTGCTAGCGTTTCTTTCGCAATTTGGGGATCAAGGAGTAACGTCTGAGAAGCGGCAATGATGGAATCGCGTCCAAACAAAGTCGAGAACCACGGAACGCCAGCCGATAACGCTTTATTTCTGCCAAAGGTTTGTCTGAGCAGGTACACATCTTGCTCGGCTCGCTCAATCACGCGGTTGAAGGTGTTTTTGTCCGATCGAATCTGCGTCACCTGCTGCCGCCAATGTTGCTCCTCGGAAAGTTCTGCCGCTTTGGCTTGGGAAAGCGTCATCGGCGTGCTGACTCGCGAAACCGGACGACCGTTACTCAACGGCTGCAAGCGGTAGCCAAATTTCTGAGTCTCATGCGGCTGCAATTTGAGTTGCCATAGGGCGGTATAGCCTTTGAGGAAGTGCGGCTGATGATGCACGAAGTCGATTCGGGATTCTAAAACCGAGCCATCTAACCCTTGATATGCCAGAGTCAGTTCAACCTGAGCCGTTTCTGGCGCTTCAAACGAATCCGGATCTGACTCAACTTCTTCAACAGGTTTGGTCATCTCGACGGGTAAATGTCGAAGCAGAGTGCCGCGTTGAGATCGATCAAAGCCCCGTACCTCAAACAAATCAATAAAGTCTGCATCAAAGCTAAGACTTAATTCAAACTCAATCGGTTCGGTACTATAGTTCGCGATCTCGATCTCCTCAAAGAGTCCTCCATTTAGCACCAATTCGCGTTTGATCCCGATCGTTTCAGCAGGAATGCGATCGTCAATGCGAGGATTCGTACACAGCACAGATAGTACAAATCCTTTTTCTGCCGTGCTGCTCAGCAAAATGGGAGGGCGACCATCGATTTGAAACTCTAACCGATTCAGAAAGCGCGTATCATGACAAAACAATCCTAAACCGCTACTGCGTCCCTCATCTGAGGAGCCGCCAATGTTGCCAAACGTATCCGTGAGTAGAAACAGATCATCATCTTTGAGCGTCAAAATGGGTTGGGGGCGCTCATTCAACACAGAAGCCCACTCTGGAATGGGCAACTCTTCAGCCGGAACAAACTTTTTACCGTCGATTTCAATGATTTCTGACATTGGTCAAGAAAAATGGGCAAGGGGACAGAATAAAACTTTTCGAAGTTCGTTTAAGGATTAAGACGAGTTATAAATCGTAACCATTTTAACGATGAAGTGATCCGTAGATTTGAGGTTTCGATCTTTTGCTTCTCTTTTTCTTTGATTGCAATTGTTTTAGTTTATTCATGAGTTGTCAGGCTGAACGCGACCAACAATATGTTTTGTAAGCAATTGTCTGTGCCTTGTGTAACATTTTGCTTAAAGTCTTCGTCAATCTCTGTCTGGATGCCATTTTGAGATCGACCTAAACGTGGTAGTATCCCAAGTGCCCTAGATCAGCATTTTGAACGTCCTGGGTCTTACTGCTTTTCGACGAACGGAGAAAGCAGGTTTGGTTTATTTGATCGTCTATAGAGTTGTTCACCGTACATGCCGCTGCCATCTTCCCACCGTCGAACTAAAATTGTCGCTACGATCGGTCCTGCAACCAGTAGTCCCGAAGTCTTGCGCGACCTCATTGAAGCGGGTGCAACAACACTCCGCCTCAACTTTTCCCACGGAACGCACGATGACCATCTCCGAAGCATTCGCTTAATTCGGCAGATTTCCTTTGAATTGAATCAGCCCGTCGGGATTTTACAGGACTTACAAGGACCAAAGATTCGACTTGGGCGCTTCGAGAATGGTCCAATTACGCTGAAAAAAGGCGATCCCTTCATCCTCACCAGTCGCACCGTTCCCGGAACTCAAGAGATTAGCTCAGTCACTTATGATCAGCTCTCCGAAGAAGTTCCTGAAGGTGCAACGATTCTGCTTGATGATGGCAGAGTCGAAATGAAGGTAGAAAAAGTCGATCAAGCTGATCGATCGCTGCATTGTCGAGTCGTTGTCGGTGGTCCGCTTTCTAACAACAAAGGGGTGAATTTCCCTGGCGTTTACCTCTCGATCAAAGCTCTAACCGATAAAGACCGCAAAGATTTGGTCTTTGGCTTGGATCAAGGTGTGGATTGGGTGGCATTGAGCTTTGTGCGCAATCCTCAAGATGTTTTAGAGATCAAAGAACTGATCGCCAGTGCAGGTAAGTCTGTTCCAGTAATTGTGAAGATCGAAAAGCACGAAGCGATCGAGCAAATGGAAGCGATTCTCTCGATCTCGGATGGAGTCATGGTCGCACGGGGCGATTTAGGCGTTGAACTTCCGGCTGAAGATGTGCCGATTTTGCAGAAGCGGTTGATCAAAACGGCGAATCGTTTAGGGATTCCGGTGATTACTGCGACTCAAATGCTCGACAGTATGGTGAGCAGTCCTCGCCCGACTCGTGCAGAAATTTCGGACGTGGCGAATGCGATCTTAGATGGCACCGATGCGGTGATGCTGTCGAATGAAACGGCAGTTGGGAAATACCCGATCGAAGCAGTTTCGCAAATGGCAACGATCGCAATTCGGATCGAGCAAGAGCATTCTCAAAAACTGTTGGAAAATACAGGCCGATCGATTCCGAATGCGATCAGTCAAGCAGTCGGTAATATTGCGATGCAGCTAGATGCAGCCGCAATTATGTCCCTGACGAAGACCGGAGCGACAGCGCGGAACGTGTCAAAATTTCGTCCGAGAACTCCGATTTTGGCAATTACGCCGCACGTAGATGTAGCACGGCAGATGCAACTCGTTTGGGGCGTAAAACCTTTACTCGTTCTAGATTTGCCTTCTACAGGTCAGACCTTCCAAGCGGCATTGAACGTGGCACAAGAAAAAGGCATGGTGTCTGAAGGAGATCTAGTCGTTCTCACGGCTGGAACACTTCAGGGGGTCGCGGGTTCGACTGATTTAATCAAAGTTGAAGTCGTCACAGCAGTCCGTGGCAAAGGTGTAGGAATCGGACAGGGATCAGTCAGTGGTCGCGCCCGGTTAGCTTCCACCATTCGGGAAATCCACCAATTTCATTCGGGTGAGATTTTAGTTGCACCGAGTACAACGGCAGAGCATATTGATGCGATTCGCAAAGCCGCAGGGATTGTCACAGAAGATAGTAGCCTCACGAGCCATGCAGCGGTGATTGGCTTGCGGTTAGGCATTCCTGTGTTAGTGGGTGTGAAAAATGCAACCGGGGTCATCCGCGATGGTGAAATTGTGACGTTGGATATGCAACGAGGATTGGTTTATTCCGGTTCGAGTGGTGCAACGCAGACAGATGCGGCTCTGTCAGTCTAGAGTTTAGTCTCGACTTGCGTTGAAACGAGAAGCATAAGGCACAGAGAGATAGGAAATTCTCGTGTCTTATGCTTCGATTGCTATGTAGCAATGATAGCAACTGGTACGGATTGACATTGATTCCCAAACGTCAGAATCTAGTAAGGCAAAGGTTCGCATACTTAGGAATAAGAATTGATTCTCTGCAATGTCTCGAACTTGCTCTCATTTTCGATCCGTCTTCCGGTTTGGGAGCAAAGGTCGTTTAAGATGGAGGCAAAGCCGTTCAGAGTTGTAGATCATTAAATTCATGACTCTTGGCACTGTTGAAGTCTGGCTCTTTCTGCATCCTCCTCATAGGTGTTCCCCTGGCAGAATGATATGAAGCAGTTCTGCACCCTTCTTTTGATTCGCCGATCGCAGTTTGACAATGCTCTCTTTCAGCGATCGCTCAGTCAGTCCCCTGACGTTGACTGGAATATCGTTGTAGCACGTTCAGGCAATGCGGCGCTGAATATTTGTTGCCATGCTGCTCCAGATGCGATCTTGATGCACTCCGATCTGCATGATATGGAAGGCGAACAATTTATTAGCAAACTCAAGCAATTTGAAGACACAGTTCCGATCGTTGTGATCGCGCACACATTAGAAATTGCATCGCAACTTCTAAAAGCAGGTGCAAAAGATTACATCCTCTCGCACAAAGTAACGCCAGAAGTATTACAACATACACTGCAGAGCGTAGTACTGCGGCAAATGATCGAGGGAAACCAAAAGGATCGATTAAATCAACAGCTTAAACAAAGTCAAATTGCGCTGAGAAGAGCGATCGCGCAACGCGAAGAAGCAGAAACCGCAAATCAAAATAAAGACGAATTTCTCGCTGTCGTTACGCACGAACTGCGCACGCCACTCAATGCCATTTTAGGCTGGGCGAAATTACTGCGATCGCGCAATCTCGATTCTGAAAGTATCGATCGAGCCTTAGAAACGATCGAGCGCAATGCCCAATCTCAATCTCAATTAATTGAAGACCTCTTAGACATTTCACGCATTATTCGAGGTCAATTGCCGATCAAAGTCATGATGGTCAATTTATACGCAGTCATTTCTGCTGCGATCGAGGGCGTTCGACCAACAGCAGCAGAAAAGAACATTCAGCTTGAATTTAGCTCGATGGATTTAGACCTGGTCATTTCAGGCGATCCGAAACGATTGCAGCAGATTTTATTAAACTTGCTCACCAATGCAATTAAGTTCACTCCAGCAGGCGGAAAAGTTACAGTTCAACTCACTGAACTAGATGGAATGGCATACGTCAAAGTGATCGATACCGGGATTGGGATTCAGCCTGAATTTTTACCGCATATTTTCGATCGGTTTCGTCAAGATGAAACCAATGCTGCTTCCGCAGACGGGTTAGGGTTAGGTCTGACGATCGTGCATCAATTGGTCGAACTGCATCGGGGTTCAATCACCGTTGAAAGTGAAGGCAGCGATCGCGGTGCGACATTCACCGTCCAGTTTCCACTTGCTTCGCTAAAACTCTGAACTGATCCCAAGTTTCATAAAGAAGCCTTGAAAACTGAAATCATTCTGGCTTTCAGAAAAGACACCGGGACTTGCTCCATCGACAAATCGAATCGAATTCGACACATTAAAGAGATGTTGATATTCATAACCCGCACTCACATTCAAAGTTGCTTGCTGACTGATTTTGGGTTGCCAACTCACTCCTAAAGCAAACTCCAAACCTGGCACAAACGTTTGATATTTATCCTGCGAAATCCGAGCAACCAGATCAGCACGATTGTTATCGGTTTCTTCGTAGCTCGTTGTCCGATTGCCCACTAGAATCATTCCTGCACCGCGACCAAACAGACTAAAATCTTTGCCCAACCTGAGATCTGCTTGAGCACCCATGCGAGGTCCAAACCCACTTAATCGATTCTCAATCCGAGCCGTTGCCTGGTTAAAATCTCGCCCATCATAGGCAACATTCATCACTTGATTCACAGTCGCAAATCGCAATCCTCCAAACACTCGCACGCCCAAGCTTTGTCCAATTTTGAACCGATAAGCAAGTTCGGCATCAGTCGCAGCATAATTCATCCGCGCACTGGCGTCCGCCGTATTGGCAGAATCATTCTGAACCGGATGCGTCAACGTAGAGTACAAGAACCCTTGAGTCGGTCGAACGGCACTTTGCTGCCCGCCAGTATTGAAAAACATATGAGTTGCAGCCACTTCCCAAGCTGTCTTTTCAGGACGATAGGTTAAACCCACGCGCAGCGCCGTTGGATCTTCATATCGAACTCTTGCTAGATCCCCACTAACTGCTAGTGCTTGTCCTGAGTCTACGATCGCGAAATCCATCGCGTTACTCGTTCGAGCCTTTAAGAATAATGCTTCTGCCGAGACTTCAAACTGTTGAGGACGTTTTTCAGGAGCAGTCACCCCGACTTGATCAGAAGTAGGCTTTTTAGCAGCTCCGGATTGTGGCGAAATCTGCTGCCGTAAGCTTTCAATTTCTTGTTCTAGCTCTTGCTGCTTTTGCTCTAGTAATTGGAGCTTTCTAATTAGCTCTGCATTAGGAGAAGCTTGAGCGATCGTCGAAGGAGCAGGAGAAACTTCAGTCGCAAAAGCACTGAAAGGAGCGAGAAAAATTGCGGAAGCTGCAATCCAAGGGGCATGAATCTTTTTCACGGGAAAGTCCTAACAGGTAAGTGAGCTGGCAAAGGAAGCGTATTACTTATAACTCAATACGCTCGGCTTACTGAAAAAATTAATCCGGGAAGGAAAGCTGGAACCGTCCTTCGAGAGTGAGTTTGTTTTTCTCTTGATCTAGCTCTGAGATATAGCGCTGGAGAGCAGGACTGAGGAAGTTCACAAGATAGGCGTTGATGCGAGGATTGATGATTGTGCTGTCCCCTGCACTGGGATTTGTTGCTCGGATCACATTTGTTCCTAATGTGTCATTCAGCACATCCGTCTCTGCACCTCCAAACAAGTAATCATCTCCAGCATCTCCTTGCATCGTATCAACGCCTCGAAGTCCAAACAGGATGTCATTTCCATCGCCGCCTGTCATCGTATCTTCAGCAAATCGCGTTGCTCCTAGATTTGAATTGCGGTAGATCAAATCGTACTGATGAGGGAGACCTTGACTGAAGTTGTAAGATTCGTCGCTGGAATCGAGATAGCCTCTGACGATTTCAAAGCTGAGATTGATTTGTCGATCGACGATCGGGAGCAGCAGCGTTGCATTATCTCCTAACATCACGTCGTCGCCTGCTTCACCATTCATCACATCATTTTGAGCAATCAGGGTATGAGACTGATTGTTGTTGACATACTCAATGCCGTGATTGGTATTGTGCAGGTCGCGGATGAAGGTTCTGACATCTTCAGCAAACAGTTCGAGATCGCGTTGGAATTGTAGGCGATCGCTTTGAGTGACAGGCGCTTGATTTGCGAGCGGCAGAATCACATTACTATAACCAGCAATCATTAAGTCATTTCCAGAACCACCATTCACCAAATCGTTTCCGAGCTTCAGGTTAAACTCGCGCAGCGTAGAACGAGCAGGCTGATCACCGCCGATAAGTGCATAGTTCCAGAAGCTGCCTTTCACATAGTTGGGATTGCTGAAGTTAGGAGCAAGAACAAAAGTGTCATCAGCGAGAAGCTTGTCATCGCCACTATTTCCAGTGATTTGATCATTGCCGATCGCTAAAGTAAACGGCTGATTCATGGGTCGAGTGGTGAGCGGATCTAATACCGTATCAACGGTGCGATTGAAGTTCGCAATTAATTGCTGAAGATTTCCGACCATTGTGCTAATCGCCGCAGCATTACTCGGTGATTTAATCGTTAAGCCCCCGATCAAGAAGGCATTGTCACCCATGACTAAATCGCGATCTCCCCCTGCATCAATCACATCTCCACCGAGTGTAATTTCTCGTGCAGTCGCGCCACTCGTTCCAGTCAGCGCAAGTTCTAAGCCGTGAAGGTCATAGTTCAACTGATACAGCGATCGCATCATTAGATCCAACGATTGATCAATTCCAGCAACTCCTGTTCTCAGCGGAATGGTATTCGTATAGTTATCTCCCACAACCGTGTCTAAACCAGCACCCGCCGAAATTTGGTCATTCCCTGCTAGTAAATCAAGATGATTGATCACATCAGGAACGACAGCAGCTAGCATTTGGAACGTTACACCCGAGGTTGTACGAAGCGCACCCGTGATCGGAGTCGGAGAATGATCGCGCGTTAAAGTTGGTGAGAGCGTCAAGGCTGGCAGCAAGCCCGAAATTGGGTCAGGCGTTAAGGTCAAGTTTGGCGTAACGATCGTCCCGAAGAAATCGAGAGCTAGGTTTGCATTCTGCTCGATCAGGTGAATCGCACGAGTGACGATCGGGAGTTCCGTGTTAAACGGTGGCAGATTCGAGGTGTCATCTCCAACAATGAAGTCATCGCCTGCAAGATCATCAATGAAATCATTGCCTGCATTACCTTCAATGTAATCATTGCCTGTTCCACCTTGAATCGTGTCGTTACCGCGCTGACCGAAGAGCGCATCATCTCCAGATCCCCCATTAATTGCATCATTCCCATCTGCTAGGAGTTCGACCTCATATCCAGTTGATTCAGTCAGTAACAAGAGATCTGGATTCTGGAATTGTGCCGCAGTCGGTGTGTTGCTGACGGTTCCAGTCACGCGACCAACATCAGTTAGAATCACATCTCGATGCCACGAGCCATTGAGATTTCGACGAGCCGAACCATCTGGATTGACATCGCGAGTAATGATACCGACATCTCCTAAAATCGTGTCTTGTCCGTCTCCACCTTGAATGATGTCATTGCCCAGTTGTCCATAGAGTTCATCATCTCCAGCACCACCATCAATGAAATCGTCGCCGCGCTGACCTTGAATGATGTCATCACCCGTTCCTCCGACCATCGTGTCATTGCCAGCAATGCGATCGACATCATCAAAGCGCACAATATCTCGAATAACCGTCGCAAACGGTGCCACAAATCGCTGCCACGCATTGTTCACCCAACGCCGAGTAATCGTGCCGTTATCACCGAGCATCACATCTGAGTCTGCTTCTCCATCCATCGAATCACTGCCATCGGCACCACCTAGCACATTGTGACCGCCAGTCATGTCATCTTCACCTGCACCACCGTACATGATGTCGTTGCCTTGCTGACCGAGCAGAATATCATCGCCTTGATTGCCATACAGCACGTCGTCTCCACCGCCATCGGCTGCTTGTGTGTCGATCGAGACGAAATTGCGATCGCGCTGCAATGCCTGATAGACGATGGCATGATCACCCATGACCAAATCATCTGATGCACCAGTGGACACAGGTTTTGAATCTCCTTGACGGTAGAGCGCTGTATCATCAATCTGCACGCCATTGATCATCCACACCGCAGCATCTCCGGTCGCAGCATCTCGCCAGACAAACTCAGCCTTACCATCGTTGTTCAAGTCACTAATCGCTTTGACTTCCCAGTTAAAGGGCACACCCGAAATGATCACAGCGGCTCCTGCCAGTTGAGTGCCATTGATCAACCAAACCGCAGCATCGCCATTACCGCGATCGCGCCAGGCGATATCGCTCTTGCCATCATTGTTAAAGTCACCAATTCCTTCGATCGTCCAATTGCTCGGAATTCCAGCTAGAACAATTCCAGATCCAGCAATTTGCAACCCATTCATCAACCAAACAGCAATCTCACCGTTCGTTTGCCCTCGCCAGAGCAGATCGGCTTTGCCATCGTTGTTAAAATCGCCAATTCCCTGAGTGTTCCAGTTCAACGGCACGCCGCGGAGAACAATTGCAGATCCAGCAATTTGCAGACCATTCATTAACCAAACCGCAACATCACCATTACTGCGATCGCGCCAAATCAAATCAGCATTACCATCGCCATTGAGATCATCAACGCCTTCAATGGTCCAGGTCAACGGTACGCCTGGAACGACGACTGCGGCTCCCGCAATTTGCGAACCATTCATTAGCCAAACAGCAACATCGCCATTACTGCGATCGCGCCAAATCAGATCCGCTTGATTGTCGTTATTCAGGTCAGAGATCCCTTCAATTTCCCAACTCAGTGGCACACCCGGAAGCACAATCGCAGCAGTGTCAATCTTTCTACCGTTCATTAACCAAAGGGCAACATCGCCATTAGCACGATTGCGCCAGATAAAATCATCCTTGCCGTCTTTGTTGAAGTCGTCAATTCCTTCGATCGTCCAACTCAAAGGCACACCGGGTAAGACCACTGCGAAATCGAGTATTTCTTTGCCATTCATCAACCAAACGGCAACATCCCCCCGAACTTGATTGCGCCAAACGAGATCGGTTCGACCATCTCCGTTAAAGTCACCTTCATCAACAACTGTCCATTCCCGGGTCAAGACAACGTTTGGATCAGCTCCGTTATCGCCTGCAACAAAGTCAGAACCTGAGCCACCGATTACTTGATCTTCGCCTGCACCGCCAAAGATACTATCGTCACCGCCCAAAGTTGGATCAGTAGTTGTGATGATATCCAAGGTTGATAGGTCAGAATCGGCTCCAACGACCGCATCCCCTGCAAAAGCAAAATCGAATCGACCGTTATCACCTAAGATTCTGTCATTGCCAGCATCGCCGTAGAGAATATCATCGGCAAATCCGCCCAGAATCAGATCAGTCCCATCGCCCCCGGAAACAACATCATCTCCCCCAATGCCTGGGTCGATGCTCTCAACGAGTTTTACCCTGCCACCCGTTAACGTAATTTCAGCCTGATCTCCAATTAGAATGTCGTCTCCTGCATCTCCGGTGACAGTATCGTTTGCGGCTCCAGCGATCGCAATATCATTGCCGTCATTCCCTGCGATTTGATCGTTGCCACCCAAGGTTGGATCAGTGGTCGTAATCAGATCAAGAGTTGTAAAGTCGCTATCGACTCCATAGTTAAGGAGTCCATTGTCACCGAGAATGATGTCTTGTCCTGCATTACCTTGAATGGCATCCGCACCATTTCCACCAAGAATGCGATCGTCACCCTCATTGCCTTGAATATTATCGTTTCCACCAATTGCTGGCGAGGTTGTGGTGATCAAATCTAAGGTTGTGAGGTTACTATCTAGCGTGTAATCTAGGCTGCCGTTATCACCGAAGATCACATCGTTGCCTTCATTCCCTGTGATCGTGTCGTTTGCGGCTCCACCAAATAAGAGATCGTCGCCTGTATTTCCAGCGATCGCGTCATCTCCACCTTGGTCTGCAAAAGTTGATTCAATCTTCTCAATGACATCGGCATTATTGCGAGTGATGTAAGCATGATCACCAAAGATGACATCGTTGCCTTCATTGCCTGTGATGCGATCGTTGTCTGCCCCTCCCAGGATGATATCGTTGCCCAATCCACCCGTGATGATGTCTTTTCCACCATTTGCTGGATCAGTTGAGTAGATATCATTTGCTTGAGGTGTTCCATCGGCTCGAACAATGACCCCGTGATCTCCCAGAATCACATCATCTGCAAGATCAGCGCCTCCAGTAATTGTGTCATCGCCAGCGCCACCGAGAATAAAGTCTCCTTGGTCATTTCCATCGATCGCATCATTGCCACCGAAGGTTGGATTAGTGGTTTCAATGCGAGCTACAACTCCATTCGGCATCGTCACTTTCGCATTGTCTCCAGCGATGAAGTCAATTCCAGTACCACCCATGATGGTATCGTTCGCGGCTCCACCGATGAGAATGTCATCGCCTGCATTGCCTTCAATCACATCATCTCCGCCTTGAACTGCGAAGCGTGCTGTGATTTCTTCTACAACATCCGATGCATTGCGAGTGATGTAAGCATGATCGCCATACACGATGTCATTCCCTTCATTACCTGTGATGCGATCGCTCTCAAATCCGCCGAGAATCAAATCATCTCCCAGACCACCAGAGATACTATCTTTTCCGCCACTCAATTCATCGGTTGAGAAGACATCATTTGCTTGGGCTGAGCCATCAGCTCGAACCACTACGCCATTGTCTCCAAGGATAGTGTCATTGTCTGCTCCGCCAGCGATCGTATCGTCTCCAGAACCCCCCAGAATAATGTCTGCACCGTCATTCCCTTGAATCGTGTCATTGCCACCGTTGAGTGCTTCCGTTGTCTCAATCCGGGCTACAACTCCGTTCAGCAGCGTCATCTTGCCGTTATCTCCGAGAATGATGTCGCTACCCACATTGCCCTGAATAGTGTCATTCGCGAACCCACCCAAAATCAAGTCATTGCCATCATTTCCGGTAATATTGTCGTCGCCGCCATTTGATGAGAAAGAGGTTACGACTTGCTCAACTTGATCGTTACTATCGCGAGTGATATAAGCATTGTCGCCAATGATCCAGTCATCGCCTTCGTTTCCTGCCAGGATGTCACCGCCGAGACCTAATGCATCATTGCCACCAGAACCACCGATGATCAAGTCATTGTCTAACCCTCCAGTGATCGTGTCTTTGCCGCCGAAGGTTGGCTCAGTCGAGTAAATATCATTGGCTTCAATCGTGCCATCGGCTCGAACTACAACGCCATTGTCACCGAGTAAGACATCTCGACCGATCTCTCCAGAAACCGTATCGTCCCCAAATCCGCCGATCGCAATGTCATTACCGTCATTTCCAGCGATCGCATCATTTCCTCCGAGTCCTGGATCAATCGATTCAATTCTCGTTAAGATGCCTGCCGCAAATTGCGCGCGTCCGTTGTCTCCAATTAAGAAATCATCTCCAGCATTTCCAGAAATCGTGTCATTTCCAAATCCCCCGATCGCAATGTCGTTGCCTTCATCGCCATTTAGCGTGTCGGTTCCGCCAACATTTGCTTCTGTCGTTTCAATCTTGGTGACTGCACTATTCACAAAGTCAATCACACCTTGATCACCGATTAAGCGATCGTCTCCCAAGTTTCCAGAAATCACATCATTTCCGGCTCCACCAAAGAGAGCATCATTACCAATTCCACCGGAGATCGTATCGTTGCCATCTCCTGCAACCGAAGCATTCGCGGCGCGAGTCACTTCTCCTGTCGGAGCAAATGTGAGCGTTCCAGTATCCCCAAAGATGTAATCCGCCGCGCCGTTATTGTCATTGAAAACCGCGATCGAGCGATTGACATCAATCGTGGCATTATCGCCAGCAATCACATCATTTCCGGCTCCACCAAACAGATAGTCCGTTCCATCTGCGACATTCGCAGTAAAACTACCTCCAACGATGTTGTCATCGCCACCTTCCCCATAAACGGTATCGCTTCCAATTCCACCGGAAATTGTGTCATTCCCTTGAGAAGTTTGCTGTATAGCACTTGGACGCGATCCAGCAGGAGCCGTCATCACATTCGCATCAAAGGTAAAGCTGTTATAAGCCGCATCTGTTGCTTGAACCGGAAAAGTCGAATCGCCATAGATTTCATCATTTCCGGCATTGCCATCAATACGATCGTTCCCTGATCCGCCGCCGATCAAATCGTTGCCTGATCCGCCTTGTAGCGTATCGTCGCCATCTCCACCATTGAGAACAATACCGCGTGTGGATGCAGTTGCATTCACCACATCATTGCCTGCTTCACCATTTACAACTAATGTTCCACCTGGAGTGATCACCGAAACCGTTACGTTATCATCGTTTGCGCCTGCATTAACGGTCGTTGCGCCTGCATTGGATTGAACTGCGATCGTATCAGCACCCGCAGCACTATTTAGAGTCGTAGAACCTGTGTGTGTACTCTGAACCGTAAAGGTATCACCACCTGACCCAAGAGTAATGTCTAAGGCTTCAACAGTGTTGTAATCGATCGCGCCTGCCATTCCTAAACCTGAGACGCGAGTGCTGGTTAAATTGCCTGTGTTTGCAGTGGTATCACCCGAATCAATCACGTTGAGAGTATCAGTACCTGCATCACCTTGAACAGTTAGAACTGCACCAATATTGTTAACAGTATTGCTCGCGTTTCCGACATTAATTGTGTCGTTGTCTGCACCTGCATTGACTGTAGTCGCGCCTGAGATTGATTGAACATTGACAGTATCCGCGCCTGCATTTGCATTGACTGTGGTTGTTCCTGCGATCGTGCTCGCAACGGTAAATGTATCTGCTCCAGAACCGAGTGCGACTTCGAGCGTTTCAACGCCAGCATAGTTGATGACACCTGTCATTCCTAATCCGCTGAGTTGAGTACTGGTTAGGGTTCCGGTATTCGCTGTCGTGTCGCCTGAGTCGTCTGCTTTGAGTTGATCGGCTCCGGTTCCAGCCTCGATCGTCAAATTCGCATTGATTTGGTTTAACGTACCATTTGTATTCGTCGTCGGAGTTGAATTGCTGCCGATATTGATCGTGTCATCATCGTCTAAAGTTCTGATCGTGACCGGTGAGTTTGCCGCAACGTTTGTGAGATTGACTCGATCGTTGTTAATGTCACCTGTGATTTCAACGGTTGGGGCTTGGAGCGTTCCGCGAATATCGATCGTGCTTCCAACCGCGTCTACATTCCCGTAATCTCCTCGGATAGAGATCGTATTATTTGCTGAAATTCCACTACCTTGATCAATTTGAATATCGTCGCCTGCAAGCACGCTAACTGAACTACCAGAACTCCTGATCGTTGAATTACCTGTGATAGTAATGTCTTGCCCTGGCGTTTGCAGATCAGGCACATTCAGCGTAATCTCACCGACAGAAGATACATTTTCTTGAACCCGCAGCGAACCCCGATTGTTAAGCAGCAATGCGAGATCACCACTGAGTCCGATCATAGAACTAATTCCACCAATGACCAGGTTTCCAGTGTTATCAATCCAAACACCACCTGTACCGCCATTTGCCTCAAGATTACTGATGGTCGTCTCGATCGCATTTGTTGCCTGTCCAATGCCTGAACCTGCTTGGAGGACTGCTGATCGAGCCGTAATATCAGTGGCTGCAGCATCATTGTTATCGAGGATTGAGCCAGAAGCTTTTAGAGTCGTGATTCCATTGTTAGAGAGGATTGTGCCAATCTTCGGATCAGAGTACGTGCCGCTATAGGTTTGACTATCACCTAAGATTAAATCGCCTGCTCTTACATCGATCGTGACATTGCCGTTCGTCGATACTGCATTCAGAACATCATAAACGCCCTTGCCATTGTTTAGCTGCCCTCTGTTATCGAGCAGTTGGCTTGCAGAAGTAATCACGTCAATATCAAGTCCTGCATCAAACCTCAAGGTAATACCATCTACGACTTGATTGGTATAAGGTGCAGAAATTACGTTGATTCCAGTAATGTCTAAGTAAATGCTACCCCCTGCTGAAGCAATCACTTCCGCAGGCAAACTTGAAACACTGCCATCTGGATTCAATCGTGCACGCAAGAGCCGTGCACCGAGACGTTGATTTGCAGCCCCAATGCTTCCCCCATTTTTCGCTTCTAAAAGCAGATGTCCAGAGTTGCCAACTTCAAAGTAAACGCTTGGATTACCTGCTTTAATTGAGCCACCATTGTTGACGATATTGAAGAACGCAGTAACATTGCTGATTGACCGATTGAAGGTCACATCAGAAGTCCCATTGTTAGTCACAATGAATTGACTTTGACGAATGGTTGAATCGATTCTGTAATCTCTACCTGGAAGAGTGGGTGCTCTTCTGTAATCCACATCAGGCTCATTCGTCTGAGCACTCAACATGTCCACTCGGTTAAAGACCAAATTCCGATTCGAGTTATTCAGAACGCGAACTTCATCAATTAACTTATTCAGATACAACACAGCATTGCCAATGACCTGCCCCTTTGGAGCTAGGAATGCCATTTTCGCCTTACTATCATTGATAATGTCTCCCACAATGATGTCATTACCCACAATCTGAGTACTGACATTACTGCTTGGATCAATACTGCCATCCGCATTCACAATCAGCAGCTTGTTTTGCGCGCCAATGTTGTAGATGTCACCATTAAGATTGATCGTATCGCTGAATTTGAGTCCGCTTCCACCGACAGAAGAGTTGTTGGTACTAAATTCAAAGACTGTAACCAAATCAATCACAGTTTCAACAATCGTTTCGACGATATCGTCAAAAGGCCAAGGTAGCCACTTCGTAATTGTCCGTGTTACTTCTCGCGCAACTTCGATCACCTTGGTCACAATGGTAGAGGCATCACTGACCGGAAGACGATCGAGGACATAATTCGACTCAGATCGAACGAGCAACTCAGCCGCAGACATCTCTGAGCCTGACGCTGATTCTACGATCGAGCGAACGTCAACACTTCCATCTGCAACAGTACTGGCTGTTCCAGTGAGCGTTCCATACACCTTCGCTTCGGATCGCGAGAGGAGATTGCCGCCCTCTTGATTATTCAAGGCTTCGATCGTTAATTTATCGGTTCCGGTTACTTTTGTTCCTGTTTCAAAAATAATCTTCGCTTCACTTGGGTCAATCGATGAACCTACATTCACCTGTGTTCCAGCACTTCCAAATGCTGATGCAAGATCTGCAGTTGCTTCTCCTCTCGCTAGCGCATTCACTCCGATTCGATCTTGTGCGCGTAGTGTAGTTATCTTTCCATTTGCCGTTGAGCTAGCCTGCATCCGAATCAACGCATCCGAATCGACAACAACACTCACGGCTGTGATTGAATCCGCAACAACTGTACTTGCAGCAGACATTTTAGAGTCAGCATCTACGATTACTTTCGCATCGGCTGTAATATTCAATAAGTTTCCAGCCGTTAAATCAGCCCCTACTCCAAGATCAGTGTTAGCAGTATTCTCGATCGAGACGGTCGTCAACGATCCACCTGCTGCCAAAACAGAAGGCAGCCCACCTGAAAATAAGCCGCTTAAGTTTCCAGTGAACAAAGATTCTAAAAATCCTGAAAGATTTTGACCTGCTCCTCCTTGAGCATCTGCTTTGACATTCGAGATAGCATTTGAAGCGATGCTCAGATCATTGCCAGCTTGAAGAAGACTATCTTGAGCGATGACTGCATTTGCAGCGACGTTAATTGTCACGTTCGTCTCGGTTGAACCTGCTGCTAAAAATCCACCTGCTTGACCAACCGCAATTGCGTTTACATCGTTATTTGCAGTTGCCGCCAATGTTATATTACGTTTAGCATCCAGCAATGAACGAATACCCGTCTGAACTAAGATATTCGCAGTCGAATTAAGTTTAGTCACTGCACCATTCGCACCAAGCAAGAGTCCTTTTGCTGATGCATTAGAATCTGCTTTAATCGCATCATCGATGCCGTTACCATTGCCATCAAGGTTATAGCGCGCTTGCAGCAGGATATCGCGACCTGCTTCGAGTTTGGCATCGGGCTGTGTTGCTGCAGTGATTGTTGCATTTCCGTTTGCTTCTGCGATCGACACGCCTGCACTTCCCACCGCAAGTGCTACTCCTTCTGCTTTAGCACTCGATTTGATCAACCCATTTGCTGTGATAGAAATGTCGTTTGTTGTTTTCACTGCCCCACTGACAGATGCAGAAATTGTAGGTGAGACGGATGAGAAACTGGCAGCACCACTTCCTGCCAGCACACCTGCCGTCGCCGCGATCGCTCTTGCAGTCGAATCAAGATTCGCATCTGCTCGCACAATCACATCATTTACAGTTTTGCCTGTTTCCTGTCCAATCTGAGCATTCGCACCGATTGAGGCAAGTGTTGAACCGCTCACCGTGCTTCTTGCAATTGAAGCTCCAACCGCAACTCCTCCAATTGCACCACCAATGCTTTGAGCAGAAAGATTTCGAGTCGTCAGTGCTTCAATACTGACCGTCTTGGCTTGAGTAATTTTGGCACCGCTGCCTACGATCGCTGACTGTGTACTACTGTCGTTTAGAACCACAACCTGAGCACCGAGAGCGGCAAGCCCTGCTTGTCCTGCAAAGGCTTTACCATTGAGAGTTTCAATAAACTCGGATTTCAGCGTGATATTGTCGATCGCAGAAAGAGTTGCATTATTGTTAACTTTAGCATTCGTATTGCTGCTTAGATTCGCGATCGCAACTGATCCGCCAATTCCAACTGCACCGCCCGCAAATCCACCCACAAATTGATCCAGGGTTAACCTTTCTTTGGCTTGAACTGCAATATTTTGACCCGCATTGACGACTACATTGCCTATCAGAGCAGTTGTTCCTGCTGAGACAGCCGCAGATTCCATTACCCCTGTAACAGGATTTGATTTGACACGAGTACTAGCAGATCGCATGGAACTGCCTAAGAGGCTGCTGCTTCCATCAGCATTTGTATTGCCATAACCTCCCAGCAGCGAGCTAAATGCACCTGCTCGTCCATCACTGTAGGCCGTAATTTTGTTATACTCACCTGCGTTAATCGAGGTATCTGAGCTACTTCCATCTGAGTAAGATGAATTGTACCCTGCACCGATCGACCATACTGAGACAGAACCTGCTAGTGCACCAACCCCAAGGGCACCACTCACTGCATAGCTGTCAACATCTTTAATCGAGAGAGCATTGACATCAACATTGCCTTTGGCATTCACGATTGTTCCATTGTCAATGACGGCAGAAGTATCATTTCTAATACTGCCAACATCAACTCCACCCGCAACGCCCACACCTCCGATCGCGACTCCACCAGCAAAGGTAAAGGCACGAGTTCGATTTGCGGCGGCGACACTTACAGATGCGTTCGTGTTGGCATCTGGAGCATTTAGATTAATGTTAGCTCCTGTTCCAACAAAAGCGCGGGTGTCAGAATCAATGATATTTACCGTCACCCCACCTGCTAGACCCGCATAGAATCCTCCAGCTCCGCTGCCCCCGACTCCAAACAGCGTTTCTGAAGAATTTGCCTGAACTGCTAGACCTTGGAACGTTGTTTTGGTTGAGAAAGCTGTGTTAGTAACTTCTCCGCTGAAAATATCGGTCAGTCCACTGCTATTCGCTTTCGCTGTAATAGTGCTTGATGCACCGACAAATGCTTGTGTGTCTTTTGTAATCGTGGCGACTCCTACTGCTCCCCCAAATCCAGCCGAACCCAATCCAACTCCAAGGCTGCCTGCAATCATGAAGGTTTCAGTCGTATCATTCGCGTTGACGAGAATATTTCCGCCTGCATTGGCGACCGCACCAACTCCATCTGCAAGACGATCGCCGATATACGCATAGGTTTGATTCTTGATCGACAAGACTGAAGCTGCCCCGGCTACCCCCACTGATCCTGTTGCTGCTGCACTAGCTCCTACGGTGAGAATATCTTCCTTAGCATTTGCGACGACTGCAATATCCCGCTTTGCATTGACGATCGCAGTGTCATCGACAAAGGCTTGAGTTGTATTTTCGACCGTTGTGACAACTGCGCCCGCAGTGATTCCAGTACCACCCGTGACTGCACCTGCACCTGAAATGCCCATATGATAGTAATCATTTCCAGCGGCAATCAGAACCGTTTGATCCACGCCATCATTGGTATTGTTCGCGTTGATCACTGCTCCTTCTGCGACATAGGCAGAAGCCGTATTACCTGTGACATTTACCGAGCCGCTCACATTTGCTGCTACCGCACCGCCGCCGCCGCCGCTTACTGCGATCGCTTCAATATCGTCTTGGTTAATTGCTGTGATCGATAGTCCTTTCATCAATCGAGTATTCGCGGTTGCAACTCGTTGTTGAGTGAGCTTTGGATCACTGACATCGTTTGACCCATCTCGCGTCAAGTCTCGATTATAGCCACCTGGAGCAAAGACTTCTGTTGTATTGGTTCCAGTTTGAGCAGTGTAGCCGATCGTAAATTCGCCTGTATTGACGGTTATGCCATCTCGTAGTGCTTTGGCACGAACTTGAGCATTTTGACCGACATAAGATTCGGTCGTTTTATTGACGATCGTAACTGCCGCAGATGCGCCAATGCTAGCAACTCCTGAAACTGTAATGTTGCCTGAAATTGCATCAATTTCAGTTTGATCGTTGGCATTGACTCGAATATTCCCTTCTGCAGTAACATTTGCCCCGTTGCCGATCCATGCCTGAGTTGTATTCGTAACGGTCAATGCTGAAGCTGTTCCTGCAATCCCTGCTTTACCGCCGCCGACAGCACCTGCGCTGATGGAAAGAATTGTTTCCTTAGACAGAGCATCGATCGTGATGTTGTTTTGGGCATTCACTGTTGCTGAATTACCAATGTAAGCCCGAACTGCTTTATTCAAAAGCAAAACGTCTGCCGCCGCGCCAATTCCTGCTTTCCCTCCGCCTGAGATTGAGCCTGCCACACTCAGTAAATCTGAATCATGATTGGCACGAATCTGAACAGATTGAGCAAGAGACGCTGCGGCATTATTCAGGGTGTTCACTTGCGCGCCTTGACCAATGTAGGCTTCGACTGTGCTGTCGATCGTATTGACAACGGCAGAAGCTGAGATCGCGAGGTTTGAACCTCCGGCTCCACCTGCGCCAACGAGTCGGAGCACATCTTTTGCATTCGCATTGATCAGAATACCATTGCCAGTTAAAGCATTATCTGGTGTTGTAACTGCTGCACCATTCCCTTTTGCATTGACGATCGCTGAATTGCCAATATAAGCTTGCACTGTTCGATCAAGGTTAATATTCGCCAGTGAAGCCCCAACTCCAGTTTGTTTACCGAGTCCAGCCGCCCCTCCAACTACAACTGCGAAAACATCGCTGTCTGCATTGATCACGAGGTTGTCATTCGTATTGACAGTCGCGCCTGCGCCAATGTACGCAAGCACAGTTGTATTGAGATTCTGGCTTGCACCTGATCCACTTAGACCCAATCCTTTAGAAGCCGCTAAACTTGCACCAACTGAAACGATATCTTCTTCAGAGCTTGCAGTAATTTTGATATCTCCAGCAGCGCTAATTGCTGCACCTGTGTCAACAAATGCATTTGCTGCGAGATTCATGACGCTTGCATCAACTGCGGCTCCAATGCCTGCTTGACCGCCGATTGCGATTCCTCCTGCAACTGAAACCAGTAAGAGATCGTTCTGAGCATTCACGGTCACGGAACCTGTCGCATTTAAGGTTGTTCCCTGACCTAGGAATGCCTCTGTTGTACTATCTATCAAGTTGAGATCGACAGAACCTGCGATCGAAGCCGCTGTGGATTTTCCGCCTCCTGCACCCGCAGCAACCGAGACGATTGTATCTTCGGTTTTCGCATTGACTAGAACATCTTTTGTAGTGATGTTAGCGTTTTGGGTAAAGGCTCGAACGTTACGATCGAGATCGTTGAAAGAGACTCCGCCGGCAATTGCGGCTCCACCTTGTGCCCCTAGATTTAAAGTTGCTGCTCCTGCGACCGAGAGCAAGAAGACATCATCTTCCGCTTTAACCGAGACATTCCCGATCGCATTCACGGTGACATTATCGCTGATGTAAGCTGTGACTGTGCTATCGATATCATTAACTGAAACGCTTCCTGACAGCCCAAATCCGCCCTTTTGCTTTGAGTTTTGTTCCGGCGCAGACCCGAGTGAATCTCCAACAGATTGCCCATCAAGCCCGTCTGTTGGGGCGGCAATACTATTTCCTCCACCAGCTTTGGTTCCCGCGATCGTCAAGCTCATTAGCTTACTTTGCGACGTTGCCTCGACTTGGACATTACCCCCTGCGGTAAAGATTCCTGCTGTGCCTACGCTAGTTTGTTCATTCCCAATGAATGCTTTAACAGTGTTTTCCCCTTCATTCACCGCGACTGAAGCGCCGATGCCGATTTCGCTTGCTGATGTCGCACCCGAAATCGTTAGCGCAAATGCCTCATGAGTTGCAGTCACAATCAGATCAGCGCCCGCTTCAACCTTGGCTAAATTATCAATATAAGCTTGGGTATTGTTCGTGATGCTATTGAGTGCAACAGAGCCAGAAACTCCGAAGTTTCCGCCTGCTGCCCCCGACTTCAAAATATTAATTGTGAAATTTTCAGAATTCGCTTTGACTTCAACATCCTTTTTCGCTTTGACCTCGGCTTTATCGGCAATGTAAGCTTTGGTTGTGTTGTTGTAGACGACTCCACCAAAGACTCCACCCACTGCGCCCCCTTTACTTTGAGTTGCAGGCTTAATGAGGTTCAGAACAGAAGGGAAGCCACTAATATTGATCGTTTCAATTCGTGTTTCAGCATTGACTCGAACTGCCTGGTCTGCCTTGCCTGTATCAGTTTGATTAATTTTTGCACCCGATGCAATCCAAGCATTTGCAGTATTGGTGATTGTGAGTATAAGCACACTGCCGGAAATGGCAAAACCGCCTTTGGTATCCCCTGCGTCAGCACTTGCAGAAGTATAAGTCGTTGCGACTTTATCAGGGAACCCTAAATCATCATTGATATAAGCCAGAGGTTGCTTGATTTTCTCTAATGATTTGACAAATTTAGTAATATAAGTGTCAGCATTTTCAAAGATAGTCAGTGGCCCATCTGTTGCCAATAGAACTGGATCAATCTGGAAGCCTGAGATCGCACCTAAGAATGTATTAAAATCTTCTGCAACTTTTACTTGATCCGGAACGATCGATTGTGCATTAACACTCAGAATCCCTTCAACATCGACGATCGCATTTCCGATCGAAGCATTTGCCTCATTGGTATGAGTTGAAATCGCAACCGCTCCACCCAGGCTCAGTTTTGCGCCTGCTTTCGCTCCACCATTCGTGATGACTCTGAAGTTATCTTCTGCTTTTGCAAAAACTGTGAGATTACCACCGATTTTGAGGGTTGCTCCATCGGCAATCCGGGCTGTCACAATATTCACACTACTCGCGATCGCAGTTGCCGCCCCGACATCAAACTTTCTTCCTTGCGAACCAGAGGTATCAGATTGCGGCTTCGCTAGATTCTCACCCTGCAATTTTTGAGACAGAACGTTTAATTGCCCTCGTAGCCCTGCTTCAAGTTCCCTAAACGCTTGAAGTTTTTCAAGTTTTGAGATGACCTTATCTTGGAAGGGAAACGCATTCGCTTTAATTACGCCCCTTGCCTCGAGTCGGTTCGTTGCATTCGTTCCTGTTGCCTGGATCGTTGCATTACCTGTTGTTGTGACATTGCCTTCTATGATTGCATTACTCTTCGATTCGTGATCAGCCAGCGCAACGCCGACTGCTAATCCAACTGAGGCAGCGCTGCCACCGCTTACGATTTGGCTAATGGCAGTTGTCTTGAAGTTATTCAGTGTATTAGAAGTAATATCAACTGTGCCTGCGGTGATACTTGCTCCAGCACTCAAGAGAGACTCTGCTTCTGAATAGCCTTTGCCGTAAGCAAACGTGATCTGAGCACCAGGAAGCTTGAGGAGGTTCGCTCCCACAGCCATCAACACGCCCGCTGTCATGTTGACTTCAACTTCGAGATTGTTTGTCACATCTGATCGCACCCGAACCGCGCCGCCAGCATTAATCCTGACTCCTGAATTAATCTGAGTTTTCGCGATCGCGGCTGATTCGCCATAAGCGGCTCCAAGCATCAGAGCCAGCGTTTTCAAACCAACATCAGACTGTGCAGCAGATTCGATTGTGACATTTCCATTAGCCGCGAGTTGCGCGCCAGATTGAATTGTGATTAAACTCTCAGACCGGGACTTTAAGTACTCAACTGGAAGACTGAAGTTCAGCAGTTTAGATTGAGAAATTTGCCGTCTTAAAACGTTAGAAGCATCCTCAACCGTAAAGTTACTTGTGTTAATTTTGATGCCGTTTTTATCAATTGCACCTAGTAAAATATCTTGAGGCAGAATCGAAGTAATCGCTTGCTTGACAGTCACACCAGTGTTCGTTCCTGCTCTTAACACATCGGAAGCGATTAAAGTAATTTCAGTTGCCGTAACCGATGCAATCTCAAACGTATTACTATCATTTTCGCTCGATCCAATGACTTTAATTGTTTGCCCCGCTTCAAATCCATCTGCAATCCAGCTTCCTCCATTTGTCCGACGAATCCTAGCCGCATCATTCCCGCTGCGTTCGATGAATTCAAGATCTCCAGTCATCGAAGGTGGAGATTGCCCAGCCAAGAGAGCGAGTAAATCATTTTCAAACACATTAAAACCAGCAAACTTACTAGTTGAAGTGTTTGTAACCAGCGAAATATTCTGAGCATTAATGCTCGCATTAGCTCCAACGTTAATCGTTGCACTCACGCCTTGATCAACAAAAGCAATATTTTGGGCAAGTTCTGCCCAAGATGGAACCGATAAGCCTGCATCCACGCTCAAGTCGAGATTGCCAGCGAGTCCGATCGTAATTCCACCGATCGTAATTCCTTTTCCTGCCTTGATCGTCAGATTGTTGAGTCCAAGCCCACCAATGTTGCCATTGAGCGTGACAGTTCCATCTACGGTAATCGACAAATTATCGATCGTTGCTGCATTGTTATCTCCAACGATCGAGCCTAAATTGCTCAGATCCAAGTCACCTGTGACTCTTAGTGAAGTCGTTCCTTGAATCGAAATGGCTTCGTTATAGGTTAAACTTCCAGCATTAAAATTAGTTCCCGTCAAAGTTTGGGCAAGCAACCATTGACCGTTACTGAATTCAGCTTGATTCAGTAACGTCTCAGCTTCAATCGCTCCAGTCTTGACTTCTAATATCCAGTTTCCACCTAGGCTCGCGCTTCCTGTACGATCGCTCGATGCTGCAATATCTGCTTGCGTTAATTGGCTTAGCAGTTTGACGAACGCCTTTCCTGTTTCATCTTCTGCGACATCGCATCCATAGAGCAAGATATCTGCATCTTGAGTGAGTGCCTTTGACCAACTTCGGAACTGATCCGCATACTGCTCCAAAGCGTTGCTATCGAGCCAGTTCTGTCCTAATGTCAGTCCGCCGCTGCTTCCATGCGAAAGAATGTGAACTGCCGAGATGCTCGTGCGCTCTAGTAGAATGTCGGTGATTTGCGAAACTGCATCTTTGATAGGATCTAGAATATAGATTTCTGTTCCTGAAGCAGCGTTTGCGAGGAGCTTTTCATATCCTTGAATTCCACGATCGACAAATGCAATCGAACTCGATCGAGAGATATCATTCAGTGCTGGACTTAAGTTAATCTCAAGCGGCGCGGGGGCGATTGCCGTTGTAGAACCTAGTAGAGCATTGCGAAGGAGAGCATCAGATTGCATAGGTCGTTACCGGGATCAAGTTTAGAGGAAAAGCAAAACTGCGCGATATCGAGAAGCGATCGCGCTTAGCGGGTGTTTGAAACGTATCAACAGGTTCCTCGCTCCGTTCTATCTCGCCCCGGAATGAATTCCAGGGCTAACGGTGCGAAGTCCTTTGAAAAGGACTAAAGACCTAATTCTGATTGGCTATGAGTCCCTTCAGTGGACTTTGTTCAATTAGCCCCGACTTCTAGTCTGGGTGCGGGTGAATGCGATGAACGATATTCCTCAAACAGTATGTCGATGTGATTAAGGTATTCTGTGCTTTTCAAAGGATCTCAGAACAGGATATCTAGGGGGCAAAAAGTCTGATCAATGGACACATCCCTTCACCCCTCTGCATTTGATCAACTACATTGTTGCGACCAGTTCCCGTTCTTCTGTCTCAACTGTAGAAACCTCAGTCCGTTGAGATCCGCCCAATCGAACAGACAACTGCTGAATCTGATCAGCAACCCATTGCTCAAACAGCCGATTTTGTAGCGCAATTTTTAATTCACCGTCCAAGACAGCAGGGACGACTGCTTCAATGCGGAATACACACCAGCGCTGCTCAACTTCAATTGCGCCTACTGTATCGCCCGCTTGCTTTTGTGCGATCGCGGTTCTGAGGTCTTCAGGCAACTGAGCCAGCGAAAAAGCCCGTCTAACCAAGCTCACTTGCGGCTCTTCTGCTAAAGCATACTCTCTCGCAACTTTCTCAAAACCACCTTCTTGTTCGATTTTGCGCTGAATTTCTTCAGCAATCTCTTGGCTCGAAGCGATCATGTAATAAAGTTCGACCTGATCCAATGCGAGCTTCTGCTGATCAAACAATGCCTGCAAATTTGGCTCTGCGATCAATGCTTTCAGCTTGTCCACTTTCAGCCCAATCACAAACCGACTTCTCAATACTGCGAAGTCGATGCCTTGATTGATCAACCATTGCTCAAAGACATCTGCATCAGACAATTGATTGTTGATTCGGAAATTAATGACTGCTTGATCTACCTCAGATTCAAGAATATTCAAGTCGTTGCGAGATTGAATCGTTTGAAAAACAATATGCTGTTCCAGAATGTCTCTAATCCAAGGCATCAGTTTTCCAGAGAGTTGAAAGTACTGAAGTACCGTGCCAAGAGAAAGGGATTGGTTGTCGATCGTCAACAGGGAGATTTGCTCAAAGTCTGACATTGGGTAATTCCTGAGAAGTAATATAACCAGTTGTGACCCTCTAAAAGTAGGGACACACTAGTTAAACGGGGCAACGTCGCTCATGCAAACCAGTAAATTTAGTAAGCACACTAACTTACCAGCTTGCTTCTTTTACGTGCCAATTAACACATAAATTCCACAAGAATCACCCAGTAAAATTACTTAATTCAGAAGAATTCTCTAGAGAATCGATATATGTCTCTTCAAAGGCATCAGTTTTACAAGATCATTGCCGCGATTGCTTCTAGGTAAACCTGATCGAACGATTCACTTAAAGCATATTGTTCAATCAATCCTTGATATTGAGTTGAAACTTTACTGCCTTGCTTAATCACAACTTTTGCATCTTCAAAAATATTTTTTGCCAACATCATTTCGATCTCTGTTGGATCATTCAGCACAACAAGATTGCTCTTTTCATAAAACATGCCAGAGCGATCGAGAATGGATTCAGGATATTCAGCAATCAGTAAATCTAACTTAGGATTTCTCAGTAGATTCTGAATGTTGGTGTTGTAGTCTGGATGCAGTGGTTTTTCAGAGTGATTAATCAAAATACCATCTTGGCAAGCGGCTCCAATTGTCCAATGCGGATAATGTCGAAGAATGTAAGCGATCGCAGTTTGCAAGTCTGAAAGAGTAACGCGATTGAAGGTGATGATCGGAATTCGAGCTTCTGCACTTGAGTGAAAGAAGGTTTTCAAAATATGAGAAGTCACATCGACTCGATTGCCGATCGCAGGTTTTAAGTGCATAAAAATTCCAGGAGCCGCATTGATTTCAATGATGGCAAAGTTTCCTTCTTTCCAAGAGCAGCTGAGATCGCGGGTCATGATATCAATGCCGAGGCAAGTCAAGCGAAAATGTTGAGCGACATCCTGAGCTAGCACAATGTTATCGGGATGAATGTTCGGTGTTGCATCAATGCTCAGTCCACCAGCGGAGAGATTCGCGACTTTGCGCAAGAAGATTGTGCGATCGCGCTCTAGTACTGTCTCAATTGATAAATTCTGCTCAGCTAGATAGCGGTGCATCGCGTCATCGACATGAATCTTACCCATCGGCGAAGTTGGGGTATCGCTGCGTTCAGGAGAGCGATTCGCTCGGTTGATCAATTCCTCGATCGTGGACATTCCATCTCCGACTACCGAAGCAGGTTCGCGCTTCGTCGCAGCAATGAACTTTCCATCCACACACAACAATCGAAAATCATCGCCTTCAATACTCTGTTCAATAATGATTCGAATTGATTGTTCGGGTTCAACAGCTTCTACTGCTCGATCGAATGCGGCTTCTAGATCTTCATCGGATTGGATATTTGCTGTCACGCCGATGCCTTTATGTCCGACCACAGGCTTTACCGCGACTGGATAACCGATGCGATCAACTGCGTTGAGTGCTTCATTGAAGCTCGAAACAATCCGACCTTTTGGCACAGGAAATCCTAAAGTTTGCAAGAACGCTTTGCAGTCATCTTTGCGTGTCGTGAAGTCTGAATCGAGATGACTATCCCGCTCGAAAGTTGTGGCAATGCCTCTGACTTGCTTTCGCCCGTAGCCATACTGCATCAAGCCTTCATCCCACAGATAGAAAGTGGGAATGCCTAGCTCTCTAGCCGATTTGAGTAAAGCATAAACCGTAGGGCCACCATACACCGATCGCCGAAACTGCGCCTGTAGCACTTCGATGTGATTTGCGATCGCAAAATCTTGTCCCTGAGTCATCGCTTCAAACCAGTCCCAAACTGAAAAGATCAGTTCTCGACTGGTTCGAGCATGTAGCGTTTCGACTGCAATACGATCGAACTGTGGATAAGCCGTGACACTCCAGTGCTGCAAATGCAGATCCATCTCCAGTGCACTCACTTTCGCGACGGTCTGAGCAAACAGATCAGCATGAGAAGTAAACGTTTTTTCTCGGAAATCAGGATAGCGATCGCTCACAATCTTGGCATACTGCTGGACGGGCAGCGCATTCTGATTTTTCGTCAGCGTAAAATCGAACACGATGGCAGCCATCGACAAATAGGGATTTGCACCAACGTAAGCACGAATATTAAAAATATCAAACGCATCAGTTTTTCTCGCATTGACGCGGTTGAGTTCGGAGATGCGATCGACAACCATAATTTCACAAGATATTTGTACCTTGAGACTCTACAGAAATCGAAGCGTAAACTGCGTCTATCCCAAAGAGTAAAACTCAAGCTAGGTGTCAAAAGATTCTGACCTGTATTACAACTCAGACTAAATCAAGAAAGACTAACATTATGGATACTAATTTACGTGAAGAAGTTCATACCTTAGCGGAAGAAGCGTTTCATCTGCACTTAATTTCAGGCTATGGCGATGGTGAATATGACAATGAGTACCAAATCGTTTATAAAGGCAAACCTCGCCATCTTCCTTTAGAAAGAGCAAAGGCGTTTTTGACTGATTTAATTCAACCTGAGGTCAAGAGCTTTAATCAGTTTCGTTTGGGTTGGATGTTGCTACTTGAAAGCTATCGACGACGATCGAGAGATTCGCGGGCGCTCTAATTTTTGTATCGAAATCTACCGTTCGGTTGTGATGGAGTGATAACCAAATATGGTTCAGTAACATCAAACTCTTATATTGGAGATGGTTATGGTAAGTCAGATTGAAACGCCTGCTCAGGATGACCCTCAAGAGAATGTCGCTTTACCTGAGACGCATGGTGAACTTGTCATTATTGGTGGAGCCGAGGATAAAGAGGGAGAGTGTAAGATTCTGCGGGAATTTGTGCGGCGATCAGGTGGACTTGATGCGCATATTGTTGTGATGACGGTTGCGACGGGCTTACCAGGTGAAGTTGGCGCGCAGTACATTGACATTTTTGAGCGATTAGGCGCAAAAGACGTTCAGGTTGTCGATACGGGCAAGCGTGAGGATGCGAGTGATCCAAGAGCGATCGAAGCTATCTCTCAATCGACCGGGGTGTTCTTCACGGGGGGAAACCAAGCTCGAATTACAGAATGCTTGAAAGATACAGAGCTAGAAGCTGTTTTGCACAGGCGCTTTTCTGAAGGCATTGTAATTGCTGGAACGAGTGCAGGTGCAGCGATGATGCCCGATATGATGATTGTCGAGGGTGAAGGCGAAACGAATCCTCGACGCGAGGTAGCTCGCATGGATCGGGGCATGGGCTTTTTGCCGAATGTGATTATTGATCAGCATTTCGCACAACGCGGACGACTGGGACGATTACTTTCTGCTTTAGCACAGCAGCCTGCTAGCTTAGGCTTTGGGATTGATGAGAATACTGCGATCTCAATCAATGGCAAAATCTTAGAAGTCATTGGTGAAGGTGCAGTAACGATCGTGGATGAATCGACGGTCACGCACAACAATATGGCTGAACTGTTGCATGACGAAGCTTTAGCGCTCTGTGGTGCAAAGCTGCATATTTTGCCACACGGGTATAAGTTCGATTTGGAACAGCGATCGCCGATTCTCTAGTTGATTCTTCAGGGTTTGATTTGGGCAGACGGGCATTCTAGAAGCATTGGTTTTCACCAAAACACTTAGAATAAAAGCCACAAATCTCGTGAGTTCGTCTCTCACGTCTGAAGATCAAAAAGAGGTGATAGCTACGATCGCGCTGATCAAATCCAATTGGAATCGTTTCAGGAAAGACAACCATGACTTCACCCTCTGCTCCAACAGAACTGTCAGGAACTTCAATCTCAATTCTGTTTCCAGGTAGCACTTTGGCTCTGATCCGGACGGCTGCTTGCATGATGGCTTTTTTCGGTCAATGATGCCTCAATTGGAATTTCATTTGCTTCTAAGCAATGAAGGGGTGAGAGAAGTCTCACCCCTTCATTGCCTATTGCGTGGTCAACACTTCAGAAGGCAAGCGTTTGAATTCTAAGCGCTCCGTTTCACCGACATCGACGAAGATCGTATCGCCTTCAGTGAAGTTGCTGCGTAGAATTTCTTTGGCGATCGTTGTTTCCAACTCCCGCTGAATTGCCCGCTTCAGTGGACGTGCTCCGTAAACTGGATCAAAGCCGACTTCTGCTAAGAAATCGAGTGCTGCATCGGAGAGCTTCAGGGACATCTTCCGCTCTGCTAAGCGACTTTCTAAGCGATGCGTTTGAATCTTGACGATCTCGCGGAGTTGAGCCTTTTGCAGACTGTGGAAGATGATGATCTCATCAATCCGGTTCAAGAACTCAGGACGGAAGTTCGATCGCATTGCTTCCATGACTCTCGATCGCATTTCCTCATAGCGATCGTCATCACCACCGTATTCAAAGATGTACTGCGAGCCGATGTTTGAGGTCATGATGATAATCGTGTTCTTGAAGTCCACGGTGCGACCTTGGGAATCGGTCACGCGACCATCATCGAGAATTTGCAGCATCACATTGAAGACATCGGGATGGGCTTTCTCGATTTCATCAAACAGAATCACCGAGTAAGGACGACGACGAACCGCTTCCGTGAGTTGTCCGCCTTCTTCATAGCCGACATATCCAGGAGGCGCACCAATTAAGCGAGAAACAGAATGCTTCTCCATGTATTCGGACATGTCGATCCGAACCATTGCTTCTTCGGTGTCGAATAAGAAAGCAGCGAGTGCTTTCGCAAGCTCAGTTTTACCAACCCCTGTTGGTCCTAAGAAAATGAAGCTAGCCGTTGGACGATTTGGATCAGAAAGTCCGGCTCTCGATCGCTGAATTGCATCCGAAACTGCCGTCACTGCTTCGTCTTGTCCAATCACGCGCTGATGTAAAACATCGTCAAGCTGCAAGAGCTTTTGCATTTCAGATTCAACGAGTTTACTAACGGGGATACCCGTCCATTTAGAAATGATTTCAGCAATGTCTGATTCAAGAACTTCTTCACGGAGCAGCGTCGCTCCCGATTTCTGAGTTTGAGACAGTTGGGATTCCGTTTCTTCAACTTTACGATTGAGTTCGTTGAGCTTGCCGTACTTCAGTTCAGCCGCGCGGTTGAGATCGTAATCGCGTTCGGCTTGCTGGATTTCAAGGTTGACTCGATCGATTTCTTCTTTGAGCTTCTGAAGATCTGTGATCACGCTTTTCTCAGCCTGCCACTGAGCATTCAACTTGGATTGATCTTCTTTGAAATCAGCAAGTTCACGCTCTAATCGTTCTAAGCGATCGCGAGATGCTGCATCGTTCTCTTTCTGCAACGACAGTCGCTCCATCTCAAGCTGAAGGATTTTACGATCGACTTCATCGAGTTCTTCGGGCTTCGATGTAATCTCCATTTTGAGTTTGGCAGCCGCTTCGTCTACAAGGTCGATCGCCTTGTCGGGAAGGAAGCGATCGCTAATGTATCGAGTCGAAAGGGTTGCAGCGGCAACTAACGCAGAGTCGGAGATTTTCACCCCGTGGTGAACTTCATAGCGCTCTTTCAGTCCGCGCAGAATCGAGATTGTGTCTTCAACACTGGGCTGATCGACGAAGACTTGCTGGAAGCGCCGCTCTAAGGCTGCATCTTTCTCGATGTATTTGCGATATTCGTCTAGGGTCGTTGCACCGATACAGCGCAACTCACCTCTTGCCAGCATCGGCTTCAGTAAGTTTCCGGCATCCATTGCGCCTTGAGTTGCACCTGCACCGACAACGGTATGAATTTCGTCGATAAATAGAATGATGTTGCCACGAGAATCGGTGACTTCTTTGAGAACGGCTTTCAAACGTTCTTCAAATTCGCCTCGGTATTTTGCACCTGCGATCAGTGCGCCCATATCTAGGGCGATCAGTTTGCGGTCTTTTAGGGATTGCGGCACATCTCCGCTGAGAATTCGCTGGGCAAGACCTTCAGCGATCGCGGTTTTACCGACACCGGGTTCACCGATCAAAACTGGATTGTTTTTGGTGCGACGGGACAAGATCTGGATCGTGCGTCGGATTTCGTCGTCTCGTCCAATGACCGGATCGAGTTTCCCTTCGCGAGCATACTGGGTCAAATCACGCCCGTATTTTTCTAGGGATTCGTATTTATTCTCAGGAGTCTGGTCGGTCACTTTTTGATTACCCCGAACTTGTTCGATCGCGTTTCTTAATTTTGCTTCATCGATTCTAAATTCTGACAGCAATGCTTTTCCGAATCGACTGTCTTGGGCGTACCCGAGCAAAAGATGTTCGATCGAGATAAAGCTGTCCTCGAACTGAGTGCGATATTCTTCAGCTCGATCAAGCAAGGCATCGGCACTGCGTCCCCAGTATACCGAGGTTCCACTTCCAGAAACTTTTGGCTGACGGCGAATAAAATCATCGGTACGATCGCGCACTCGATCGACGGGGACAGCGAGTTTGTTGAAGATGCTGATCGCTAAGCCATCTTGTTCGAGTAGAGCTTTCATCAGATGCTCGGTCTCGATTTGCTGCTGCTGCGCCTGTTTTACAATCTCTTGAGTTCGGATGATTGCTTCCCAGACTTTTTCGGTAAATTTTTCTGAGTTGGTCGGCTGCATCGTGTTCCCCCTTCTGTGTCGATCGTGCTATCGCTATTGTAGAGAAGGGATGGAGTCTGGAGAGATCGGAGTACCGTCCTTTGGTGAGCGAGATAGCCGAAAACTTCTCCAATTAGATGTCCTAGAATAGGAGCAAATCCGACAATTGAAGTAGATCAAATGAATACAGATGTACAGACTTTAGCCAAAATAATGGAAGAAGACGATCGCTGGCTTTCTGACCATTTCGATGAGTTGATCGATCGATATCCAGGAAAAATTGTTGCGATCAAAAACAGCCAACTTGTTGGAGTAGGGGATAGTGCGGCAGAAGTTTGTCGCCCATTTCGGGAGGCGGGTGACAAAGTGATGCCGCTTGTGGTTGCAATTCCTTCTGCTACAGAATGGGATAATTTATGGATTTGAAGCTTCAAGTTGAGAATGAATGACAACGGTTAGATTTCCTTACAAGCAAATCCGAGGAAAAGTTCAGCCTTTCATTCCAATTGGAATGAAGTTAGGGGAAACTTGGAAACGTTTTGAAGCTTACGTTGATTCTGGCGCAACTTACACGCTGATTCAAGCACAACAGATCGATCCAGCATTCCTTGATTTTCGGACAGGTGAAAGAGTTGCCATTCAAGTCGGAAGTGGCAGCACGATCGCAGTTTATCTGAATCAGATCCAGCTTCAACTCGGCACAGAACTCCTCACCTGCCCGGTTGGAATTTCTGATCAATTAGGCATTCGATTAAATGTCTTGGGAAAAGCAGGCATCTTCGATCGCTTTCATGTTTGCTTCCGTCAATCGCAAAGAAGCTTACTGTTTGAAAAAATTGAGGTAACCGGAGAGGATAGCAGTGGTTAACTTTGTCTGAATGGATAAACGCTTCACTTTGTGGCATAAGCTATTCTTAGTGGTCAAGTCACAGATATATCCTACGCAGGTTTAGTATTTTCGCCAGTTTGGATCGATTTGAGTCAGCAGGGATTCTGCCGTGACGCGAGGTACATAGTATTCTGATAAGTCTCTCAGATTCATTGCACCGCCGCCCGATGTTAGAACTTTCCAAGTCTCGTTCTCTTTTCTCAACAGCATCATGCCGCCTGCTTCGCCTTGTTGCCATTGAAGGAGAGCGGTGTTTTCGACGATCGCGGTTTTCTTGATCGTTGCTTTGACAGATCCAGGAGTATTGAGGTGCTGAAGGGCGGTTTGCTCCATAGATTGTGGCTTTGAAGTGCCCGATGGTTGACTTGCGTCTGGATCAAACTGTTCAGAAATCGTCATCAACTGATCTCTCGCACCGAGTTCTAGCTGATTCCAGCGAGCTTCATCGGTGATGACGTTGATTTCTCGTTTTCCGACGAGTTCGACGATCGTCTTTTTGTCTTCTGGGAGCAGAACGACGACTTCATCAGAATGAAAGTACCGAATTGCGTAGATATCGCCCTGCTCATTTAGCCAATACCCCGCGCCATCGCCTTCGTTCTTCAGAGATGAAGAGGCAGAAACAATGCGGGTAACTCCTTGCGTGTCAGTCATGCTGCAAAGGGTGTAGCGCATATTCCCGACCACTTTTTCCTGCTGTTTACAGGCTTTTTGGGTAAGTCGTTCAAACTCCGTATAAATCGCCTCTGCACTGGGTTGAGTCGGCGAGGGGTTTGTTTTGCTTAAGGATGCTTCGGCTTGTCGGGGTTGCGAGGATGGCTTTTGAGGAGATGCGGAAGCGGGCTGGATAGGAGTGCTAGATAAACTTGCAGTGTTGGGTTGCCCACAGGCTAGTAAACCGAAACTGAATGCAATTAGTCCGCTCAATTTGGAGAGTACAGCTATTCTTGTGGGCATGGATGTGCTTTGTGATTAGATTGCTGAGTGAGTATACCCCGCAGAGTCTAAGAATCACTTTATACTTTGGTGCAGTTCGGCGATCGAGCTTAGTTGCCGAACTGTTGTTTGGCTCGATCGTAGATTTCGACGGTAATTTGAGTTGCCCCCATTTCTTGAGCAAGTTTTTCGATTTTCTTGCGGGCTGCGGGTCGCACGAAGAAGGGGATTTCTTTGAGTTTTGCTTCAGCTTCGGCTGTCCATTCCATCGTTCAGATTCCTCACACTTGGGTTGTGTCTCAATTGTGTGTTCCTATTTTATCGGTTGAATCTGCACCTAAAGCATGGTTCGCGTATCTCAGACCCTCTTGTTTCACTGTTTTTGGATGACATCCAATCTTAAGAACATCAGGCACGATCAAAATAGCATGGATGAAAAACGCAACTTTAGCTATGTTCAGCAATCCAATTGTCCAAATCATCTAGGTTGCGAAAATCTAGTAGAGCTTCGCTGAGATCTTCGAGGACTGGAAGCGGAAGCGCAGTTAACCGCGATCGCACTTCTTCAGGCAGTTCTCGTTGCAATCGTCGATTCAGTATCCGTGTGATTAAAGCGATCGCTTGCTCCCTTCTGCCTTCTTCTCTACCTTCTTCTCTACCTTCTTCTCTACCTTCTTCTCTACCCTTTGCTTGCGCTTCTTCTTTCGCTTCTCGAATCGCACGGGGTTCTTCAGATAGATTAATTCCTAGCATCGTTTTAATCTCCAAGAGGCTTAAGGTTGAAAACTTGTACGCCATGATCGAGGTGACTACATCTATTATGTCGTTCCTTTCCCTTGCAGTTAACGTCTCCTCATTTGCACGAGCCAAAAGCGATCGCGCTGTTTCAGGTGCTTCTTCCGGTTTTACGATTGTCAGGACAACCGCTGCAACTGAAAGGGGGAGCGATCGCGGTTCTCCTAATTCATCTAAATAAATCCGATGAACTTGATCACAACTGAGCAAAGCACGAAACGGGTGAATATCAACCTGCTCAACACTTCGAGACGGATAAATAATCACGGCTTGCCAATCTGAGAACCGTGGTAAATTCGCTTCACGCCTTGTTCGATTGCGATAGAAGTACAAAGCAGATTCACTGAACAACCGTTCGTAGAGTTCTTCGTCTCTCTGAAATTGCACTTCGCAGAAATAGACAACTCCCGGCTCGGCAGAGTCAGGCGGCAAAAAGACTCCATCAATCTCAAACTTAGGTTCTTTCACCGCAACCGAATCAAACCGATAGTCTGCTGCATTATCCGGTCGCTGATTGATCAATTCAAACAACAGCTCTGGAGATTGCTGAAACAACTTGTAGAAGAGAGGATCGCGTCGCATGTTCGGCTTCAAGGAGTCCGTTCAATTGTACTATTGCGCGAATCACTTCTCAATTTTCTTTCTTAACCGCGATCGCTCAAACCCTCTCCTACCAACCCAATCGAGTCGGCTGCTCATACACCCGTTTCAACGTATTTACATCTCTCGGTGAAATAGTTGGTGGCGTGCGCACCTGCGAAAAATACATTACATCGGTTTCTAGAGGGCTATGTCCCCAAATTCCTAAAGCATGACCCAACTCATGCCGCGCTGCTAGCAATAAAGAATCATTTGGACGATTGGGCTGAATCCGAATTTTCATCCGATGCCGCAAAACAGAGTTTTGTTTGTAAAGCTCGAACCGAGCATCCGCAAATCGAACTCGCTCCGTTGGAGGAAACCGGAGCGGAATAGAAGCACGATCAAACACAATTCCCGCTTCTTCTCTTTGATCGGTCAACTCTAAGGGAAAATAAGCTTTCCACTCATTCACAGCCTGGATCATCAGCTTTGCCCAAGTCGAATCTCCATGCGGAACATACACTTTGACTGGAAATTCTGACCAAATCAAATACTCCGGCTCAGTTTTCTCAACACGATCGAAATAATCGCCCGATCGATCAGACCACTGCGCCAAAATCGGTGGCATTGCGTGAATCTTTGGAGTCGCCTGCACCGAAATTGCCCAAAACAAAACGCATCCGATCGCGAAACAGATCGAATGCGCTTTGAACCAATTCCACTTTAACGACCGAGCCATCCGGCACTGAGAACCACCGTGATTCCCATACAAATCGTCATTAATAACCAGGTCAGACGATTCAGCGTCGTCTCTGCACTTTTGGTACTGGTAAACAGTTGCGCTTGACCGCCCAAACCGCCCAAACCATCCCCTTTCGGGCTATGCAGCAGCACCAGAATAATTGTTCCTACCGCAGAAACCATCCAAATTATCTTCAGCACTGCAATTAGCGTCATCTCAACAAATCCAATACGATCGACTCGTTTCTCATTATATGAACATTGCAGATACATTGAAGAATTTTCGGACATTCACTACTGCCCTGTATTACTTGGACTGGGGCTTGCAGTCGCTTCAGGAGTAGTCGTTGGTTCGCTCGTCGATCGCGGTTGTTCTTGACGGGCAGGCTCCTGCTGTTGAGAACTGGGCGTAGAAGGCGAGGTTTGAGGGTTAGGTCTGGGAGATTCAATTCTGACTTCTGGAGCCGGAACGACGACAGGCGCACTTTGCTGAGGTTGGGGAACCGGCACAATGCGATCGCGCTCAATCACTCGCTCGCGTACCTCTGGAGACGGAGACGGAGACGGAGATGCACTCGGAACCACAATCGTGCGTTGCGGAACCGGAGTACGATCGCGCTGGGTGACAAAATATGCCAAAGCTGCACCGCCTAAAACTAATCCGGTCAACAAGATTCCAATCAAAAAACCATTCGCCGTATTGTTTTCATCTCTGGCTTGCTGTGCGTCTTCATACCGCTGCCTTTCAACCGTTTGTCTGGACAAATCGTTACGGTTATAGCTTGGTGGGTTCAGTGGGTCGTTTGAAGTCGAGCCAGGATAGTTTGTGCGATCTTGGGGATCACGAGGATTGGGATTTGCCATTTTGAATAGTCCTTAATTATTTACAGCCAAAATCACTGAGGTTGATGTCTCAGATTGGTATTCATAGATGCTCTAATGCAACCAAAATACTCAAAACGCCAAGGCAAGTCACTCTGTCTGGAGAAGTGAGCCTTGGGCTGAAAAACTGAAAGTTACGTCAACCTTTAGAAAGAGAAGCGCTCAGAGCGAATGACAAGTTCAATACAGCGGGTCGCAGGTCGCAAACTTAGACTTGCCTCAAAATCCACCTTTTGATGTCTCACCCTAATTCTTTAATCGCTGCTTCAATAGAGATATTTCTATCAGGCGATCGAGTATTCTTAGAATAATAATAAGAATTGTTAACAACAATGACCTGGAATTTTTTATTGGAACTCTTTTGGTTTGACCGATCTGTGCCGCTACGGCGAAAGCGCTCTGCCTTTGAGATCGAGGATTTACCTGGATTGTGGCGCATTCATTGGCAACTGGGCAAGACGATAATTCTTTCCACCTTTTACACCCGCATCGACCAAGCTTGTATCCTCTGGGGAGTCATCTCGACTCTCATTTTTGCCACCGCTCAATTTTTAGCGATCGACTGGCAAATTCAAGCCTTCTTATGGTCGGGATTGTCATTGGTGGGCACGCTCTCAATGGCAAAACTTTCTCAGTGTTGGCGCACGATTAAGCCCCTGAAAGATGTGATCGATGCTTGGGTCATCCTGATGCTGGTAGGAATTACTCTCACGGATTTGAGTATATTTCTAAGTTGGGGAGAACTGATGGCGCGGCTGTGCCCTCTGTGGCTAGGCATTAATGCGATCGGGTATTTGTTCACAGGTATCAGGATTCGATCGCGGGCATTTGCTTGGATCGGAGGGCTAAGTTTTTTGGCGATCGCGCTCCTGCCTTATGTGGGTGGATGGGAATTTCTGACTACGGGACTCGTTACGGGAGTGAGTGCGCTCTTGATTGCTGAGTTGCAGTGGGATTCAGGGGATGTCTGCGCTCATCTCAAACGCCTCGAAAGATAGCGAGATCTAAATATTCCTTAAGTAGTATTGGTGAAATATAAACTGTCACGTAAGATACAGAATATAACCCCGAGTTTATAGATTGCCTGGGGAATCCTCAAGCAATAGCCTTTTTAGATTATCTCTCTTATGCGTCACTCCCGGCTTACTCAATCTTATTTGTCTCCGTTTCCCAGTCTCGAAGTGCGAGAAACGGAAATCGGACGGTCTGTGAAACCTTGGACTTGTCAGACGATCGCTCAAATGAGTATTCCAAAAGCTGATGTCCTGGTTGAGAAATCGCCTGTGAAGGCGCGACGGCTTGGCATTGTCCGCCGCTCTCATTCTGTTGCAGATGCGCATCGCGTGACGATTCACCGGAATGTCACACGTCGAATGCAGGTTGCGAGAGAACGAGGCGATCAAAATCTTTTACGCGCTTTAGAAGCCGAACTGCGAGAAATGGTCTCGATTTAAGCGTGAATTCAGTTTGTAGGTGAAGGTTAGCAGGTGGTATTGGAGATGATCCAATGCCACTTTTACTTTGTGAGATTAAATACTTTGTGAGATCAAAGCCGATCGCACAATTCAAAAACTCGCTGGCTGGGATACATTCGATCGCGCTCAGGTTTACTAGAATTCAGAAGTGTTAACTTATGGCATCTGTTTTTGAATGCTCGACTCTGGTACTTCAACTCCGCATTCCAACCCCCAAGCCGCTTCAGAGTGGTCTGCTCGATCAATCCGACCGATCGGGGCTTATGCGCTGCAAGGTTTAGCGACTTGGCACAATCAACTTGTGACGATGGATGCGATCCGAGGCTATTTGCTTCAGGTCAATCCCCTCAGTGACAATACAACAATTCTCAATTCCTATCACACCGAGCTATTTATCGAAGCAACAGGCTTTGCGGTCTGGGAGGATACGATTTGGTTTGCGAAAGGCAAAGAGGTTTATTGCTGTGAGTTTGGACAGTTTGAGCCGCAGTTGTTCACTGTTCTACCTTATGAAGCCGATGGAATCGGCATTTGGGAGTCAACAGTTTATATTACGAGTCAAAAACTGGGATATATTCTGATCTACGAACGTCAAACGAAACGCAAGATTACCCAATTTCCGTTGCCTGGCGTTGGAATTACAAATTTGACGGTAAGAGATGAAGAGCTTTGGCTATGCGATCGCACCGAAGAAACGGTTTATTGTCTCGATCGCGCAACGGGTGAACAGAAGTTCAGTATGCTCACTCCATTTGAGAATCCAACTGCGATCGCGTTCTTGAATTCAACGCTGTATGTTTCCTATGCGGGTGAAGAAGCTTACATTCGTGACAATCCGAATGCCGACCCGAATTTAGAGCTGACCTATCGCGATCGAACGTTCATTCATCCCTTACATTTTCGCCATTATCCAGACGAGCGCTACACGTTATCGACTGGATATTTGGTGGAAATGTCGTACGTTGAGGAACTCCTTCCCCTCGATGACGTGGAATTAACCGATCTAGAATGGCGAATTGCATTGCCAACGGAAACGCATCGTCAAAAGATTCGCAGCGTTGAAGCGATCGGGATTCCGTTTACCGAAGATATCCAAGACGGACAAAGAGTTGCAGTCTTTCAATTTCCGAGACTCAAATCTCAGGAGCGGCAGATTTTCGGCTGGAAAGCGGTGCTAGAAGTTCGAGGTATTAAGTATCAGTTTTCGTTTGAGGATGTTGAACAGTCGCCAGAGCTTCCGCCAGAATTTCGCGATCGCTATTTAGTCGATGATGATGAATTGGCAATGGATAAGCCAGCCATTCAACAAGCTGCGAAAGAAGCGATCGGAACGGAGACCAATGTATTACGTAAAATGCTGAAGATTCGGAATTACGTTTACGATCGGTTATCTTATGGGATTAAACCTCATATTGATTCTCCTGATGTCGTTCTTGATCGCGGAGTTGGTTCCTGTGGTGAATACGTGGGCGTGTTGCTAGCATTATCTCGTCTGAATGGAATTGCTTGCCGAACGGTTGGACGGTATAAATGTCCGCCTTTTGCCGATCGCCAAAATGTCCCGCTTGAACCTGACTACAACCATGTGTGGATTGAGTTCTATCTGCCTGGATATGGGTGGCTACCGATGGAGTCAAATCCGGATGACATTGTTGAGCGTGGACCTTATCCGACTCGATTTTTCATGGGGCTACCCTGGTATCACGCTGAGATTGGTAAAGGCATTTCTTTTGAATCGCTGAGAAGTCAAGGAATCCCGATTGGTGATTTGATGGATTTATCGATCGGGGATTTAGCATTAAATCATATTCGATTCACAATCTTGGGAGAATTGCCTCCGCCATAATTGCTGTCTTTTAGATCCGCTCAACTTGCAAAACTCTACGTGATTCAATGCCAGAATCTTCTGCGGGTTGAGCGGATCTGAGACCCAAACACCACGATAAATTGAATGTTGTGTCCAAACCGATGCGATCCTTAGATCAGACGATCGCGAAATTTAAAAATGTTCTGGCTCGAAATTTTATTAACTATCCCAGTGCTAGGTTCAATGGTCTTTTACCTCGCCTGTGCCTACTTCACACTGCAATTTTTCTCAAAATCTCACTCGATCGCATCTTCCGAAGATCCTGTCTCTGTCTTGGTTCCGATTTGCGGTCTCGACGAAGGTGCATTTGAAAACTGGTCATCTCTCTGTACGCAAGACTATCCGACCTACGAAGTCTTATTCGGTGTTGTCGATGAAACCGATCCAGCCGTCCCTATGCTCTATCACCTCAAAGAAACCTACTCGGATCGGGTTCAAGTCTTCGTCGGACTTCCCCCACGCGGAATCAACTTCAAAGACAGTACCCTTAGTTACCTTTTAGAACAGACCCAATACGAAACTCTCATCTTTGCGGACAGCGATATCCGAGTCGCTCCAGACTATATTCGCACTGTCACTGCTCCACTCGCTCAAGTTGATGTCATCACCTGTGGTTACATTGCGCATCATCCTCAGTCTTTGACCTCCGCGATCGCGTCTCTGGGGCGTTGCTGTGACTTCATCCCGAGTACTTTAATTGCCCGCACCCTCGATCGAGGATTAAAATTTGCCATCGGCGTGACGATTGCGACTCGAAAATCTACTCTCGTCAACTTTGGCGGACTCCAACTCAACCGCATCGGCTCAGACTATAACCTCGGTAAACGGGCTGCTCAAGCTGGTTACACCGTCGAACTTTCCCACCTGATTCTCGAATCCGACACAGGAAAAGAAAGCCTTTGGGATCTCTTTCAGCGAGAATTACGTTGGTCAAGAACGATCCGCTTCAACCGAGGTAGCATTTATTACAGCATGATCTTTTGCTACGGAACAATATTGTCTCTGCTGTTGCTTTTAGTGTCGAAATTTGCAGCTTGGGCAATCGTGCTGACTGGATTAGCCTATGTGATTCGTTATACTCAAGCAACGATCGCAGCATTCAGCATGGATGCCTCTGGGCTATTGCGTTGGTTATGGGTTCTGCCATTTCGAGATGCATTGAGTTTGGTAATTTGGGCGATCGGTGGATTTGGGCGAGAAGCCTACTGGCGCGGGCGAAAACTGCGCATCGAAGGAGATGGAATCATTCAGCAAATTGACTAAGTGCAATCCATTTGAAGCTTTCATCAAGAAGCAGGGCGTTTACCGGATTGTGAAACCTGAGTGTGCTAGTTTTTAACACATGTTGCCATTGGGAAGAGTGGAATGTTTGGTTTAACGAAAATCAGCTTAACCAAATCGCGCAAAATTGCTCTTGTAGTCGCAGGCGTTGCTGCTACAGGAGGCATGATTGCGATCGCGACTCAGGCGAGAGCACAATTTCGGCTCTCTCAAGTAATGCCTGCTCCTGCTCCTGATACTCCTGATGCTTTCGCTGCACCGAGCCAGATTGGCATTCCAGGCGCTCCACCCGCCCCGATTACCGCTCCGCCCGCTCCTGCGCGTCCAACTCGAAGACCTCGCCGCATCCCCATCGATCCAGTTCCCATGCCTGGAGATGCCCGCGCTCCGCTGCCTGAACTTCCGAGACCACTCGACATTCGCACGCTTCCCGGTTCTCCGGTCACTCCAATTAGCGGCATCTCTGGCAAAGTAATGTTCACTCCTATCTGTCCTGTCACCGCTCCATCCGCTTCCTGTCGTGTTCGTCCCTACACAGGTGCGATTAAGATCACGACAGTTGCCCGCGATCGCGTAACACGTCTTGTCACTGACCCCGAAGGACTCTTCCAAATTCGCCTGATTCCCGGCATGTACGTGATCGAGCCTGACTCTCCCGACTTCCCGATCGGAACCAGTCAAACGATTACTGTTCTGAACAATGTGATGCGTCAAATGGAATTCAACTTTCAGGGAAATCCGGCAGCAGTCGGTGCAACCCTGCCACCGATCCGGACTGCCCCCGGCACACCCGGTATGGGTGCAGCACCCGCGCCGCTTCCAGGGGCAATGCCTCGATAAATCAAGGATTCACTGCTTCCATGCTCCAATTACCTTGATGCAAGTGATATTGATGTCGATTCTGCGGGTCGCCTCTGAGTTCTAAGTGATCTACAGAAAGCGGCTCAAGTAAGAGTAAGCAAAACTGCGGCAAAGGTTCCGGCTGATTTGGGATAGGCGGCGAGAATGTCTCTGCGGCAGCGCGAGGGAGTCCTGGATGTGCCCAAGCGAATTGAATTCTGGCACTGTCAGACATGTCTTGCCATGCTTGCTGTCTTGCTTTTTGGAGCTTCTCATCTGAATTTGCGCGATCGATGAGCTTCAACTCTCCTGCAATCCGAAACTGCTCACGAGTATTCGGAAAATACCAGCACACCTCTCCCCAAGGGCAATGCTCGATTTGCTGAGGTTTCTCACTGCGATCGTCTGTGACGAATTTAAGCTGATCCGTCTCTTCTAAAAAGCCTCGGAAGACAATAGTGCGATTTGCGGGCTTGCCATCCGGACGAACCGTTGCCAGTTGGACATACCGGGCATTAGGCAGAGCGCGATTTCGATGCAGCGCACGAGCAATCAGAGAACGCCAAGGAGCTAGGGGCATAAACAGTACGATCGAGAAATGCTTTACAATTCTACATAGATGTTCTCTTGGTGTTATGCCTTTACCGACTGTAATTTTGCCAGGCTATCTTGCAGGCGCGATCGACTATCGCGAAATGCAGCAAACTCTCATTGACCTGGGAATTCCAGCCGTAACCGTTCCTTTGGTGAAGCGGGACTGGCTGCCAACCTTGGGCGGTCGATCTGTGTTACCGATTTTAGACAAGCTTGATCGCACTGTTCAAGAAGTTCGGCAGACTTACAATACCGAGAAAATTAATCTCATTGGGCATTCCGCAGGCGGATGGATTTCTCGCATCTACTTAGGCGCAAAAGCTTACGACATTCACGGCAGGGTTAGCGATCGCGTTTATAGCTGGCAGGCACATCAATTTGTTTCAACCTTAATCACATTAGGCACACCACAAACGAGCTATGAACGCTGGACATTGAAGAATTTGAACTTTGTCAATCTGACGTATCCAGGTGCGTTTTACCCAGAAGTCAAATATGTCTGTATTGCAGGCAAGTCGATTTTTGGAGTGCGGCGGGTTGGAAGTTGGCTAGCTTATAGCAGCTATCAATTGACAGGAGGCAGAGGGGATACTTGGGGAGATGGAATTACCCCGATCGAAGCCGCCCACTTAGAAGGAGCAGAGAATCTGACTTATGAAAACGTCAGTCATTCTCCACGATCGAGAGGCAAGTGGTATGGCTCTGCTGAGATTGTCCAACAATGGGCAACCTATCTCAATTAAAAAAGAGGGGTGCAATTGCCCCCTCCTTGAAAGAACTAATAATTCAACTGACCTCGATTCAACTTACCAAAGAGCACGTACTCCACCAGAACTATCGCTGTCATTTGTGTTAGAAGGCGTGGTGGTCGAATCTGGAGTGGTGGAGCCGCCAGGCGTGGTGGTCGAATCTGGGGTGGAACCGCCAGGTGTTGTAGTTGAATCTGGGGTGGTGGAACCGCCAGGTGTTGTAGTTGAATCTGGAGTAGTGGAACCGCCAGGCGTGGTGGTCGAATCTGGGGTGGTGGAACCGCCAGGTGTTGTAGTTGAATCTGGAGTGGTAGAGCCGCCAGGTGTCGTCGGGACAATCACATCTCCAGAAGGACTCGGCGAAGTTGGGCTAGAAGTTCCCGGAGTTACTGTTGATGGAGTGCTGCTTGGAGACGATTGGGTTGGACTGGAAGATTCGCTCGGGCTAGCCTCAGTCGGAACCGTCGAAGGATTCGATCGTGGAGAAGTCGGCTGCTGAGAAGTCGCTGGGCTGGAACTAGAACCCGGAGCCACAGAACTGCCCGGAGTCATAGAGCCACTGGGCATCGTACTGCTAGGAGCTAGGCTAGGAGTTGAAGTGTCAGGTGATGCCGCAGCAGAGCGATTATAAGGCGCTTCATTAAAGATACTGGGATTGGGATTGACCTTTCCTAGTGACGGTGTTGAGTTACGAGGCAAATCTGTGTTTGGAGAACTAGAAGGCGCGATCGTAGAAGAATCTGGAGTTGCCTGAGCCAAAGCCCGGGTATAAGGTGCTTCGTTAAAAATACTAGGATTCGGATTCAATGGCGACTGTGCCATTGCAGGTAGCGAGAGCAAAGAACCAAAGCTTGCGACCCCGATTGTCCCTGCTAATTTTGTAAATGCGTTTCTATTCTTTCCGTTCATTCGGTCTCTCCTGTATACCTAAAAGGGTTTTTGCAGATTGAAACTCACCGAGTTTCCGGAAGCGAGAATCCGAGTCTGGATTACCACCACAGGTTGTAGTCTAGTGATTGCGAAAAAAGACCTACTCCCCCTCTGGTTTGATTTATCCGAGTGCAAATTTTATGATTCGGGATCAGTTCTTCACGACAACTTCTGTCCCTACTTGAACTTTGCCAAAGAGTTCTTCAACATCTCGGTTGTACATACGGATGCAGCCATGCGAAGCCGCCGTTCCTACTGATTCTGGATTCGGTGTGCCATGAAAGCCGATCCAATTTTTGCCATCTGTCCAGAATCCAATCCAATATCGCCCCAAGGGATTGTCAGGATCGCCCCCCGGAATCGTGTATCCTTCCAGGGGATGAACCCAAGCCGGATTGCGAATCATTTGGCGAACCTTATAAGTTCCAGCGGGTGTTTCCCATCCTGCACGTCCAACAGCGATCGGATAACTTTTCACTTTGGTATCGCCGCGATAAACCGTCACTCGTTTCTGCTTCAACCGAATTTCTAATCGCATCGGTTGAGTTTGCGGCTGAGTTTCTGGGGCGGACTCAATCGCAGGTGGAGCCGAGAAACTAGGTTGCGGCATCAGAATCGTTGCACAGGTGAGCAGAGCGACCCCACACCAGAGTTTTTTTCGCTGCATCGACTTGATTTAGGATTAGCTACGTTAAGACAAAATCAAATTTGCGTTAGGTATTGCATCTATCATCCGTAGGAAATTCTCCAATGACCTCGGATCTCACATTGCGATATCATCGGGATCGACGCGATAGAGAAAACTTATGTCTGAGTCAGTCAGTGAAGCCTTTTCGCCTGCAATCAGCGATCGTATCTGCGGTCATATGAATAAAGATCACGGCGATGCAGTCTTAGTTTATGCCCAGTATTTCGGGAAAGTCAGCGATGCAAGTGCTGCTGAGATGAAATCCATTGATGCCAAAGGTATGGATCTTTCAGCACAAGTGAATGGTGAGACAGTTCCGGTACGTGTGAATTTCGATCGCACCTTAAAAGATGCCAAAGAAGCGCATGTGATCCTAGTAGAAATGCTGAAACGAGTCCGACCCAGCGACTAACAAACGCAGGATATAAGCCGCATGTTCTTAAGACTGTTCGATCATGCGGCAGTTTTGGGTATTCAAAAAGAGGGTAATCTGATGCTCTTCTGGGCGGACTGCGGTTCGCCCTTTTTCCTGTTTATGGCTCACCACGTTTTTGTCTTTCTGGAAATTCTCTCGTGCGAAGGTGGGATTCAGTCTTACGTCAAGGATATTTTGCAAGCCTATTCGCAGTTAGAAAGCGCGAACGCTGATATTTTTCTCCTACGAGATGGTGCTGACGTTGAGAATCCATTTGTGTCTGAACACATGCGATTTCACTATTGCAAAATGGATTCCGCCAAACTCGGACGTGCCAAACTGGCGATCGCACTTTTCACCCATCTCCTCAAGCATCGTCCTAGCCGCGTCTTTTGTGGACATATTCACCTCGCGCCACTGGTCGAACTGCTCTGCAAACCGTTGGGTATTCCCTATACCGTTTTGACTTATGGAAAAGAGGTGTGGGAGCCATTACCGAGCCGCAAACAAAAAGCGCTACAAAATGCCGATCGCATTTGGACAATCAGTCGATATTCGCGCGATCGCACCTGTGCAGCGAATGGGATTGATCGCGATCAGGTCGATTTTCTCTTCTGTGCAGTCGATGGCAACGTATTTCGTCCCCAAGCCAAAGCGCCGGAGTTAGTCCAGCGTTACCACCTTGAAAATCATCAAGTGTTGATGACGGTTGCCCGCTTGTGGTCAGGCGATCCCTACAAAGGTGTTGATGTCACTATTCGTGCGCTGCCCGATATCCTCCAATCTTGCCCCGATGCGAAATATTTAGTGATTGGGCGCGGTGATGATCAGCCCAGATTACAAAAACTTGCCGAAGAATTGGGAGTCAGCGATCGCGTTGTGTTTGCGGGGTTTGTTCCCTCTGAGGAATTGCCAAAGCATTATTGTTTAGCAGATGCGTATGTGATGCCTTCACAAGAAGGATTTGGCATTGTGTATTTAGAAGCAATGGCTTGCGGGGTTCCAGTACTGTCTGGTAATGCAGACGGCTCTGCCGATCCCTTACAGGATGGACGGTTTGGTTGGCAAGTGCCGTATCGCGATCCGGTTGAAGTCGCGATCGCTTGCATCGAGATTTTAAAGGGCGAAGACCAGCGCTGTAATGGACACTGGCTCCGAGAACAAAGCCTATCGATTTTCGACAAACCTGCCTTTACTCAACGTCTAAAGGCACTGCTATAAGAACTTCATTAAGCGCGTTGCTGTAGCGATTCCCCACTCCCCATCTCCCCACTCCCCACAAAAATTGCCTCTGACGTTCAATCAAACGTCAGAGGCAAGCAACATTAGATCAGAAAAAGGAATATCTTACTTTTCCCAGTTCTTCGCAACAACTTCCGCTAAGTCTACAACGCGCTGAGAATAACCCCACTCGTTGTCATACCAAGCGACAACTTTCACCATGTCGCCGCCCATCACCATGGTCAGAGCCGCGTCAATGATCGAAGATTCATCGGTTCCAGCATGATCGCTCGAGACCAACGGCAGATCGCAGTACTTGAGAACGCCTTTCATCGTCGTCTCAGCTGCTTCCTTGATCACCGCATTCACTTGTTCCGCGATCGTGCTCTTCTCAACTTGCACAACCAAATCTACAACAGAGACGTTCGGAGTCGGAACCCGCAACGCAATCCCGTTTAACTTACCTGCTAATTCAGGCAAAACCAACGCTACCGCTTTTGCAGCACCCGTTGAAGTCGGCACAATATTGATTGCTGCTGCCCGTGCGCGTCGCAAATCCCGGTGGCTCGCATCGAGAATCCGCTGATCTCCGGTATAGCTGTGCGTGGTGGTCATTGTCCCTTTGATAATGCCGAAATTGTCATTCAGCACTTTCGCAATTGGAGCTAAGCAGTTGGTTGTACAGCTTGCATTACTAATAATGTGGTGTTTGTGGTGATCATATTCATGATCGTTCACACCCACAACGAAGGTTCCATCTTCGTTTTTACCCGGCGCAGTGATCAGAACTTTTTTCGCACCCGCATTCAGGTGCTTGGTTGCGCCTTCTTTGGAGATGAACACGCCCGTCGATTCAATAATCAAATCGATATCCCACTCTCCCCACGGAAGATTCTCGGGATTGCGATCGGACGTACATTTGATAACGTTACCGTTCACCGTAATGGTGTTTTCGTCCGCGCTCACCTCGCCGGAAAACTTACCCAGCATCGAGTCATACTTGATCAAGTGAGCGTTGGTTCTGGGATCAGACGTGTCGTTAATCGCAACCAATTCGATTCCCGTCTGTTGTCGCCCTGCCCAGCACCGCAAAAAGTTGCGTCCAATGCGTCCAAAGCCGTTGATCGCTACTCTAACCACTGCGTCTTGCCCTCTGAATATAAATACCTATTGATGCAGACATCATACCGTAAAACAATGCGCTCATCTCAACTCAAAATCAATCTGGGATCAACAGATGGTGACAAGCAGGAAAAATGAGTCGCAGCGACTGATCCCTGAAGCATGCTGAGATGAATGGGCGATCGGGCAATCTCGGTGAACTTGGAAACGACCACAATTCGCTTGAGAAGCAAAAACATGTTTCTGACTGTGCAAAAAAATTGTGCATCAGCCATCTGTTGAATGCAGCCCTGAATCTAATCTGAGTCTTTACCAATACTTGTGTTCTTTCTGGCTTGCGGGGAACCCTAGGCAATCTAAAGAGTAGATGCCAATTCAAAATACTTGTGGCAAAATCTGTAGCGACTCTACAACTGTCGTATGGTGAAAAACTTGAGAAATGGAGCAGATTGAAGAAAAAGGTACAAAATTAAATCACGATCAAGTTGAGAATCGATGCAAATTGGCTAAAAAGTTGAGAGCATTTCTCACAAACGTTTAGTACCTTTAGAAGTACACAATTTAGGCTTGAATTTGTTGACAGATTGCGGATTGCAATTCAATTATTAAAAAGTTGAATTCTGTCAGGAATTGGAGCAGATCGACTTGTATCTCGTTGATTACAGCTTGTTCTGATTCAAACTCCCCAATTAAGAGCGTTCAAACTAAAATTATTTTGAATTGTTCTAAATGGACTCGATTTAGATAAGCAGATTTGCTATCAAAATGTTTTCTATTACCGTATCGGTAATAGAAGATCCTTGATATGATAGCGCGTGACATTGGTGTGGTGTTTAAGGAGCAAAAATGCTGAGTTCCGTTGACTTCAGCGGCAGACCATTTCATTTCATCGGCATTGGTGGAATTGGAATGTCAGCCCTAGCTTATGTCTTGTTAGACCGTGGGTTACCTGTTTCTGGTTCGGATCTCAGATCCAGCCACATTACTGAACGACTGCGAAGCTTGGGCGCGCAGATATTCATCGGACAAGATGCGTCGAATTTGGATCATTATCAAGTCAGAGCACAGCTTGCTCAACCCGTTGCCGCTGGTGCAAATGTTGTCACATTGCCTGCACCCGTCAAGGATCTGCCCCAAGTGATTTGCTCGACGGCGATTAATCCTACAAATTCTGAATATCGAGCGGCGCTAGAGCTAGGATGTCCAATTTTTCATCGCTCGGATCTCCTTGCTGCGTTAATTCGAGAGTATCGCAGTATCGCCGTCGCTGGAACGCATGGGAAAACAACGACGAGCAGCATGATCAGTTACATGCTCTACAATGCGAAGCTTGATCCGACGGTCATTGTGGGTGGAGAAGTCAAGGCTTGGCAAGGAAATGCCCGGATTGGACGGGGTGAATACATGGTTGCAGAAGCGGATGAGTCAGATGGCTCATTGGTTAAATTTGCACCTTATATTGGCATCATCACGAATGCAGAATTAGACCACCCCGATCACTATAGCGATTTGGATCAAGTCGTTCAAACGTTTCAAACGTTTGCCAGCCAGTGTCAAGTCACAGTCGGCTCGATCGATTGTCAAACAGTTCGCGATCGCATTCCCCCCAACATTACGTACAGTCTCGATCCGGCGACAAAGGCAGACTACACCGTGGATCAAATCCAGTATGCAGGGGATGGAACGACGGCGAGAGTGTGGGAACGGGGGCAGGTATTAGGAGAAATCAAGCTGCGAGTGCTTGGACAACACAATTTGAGTAACGCGCTGGCTGCGATCGCGGTCGGTCGCCTCATTGGATTGGAATTTAGTACGATTGCTGCCGCGATCGCGCCGTTTGAAGGTGCGCGGCGGCGGTTTGAACACCGGGGTGATTTTAACGACATTTTATTTATTGATGACTACGCGCATCATCCCAGTGAATTACGGGTCACACTAGAGGCAGCAAGACTGCAAGCTGGCAAGCAATCGCCGCGTCGTCGTGTCGTCGCCATTTTCCAACCGCATCGCTATAGCCGCACTCAAACGTTTTTAGCGGAATTTGCGGAGTCTTTTGGAGATGCTGATGTCGTGATTCTCAGTGATATTTACAGCGCTGGAGAAGTCAATACAGGCGAAATTAGCGGTCAGATCCTTGCTGATCTTGTCGCAACACATCATTCGTGCGTGCATTACCAACCCTCGCTACCTGCGATGGGCGATTTCCTGAACAAACTTCTTGTGCCGGGAGATTTAGCAATTTTTCTAGGAGCTGGAAACTTGAATCAAATCATTCCAGACGTCATGGCGGCTCAACAACGAGTTGAGAAAGCTGCTTCCTAGAAACTTCGTGTTTGTTGTGTTGAATGCAATGTGAGATCTGAACCGTGATTTCTGATTACATTGCGGTAAGGGTCTCAGGTTTAAGCTTACCTGTGACAATGTTATGACACTCTCTATTGATTCCCGGACTGTTCATTCACCCGTTATTTCCGATTTCTCTCGCAAGTCTAGCTCGGTTGCCACTCCGTACTCGTCTAGTGAAGCCACTGCAAAACCTGCACGCAAGATACTCACTCTTCCGCTCCCTGGTACTGACGCTGTGCTAAAAGCCAATGTTCCTCTCGCTTCGTTGACCTCTTTCCGGGTCGGTGGTCCTGCTGAATGGTACGCTGCCCCCCGCACAACTGAAGAATTACAAGCGAGTTTAGAATGGGCGCATGCTCAGGATATTCCAGTGACGATGTTAGGGGCTGGCTCAAATTTATTAGTCAGCGATGCTGGATTGCCAGGGCTTGTGATTTCGACTCGGCATTTGAGATTGACTGAGTTTGATGATGCGACGGGTCAGGTAACCGTGGGTGCGGGTGAGCCATTGCCGAGATTGGCTTGGAAGCTTGCCGATCGCGGATGGCAAGGCTTTGAATGGGCGGTTGGGATTCCAGGAACGGTGGGCGGAGCCGTTGTGATGAATGCTGGCGCGCACAATAGCAGTATTTCCGAGATTCTGGTTAAGACGACAATCTTGCGGCCAGACGGCACGCTGCAGGTGCTAAAACCTGCAGAGTTACAGTATGAATATCGCACGTCTGCTCTGCAAGGCAGTTCGCGCTATGTCACATACGCCACGTTTCAATTGCAGCCTGGAGCGGATCCAACGGCAGTCAATGCAGTGACGGCAAATCATAAGCAGCAGCGACAAAACACTCAGCCTTATCATTTACCGAGTTGCGGCAGTGTATTCCGCAATCCCGATGCGTACAAAGCGGGTTGGTTAATTGAGCAGGTAGGCTTGAAAGGACATCAGATCGGTGGTGCTCAGGTGGCGCAACGACATGCGAATTTTATTCTAAATTGTGGCGGTGCAACTGCATCTGACATTTTTGAGTTAATTCATCATGTGCAGCAACGAGTGCATCAGGAATGGTCGCTCTTGCTGGAGCCGGAAGTGAAAATGTTGGGTGAGTTCTGATTGTTGGGTTGGAATCTCAGATCTAGGTGGGGAATGAGGAGATGGAGAGAACCTAAACTCAGCTTGCTCTCTATTTCCCCATCCGAATCGATTATGGTGCGAGTCGTCGAGATCCCACGATCGATAAAATTTAGGTCTTTTGAGTAGGGAAATCCCTAATCAGATTGGCGCAGCTAGAGTGCGTCGGATTTGCATCCCGGTGTCATAATTAAATCTGTTTGATTGTTGCCCTGTTCGGGTTGAGCAGGCGACAATATCCACTCATTATTCACTAAAACGTTATGTCACAAGGACAGGGATTTGGCTTCGGTCTGGGCAAAATGCGCGAATTGACCGACGCAATTAAAAAGGCTCAACAGGTTCAAGAAGGCGCAAAACGGCTTCAAGAAGAACTCGAACAAATGGAGATTCAAGGCGAGGCAGGCGGCGGTCTTGTCAAGGTGACAATGAGTGGAAATCAGGAGCCACTGAAGGTTGAAATCTCACCAGACGCGCTGAAAGAAGATGCGGAAACCTTGTCGGATCTCGTACTCGCTGCGACTCGTGCGGCTTATGAACAATCCACGGCAACGATGCGCGAGAAGATGGAAGACTTGACGGGTGGGTTAAATCTGCCTGGCTTAGGTTAAGCGATCGGTTTGACAGATCTTTACATGAAACCGGACTATGAGTTGATAGTCCGGTTTTTTAGCGTTTATGAAAGGGTTGATCGGTTATCTGGCTGAACTCAAAGTCGGGAAAGCGGCGCTTTGGTGCTATCTCATTTGGTATCTTGTGACGCTTTCGTTTCATTTCGATCCTGCCCCTGCTATTTGGATCAATTCGATTGGGATGAGCGCTGTGATTGGAACGGGTCTGGTTTTCAGTGTTGCTTCCCAGACGGCAAAACTGCGCAGTTGGCAAACCTTACGGCTCTATTTGATGCCTTTTTGTGTTTCAAGTTTTGCAGCTTTGATTAAAGGAAAAGGCTTTATTGTCGTTGTCTCACCCGATTTACGGGAGACATTCGTTGCCATTGCTTGCTGTATTGCCTTTCTATCTGTTGTGATGGCAGTCAAGTTCATGAAACGGCGATCGTTGCTTACCCCTTAACGGTTTTTTTCATGTGACTGTCTGGCTGCAAGGCGAGCTTGCCACGCTCGAATTGCGATCGCGGTTCTGACCAAGGGTGAAACAAATTCCAGGTTTTCCGGTTCCAGTTCAGCTTGAGATAACGGGTAATGACTCAAACAGGGGCGGAGCGTTTCTAAGTGATCTTCGAGTTCTAACATTCGCAAAATCTCATCGGCTGATTTGAAGCGATCGTGCGTTGAAGATTTCAGCATTTTGTCCAGAATTCGCTCAAAATGATCACTCACCCGCGCCAGATTTTGCCAATTTAATTCTCCTGTGTAGGGGTCGTAATCTTGCTCATTGGGAATTCTGCCCGACATGAGATAGAGACAAGTGACACCGAGCGCATAGAGGTCGCTCGCATAGGTCGGACGCATGGCAATTTGTTCAGGAGGCGCAAAGCCAATCGTGCCGACAAAATGAGTTGCCATCGATCGCTCAGAGTAATCCGGCGCAACACAGCGTTCTTTCACTGCACCAAAATCAATCAAAACCCAGCGTCCATCTTCTTTACACCAGACAATATTAGACGGCTTGATGTCGCGGTGAATCACCTTTTGTCGGTGGACGTAATGCAGGAGCGGCAGAAATTCTTTTAGAAACTGTTTCACCGCCTGTTCTGACCAAACGCCTGACTTACGGACATCTTGAGCCAGGGTGCGACCTCGGACGAATTCTTGAGCGAGATAAAACTCGCCCTCAATCTCGAAGTAATCTAACAATTGGGGAATCTGAGAATGGCTGCCCAATCTCGCTAAAGTTCTCGCTTCCTGCTCAAAGCGTTGACGTGCTTTTTTCAGGGCAGAGGGATCTTGAACCTTAGGACAGAGCTGTTTAATCACACAGCGAGGTCTTCCCGGCAGCTGCATATCTCGCGCTATATATGTGACTCCAAAGCCACCGCGTCCCAGCACCCGTCCGATCGCATATCGATCGTGTAACAGATCATCAGAACGTTGTTCTGGACTCGCCTCATGCCTTGAAGAATTCACAGGTAACGTCATGCTGGATAAGCGCCAATCTCGAAGGACTTCGGTAAGAGTTCTAACCTATTGTCTCTCTGTGTTCTTCTAGTTTAGGGGCGCTCGCTCCGGATCACGCTAAATCTTTAAACTCGGCTCATGCCCAAAAGTCAGTTACGTCATATCCCAATTCTGCTAACATCTGCCGTAAGAGCGGTAAGCTCAATCCAATCACGTTGGTATGACAGCCTTCTAGTTTTTCGACAAATAAGCCGCCTCGTCCTTCTAAGGCAAAACAGCCGGCACAATTCATCGGTTCTTGAGTGGCAACATAGGCTTCAATCTGGCGATCGCTAATGTCTGCAAAATAAACCTGCGTCACCTGCGTTCTGACGAGCGGTGGATAAGGCATCAATGCGCCTTGCTCCGTTGTGTAAGGCTGCAAAAATGCATGTCCTGTAAACAATTCGCCCACATTGCCGCGCATCATTTTCCAGCGCGCGATCGCCTCGTCAGGGTCTTTCGGCTTGCCGTGAATTTCACCGTGAATCGCCAAAACTGAATCACAGCCAAGAATCAATCCTGGATGCGTAGAGAAAAAACCAGGCGGTAATTCAGCCTGACGATCGAACAAATCGCGCATCGTCGATCGTGCCTTCCCTTCAGCCAAAACCTGCACGAGTTGTCCGGGGTCGGTAATTTGAATTTGCGACTCGTCAAAATCGCTCGGGTAAACCATGACAGGAATCCCAGCCATCGCTAAAAGTCGCTTTCGAGCCGGAGAAGCAGACGCAAGCACAAAGGGAACAGGCATCGATCTAATCTACCTTGAAGGACTTCACAGATTTGGTCAGCAGCGGAGCCATTTTCTCCCAACGCGTCTCAGAGGTAGACGCATTCATGGTGTAGAGCTTGCCGCGATAGACGATCGCACTTGCCAAATTATGACGCTGCTCTTGATTCGGCAACGTGACCAAATATTCCAACAGGTAATAGGTGCGATCGGCAATCTGACGCTCCTCAGCGCTAATCAATTCAGCCTTGCGACCTGAATCAGGCGGAGCGATCGCGCTTTTGCCCAACTGATATCCCACGTCTGAAGGTGTGCCCAAATCCGACAGCTTCTTCTTACCGGGAACGGGGTTGATCACCATACTGATATTCTCGGTCTGCTCGATAATGTCATGAAACACCACATCAGGACCGTTTGCGACCTTGACCGAAAGCCAACCGTTGGGATAGAGGAAGCGATAGCCGTCGGTGCTATCCACAAAACTATTCAGCCCACCCACGCCAGACACACAGCCCTGCAAACCCAGTGCCAGCACCATCAGCAAAACGGCAACGACTCGTTTGAAATTCTTCAACATACATCCAATCAATTAACGCAGGGCAAAACAATGAGATCTATTGTCCCACTTCCCTCATAAAAATCTGCGCTGAATTGCGATCAAATTTGTCAAAATGGAGCAGCACTGTGCGAGAAGTCCGCTAGACTGTAATGCTGTCTGGGAAAATTTTGATTTCAGCAATTGTATCGGTTGCAACTTCCCGCAACTCTACGGAGGCAGGAATCGGACTTCGCCCACAGAATTTGCTAGGTGCGTTGCTAGACTTCACCCGCGAATTCGTCATGGATTCTCGGTACAATGCTGGCAATTCGTAATTTACCATGCGTGATTCGTAGTTAGGAGCAGTGAATGATGGAATGAAGCATTCTCAAATTCTGGGTCTTTCAGCCTTGAAGAAATAAGGTTGCTTCAGACAAATCGTGTAGTGTGACTAGCTAAATTTAAAGGAATGAGTGTCTCCGTGAATGTAATGCAGTTGAATAGCCCACCTGCTCCGCCAACTCCCCCAACTCCGATTATTCTCGATGGTCTGCCCGATCCACCCGTTGCCGATGGCGTTTGCCCCCGTCGCACCCGGATGCAGATCGATTTGTTATTGCTCGCGATCGAGGCGTTAGATCTCACTGGATCAGAGGCAATCTTGGCGGTTGCAAACGATTTTGACCTGCGCGGAGTCCTCAAAAATCGAGTGGCGCTGTGGCGGATGCGATCGACGAATCCATTCCGTCGCTATGCTCAACGTCGCCCTTTAACGTTAGTTGAAGCCAAAGCGTTAGTCCTGATCACTTGCTATTTGGCACGTCGTTTAACCGTGTTGATTCGGCAATTGCTTTTGGCGTATCAGCAGTTGAGTGAAAAGAATCTGTCTCCCGATCATCATTTTCGGCTCTCAGAGTATCTAGAGCGATTTCGCGCGCATTATCGCAGCCGGATGAATTCCAAGCGGGCGGGAGTTTTGGCGTATAGTTCAGATGAAAAACTGAACGAATTGGCGCTGGATTTGTTAGAGCAATTGCTGTTTTGTACGGGGACTTCCGGTGTACAACGGCTGTGGATTAGTTTGTTTGACGGAGAAGTGCAATGACGAATGCAATGACGCTACAACGGCAATACAGTTTGCCGAATTGCACTTTGATTTTGGAAGGGCTATCTGATCCAACTGCCACTGGACAAGCCGATATTCGTCCGGTCATGTCGCTTTTAATCAATGCAGAATGTCATCTGCCTGGGCAAGAAACGCCTCTTAAGGGCGGGCGTGAATTCTTTGAAAGCCTGGTCACAGCAGTGAGTTTGTATGCTCAAGAGTTTCTCAGTGGCGTTCATTTACCGCGTCATACGTATAGCGATCGTCCTTCTTTCGTGACCTTAGAGCGTCTCGATCGGTCTCATCACCGCCTCAGTGTCGGAAAAGATCCGAATAATCCGGCGAGTGAAGAACGCTCTGTGGATTTGACCACGGTGCAATTATTTGATCTCGTTGAAGCGATCGATCAATTTGTGGCAGATACGCAGACTCTGCCGTTTTGGTCACTAAATCTTTCTCCTGTACCGAAACGCTATGCTCGCTCTGGCGAACCGCTTGCAAAACAAGTCGTTCCGGCTTCGATTGGCATTTCTGGCTTGGCATTGGCAGCGGTTGCCTTTTTCTCTCTGCCCACAATGCGGGTGAAAACTCCGGAGTGTTTGAGTCCGGGCGCGCCCGATTGTCCGGCTGCGATTGCCAACAACTCTCCGAGTCCGAGTCCATCGATTAGCCCGAGTCCCACCACTTCTCCAACGGCTGTGGCAAGTCCCGATCTGACCCAACTGGAAACGGCGCTGAATGCTGCCCCTGCGATTACCGATGCGGCGGAGTTGAAAACATTGGGCGATCGCGTCACTGAGCAGATTCGCGGTAGATGGACGACTCAATCTGCGGTGACTGAAGAGTTAGCTTATCGAATTGGCGTTGCCAGAAATGGCGATATTGTCGGCTTTAAAGCTGAAACGCCAGTTGCATTAGAAAAAGCAAGACAACAAACACCGCTCTTGGATTTGCTCTATCTTCCACCTGGAGGAAGTACGCCGAATTCTGAGCCACTGGCACAGTACCGAGTGGTTTTCAAACCACAAGGCAATCTTGAAGTGACTCCTGCGAATGCTGCTTCAGCTGTTCCGAGTGCAACGGTTGCGGCATCCCCCAGTCCAGATGCGGCAACCGTTGCCGCATCGCCTAGCCCAACTGCAACGGTTGCGGCATCGCCCAGTCCAACGGCTGCTGCCACACCTGCGACCGAATTGACTGATGCTGAGACTTTAGAGAATTTGCAACCAAAGCTCTATGATGCGATCGACAAAAGTTGGCAAGGCAGACCACCGTTTGACAAAGATTTAGTCTACCGAGTCCGCATCAAACCGGATGGCACGATCGTGGGATTCCAACCCGATAATCCTCCTGCAAACGAGTTTGTGAAGAGCACACCCTTGCCGCAATTAAGTAAGCAGATCGATCCAAATGCACCTGCCGAGTCAGCAGCCTCATTTAAGGTGGTGTTCAAACCCAGTGGTGTGCTGCAAATTAATCCTTGGTATGGAGTTGTGAGGAAGAAATAGAGCCTGTCAATTCTTTGCAAAATCTAAACTCAGTCCGGGTCGTTGCTCAAGTGCGATACCATCAAGGAACTCTAAGCGTTAGCTAGAACACAATTTCATGGAGCAAGACTCACTACCAACAGAGGTTATTCTGACCCATCCGCGTCGCTCTCTTGGCAATGTCCAGTTAGACTGGTCGCCCCAGCCCGGAGCCTATCTTGACTTGGAGGGTCAGACTTATGCCGTTTTAGAACGCCGTCATCGCTACCAACTCAACTTAGGGCGCTATCGACTCCATAAAGTCGCGCTCTATGTCCAAACAGCTCAACGCCCACTCGAGCGATCATTCGTCGATGGGCGTTGGTTTTTGGGAGATGCGAGTTGTGAATTTAATGCGCGATCGGAGTTAGTCCGATGTGCTGTCAATCCAGATGGTCCTTGCGAAGGGTGCCGTCACTATAGTCCGTTGGATTAAGGTTTTGTGACACTCCATTGTGTAATCGGTGACATGGCTTTCCAGCCTAGAAATTTCCCGATCGCTTCTGCTCTTTGAACCGCAATGCGAGTGAGTTCTCCACCGAGTTGACTTTGATAATGGAATAGTTTGGCTTCTGTTTCGACGGTGACTGCATTTGCCACGAGTCGTCCTCCAGATCGCAGCGATCGCCAACAGGTTTCCACGACATCCGGGACAGTTAATCCGCCTCCAATAAAAATCGTGTCGGGTTCGGGTAGATCTTGAAGTGAGATCGGCGCTTTGCCCGCAACGATCTTTAAATTGGGAACGCCGAGGGTATTGGCATTTTGGGCGATGAGTTTGAGGCGATCAGCGTTGGATTCGATTGCGATCGCGCGGCATCTGCGATCGGATCGCATCCATTCGATTGCGATAGAGCCACACCCTGCGCCGACATCCCAGAGCAATTGTCCTGGATGCGGAGCCAGGGTGGATAAAGTCACTGCTCGAATTTCGCGCTTTGTCAGTTGCCCGTCGTGGATATAAGCCGAGTCAGGAAGACCTGGAATTCGTGCAGGTAAGGGAGTAGAAGCACAAGTAATGGCGATCGTATTTAAGTCAGCGAGATGCTCGAAGTCTCCTCGAACAATTCGTTCTTGAGTGCCGCCTAGATGTTCGAGAACAACGATTTCGCTGTCGTCTAAACCGCGTTGCTTGAGGAGATGCTGAACAATCGCAGGAGTTTGTCGATCGGCACTTAACACGAGAATTTTTGCGCCTGGATACAATACAGCATTCAGCAAAGCTGGATCGCGCCCACAAAGGCTCAGCGTTTCGACTTCTTGGAGTGACCAGCCTAAGCGCGCACAGGCGAGGCTAAAGGCTGAAGGCGCGGGTACGATCGTTATTTCTGCAAGGTCAACGTGACGGGCTAAGGTTGAACCAATTCCGTAGCACATCGGATCGCCGCTTGCGAGGACGCAGACGGATTGCCCTCGGTAGGTGAGAAGTTTTTGAATCGAATGATCGATTGGAGAAGTCCAGCGAATTTTGAGGCGGGAATCGGGTGGCAACATGGCTAAATGTCGATCGCCCCCGAAAATAATTTCGGCGCGATCGATGAGTGTTCGACTCACTGGCGAAATTCCGTCGATTCCATCGTCGCCAATTCCAACAATCGAGAGCCACTTGTCCATACCCTATCCTGATTTGAGCAATCCTGATATGATATGAGGAGAACTTCTCGGATGACTAGCTCAATGGTAGAGCATCGGACTCTTAATCCGCTGGTTCTGGGTTCGAGCCCCAGGTCATCCATCGCTTTTAGCCTACTGAGACACTCGAAGAACGATTAGTTTCGCTGACTGCAGCTTTCAATCTCAAGTGGTTAGCCGAAGACTATCGGGACTATCTTACTGTACTGCCGAGATAGGTTATGACAAAAGAAATCAGCGCTCTACTAGAGAGCGCTGGTTTAGGCTACCTTCATTTTCTGCCTAATTCAGAAGGTGCGGTTTAACCGAGTTGCTTCTGTTTGAGCCGCCCGAGTGCCCCAACTGCCAATACTCCCAGAGCAGCAGCCATTCCGGGTTCAGGAACAGATGTTGGAGGTTCGGGCGTATCGACAACGGCGCGATAAATGGTGGCATGGGAGAGTGCTTGGGCGATCCCTCGTCTATTGGTTGAGACACCTTGAGTTTCCCACGTTCCACTAAATACCTCTAAAGCAGCAAGGTTCTCGAAGAAATAGGCACTCCAAGAATTACTTGCTTTCAAACTGAGGACGAAGGGACCTGTAATACCGGCTGCGATGCTCCAGTTGCCGGAAGTTCCTGATGAGTTATCAAATGTAGTGTTAAACGCACCTGCATCAGATTTGCCGACGAACTGCCAGTTTGTGATCCCGTTGAATACTCCTGTGGACAGTTTATCAACCAAGTCACCTGATCCATCGCCTTGAGCATCGTTGCCAGTAAATGAGCCAATACAACTGGTTGAAGCACCTAAACCGAAAGCAGTGACAGAACCTGCTGAGCAGTTTGCAGCATGAGCGGGTAGAGATGAAATTGAGAGTAAACCAGTCGCTAACAGCGATACTGGCAAGAATGTTGTGGACTTCATTGCGTGTTCTCTTGACAAGATTCAGTTGAGTAAGGAAAGTACTAGCTCAAATCAAGTATAAAAATATACTTAAATAGGCGTGCTTAGTATTAACCAGATCAACCTAAAGACCCTAACCTGCGTCATATTCTTTACAAAATCTTCGTCAAAAATAAATCTTTCATGTTTATATCCCAGCCTAGTTGCTTATATGGCTACTTGCTCGCCCGTTTGGGTATGTTGATCTATTGAATCTATCTCTTTAAACCCGTCAGGAAGACGGGTTTTGTATGGACGAGATTTTTGTGAAAGAGAAGTGCTATATCCTCAGAGCGGTCTTTCAGTGCGATCGCTCCTAGCATTCATGTCTATCGTTCGCTCTTAGTTTTATACTTCATTGTTCCAGGAGAGGTAGAAATGAAGTGAGAGGTGCATAAGATCAAAAATAGAGTCGTAGGGACTAGTACAGCCTCTAGGCACAAGGAGAACCCTATGAACACAAAAAAATTGCTCTCTGGACTTGCACTGTTTGCTCTACCGATGGCACTTGGGTTAGCTATGCCCTCACTTGCTATGCCGAATAACGGTGGAAGTGGAACGAAGATGGACGAGTTAAAGAAAGGTGGATATACCTGTGAAAGAGTATCAGTCAATTTCATTGAATGTACAAAGGATGGCAGTCCTACGTATTGGTGTACAGACAATGGGGAATGCCAACAACAAGCTAGAAGGCATGTAACATTTCCTGGTCAGTTACCAGGAGCAGTAGATCCAGGAAGACCAACTGTAGTCATTGAGGCTCAACCGATTCTTTCTCCGTCCAACCTTGGAGTTAGAAACGGTGCTCAATTTTAAGACTCTGCGGACAAAGACTTTGCATACATATCCTTTGTCCGCAGAGTCTTTGTCAAACACCTGCAACAGTCTGGGCAGTGGAGTATGGTCATTGGCATTGCTTGGAGTTAGTCAGATGTTGAGGAGTTTGCCTCAATCGTTGGCTGCAATGTTTTATTTCAAAAGTGCGTCGCGGCTCAGCGATCGATGAACTAACATCGGTGGACGTAGGCATAAGTAAACCAACGCGCCCAATAGAGGAATCCAAGCAATCCGAGATAGCTGAGAATCTACCCTCAATCCGCGTCGTGCCATGTCATCCTCTAGCAACGTCGGATAGGGAAATAGAAGACAAAATAACCCATTTGCGAGCGTCATCCCATGCACAAATCGATTTGTCATAAACTCTTGGGCAAATCCAGTCCAATCTCCCCAAGCGATCGCATAAACAACTAAAACGATAGTGCTAATGGTGAGAATGATGCCTGTTTTCTGAGCATCGAGAATCGCAATCCAGGAATCTTTCTCACCCTCAAATGATTGATTGGGCTGACGTAGTGCTAAGTATGGGATGAGACCAATCACGCCAGTCGCGATCGCGGCTAGCATAAATGCCCAGGCAGGTATCGATTGCATTCTGCCATCTGCAAAGATCAAGCAACTGTAAATCAAGAGCCAGATCCCAACCAGACTAAACAGTGCAATCAGAACTGGATTCATCGACAACAATTGTCCTGAGAGTAACGGTTGAAACGTATCGGCTGCAATCGGTGGGGCAAAGAAGAGGACGTAAACAATAAACCCCACCCAAATCAACCAAAGAACTTGCGATCGTGCCATGATTTAACCCTCATCCCAATATGCTTGATTGTTGAGATTGAGAGTGGTCAAATCCACCCTCTAAAGGCAGATTGAACCTAGCTGATGTGCGCTTCGATCGTGCCTTCCGCTTCTAGTACGATCGCTTTTAGTTGCTCCAGTGTTTTCACGTCTGCACTTTGCCACAAGCCTCGTTGATTCGCTTCTAGTAATCGTTCTGCCATGTCTCGCAGTGCCCAAGGATTCTTAGATTGAATAAAATCCTGAACCTGTTGATCAAACAGATATGCTTCAGCAACTCCTTGGTACATATAGTCTTCAACACAGTGAGTTGTTGCATCATAGGCGAATAGAAAGTCGATCGTAGCAGCTAGCTCAAATGCCCCTTTGTAACCGTGTCGCATTGCTCCAGTAATCCATTTTGGATTGATAACTCGCGATCGATAGACTCTTGCAATTTGTTGTTTGAGCGATCGTATTTTTGGATTCTCTGGGAGTGAATGATCGCCGAAGTAAGTTGTTGGGTTCTTTCCTTGGCTTGTCCGAACTGCCGCTGCCAGTCCACCTTGGAATTGATAGTAATCGTCGGAATCGAGTAAATCATGCTCTTGATTGTCCTGGTTTTGTAAAACAATTTGCATGGAATTCAATCGATTTTGGAACGCTTCGGGAGCAGATTGGGCAACACTAGAACTCATGTAAGCATAACTACTCCAGTTAATGTAAGCTCGTGCTAAATCTTCCTCAGTTTCCCAATTCTGAGATTCAATCAATCCTTGCAATCCTGCCCCGTATGCGCCTGGTTTTGAGCCGAAGATGCGATGTCGCGATCGTCGATCTGCCTGCTCAGGCGTTAAACCTGTTGCTTCCCACGTTTGCGTCTCTTCTTTGACCTGAGCCGCGATCGGATTTTGATCAGCGGGTTCATCGAGTTGAGAGATCGCAGCAACGGCTTGATCAAATAAATCAATCAAATTCGGAAATGCATCACGGAAAAAACCTGAAATTCGCAACGTGACATCGACTCGGGGGCGACCCAAAAACGAGAGAGGTAAAATTTCAAAATCGACGACTCGCCGAGAAACGCCGTCCCAAATCGGTTGAACGCCAAGCAATGCGAGAGCTTCTGCAATGTCATCGCCGCCTGTTCGCATCGTGGATGTTCCCCAAATCGAAAGCCCAAGGGTACGAGGATATTCGCCGTTTTCTTGGGTGTAGCGTTCCACGATCGCTTCTGCTGCTTTTCGCCCGACTTGCCAAGCACTTTCAGTTGGAATTGCTCGAATATCAACCGAGTAAAAATTGCGTCCGGTTGGTAAAACTTCAGGTCGTCCGCGAGTTGGTGCGCCAGAAGGAGCAGCCGGAACATAGCCCCCATTCAACCCATGTAAGAGATAGCCAATTTCTTGATGCGTATTTTGCAGAGCCGGAAGCAGAAAGCTTTGAATCCACTTAAGTTCTGCCGTGTAAATATGTCCTTCTGCAAGGTCATTTTCGAGTAAGCGATCGACTAAGCGAATTGCCTCAAGCTCGATTGCTTCGATCGCGTCTCCAGCATTTTGATAGCTTGGAACTGCATCACTTGGATCAGCAGTGAGTGGATCAAAATCTAAGTTCCAATCTTCTGCGATCGCACGAGTTAATCCCATTCGATTGGCTTGCGGATGACGCGCGATCGCAATGATCAAATCTCTCAACTGCCGATTCTCTGGGCATTTTCCAAAAATATGTAGTCCGTCTCGAATCTGAGCTTCTTTTAACTCACAGAGATAGCGATCGGTATTCGTAATCAGATCAGAATCGCCTGCTAGCTCATCTTTGAGATTGTCTTCTTCTACTAAATTGACAATGTGATCGCGAACTAGCTCTAATCGCGAAGGATTGAGATCTTGAGCTTCGTAGTACTCATCAATTAAAGCTTCTAATTTTTGCAAATCCCCATAAAGCTCTGCGCGGGTCATTGGAGGAGTCAGATGATCCAAAATCACAGCTTGAGCGCGACGTTTTGCTTGAGAGCCTTCGCCTGGATCATTGACAATAAAGGGATAGAGGTGAGGTAAAGCCGCGATCGCAGTTTCAGGAAAGCAATTTTCAGATAGTGCAACACTTTTACCTGGTAGCCATTCTAAATTTCCGTGCTTGCCGACATGAACGATCGCTTGTGCTCCAAAGTTCTGTCGCACCCAATAGTAGAAAGCCAGATAAGCATGAGTCGGTTCCAAATCCGGAGCATGATAGTTCAAAGAAGGATCGAGATCATAGCCTCGCGCAGGTTGAATGCCCACAAATACATTTCCAAGTTGAATGCCTGGAATCGGAAATGATTCAGTTGCAGTATTCCAGCGATTCAAAACAGATTGCTGAATCGATGCAGGCAAGGTTGAAAAGTAAGCTGTGTATTCTGCTAGAGGTAATGCTTGATGAATGGTGCGTAGCTCTCTTGCTTCTGGATCATTCGTTACGCCTGTGGTTAGTAACTTTACTAGCTCGTCTCCAGTTTCAGGAATGTTTTCAACGTGATATCCCTCATTCTGTAAAGCTTTGAGGATTTCAATACAGCTTGCTGGCGTATCGAGTCCCACACCATTTGCTAAACGTCCATCTCGGCTAGGATAGTTTGCCAAAATCAGCGCAATTTTACGATCGCATTTTTCACTCCGTCGCAAGTTCACCCAATTCTGTGCTAGATCTGCGACAAACTCTACTCGATCGCGAACTGCTTGATAAGTGACTACTTCAGTCTGCAATTCTGGATGCCGCGACTGTACCGATTTAAACGAAATTGCTCGACTAATAATTCGTCCATCGACTTCAGGTAAAGCAACATTAATTGCAGTATCCCGTGGAGAAAGACCTCGTAATTGGTCATTCCATTGTTCAACGCTGCCACTACTTAAAATCACTTGTAGCACTGGAATATCTAAAGCTTGCCAAAGTTCCGGCACCGTTGAAGAAGGCGACGCGATCGAGAAACTGGTTGTATTCAGCAACAGATCAATTGACGGTTGCTCTTTCGGCTGAAAGTAACTCAACAATTCACTCTGAATATCTGGATCGCGTAACGAAGACACAAAGACGGGAACAGGACACAGATCGCGATCGCATAATGCTTTTGACAATTCATCAATTACCGTCGTGTTACCCGATAAATAATGCGCCCGATAGAATAAAATCCCTACCTTGCGCCGACTACATACGGAGCGATACGGGCAGCTTTCTCCCGCCCGATACAATCCCATACGCGGCACAGGCTGAGGCTCAGCAACCGAAGAATTGAGATCAAAATCCAAATAACGCTGCGCCAAAAGCTGAATCACATTGCGATAGTTTTCAACGCCTCCCTCATTGAAATAGCGCCAAACCCGTTCCACTTGAGTAAATGGAACCGTCGAATGGCTCATCAACTCTAAATCCGGTCGATCGTCTCCGGGCAAGACAATCAATGTTGCCCCCGACTGCCGCACAGTTTCACGCACGACTTCTAGTCCGTACGACCAATACGATCGCCCTCCAATAATTCGCAGCACAATCACTTTTGCCTGCTCTAACACTTCTTCGGCATAAGTATCGATCGTCAATTGCTGCTGAAGCTGTAACAGATTCACGCCTCTGACTTCGGGGAAGGGAGTCGGCAACTGCGAAATTGCCCCTGCTAAAGTCTGAATATCCGTATCCGCTGCCGTCATGATGACGATCGGCGCGGGAGTCTGTTCTATGAAGACAACCCCTTCTAGATCAGGAGTCCAACCGCCAGGAGTTGCAGCAATCCGATGCATAAAAATCACACAGTATTATCAGCTTTTCACTCTATCGTGACTCCTTCAGCTTTGCCATCTCTGCCTCTTGAAAGATGGGCAGATATTAAGACTTATATAGAATTGCAGAGATATACCTTTGCCTAATAAACTAGAGCGTTACAAATTCCAGTGCATTCAAATTCAGATTAATAATAAAAGAAAGGCTCATAGAGATCGCGGCATTCTTTTTTGGATGCGATCTCTCCTTTACCACCCTCTGCGCCCGCTCCCCGGATATGACAAGCTCCCGAACTCATTCTGTCGGTCAACTCCTGTCTTGGGCAATATTTCACCAAGTAGTAGATCTGCTACAAGCTACAGTTGGAACAGATGCGATCGTTCTGACTGAAAATCAGGCTCCCAAACGGTTTTTCCTGGCAGCTTCACCGAGCTTTAGTGCACTCATTCAAGCTGATGCGATCGATGCCGATTACTGTCAGTTGCATCTCACGTTCTCGCCTGACCAAATTTCGGCTTTTTTAGAAGAAATCAATTATGCTTTGCCGTTCCTGCTGCAAGAAAATCAAAGCGATCATCAAAGCGAATTCACCTTAAATCTGATTAAACTTTTTGCTCACTCTGCGCACCCTTCAATTCAGCATCAAGTTGAACAAGAACGCTTGATCAATCAAGTCACGACCCTGATTCGCCACAGCTTAAATCTGCCCGTGATCTTAGAAACGGCAGTGCATCAAGTGCGTGAGTTTCTCGAAGCCGATCGCGTGATCATTTACCAGTTCAATTTTCCGGCACCTTCTTGCCTGATCGATGGCGAAGTTCTCACAGCCGATCCGACTGTGCCAAATCTGGATGGCATTACTTATGAAGCGCGTAGCAGCGATAGAATTCCGTCTATTCTCAATTTGATGAATGAGTACAGTGCAGCGAGCCTGAAGCACTTGCAAAAACGCCACAGCGATTCTGTAACTTGGGCAGCCAACAGCACAAAATCCAAGAGTTCAACGGTCGCGTCTTTACTCGATGAGCCTACTGCCATTTCAATTCAAGCTGAACTTGTCACGCCGATCATGGTTCAAGAGGAACTCTGGGGACTGCTAATCGTGCATCAATGTCAGCATCCGCGACAATGGCTGGAGCGCGAAAAAATTCTACTCCAGCGAATTGCTGAACATTTAGCGATCGCAATTTATCAATCCAAACTCTACAGCGAACTGCAACAGCAAAAAAATACCTTAGAGCAGCAAATTATCGATCGCACTCAAGAACTGCGAGACACATTAATTGCAGCCGAATCGGCGAGTCTTGCCAAGTCTGAATTTCTCTCGACGATGAGCCATGAGCTTCGCACTCCGCTGACGACAATTTTGGGAATGGCAGCCACGCTGATTCGCGCGTTCCAAGATACCAACTACATTCTCACGCCTCAAAAACAGATTGAATACTTACAAATCATTCAAGAACGAGGCGAACACCTGCTGGCTTTGATCAATGATTTGCTAGATCTCTCGGAAGTTGAAGCCGGAAAAATGATTTTGGAATGCAAAGAGGTTTCTCTATCAAAATTGGCTCAACAGTCGATTCAACTGGTGCAGGGAAAAGCTGATGCGAAACAAGTCGCATTGTCGCTCGAACTGTTACCGCCAGGAGAGCGAACATCCCGTGATTTTCGATTTCAAGCTGACCCGCTGCGGGTGCAACAAATCTGCCTCAATCTGCTAAGTAATGCCATCAAATTCACACCAGAGAAGGGACAAGTGACCATGCGTGTGCGAGTGAGTAGCACTACAGCGATTCTGCAAGTCGAGGACACAGGCATTGGAATTCCTGCTGAGCAGCGATCGCTGCTGTTTCAAAAATTTAAACAATTGGATGCATCCTACCATCGCAAATATGAAGGGACAGGATTAGGACTGGCATTGACTAAGCAATTAGTGGAACTGCATGGGGGTACGATCGAGGTAGACTCGAAAGTCGGGGTGGGATCAAAATTTACCGTCTTTTTACCTTTGCCAAGAGCTTGAATATTTGTTTTGAAGCTAAAATTTTGAAATGTCAACCCCCTTTGTTGTGAAATTTCAAAGTCACGAAGCTGCGATCGCGACCGTGCAATCATTGCAGGAGATGAAAGCAGCGATCGCTGATATGTCTATCTCTGTCAATTGTCCAGTGCTGGTGGTGATTGGCGGAGCCAGTAAGATTAGTGCTGCTGATTATGAACTGATACAGCAACTGTTTGTAAAAGTTCTTGCCCCGATCGCTCAAAAATGGCAAGCAGCGATCGTCGATGGTGGAACGGATACGGGTGTCATGCAGTTAATGGGTCGAGCACGGCAGCAGATTCAAGGAACATTTCCGCTGATTGGCATCTCTCCAGTTGGGCTGGTGACTTTGCCAGGTCAAGCAATTGACTCAGAACAGGCTGCACCCTTAGAGCCACATCATTCTCATTTCCTACTAGTTCCAGGATCAAATTGGGGCGATGAATCATCCTGGTTAGCAGCAGCAGCATCCGAGATTGCGCAGTCGGCACCCTCTGTGACGGTTTTGTTAAATGGTGGCGAGATCACTTGGGAAGATGCTTTGCAAAATGTCACGGTTCAGCAGCGACCTTTGATTGTGATTTCAGGCAGTGGACGTGCAGCGGATTTGATTACGGCAGGCTTGCGAGGAGAACCAACTGACGATCGTGCGATTCCTTTAATCGAATCGGGACGAGTTCAAGCGATCGAGCTAACAGACTTACACCAATTGGACAGAACGATCGAGGCAATGTTTGCCGCTAATCCCGTTGACGCAGGATAAATTCCGCGATCGCTAAATCCATCGGCGTTGTGACTTTCAGATTCGTCTCTTCTCCTGGGAGAATTTGCACAGGCAGTTGACACTGTTCAAATAACGCTGCATCGTCTGTGACTTCCCAGCCTTGAGTGCGTCCTTCTAAATGACATTTTTTCAACAAGGGCACCGAAAATCCTTGCGGAGTTTGGGCTGCCCACAATTGTGATCGCTCTGGAGTCGAGGCAACTAGACCCTCTGAGACGACCTTAATCGTGTCTTTGACAGGAATTGCCGCAACCAATCCATCACAGGTTTGCAGGGCTTCCGTACAGCGATCGAATAGTTCTGGAGTCGCTAAACAGCGTGCGCCATCATGAATGAGCACCTGTTCTGCTTCGGGCGGCAGGGCTTGAAGTCCGTTGTAAACCGATTCTTGGCGAGTTGTGCCGCCTTGAATAAAGTGGACAGGTTTAGTCAACTTCAGAGATCCCACGATCGCTTTAAAATCATCCCAATCGAACGGCTGTCCGATAATGCCAATCCAATCGATTGTCTGAGATGCTTCTGCGGCAAGCAGTGTCCAAGCCAGAATTGGCTTTCCCAAAAGATCAAGCAGTAATTTGTTGCGGGGAGCTTTGTTCTGGCGTTGCCACGCGCTGCCCATGCGCTGCCCTGAACCTGCCGCAGGAATTAATAAATACACGTTCTCTCAATCCAAGTACGCTGACAAAAATAATGCGATCGCATCCTCATCTGCTCATGCCTGCTTGCTTACGGGCGAGTCAGATCAGGACAAAAAATCGATTTGCTGTTGTCAGTTTATCAGCCTAGCGACAGCCTAAACTCACCCGAGTATCAGTGTTCGTCAAGGTATTCGAGCCGCCTGCTGTCTGACACAGTTGAGCGACAGTGTCCGGATCGAGTCTTGCACCCGAAAAATCAGCATTCGCGATCGTTGTACTTGTAAAACTAGCTCCGCGCAAATCAGCATTTCTAAACACCGCATTGGTCAAATCGCTCGAATCAAACCTGACTCCTGCGAGTTGAGCATTATCTAATCGAGCATTTCTGAGATACACCCCAACCAACGGCTGATTCGTGAAGTTCGCACCTGTCAAATCTGCTCCACCAAAGAATGTGTTGCCTAACGTTGCGCCTTGAAACACTGCGCCTACTAATCGAGCCGATCCAAAATCCGTATTCAGCAGATACGCATTTGTAAAATTTGCTTGGGCGAGAATCGCTCGGCTCAAAGAAGCCCGACTAATATCGGCTCCTGTGAAATTCACTCCTGAAAAGTCACTAATTCGGCGCTCACTCGATCGCGCATTCACGATCAGTTCCCCGGCTTGAATCCCGCTGAGATTTGCTCCACTGAGATTAGTGCCTCTAAAATCTGTGCCAAACAATGAGGTATTAATCAGCTTTGCATTACTGAGATCGAGGTTTGCCAAACTCGTGTTTGTGAGATCGCAACCGTAACAGGTCTTGGTCGATCGAAATTCTTGAAGTTGCTGCGAATTTTCTGCCCGCGCTGAGACTGCCAATAAATTCGTCAAAACTGCGATCGTCAACCAGCTTTTTTTCATCACGTTCCTTCCAATCCAAAAATCTAAAATCCTTTGCGTAGATCTAGCTAGACCTTATCAAAACTTTAACGAGAGTTCATCAGTAACACCGTAGAGCGAATCAGACTCAGAGTGAACACTGGCGGTGATCCCCCTTGGTGAGAAGCTATGTTCCAAGACTCATCGATCGAAGAAATGCCTGTTGTGTTGGATCGCCTTCCTGATTCAGTCTCCGATTTGTTTCAAGATGCTGGAGTTTGGTTTGATCCAGTAGACTACCCGCTACGTGAAGGAGATCCGGATTGCGATCGCATCTCTCCATCTCTTAAGAAAACAGTACAATCCGATTTCACCACTAGAAAAGCCACTTTACATGCTCTGCAAACTTTGAATCCTGGCAATGCTTTGCGACGTATTGCGCTACATCCTGATGGGGAAACACTTTTAAGCGTTGGTTCTCTTACCCGTACTAGCCCATCTGAACTCACGAATACGGTGCAGATTTGGAATTGGCGAACGGGTCAGCGGCTCTTTTCCTTGCAAGGACATACCGCTCCAATTACCGCAATGGCGCTGAGCCAGGATGGCAAGACTTTAGTCACCGGAAGCCAGGATTGCACGATCAAGGTTTGGCAAGTTGCCACCGGGGAAGAACTAACGACGCTCAAAGGTCATCACAGCCCAATTACCGCGATCGCCATCAGTGCAGACGGGCAGATGGTGGTCAGTAGTGGTTGCAATCAGTATGAGTGGCTAGGTCGTCGCGCGGATCTGACGGTACGCGATCGCAGCTTACGCATCTGGAACCTGCCTCAAGGCGAAAATACTCACATCTTGCCTTGTCTGACTGATGTTCCGATTCTTGCGGTCGCCATGAGTGGAAAAGGCTTGCTCAAGATCGAACAGCGCCCCGAAGCCATTAGCTTAAAGACGGGCGAAGCTCGCTTTAGCTTAAATTGGCTCACACCGTATGAGCAATGGCTCGACATGACTCCAGATTGGCAGCGTGTTGCAACGATCGTGGGTCGGCAGGTCTGGATCCGCAAAGTGGCAACGGGTGAGATCCGCTGTCGAATTCAGCTTGACCCAGCCGATGGCGCGCCACATGTCGCTGCGCTCAGCCCCGATGGTCAATGGTTTGTCGCAGGCTATCAGCGAGTTGATATCCATCCGAAACACCGAAATTATGCGCGTCGCCAGAATCTTTTGAGAATTTGGGATGCAGAGACGGGGCAATTGTTAAATAGCCTTGGGCAAGCAGATCTAGGTCAAGGACTGTGGCAAGCTGTCCAATTTAGTCAAAACAGTCGCTACTTAGTGACCAGTGTTGAGAGTGGGTTAAAAGTTTGGCAATGCGATCGCTAAAGTCGAAAAGACCTGTTTATTCTCGCGTTTCGACTGCGCTCAACCTTCTAGATCCTAGATCTTTACGAGTTGAGTGCAGCCGGAACCTGACCTAACGCAAGCTAGATAATCTTTTCCAATCCATAGACCAAAGACTTCAACGAAATCACTTTCCGAATCGAGAGCAACACGCCAGGCATGTAGCAAGTGCGATCGGTTGCGTCATGCCTCAAGGTATAAATTTGCCCTGCTGCCCCGAAAATGATTTCTTGATGTGCGACCAGCCCAGGCAGGCGAATACTGTGAATGCGAATGCCTTCTTCTGCCTGTGCTCCTCTTGCGCCTGTGATCTTTTCGGTTTCATGCACAAGCGGCTCATTGTAAGTCTTACCCAGTTCTGCGAGCATCTGCGCCGTTTGAACGGCTGTTCCGCTCGGTGCATCTGCTTTTTGATTATGATGAAGTTCAATAATTTCAACATGATCGAAATACTGAGAAGCTTGAATTGCAGCTTGCTGCATCAGCACAACCCCGATCGAGAAATTGGGCACGATCAAACAGCCCGTACTTGCCTTATCTGCAAATTCTGCTAATTCTTGAATCTGTCCCGCACTCAGTCCGGTGGTTCCGACAACAGGACGTACCCCATACGCGATCGCGGATCTGACATTGTTATACACAGCATCGGGGTGAGTCACATCCACGACGACTCCCAACTCTTTTTCTTGAGAGAGCATTGCCATCATCGATTCATATTCGTTGGTTACGGGGACTTCCAATGCTCCGCAACCAATGACTTCACCGATATCTTCTCCGAGATACTTGGGATTTTTCGCCAGTGCGCCGATTAAATTCATATCCGGTGACTGCGAGACGGCTTTAATAATTTCCCGCCCCATTTTTCCGGTCGCTCCATTGACGACCACTGGAATCCGACCCGCCATATGATGTTCCCAAACTCAGCTTTCTTATCTTAAGGGGCGATTCTGCCAACCCGCTAAACAATTCTTCTGGTTGGCACAGAATCCGCATGCGGATTTTATAGGGCAGTTGCATCGATCTCAGCTTGAGTCGATCGCCGATTTGCCAGAAAGGACTGTACGGTTTGAACTCCTGCCCACACTGCAATTCCGCCGAAGATACCTGCAACTGTATTCACCCAGGGATTCTCGGTATGTCCGACAGTACTGACGATATGGATAAGGATCATGTGGAACAGATAGATATAGTAGGTTGCGGCTCCAACAGTTTGGAGTGGCGATTTGATGAATTGAGGAATTGGAACGGTAGGAATCCAGAGCAGTAATGTGCCTCCGAGCACCATCCACACGGCATAGGTGTAACTGATATAGGCATAGCTCAGACGAGTTAAGATTGGAACCAGTGCCCAGAGTAGACTTGTTGAGACTGCTTTTTGTTGTTTGGTGTGAGCGAACTGAATGATCCAACCCATCGAGAACATCCAAAGTAGCATGTGGGGCAGTCGGTCATACAAGTGAGCAGTATTCCAAACCGCGCCTACTCCAAGCTTGGCAATAATTCCGATAACTAGGGTCGCTAATCCAAATTCCCAAGGAGAGACTCGTGCAAATTGTCGCAGAGGTTTGAGGGTGAACAGTAACGAGAAAAGCAGAATGATTTGGACTAACACACTGACAAACCAGACTGGGAAAATCGCAGAGACTTCTGGATTCACAAAGTTACTGAATAAAAAGAGTACACTCAGGTCGAAGTCCCGTTTCCAGAGTTGATAGCTGAGGGAAATGATGAGATAAGGCGTGACCAGGTTGCGGAGCAGGGAGAGAATGGGTTGAACGAGTCGCCCTTGCACCAAGGCTTCAGATTGAAATCGAGCGAGGTTGGCTCCTGCGATCATCAAGAGTAGGAATGCGCCCCCAGAGAAATTCATGAGCCCCGCGTGATCGGCAACGACGACGAAGATCGCGATCGCTCTCAAAATGATATTAGTTTCAATCGGGCTGAACGCCTTTTTCTCAGGTGTGAGCGTTTCTAACTGGGCGATTGACAGATGCTCCCAGCCTTGTGGCAAGTAGCCTAGATGCCGCTCCAGTTCCATCGCGAGCTGCACATACGACAACGAATCTCCACCCAGTGAGATAAACGTATCTTCAGGCTGAAGATGCCGCAAGTTCAACAACCGACAGAACGCGGATTCAATGTAATTTTTCCGCTTCGGATCGACTGTTTCGACAGTCGCGGTTGGTGCCTGCTGAGTATACCAGTCTGCAAGTTGTCGGCGTTGCACTTTTCCGGTTGCTGTTTTCGGAAGTTCATCGAGTTCGACAATTGCGATCGCATTGCCTGCATTGACGCCAAACTCTTGAGTTGCTTCTAACACAGCGTCTCGAAGTTGAGATTTATCGATCGTCACTGCCGGAGTCACGGCAACCAAAAAACCTTCTCCCCGTACTGGATCTGGTTTACGACAAATTGCCAGCCCGGTTGTATACCCAATTTTTTCATAGAGTTTTGTCTCAAGGGCTTCTGGATGAACTTTCAGCCCTCCACAGTTAATCACATCATCGGCTCTGCCTTTGTAATACAGCAGTCCATGCTCCAAACTTCCTAAATCTTTTGTGATCAGCCATCCGTCTGCATCTGGAATCGGGGCTTCTTCTCCTTCAATCAGATAAGTCTGCGCTACATGCTCTCCTCGAATGGCAATCCGCCCATCTTCGGTTAACTGCACCTCAACCGAGCCGATCGCTTTGCCAACGGATTCGAGTGCTTCTCCCTCAGCGTTATGCAGTTCGAGTAATGTTGTTCGAGAAGCCTCAGTTAAGCCGTAATGCTGAACAATCCGCGCCTCTGGAAAGAGAGCTTTCATGGCTTCTTTTTCCTGTCGGCTCATGTACTGGCTTCCAATCTCGATCCAGCGCACACGTCTGCCCGCATTCCCAATCAAATCTGAATTTGCCAATAACACTCGCCACAGGCTCGGAACCGCTGAAATCGCGTTAATCTCACCGCGTTTCAGCATCGCACCGATTTCAGCTGGATTGAAGCCTGTTTCCGGTAAGTAAAGCTGTCCTCCAACCGATGAGATCGCTCTTGCTCGCCCAAATCCGAAAGAATGATAGACCGGAACGCCAATATACTCCCGAATCTCATCAGTGACCTGCATCAAGCCATTGAGTCGGCTAACGACTTCTGCCAAATTGCCGTGGGTCAGTAAAACGCCTTTTGGTTTGCCTTCAGTTCCAGATGTAAAAGAAATAACCGCAGGCTCATGACTCGTAGAAGGTTTGAAGCCTCGACTCATCCAGCCTGCTTCGGAGGTTGGAGTGAAGACACGATCGACTTTTGCAGCATTGATGCGATCGTGATCGTCTCCGTGTTTAAGCGGGACTGCAATTTCTTCGGATTCAAGACAAGTCAATATCGCATCAAGATAGCCTGTGGAATTTAGGGCGACAATTCCAAGGCGCGTTCTCACTGAGTTTCGAGTTTCATCGATCGTCATAGTTCAAGTCAATTTTGCTTGCGACTGACGATTTACCCTAGCTAATTTTGCTTAGATTTAGCAGTATTCTGACGAAGACTTTGTAATAACAAAACAATTTTACGTAATACTAACTCAGTAATCTCCCGCAGGCTAAAACCGTTAATTCAACCGGGGTATAGAAATATCTTGGATTACTATTAGTCTACATTCGGTGAATAATTTAGGAAAACTTGATGGAGCGTGTTAATCGCGATCACCGATTTGCCAAAAACGCCTGCAAGGTTTGATGCCGAGCCAGATACTCAGTCCACCTCATGTTGCTAAGATTGGACAAACTGAATCAGCGCATCATACCAACAGGCCAAAGCGATCGCATTCCTCTCAGACTGATCTAGAAGGGATGCGATCGCTCAAGTACACTAGTGCAGCAATTGTGGGTTAGCCGCGATTAATTGTGGCAAAGATATCGTTGAGAATTTCTTGTGCGCCTTGCTCTTTTGCTCGGTGGGCCAGTTCGGTTCCTAATTTCTCAGCATCGACTGCCGCACCAGAAACGCTATCTTTCACAAGCTTTTTGCCATCTAAGCTAGCAACAATTCCGGTCAAGGTGAGTGTGTCGCCTTCAATCTTGGTATTGACACCGATCGGAACCTGACAGCCGCCTTCTAGTTCTCGCAAGAAAGCCCGCTCTGCATAACACCGATAAGCAGTGGGCTGATGTTCTAGCACTTTGAGAATTTCAAGAATCTCAGTATCGCCTTCACGACATTCAATGCCTAATGCGCCTTGTCCAACGGCATGTAGCGAGATGTCAGACGGAATGAGTTGATGAATACGATCGCTTAAATCCAACCGATTCAATCCTGCCGCCGCCAAAATCAGCGCATCATACTCACCCGAATCCAACTTTGCCAATCGCGTGATCACATTTCCACGCACATCTTTGAAGCTGAGATGTGGATAGTGATGCCGCAATTGTGCTAGCCGCCGCAGTGAAGAAGTTCCAATCACTGAACCTTCGGGTAACGATGCTAAGTCTTTATCCTTGTGCTTTTCATGGACGACCAAAGCATCTGCGGGGTCTTCGCGTTCCGTCACGCAACCTAGCATCAACCCTTGGGGCAATCGAGTCGGCAAATCTTTCAAGGAATGAACTGCGAAATCGGTTGTGCCATTGAGCATTCCATCTTCAAGTTCTTTGGTAAATAAACCTTTGTCCCCAATTTTCGCCAATGCCACATCAAGGATCTTGTCGCCTTGAGTGTTCATCGTATGAACTTCAAACGTATGTTGAGGAAAGGCTTTCTGTAACTGCTCCTGCACCCAATAAGTCTGAACTAAAGCGAGCTGACTTTTGCGTGAAGCAATCCGAATGGTACGAGTTGGGCTAGAAACAGTTGAGGACATAATTAACGGAAAGTTGATACGTGCTTATCAAGTGACTATTCTTCACCTTACCGCAGTGTGTTGCCCGATTTGCGTGTCAATTCCGCCGAATTCGTTACAGATGATTAAGATGGCGGCCTTTCTCAGATCGCTCTACTTATCTTCTAATGGATCGCTAATATAGTGTTACTTATTGAGGGCACTAATTTTTATACTCTATCAATAGAGCTAATATTCCTAGATGTAGAGAGCCAATATTACTAGATGTAGCGTTTGCTAGAAAAAATCAAAAGAAAAAACACTACTTATATAACCCTTGCAGTACATTGGAACTGAGACAACTAGTTCCAGTGGAAATTATGAAAACCCTTAAGCTTGTTGAACTCTTCCTATCTGAACCAGTTGAAGTTAGATTTAAGGAAGTTCGCGATTTATTGAATGCTTTCGGTTTCGAGGAAGTTCGTTCAAAAGGCAGTCATCATATTTTTCGCAACTCTAAGGGACAGACACAAATTGTTCCAAAAAAGGGCGGACAAAAAGTGAAACGGACTTATGTTAGAGAGATTGTAGACCGACTTAATTTAGAAGAGTGGTATGCCAATCAGCAAGACGAATCCTAAGCCTCTGGAATACTATTTAAGTCTCACTTATGCCGTCACCGTCTATCCTGAACCAGAGGGCGGCTATGTCGCTGTGATTAAAGATCTTCCTGGCTGTATGACGCAGGGAGAAACAGCTGACGAGATTATGGAAAACATTGAGGAAGCTCGGCAATTGTGGATCGAAACTGCATACGATTTTGACGATCCAATTCCGTTACCTTCTGATCGCTTATCTGCTAAAGCTTCTTAAAAATAATTTCCTTAACCTGTTCTGCGGTTGCCGGAGCTAACAAAACACCGTTTCGATAATGTCCTGATGCTAGTAAAACATTGGGCTGAACCTCTTCAATCACTGGAGCCGGACGACCCTGCGGACGTGGACGCAACCCAAACCACGATCGCACAACTTCCGCCCCTTTGAGATTTGGACAAAACGCGATCGCTTGCTTCATCACCGCATCAAACATTTCTCGATCGGGCGGCAACACTTCTCCTGATTCTGTTGGAAACTCAACGGTTGCACCGACCCAGTATTCAGCATTTCCAAGTGGGACAATATGCACATCATTCCCTGTGATTACAGGCAAATCTGAATTACTTAGCGGTTGAGGTAAGCGTAGATGAATCGCTTGTCCTAAGACAGGACGAATATCAACGGCTGAAATCTCACGCGATCCAATTCCTGCTGAAATTACAAGATAGTCCGAGTCGATCGAGCCTTCAGAAGTTTGAGTCTGGTGCCCTTGCATCTCCAGTACTTTTGCTCCAAACTTGAAGGCTACACCGCGCATTTTTGCGCCTTCAATCAAAGCTTGAGTGAGTGCGATCGGATGAATTTGTCGATCGCTCGGTGAATAAACCGCAGCACTGGCTTGCTGTAAAAACGGAAACTCTGCATTCAACCGTTCTCGATCCCAAAGCTCTAACGGTAAATCCTGGTTGCGCCGCACTTCAATCAAACGATTCCAGACGGTCAAATCATCTTCTGGAAATTGCAGCATCAAAATTCCCTGACGATTAAACAGAATGGATCGTCCGGTTAATTCTGCTAATTGAGGAACTAAGTGGTTATAGTACTGAATTCCAAACAGTCGCATTCTCAAATTGCGACCTTTTTCTTTTTTACTAATTGCACCCATCAAAACGCCGAGCGCTGCCCCTGTTGAGCTTGGGCACTCTTTCACATCGGCTTGAATTGGGGTCGGCTGCGCGTCTACAACCGTAATCTCGAGGTCTGGAACTTGGCTTAGTTCATAAGCGATCGTAGCGCCAACTACACCACAACCTGCGATCGTCACTTTCATAAATGATTAAGGCGGAGAAATCACACTTTTCATTCTCCGCCTTAAGCCTTAACCTTGCGGAATCAATTTATAGAATGATTCCACGTCTTTCACCGTTTCTCCATAGTAGCGAACAGCGACTTTGTAGTTATTTTCTGCAGATGCTTGGTCGATCTCAACCAAATCATTCGCGATCTGTTTTGCGAGATCCCGTGCAGCTTTTTGCTCTTTTGGCAACAAATCAGTCGAAATGCGACCCATCAGGATGCGCATTTCTCCCAAAGGCCCATGAATGAAATTGCGCGCGAAAATGAAATCTTCTTTCTGAATTAACTCTTGCAATTCGGGCAATCGCTCAGTTAACTGCTGCAAGTCCGCTGTATGACCCTGAATTTCAGCAATTCTGTCGGGAGTGTAGGTCGGCTTCACCGCTGCCGGTCCGCCACATCCCACCATCACAATTGCCAGGAGAGTACAACAAATGAGTCCCAAAATAGACCGATACTTTGACATAACCTTAATTTCTAAATCACTGGGTTACCGCGCTCTCAAAGGGTTTTGAGTCACAGCTTATGTAAAGGAGTGTATCTCAAAACGTGCCTACACCAAAGCCTCCTGTTTACAAATCGCCACCGTAATCGAAAGGCAAAGATAAACTAGGATTGTCACTGTTTTTTGCGCTTAAGTTATGGTTCTCTCCTTCAGACAGGTCGCGATCGCCGCTTCATTATTGACGGTCGGCGGCGGCGCGGGTTTGGTTGCCAATCATTATTTGGTCAATCGCGGTCAGGGACAGCCGTTTCAGGTGCAGCTTGCTCCACCGAGTTCGGTCTCCGTTGCGGCGAATGGCAGAAATAATGAGAATTTTATTTCGTCTGCTGTCGATCGCGCAGGTCCCGCAGTGGTGCGAATTAATGCCGTACGACGGGTGTCGAGCAATGTGCCAGAAGCCTTGCGTAATCCAGTGTTTAAGCGATTTTTTGGCGACCAACTCCCTGCGCCTGAAGATCGAGTGGAGCGGGGAACGGGTTCAGGCTTCCTATTGACCGCAGATGGTCGATTGTTAACGAATGCGCATGTGGTCGATGGAACGGATACGGTAGAAGTGACGCTGAAGGATGGGCGTACGTTTGAAGGGCGAGTCGTCGGCAGTGATCCTGTAACCGATGTCGCAGCGGTGAAGATTGACGCGAATCAGTTGCCCACAGTGACGCTTGGCAATTCTAAATCCATTCTGCCGGGGCAATGGGCGATCGCGATTGGCAATCCCCTCGGCTTAGATAACACGGTGACGGCGGGAATTATTAGCGCGATCGGACGATCGAGCCGAGAAGTGGGCGTTTCCGACAAGCGAGTCAGTTTTATTCAAACCGATGCCGCGATCAATCCCGGCAATTCGGGTGGTCCGTTACTGAACGATCGTGGAGAAGTGATTGGGATCAATACGGCAATTCGAGCCGACGCTCAAGGGTTAGGATTTGCGATTCCGATTGAAACGGCTCAGCGCGTTGCAGAACAGCTTTTCACCAAAGGTAGCGTCGATCATCCCTATCTTGGAATTCAAATGATTGATCTCAGTGCTGCGATTCGGGATGAACTAAATAAAGAATTGGATGGCAAAACTCAGGTGACTGAGGAGCAGGGCGTATTTATTGCTCGAGTTGCGGAAAATTCTCCAGCCGCACAGGGGGGGCTGAAACCAGGCGACATCGTTCAAAAGATCAATGGTACGCCTGTCAAAACATCTTCGGATGTACAAGCACAGGTGGAAAGTAGCCGCATCGGAACGCCGCTTGGAATTGAGGTGAAGCGTAGCGGCAAAACTGAAACGTTGCAAGTCCGCCCAGGAGCATTTCCGAAGCGATCAAACTAGAGAGGATAGGGCGATCGATTTAAAGGTCGCCGATCTGATCTTCAAGTTCCATGCGCTGTTCCATTTGGCGCAAGAAGTAGCCTGTCAGCATGGCAGAGGCGAGCAGTCCTGCGAGATTTTCGCGATCGGTGGTAATTTTGACGTTGAAGCCGTCACTGGGTAGGACACCGACTAAGCCTTGAACGTTGTGCGAAACGATTTGTTTGACTTGTGGGCTAACGGTACGCGCAACACGTTCTAAAACTTCCGGAGGTTGATGCTGGAGATAACGAAGGAGCGCATTCGCATCATTCGCTTCTGCATCGGTATGAAGGAAATTTGCACGGTCAGGATTAAATGCCATTGAGTTCCATTAAAACCTATCCAATTATTTTGGCATTTCTTTACAGATTCGCCCACACTGAAACGAGACAAAATCAAGTCTTTAAACTGTATGCCGTTCCGGATTGCCCCTCCTGAGATTGATCATCCTGAATATCTTCGCCATCGCAATTGGATGCAGCGATCGCTAGAACTTGCAGAACAGGCGGGAAATGCAGGAGAAGTGCCAGTAGGGGCAGTAATTGTGCGAGGCGATACTGTGATCGCAGAAGGCGAAAATCGGCGAGAACGCGATCGTGATCCGACGGCTCATGCCGAAGTTTTGGCGTTAAGGCAGGCAGGACAGGTGTTAAACAGTTGGCATTTAGAAGACTGTACACTGTATGTCACTCTGGAGCCTTGCCCAATGTGTGCGGGTGCGATCGTGCTAGCGCGCTTAGGATTGTTAGTCTATGGTGCGGATGATCCGAAAGCAGGAGCGGTCAGAACTGTATTGAATCTGCCGGATAGTCCAGCCTCAAACCATCGCTTAACCGTGTTAGGTGGAATTTTAGAAGCACCTTGTCGGGAGCAGTTGCGGGATTGGTTTCGGCAGAGGCGCGATCGTGCTAGAGAGATGGGGAGATAAGAAAATTCTCCCCTCTCATTTCCCAAAACTATGCTCCTAACCAACGTGCTGCATCTTTTGCGTGATAGGTGAGAATTAAATCTGCACCCGCGCGCTTAAAGCTGAGCAAGGTTTCCATCACCACCCGTTCCTCATCAATCCATCCATTCAGCGCTGCTGCTTTCACCATTGCATACTCGCCCGACACATTGTAGGCAGCGACCGGAAGATTGCAGGCTTGCTTCACTTGATGAATGATGTCCATGTAGGCTAGAGCAGGCTTCACCATGAGCATATCTGCTCCTTCGGCAATGTCCAGCTCGATCTCTTTAATTGCTTCGCGTGCATTGCCCGGATCCATCTGGTATGTGCGGCGATCGCCAAATTGCGGAGTTGATTCTGCGGCATCGCGGAATGGGCCATAGTAAGCCGAGGCATACTTCGCGGCATAAGACAGAATCGGAATATCCTGGAATCCTGCTTCATCCAATCCTTCCCGAATCGCAGCAACGAAGCCATCCATCATTCCAGAAGGCGCAATGATATCGGCTCCAGCTTTGGCTTGAGAAACTGCAACTTTCTTCAACAGGTCCAACGTTGGATCATTTAAGACGCGACCTGTTAAATCGCCGACTTCCAAAAATCCACAATGACCGTGCGAAGTATACTCACACAAGCAAGTATCTGCAATCACAATCAACTCTGGAACCGCTTCTTTCACCGCCGTTGCTGCTTTCTGAACAATGCCGCAGTCGTGCCATGCTCCAGTGGCATCTACATCTTTGTCGGCTGGAATCCCAAACAAGATAATCGACGGAATGCCCAAGTCGTAGACTTCTTTGGCTTCTTCAACGATTTTATCGATCGATAATTGATACACGCCAGGCATTGATCTGACTTCGGTCGCCACACTTTCACCTGGAACGGCAAACAAAGGATAGATCAAATCACTCGTTGTTAGGACATTTTCGCGCACCATGCGGCGCAGTTGAGGATGGGTGCGTAACCGACGAGGGCGATGAGTTGGAAACATAGGAATATCAACTTCGATAAAAAATCCGAATCAATTCGGGGAGACTTTACAAGTCTAAAACGTGGCTGGAACCGAACGACTGAAGGTAACGAACTGTAAAATGCCTTTGTTAGGTTAATTTGCGCGATCGGGCATGTTAGGGGAAATCTCACCTTGGAGAAGCCCTATGCTGAAAGCGATTGTCGGACACAGTAACGATCCAGATTCCTCCAGCGCCATTGCAGAAGTCATTGCTCAATGTCAAGCTGCACTGAATGGATTAACACCGAATGCAGGCATGTTATTTGCCGCGATCGACTTTGACCACGCTTTGATTTTGCAAGAGATTGATCAAGCCTTTCCAAACCTTGAACTGATTGGCTGCACAAGCGATGCAGAATTATCCGATACGCTGCAATTTCAATACGATTCGATCGTGCTGACGCTCTTTTGCTCAGATGAAATTGAAATCCGCGCCGGGGTCGCGCGGAATCTTGGTGAAGATGCGATCGCTGCCACACGATCGGCAGTTGAACAGGCAACAGGTGCTCAACCACCTCGACTCTGTATCACCATCCCAGAAGGCATCAAAACCAATGGAACCCTGATTCTCAAGGGATTACAAGCTGCATTAGGAGAACAGTTTCCGATCTTTGGCGGCATGTCAACTGACAATTATCGGTTTGAAGCGACCTACCAGTTTTATAAGACTGAAGTATTGACCGACGCGGCTCCGATTCTGCTGTTTTCTGGTGCAGCGCTGAAATTTTCACATGGAATCGCCAATGGATGGGAGCCAATTAGTGTCTCTAGCCAAGTGACCAAAGCGCGAGGCAATTGCGTTGTAACGATTGGAGAGCAATCTGCTTTATCGTTTTTTCGTGAACAACTCGGTGGTGCAGATCCCGTTCCCCAGAATCCTTTAGCAGTTTTTGAAGCGGGAGAGCCTGAGTTTTACTTGCGGGGGTTTAGTGGATTTGATGAGACAACAGGAGAGGTGCACTGTCTGGCAGATGTGCCTGAAAACTCGATCGTCCAAGTGAGTACTGCAGGTCGTGAAGATATTCTTGCTGCGTGCAAAACTGCGATTCAGCAAGCGGCCCAATCTTATCCCAGCCCCCATCCAACGATCGCTTTAATTTTTAGCTGTGACTGTCGCTTCAAACTGTTAGGCAGTCGAGTCACAGAAGAATACGATTTGATTCGAGATTGTCTACCTGCTGAAGTAGTTTGTAGCGGTTTTTATACTTATGGAGAACTTTCCCCACTTCATGAGTATGGGGCAACTCGGTTACATAATATGACGATCGTGACCTTGCTTTTGGGGACTTGATGGATGGATTGCGAAGCGTTAAAACAACGAGTGCAAGAACTGGAAAAAGCAAATCGGATTCTTGAGAAGAAATTAAAACGCTCGGAATCGAGTCAGGCTGAACTGGAAAGAACGAATGATCTGAAAGAGGCTCTCTTTAGAAAAGCAATTCGGGATTTACAAGTTTCACAGGAGACCGTTCAAAAAAGTCATGAAATCCTACAGCAGCAGGCTGCCGAACTCGAACAAGCATTGTCGAATCTCAAACTGACTCAAGCTCAGTTGATTCAGAGCGAAAAAATGTCGAGTTTGGGGCAACTGGTGGCTGGGGTAGCGCATGAAATTAATAACCCAATCAGTTTTATTTATGGGAATTTACGCCATGCTCAGGAGTACGCAGAAATATTAGTGCAGATGATTCGGGCATATCAGAATAGCTCGATCGAGGAAATTCAAACGCTCAGCGAAGAAGTCGATCTCTCGTTTGTGTTGCAAGACTTCTCCAATGTGCTGCGATCGATGTCATCAGGAGCGGAGCGCATTGAAGAGATTGTGAATCTATTACGGACATTTTCGCGGCTGGATGAAGCAGAACTGAAGTCAGTCAGTCTGCATGAAGGTCTGGAAAGTACGTTGATGATTTTGGGATCACGGCTGCGGGGCAGAGTGAATCGGCAAGAAATTCGGATTGTGCGCACCTATGGAGAATTGCCCAAGATCGAATGCTATGCCGGGCGAATAAATCAGGTGTTCATGTCATTGTTGAGCAATGCGATCGACGCGTTGGATGTGCGATCGCAAAAATCAGAACCCGACTGGCAACCCCAACTGACGATCCGGACAGAAATTGATTCGGACTGGGTACGAGTCGGAATTGCTGACAATGGAACAGGGATTCCAGAAGCGATCCAAACGCGAATTTTTGACCCATTCTTTACGACAAAGCCGATTGGTCAGGGAACAGGATTGGGCTTGTCGATCGCGTACCAAATCATCACAGAGCACCATCGCGGCAAATTGAATTGTCATTCTGTTGTTGATCAGGGCACAGAATTTTTAATTGAGCTTCCACTACTTTGAGAACAAGCGGAAATAAAGCGACTGAAAGAACTCCTTGATCGGAAAAAGAATGTAAGTGATCGGATTAATCGTCACAATGATGTCGCGAAAATCTCGTTTCGCGAGTGCCACGATCGCCCAAGCGACCCCAGAGGCAGACATCACCCCATAAGGATTTAACTGACTCTTAAAGGGTCCTAAAACCAACTTGCGGATAATACAAGGTGCATCTAATCGCCGCAGGGTAATCAAATCTCCTAAAGCTCGCTTCGATAGCTCATAAAGCGGACTCAGCGCCGGATTCACTTCAGCCTCAGAGGTATTAATCCAAAGTTCTTTGAGCGCTTTGTGCGAAGATTCGGTGACTGTTTCAAGAAATAGCTCTGCCAGTCTCCAAGTTGAGAATGTATTTACTTCATAAGAAGTCTGGATTGCGGCTGGAGTGCGATCGCCGTAGACATTGACGCCATGATTCAGAATGAAGATGTCTACCTTTTGCAGCCGCGATCGCAATTCTTCTTCCGCTCCAATTTGCCAGTGCAGCACTTCTATGCCTTCAGCAAACGCGCGATCGCTCGTCGTTAGCGCAACAACTTTCGCCCCATGCTTCGATAGCTCTGCAATCAATGCTTGCCCTAATGCTCCGGATGCGCCAGTAATAGCCACTGTTTTGCCTTTCAGCGCCAAACTTGTCCCTAACAATTTGTCCACAATTGTAAAATGACCACAATAATAAGCATTCTGATCATCAAAATGATGTCGCCAATGGTAGGTTCGATTCACAATCCAAGGCTTGGGCAACTCAATTAAGTCACCGGGCTTATGAGTCACATCGGTTTGCAGCAGTAACCCTTGCGATCGGGCAACGGCTGGAATTAAGAAGACCAGCGAATACAAACAACCGATCCATAAAACAGGCAATTGAGTACAGGCTGCCAGAATTGCAGCGGCACCTAGCATCGCGATCGCTTCTGGCACATCATTATTCAGTTGTGCCTTTTGGTACATCTCTAAGCTTGTGATTGTTAAATCAGGACGATAAGCCTTGTGATGTAAATTGTGTCCTCGCTTTAATGGCTGCCAGTAGTGTCCAGCAATGTGGTAAGCGTCTCGCACCAGTTCCGTGAACACGATCGCAGACGCTCCCAAGAGGCATTGAATAGCAATCTGAGGCAAAAGGGAGAAATCCATGAAGTGGGTATAACGTAATGCTTCTTAATAATTCTTTCCCTACTTTACCTTGAGTCTGTCGATCCAAATCTTAATTCCAATCCATTTCGCGACTGGATTGATCCGATCGCAGTGTTTCAAAGGGATGTTGTAAATCGTCTTGCGCTTCTTCGATCGAGATGCACACCTGTACCGGGCCATAGCGATCGCGAATCGCTCCATCGATCTGCTCGATAATCCATTCACTTGCCCCTAAAAAATCTGGATGGACGAACACTCGCATTTCGACTAAAACTTGCCGCCCGACGATTCCGCGCGATCGCACGTCATAACATTGGGTCACCCCTTGCACCTGTCTGACCATTTGCCCGATCGCCTCAGGAGCAATTGCAACTTGTCTGACCATTAACGGTAATTGCCAATTTAAAACCCGCCAGCAGCTCAATCCGGCGGTAATTACCATGACGATCGCCAACAAGGGATCAAGCCAAGCATATCCCTTCCAAATTCCCAGGAGTCCCAGGAGCAAAAACATCGTCAGCCAAGCGTCCTGCAAAATCTGACGCGCATTCACTTTCAAAATCGAGCTATCGAGCGTCCGTGCCACTTTTCGCTCAAAAAACGCTAAGCCCACACTGGCGAGAGACACGATCGCGAGCAGTCCAATCACAGATAGCCGCATCCGAATCGGTGGCAGGATAGCTAGCGTAGGCTGATTGGCTAATTGCTCGATGGCGGTTCCAGACAAACTGAGGCAGGCAAATCCTAATAATGCGACTAGCAGCAACGCCAACATTGCTTCCAACCGACTATGCCCCCAAATTTCTCGCCCTGGGATGCGATGGGGTGAAGAGATTGCAATTAAACCGAGCACTGTACTGAAGCCATCAATAACAGTATGAAGACATTCAGCCACGATCGCTAAAGATTTTGTTGCCCAAGCTGCACCCACTTTTACAACTAACATGAGTAGCGTCAGCCAAAGTGTCATCAATAGAATTTGGCGGCTTACTCCTTTTTGATTTCTGACTTCAGCCATAACGCGCTCTAAGGTAGGAGGATGATGGAAAAGGCTGACATCCCTCACCCTGAATTTAAGTTATGCAGCACTCTGATATTCGATTATTGGTCTTAGACATTGACGGGACAATCGCAGGCAAGTCTAATAATATCCGCGAACCTGTGCTTGCAGCGATTTCCGACGCACAGAATTCTGGGGTGCAAATTGCGATCGCGACGGGTCGCATGTATCGCTCTGCACTGCGCTTTTATCAAACCGTGGGGTCTTCTCTGCCGTTAATTGCCTATCAAGGCGCATGGATTCAAGATCCTGCGACGAATCAGATTCTACGGCAATGGTCAGTTCCCAAAGCACAAGTCTTGGAACTGCTCGACTATTTTGAGCAATCGCATCTCCGAGAATTGTTATCAATTCATTTCTATATCAATGACGATCTCTATATTCGATCGATGACTCCGGAGACGGCAGCTTATGTTCAGCGATCGGGCATTGTCCCAATCGAAGTTGGGGATCTGCGGAATACATTAGATATGGAACTGACAAAAGTTTTGGCGCTCAGCGACGACACTGAACTCATTGATACGATGCTGGGGTCGCTTCAGAAGCAGTACACTCCTGCTGAGCTTTATCTAACAAAATCTGTCGCAACGTTCTTTGAGGCAACGAATCCGGCTGCGAATAAAGGAACGGCTGTGAAGTATTTAGCTGAAGAAATTCTGGGTCTGAAGCCTGAGAACGTGATGACGATCGGTGATAACTTCAACGATCTCGAAATGATTCAATATGCTGGAATTGGGGTGGCAATGGGAGATGCTCCGGGCGGAGTCCAACAATATGCCGATTGGGTTGCGCCGAGCGTTGAAGCAGATGGAGCTGCGATCGCCATTCGGAAATTTTTGCTTTAAAACAGAAAGAACGCCGACGACTGGCCGTGTTTCGTCTCGGCGTTCTAACTGGTTCGCTCCTCACACTCCAATACTATAGGCGGGTTCAATAGCTTTGTCACGTGTTTGTCGATAAAAATTCGTTATGTCGATAACATGACGACGGTGTGACAGGATAAAACGATCCCGAATCGAAAATTAAAGTGTTTCCGGCGCTACAACACCAAGTCCCTGCTCTAAAAGCTGTTTTAACAGCCAATGAGTAATCATTACTAAAGCTAATCGACATTGTGCCACCTGAAGATGAATTGTGTCGTACTTTACAATTTGGCAATTCTGATAAAAAGTCTGAAAGGCTTCACTCAGAGAAATAGCAAGGGTTAGAGGATTTGTCTCCTCCCATTCATCTAGCGTCGCGATGATTTGAGACAGCAACTCTGATTCTTTTTGTAATAAAAATTTACTTTCGTTCAGCCATTTAGCTGAATCATTTTCTACACTTTTATCTATGTGATTGGAACGAGATGCCATCTCGATCAGGGCGGTGCATCGCGCGTAACTGTACTGACAGAGGAAGATTTTAGAGTCACCGGAGGATTCGCGCCTCAGTCTGAGAAATGACCTGTCAGAAGCTCTGTTCGTCTCATCGGTGCAGTGAGAAAGGATTTCCTGAAGATATTTGGCGATCGCGCGATCGCCAAATTCAAATACCAATCTGCCCGGCTCTAGGTAAGTCACCGTGAGATCACGGAGAAGCTGATTTTCAGTTTCTTCATCCGAAAGATTAGATGGAGAGTGTCGCAGAAAGTGAATGATTTTGTCCGCAATTTCCGCAGGTGTTGAACTGGATCTCGCCCCCAATTGCAAGGCGATTGTCGAGGCATATGCCACTACCGAAGTCGCACTTTTAACTCGTTTTAAAGCAGGGCGAGGCGCTAGAAGCTTGATGATTTCTCGGTTTTTTTGAAAGTCTGAATTCTCGATCGACTGATTTGCTACTTGAACATCTTTCCGCAGGGAGATTGCTTCATAAATTTTCAGCAGTAACAATGAGCGGAGCGTAGGATAAGTGATCTTCGGTAGGTTACAATTCACAGTAATTACGGTTTGCGCTCTGAAATGGGATAGGTTTCGGTTTAAAAAGTTCAAAAATACCAGCATTTTATGGTCAATTCTGTAAAGATCACCGTGATCTCACTGGCGATATGTCATTTTCTAAGTATGATCTCGTAAGTCAGTGAAATTTAGGCAACCTTACAGCGATTGATCATCCTACCTGGTTCGCCTGTGACTTGATTGCAATCTCGCTGACAACTCAGCGCTTGTCAAAGTCCCATTGTTCTCAAACAGCCTATAACTTATGTACTCAGTTAATTCTCCTCAAAATTCCGATGCGGCTCGTCCATTCCTAACTTGGCAACGAATTATCGATTGGGCACAAGAACATTATCGTGTCCGCAATTTTAGTAAAGATGAGCGGGTTCCGACTCGCCCCGGTTTGCTCTATTTGGTTCAGAAAGGTGCGGTTCGGTTAGTTGGAACGGCGCAGGTGAATGCGACAGGCGGCAATGCATCCCGTTTGGCTCGCATCAGTCCTGAAGAAGCATTTTTGGGATTTGTTGGAACGGGTCAACCGTTTGAAATTGTGGCTCAATCACCGTTTACGCTCCAAGCCTACGCACATGTGGATCAGACTTCGGTCGTGTGGATGTACTGGCACGATCTGGATAATTGGCCGCATTTTCGTCGTGAGGTATTGGATGCGTTCCGGTATCAGCATCAGCGGAAGTTGCTGTGGTTGAGTACGTTAGGTCAGCGTCGAACGATCGATCGCTTACTGGGCTTCTTGACGCTCTTGATCGAAGAGTATGGGGAACCGACTGATGAAGGGTATTGCCTACCGTTCCCATTGACGCATGCGCAAATTGGAAGCGCGATCGGATCTACACGGGTGACCGTGACGCGGTTAATGGGTAAATTGCGTCAGAAAGGCATGATTAAGACTCAGGGTGACAATCTACTATGCTTGCCTACCGATTCAGTGATTACTCGGTCAGAAGGAAAGTTGAACGAAAATTAGATTGGGCTGGTAGCTGTAGAAGGTTGAAGTTAAAAAACGCGGGGTTCCTAAGTGGAATGCCCGCGTTTTTTCAGTCACGTAAATGAAGAGAAGCATCTAGTCAACCGCATTAATTTTGCGGAGTGGGGAGATGGGGAGTGGGGGGTAGCAACCATGATTTCAGATCTTCACTTTTATCCCCTATCCCTCTATCTCCCCATCGAATTTAGGTGAACTACTTGGAGATGATTAGAGAGTTGAATCTAGCACATTAGCGAATCGAAGGAGCCGAGACTGCTGGCGTGATAGCAGCTTTGCTGTCGCTGAGCGCGATCGCATCTGCTCCCTTGCGATCTGCTAAGGTCGGTACTTCATCTCGCAGACGTGCTGTTAACTGCAAAGTTTTCGAGTCATAAATCTGCGTCAGCATTTTCGGATAGAAGCCGATGCCGATAATGGGAACCAGCAACGAAGCAATGATAAATACCTCACGCGGCTCTGCATCGATCAGATTTTCGTGTGACGTTAACTCTTTATTTTCAGGACCGTAGAAGATCTCACGCAGCATCGACAATAGATAAATCGGGGTGAGAATGACTCCGATCGCAGCCAGGGCCACGACAATTACCCGGAACGTCATGCTGTAAGCATCACTGGTTGCAAACCCAACAAACACCATCAATTCCGCTACAAATCCGCTCATTCCAGGCAATGCCAAGGATGCGAGCGAACATGCCGTAAACATCGAGAAGATCCTCGGCATCTGTTTACCAACGCCGCCCATCTCGTCCAGCATCAAGGTGTGAGTACGATCGTAAGTTGCTCCCACTAAGAAGAACAAACTCGCTCCGATCAAACCATGCGACACCATTTGTAGCACTGCACCGCTTAAGCCTAAATCAGTAAACGATGCGATCCCAATCAGCACAAAGCCCATATGGGAGATCGAAGAGTAAGCAATTTTCCGCTTGAGGTTGCGTTGTGCAAATGAAGTTAATGCCGCGTAAATGATATTCACGACACCCAGAATCACTAGTGCTGGAGCCACGATCGCATGAGCCGCAGGCAGCATTTCTGCATTCATCCGAATCAAGGCATATCCGCCCATCTTTAAGAGAATTCCAGCCAGCAACATATGCACGGGTGCAGTTGCTTCTCCATGAGCGTCCGGCAACCACGTATGCAACGGGATAATCGGCAACTTCACCGCATAAGCGATTAAGAAAGCCGCATAAATCCATAACTGAAAGTTGACCGGGAAGCCTCGATGCGCCAAGGTTTGCATATCAAACGAAGGCGTATCGCCATAAAACGCCATCGCTAAAGCGGCAACCAAAATGAACAGCGAACCGCCTGCGGTGTACAAGATAAACTTTGTTGCTGCATACAACCGCTTTTTCCCGCCCCAAATTGCCAGCAAGAAATAGACCGGAACGAGTTCTAATTCCCACGCTAGGAAGAACAGCAGTAGATCTTGAACGGCAAATACAGCGATCTGTCCGCCGTACATTGCCAACATGAGGAAATAAAATAGGCGTGGCTTGAAGGTCACAGGCCATGCTGCCAAAATTGCCAATGTCGTAATAAATCCAGTCAGAATCACCAACGGCATCGACAGCCCATCCACGCCAACTGACCAATTGAGATCAATTTGAGGAATCCAGGCATAGCGCTCGACGAGCTGCATCTCTGGGTTGGAGAAATCGTACTGGGTGTAGAACGTATAGACAATGAGCAGAAAATCAAGCAATCCGACAATTAGGGAATACCAGCGAACGGTTTTGCCATCTTTGTCGGGGAGGAAGGGAATGGCGAGTGACGCAACGATCGGGAAAAGAATGATCGTGGTCAGCCAAGGAAAATTTGCTGTCACCATGCGTACTGTTAAGATTTGTTTATGAGTAGCAAAAGAATTCGTATGGATTCGTGATATGACAATCCTAGTCGGTTCTTTTTGAAACCTCAGGATTGTTAAGACTATTTGCAGATGGAGCAGGGTGAGGCGAACCCCACCCTGTGCCAGCTAATCAGGTGATACCGGAGAAGACGACTAATCCTAGAACTGCGATGAAGATAATCAGCGCATAGAATTGAGCGCGCCCATTCTCGAAGTATTTCAGTCCTTCACCAGTTAAGACGGTGGCGAGTCCAGCGAGGTTGACGACCCCATCTACGACTTTGGAATCCACTTCTAGAACTTGGCGAGCCAAGCGGCGGCTTCCCATCACAAACACTTCGTTGTAAATCTCGTCGAAGTACCATTTGTTCTTGGACAAGCGATATAACGCAGGGAATTTGGCTGCGATCGCGCTGGGATCGATTTTGCCTCGCAGATACATCAGCGAGGCCAACGTGATTCCAATCAAAGCGATCCCAACTGAATTTCCGCCCATGATCAGGAATTCCGTCAGGTTTTCCTCACCCGCTTCCGCCGCAACTTGTACAGCCTCGCTCGGTGCATGGATGAAATGTTCAAAGTAGTTTGCGAACGGCGTTCCGACTAAACCAATCAGCATGGATGGAATTGCCAGAATCATCAACGGCAGCGTCATCGTAATCGGAGATTCATGCGGTTCGCTGTCGTGGTGATGATCGTGATCATGATCATCTGCGGGTGCTTCGATCGTGAGTTCACGGGGATCCATTGCTCCAGGACCAAAGGCTAAACCTGCGAGTTGAAGCTGCTCGTTTTTGATGGTTTGTTTGACATCAGCGCTCTCGCCGCGAAATTCGCCTTCAAACGTTGTGAAGTACATTCGGAACATGTAGAACGCTGTGATGCCAGCCGTTGACCAGGCGATCGCCCACATCACCGGATTGACAGCAAAGGTCGAACCCAAAATTTCATCTTTCGACCAGAATCCAGCAAAAGGTGGAATTCCACAAATTGCTAACGTTCCAATCAAGAAGGTCGTGGCAGTAATCGGCATGTATTTCCGCAAACCGCCCATCATTCTCATATCTTGAGCGTAGGCTGCATCGTGACCAACCACTGCTTCCATGCCGTGGATCACTGAGCCGGAACCTAAGAACAGCATTGCCTTGAAATAAGCGTGAGTCATCAGGTGGAATAATCCAGCGCTATAAGCTCCAACGCCCATTGCCATCACCATGTAGCCAAGCTGCGACATCGTTGAATACGCTAAGCCTTTCTTGATGTCGTTTTGCGTAATCGCGATCGATGCTCCCAAAAAGGCAGTAAAGCATCCTGTCCAAGCGATCGTATCCATGACCACCGGAATGCCCTCAAAGACGGGGAACATCCGCGCGATCAAAAACACACCTGCTGCAACCATCGTCGCTGCGTGAATCAAGGCCGAAATCGGAGTCGGACCTTCCATTGCGTCTGGTAGCCACACATGCAAAGGAAACTGCGCCGATTTTGCGACTGGTCCTAAGAACACCAAAATCGCGAACAATGCTGCGATAAAGCCACTGAGCGATCCCGTTGCCACCATTTCTTGCAAGCGGGTGCCGATTTCTCCGAAGTCAAAACTTCGAGTTGCCCAGTACAAGCCCAAAATTCCAAGTAATAATCCAAAGTCACCGACTCGGTTGGTTACAAATGCCTTTTGACAAGCATCTGCCGCAGCTTTGCGGGAAAACCAGAACCCGATCAGCAAATACGAACACATCCCCACCAATTCCCAGAAGATGTAGACCTGTACCAGGTTTGGACTGATCACCAAGCCTAACATTGAGGAGCTGAAGAGGCTCAAATAAGCATAAAAGCGTACATAACCCGGATCGTGTGCCATGTAGCCATCGGTGTAGATCATCACCAAGAAAGCTACAGTCGTGACAACCACCAGCATCAGCGAGGAGAGTGGATCAATCACATATCCCATCGTTAGACGGAAATCTCCGGCTGCTGCCCACTCGATCGATTGAGTGTAGGGGGCATGTCCTTGAAATTGGCTCCAGAAGAGAGCAAACGCATAGGTCATCGCCGCGCCGATTAAGGACACAATGAAGATAGAGTTCGCTTTTCGGAGCTTGTTGACATCCTTATTGAAGGTAATCAGCCCGAAGCCCACTAACATCGCGCCTGCCAGGGGCAAGACGGGGATGAGCCAGGCGTATTGATAAATCGATTCCATCGCTCGCGCCCAAAGTTTAAGAGTTCGTTACATTACCAGAGTAGTCAATTTCGGTTGCCCTGGTTCATTCTGGATTGTAAGCCAGAGTTATCAATTTTCTTGATAGTCTCTATCATCCAGGATTTCCAATTTGTTTATAGACAACATCTGCATACAGAAGGGTAAAACTGGTAGATTCTCTTAACAATTCGCAGCAAAATTCAGCGATCTTTTAACTGCGTGAATAAAAATTGCGGCTCTAAAAGTCTCAGCTTTATCTGGTTTACACTCAGATTCGACATGCTGTGTAGCATTAAATACAATGAAACCCCAATTTTTTGCAGTTAAGCTGGCAATTCTCACCTGTTTAGTTCCGGTAAGTGCTCAGGCTCAAGCGATCGCAGGGTTTACAATTTTTGGTGACAGTCTTTCAGATAATGGCAATGCGTTTAGAAATACAAATGGTTTAGTTCCACCGAGTCCGCCATATGTAAATGGTCGTTTTACGAATGGAGTTGTTTGGATTGAAGATCTTGCGACAAAATTGAATTTGACCCCGACTACGATAAATTTTGCATTCGGCGGAGCCACAAGCGGCACTAACAATACCATTACGCCACTACTACCTGGGGTCACAACTCAGGTGAATGGCTTTTTACAATCTTCGCCTTCTGTTAGTCCAAGTCAGGCGTTTGTCGTTTGGGCAGGAGCGAATGATTATCTGGGCGGTGGAATCACAAATCCAGCGATCCCGGTTGGAAATATCGGTGCGATTTTGCAGCGTTTGACAGCAGCAGGAGCGAATACGCTAGTTGTACCGAATCTGCCGGATTTAGGGCGGGTTCCAGGGACGGTAGGAAATCCGGTGCAAAGTGCGGGATTGACGCAGCTTTCAACCGCGCATAATCAAGGATTGCAGGCTACTTTACGATCGCTTGCCCAAAGTAATCCGAATTTGAGCATTGTTCCGATCGACATTAATGCGCTATTTAACCAAGTTCTCAACGATCCGGCACGATTTGGCTTTACGAATGTCACGCAGGCTTGTCTTGGAACTGGTGCAAACTGCGACCAGTTTTTATTTTGGGATCAATTGCATCCGACAGCCAGAGGGCATCAGATTATTTCAGAATATGCGTTCTCGCTGTTGAGTGCGCCGTTGTCGATCGCGCCTCAGACTGAAATTGCATTAGGCGTGGCACGTCGTCCTTCCAGGGATTTAGACGGTCGAATTTTAGCGCTTCGGCAAAACCCTAACCCAGATCAAAAACTGGGCGTATTCGTGAATGGAGATTTCAATTTTGGGAATCGGGATAGCAACAACGGCATCATTGGCTACGATTTCGATACCAAGAGCGTCAGCGTTGGGGCAGATTATCGCGTGACCGATAACTTAGCTTTGGGCTTGGCATTGAACTATGGGCGAAACAATAGTGAGCTAAATAATAATCTGGGAGAAGTAGATGTGAGTAGCTTCTCGGTTTCAGCCTATGGCAGCTATAGCCAAGAGAAGTTCTATGCAGATACGTTGATCAATTTTGGATGGAATAAGTTTGACATTACACGAAACCTGAACGTGACTGGATTTCGTGCGGCGACTGCGGAACCGGATGGGAAGCAGTTCTCGGTTCGGTTTAATTCCGGATATAACCTTGGCTCAAACGAACTCTCAGTCGGTCCCATGGTCGGAGTGCGATATACCAAAGTGAAAATTGATGGTTACACCGAAAGAGATGGCAGCATTTTGAATCTGAATGTACCTGATCAAGAGGCGGATTCGGTGATTCTAAATATCGGCGCGCAGCTAGCTTATGATTTTCGTTCTCCTTCTGCAACCATTACGCCATTTATTGCAGCGAACTATGAACATGAATTTGCGAATGGTAGCCGCGAGATTGTGACGGAATTAGCGAGTCAGCCGGGGATTCCTAATCGAATTCGTACCGGAGAACCCGATCGAGATTTTGTCAGATTAAGTACTGGCGTGCAGGCGCAGTTTGCCAACAATCTTTCGGTTGGGGTTGGGTATGAGACGGTGTTAGGAAAACAAGATGTGAGTGATCATGCGGTGCAGGCGCAATTGCGATATCAATTTTGATTTCAGGACATTCTTTAGGAAGATCGCGTAGATCAAGATTAAAGCCGTGACGATCGTCGATCGTCACGGCTTTATTTAGCTTTGAACAAAATTTGCTCTGCTGATTTTACTGACCCGCACTTTGAGGCGGATCAACAAAGCCGAGTTCTTGCAGTTGTTGATAAGCTTGTTTGCCCAAATCCCGCGTCGGTTGTTGGCTACGGATAATTTGCACTAACAAAGGCACAGCCAATTCAGGCTGATTCATTGCCCGATGCGCTACCGCCAAGCGATAGGTTGCTTGATCTCGTAATTGTGCTGTCTCCAACGCTTTTTTCCGCTGGCTATCTGCGACACGAGTATCAATCCCAGAAAAGCTAGCTGCCAAATCTTGGTGGAAGTTGGACAACTGATTGTAGACTTGGCGAGCTTCTTGCAGCTTTTTCACCGCCAAAGGCATGTTCTGCGATCGAATCGCTTGCTCAGCTTCATTCATGAGCTTTTGCCCACCCTGTAAACTCAGAACACCCCCTTCACCCTGGGTCGCGGTCGGGCGCACCACATTTGGATCAGTCAGATCGATGGGACGGGGCTGACCTGCTCCGGGTGCAGGTTTGGGAGTCTGTGCTTGGACAGCAGGAGCCGCAAACATCACACCTGCAAGCATTGAGAGCGAAAGAATGCCAGAGATGGAAAGAGGTTGAATCGTTCTCAGATGAGCCATGAATAATTGCAGAATGTTTTTAATAGGACAACTTGGAACTCTCGGATCTTATCACTGAAGAATCCTTTTTCAAATGAAGTAAAAAAAATCCAAAAGTTCGTCCGATTTAATTCGCAATTCCGATTGGACACCAATAAGAATAGTCATCGGTTATTTTGCCTTCTGAAACACGAAGTCCGATTCCGGCGGGAACAAAATGATCCGTTCCATCGTTAAATAACCAGGTACTCCATAAGGCGGTCATCTCTTTATTCGCAAGGTCGATCGTCGGAAATTTCAAGAGTTCCTGATAGACATAAAATTGATCGGTGTACCAAGGATCTTGATTGGGGCTTTGGTCACTGATTTCCCCTGCAATTACGGAAAAACATCCTTCTCCTTGTCTGCCAAATACAGGTTTTCCAAAGTAAGTGTCACCCATTTCTTCAGAAGTTTGAACTGTTTTTGGAAACAAATCAAAGACGGTTTCAGCCTGTTCTGGAGAGAAGAAATCTAATCCCAAATCGGTAATTAAAGCGAAAATACTTTTTGGCTGCAATGCAAAAGCAGATGCAAAATTGACGATCACTAGCTTTCTTTTAAGAATCAATTCTTCTAGCGCTGACCAAAGTTCTTGACCGTTTGGATCGCGATCGAAAATTGCCCATTCGACCGGATACCACATAAATAAAATGTCGATCGCTTCTCCTGATCTCTCGTTAAACAAGTATTGATGATCTTTAATGCGAAGTTGTTCAATCTCAAAGACCTGATGCGGTTGATTGACAAATTTGCTCAGCCAGCGCATCGTTCCCATATCTTCGGGATTGTCCAGCGTGGTCATCGCAATGTTACAGCGATCGAGGGATTTCCCTAGCCAATTTGCAGCGCGTTTAATCGCTTGATTGATTGAATTTCTGAGAACTGATTGAATCTGAGTTTCAGCAGGTTTGAATCCAAAATGTTCTGCAACTTTTGCGTTGCCTTCTAAACATTCAAACCAGAAACTCGGGGTTTGAACATTCGCTTCAATGACTTTATAAACTTCTTCTTGTTCGTTCCAGCACCAATCGAGCCGCATACAAAACGGCGGCAATCCATCAAATTTGATCACTCGAACGGTTTCTTCTGGAAATCCATATTCGAGCAAGGTTTCTTCATCAAATCCACGAATTACTGACCAGAGATGACTCAGCACAGTGCCAACTCGTTCTGCTGCATCTTTCATCCGAGAAATTTGCTGTTGTGAAACGGGATGACAGTGATACAGCGCATACGGTTCTAGCGAAACGCCAGCGTTTGGAACGAGGTTGTACCAAGGCATTTGAAGTTGGCGGAAGAGACGATCGCGCTCTGTTCCAGTAAATAAACTACTCATCCTCCAGAACGACCTCCACCGAAGCTGCCAAATCCACTCCGGCCGGAAGCTGGACTAGACACGCGGCTTCCAGACGAGCTACTTCCGCCAGAACGATAGGAGCTACCTGAAGAACTCCCGCCTGAATAACTTCCGCCTGTCGGTGAGCATCCGGGAGGAAGATATCCTTGAGCATTAGGTTGGCAGTTCTGTGTCGAAGAAGATGAACAGGCTGTAAAAAGCGAGAGTATCATGGAGGACACTGCCAAGCTACACAGCACTTGATAGCGATTAGATTTCATAGATTTCCTGTGAACAGGCACATATATATGTCAGATACAAGCTAATCTCAAGATTCCCGAATCGTTGAGGTTAAAAACCGTAAAGCAGTCGCGAAATTCAGTGAGCGACAATTGAAATTGAATCAGTGAAACCGTTGGAGAACAGCGCCATGACGAACGCATCTACCCCTCAAGGAAATGCCAGTATTCCTGATGAGAATCGCGGCAAAATTCTACAACGCGGTGGAGAAGAATTACTGGTTGAAAAATTAGACGATCGCTTTGCAGTGAATGCGACTTCTAAACAGCAGGCTTGGGATCTGGTGAATAAAGTTCCAGTCCAGATCAACCCGGGTGCGGCTCCTCCTCAATTGACAGAATTTATTGTCGATCCGGCACAAAAAGATCAAGTCTTAAATCAAGTTCGCTCTGATGCTCAGGTGAACTATGCGAGTCATGTTTATCAGGTTCAGGGTAGCCCTGGTTCTCAACTTTATGTGACGAATCAAATTACGATTCAATTCGATCCTGCTGTCAAAGCTGAAACGATGAGCGCGATCGCGCAAGAATTTGGTTTAGAACAGGTGAAACAGATTGCAGGAATTCCAAATACTTTCGTGTTTCAACTGACCGCAGATTCAAAAGAGAATCCGCTGAAAATTACAAATCGTCTCATTTCGCGATCGGAGATTCTTACTGCCGAACCTAATATCATTGTTCGCCAGCAAGCGCATTATCGCCCCAAAGATTCGCTGTATTCAAAGCAATGGCATCTGAATCATTCAGGCGGGCAAGATCTGGCAACTGGAGCGCATGTATTTGCCGAGCAAGCTTGGGATATCACACGTGGAAGTCGATCGATTGTGGTTGCTGTGATGGATGATGCTATTGATCTGGGTCATCCTGACTTTCAAGGCTTGGGTAAGGTTGTTGCGCCGAGGGACTTTAAGGGCAGAGACTTTAATCCGGCACCAGACGACTTGGGTGAAGATCATGGCACTTCTTGTGCAGGCGTTGCGGTCGCTGAAGAGAATGGATTTGGGACAGTGGGAGCGGCTCCGGGCTGTGCTTTGATGCCGATTCGGACAACTGGATTCTTGGATGATCAAACGATCGAGGATTTATTTGGTTGGGCAGTCGATCGAGGTGCTTCAGTCATTTCTTGCAGTTGGGGACCGAGTGCTGTTTACTATCCGTTATCTTTGCGCCAAAGAGCAGCAATTACTCGTGCTGCGACTGAAGGGCGGGATGGAAAAGGCTGTGTAATTGTCTTCGCTGCCGGCAATGCCAATCGTCCGACCAATGGAACGATTAATGAATCGGGCTGGCGGAACAATGCAATTAGCGGTAGGACGAGTTGGTTAGGTGGTTTTACTGTACATCCTGACGTGATCGCGGTTTCGGCTTCTACTAGCTTGAATAAGAAAGCAGCCTATAGTAACTGGGGGGCTGAAATTTCAGTGTGTGCGCCGAGTAACAATGCTCCTCCCGGAATGGGACTGCCGGGAATTGGGTATGTGGCAACGCCTCCAGAAGTTCGGACTGCACTGCGCGGTTTGGGGATTGTCACTGCCGATCGACGAGGAAACGAGGGCTATGATACGGGCGATTTTACTTACGGATTTGGTGGAACGTCGAGTGCTTGCCCTTTGGTTGCAGGCGTTGCTGCATTAGTACTGTCTGCAAATCCAGATCTGACGGCTCAAGAAGTGCGTCAAATCTTGCAACAAACCGCCGATAAGATTGTTGATCCAGATCCAGATCCGCAGTTTGGACTGCGCAAAGGAACGTATGAAGCGAGCGGTCGCTGTGATTGGTTTGGCTATGGGAAAGTTAATGCGGCGAAAGCAACTCAAGCCGCGATCGCGAGAAGAGTCTCGTTAACGGTTGCGCGATCGCTGGTGGTTGAGAATAGCAAGATGGTGATGATTCCTGACAATAGCTCGGTTGGAATTGCGAGCGAAATTCAGATCAACGAGTTTGCAACGATCAAAGATATTCAAGTCACCGTCAACATTACACACGATTTCCTGGGTGATATTGAAGTCAGTTTAGTTTCGCCTTCAGGCAGCGAAACGTTACTCCAAGGTCGCACGCTCGGACGGCAGACGGTGCTGAATCGAACTTATTCTCTGCAAACGACACCGCCGTTGAGAAGAATGCTAGGACAGCCAGTACAAGGGCGTTGGCAGTTGCGAGTGGTCGATGCGATCGCAAATGATACCGGGATTATCAATAGCTGGAAATTAGCGATCGGGGTTTGATTTGGCAGTTAAAGAACATACCTAAATATGGAAAGTAAAAGGGTGAAGATATGTTCTTCACCCTTCAGCTAATTTGGCAAAAATCGGAGTGAATGGCGGCTATAGGAAACCCTTCCCAAGTTTTGCCGCAGCTCTGATTGGTGTTGTTATAGCTCTTGATGGCGGAAATATAATCTCGGCGACTAGACAGGCAGGAGGAGCAGCTTTAGTAAAAACTCTCGCCCCTTTGACAACACCTTTGACAACACGTTTTGGTTTGAAGCCCATGACTTTCTTTTCTCCTAATTAAGAGCGGTTAACATTCTTGAAAGTAACTGTTGATAGTTATGCAACTTTGAAAGGCAAGGAATTGCAGTCATTCTCAACATCAGAAATGCAGGGGCTTTGTAAGTTGTTCTAAGTATAACGTGTAAAAAAACACTCAGCATTAGAGAAAGCCGATCCATCTGAGTGCAGTAATTTCGTCTGAATTTGCAACACTTCAGACGATGCAAAAGAGCCTTGTATCTGAGTGTTTTGCATGAAGAATTAGTGCTGTTTGTAGCCTAGTTGCAGCAATCTCATAGTGTGTTTTGTAGGGCAAAAAACTAAACCATTATTGAGGTCTACCCTAATGCGCTACGCAAATCTGGAGTCGATCGCTCCACTGTTGCGCCAATTTTCCTAGAGAAGCACGATCGCTTTCCCAAATCTTGTCCCAATCTAATTTCCACTCGCTTAACTGACGCTGTAGATCAACTAATTCAGTTGCAATCTGAAAATCAGTTTCTAAATCGATCGTGGGTACTGTCCATTCAATTAAATACTGGCTCTCTCGCACCAAATGCCGTGCGACCTGTCCATCCTCGCCACTATTCGCCAGGGTTTGAATTCTGGTCAAATTCAGCGTGATACTTTCCAACTGAGCCGCACGATTTGTTTGCAGGTAACGTTGCTTTAAAGCATCCCAGTTGATTCCCATTGCACACCACCTAATAATCGATAAACAACTTCATCAATCTGCGATCGAATTCTCGGATCTTCTACGTTCATCGAGCGATTATTTGCACTTGCTCGAATATTAATAATTGATTCATACCCAACGGTCTGGCTGAATGGATACCAATCTGCTCCCCAGAGGTCAGATTGTCGGCTTCCATCTCTCAGCAAAAATTTCTCGCAATCTGCATGAAGTTCTCCGCCTCCTGCCAGTATTCCTTGCTCTACATCTACTGCCAACTTAACATAGATACCTAATTCTTCTAGCATTGAAGTCATTTGCTCAGAAGTTGCACGAGTCCGAATAATCTCAATCATATCGATCTAATCAATACCGACAATCCTGCGTAAGAACTCGTTTCTTCAACAGAATGCTGCTCACTAATTCTATTTTCTCACTTTATAGAGGATAGGCTCGGTAGAAATCATTTTGCGATCGCAAATGATACCGGGATTATCAATAGCTGGAAATTAGCGATCGGGGTTTAGCTGCTGCCAGATCCGGTGATGCGTCGAACTGAAATTCTCGCTCCGCCGGATGGATTCATCGTCATCCTTCACGCTTGAACCGCTAAAATATAGGATGTTCGTCGTTTTGGCGGCTCAACTTGGGCTGAAAAAGCGCATAAAACTAACTTTATTCAACTTGGATTTGGGGCAGAGTCCGCAAATCCAAATTGCTGTCACGAGGAATTCCTTATATGGTCGAGAGTCGAGATAGAACGCCCACCGCCCAGGAAACCTTTGCTCAAATGGCACAGGCGGCTGGATTGCGGGGACGGATACTGGTAACGATCGGGCTTTTGGTGTTCGTTCGACTGGGAATTTTTATCCCGCTTCCCGGTATCGATCGAGCCGCCTTTTCACAAGCGATTCAAAGCAATAGTGCGCTGAGTTTTGTAGACTTATTCGCCGGGGGCGGTTTGAGAACCTTGGGTCTATTTGCCCTAGGGATTCTTCCCTTCATTAACGCCTCGATTATTATTCAACTGCTCACGGCTGCGATTCCTTCTCTAGAAGACTTGCAGAAGAATGAAGGCGAGGCAGGTCGGCGGAAGATTTCCCAGATTACCCGCTATGTGTCCGCCGGGTGGGCTGTGGTGCAAAGTACGCTTTTAACGATCGGGTTATTACGACCGTTCGCTGAAAGCTGGAGTCCCATGTTCGTTGTGGAAACCGTGTTGGCGTTGACGGCTGGCTCTATGTTTGTCATGTGGGCAGGCGAACTGATCACCGAACGCGGTATTGGTAACGGTGCTTCCCTGTTGATTTTCTTGAACATTGTTGCCACTTTGCCGAATACATTAGGTCAGGCATTCGACTTAGCGCAAACGGGCGATCGTGCAGTCGTCAGTAGTGTCGTAATTCTCCTGCTAGTCTTCCTGGCAATGGTGGTTGGGATTGTCTTCGTTCAGGAAGGGACAAGACGGATTCCGATCATTTCAGCGCGTCGGCAAGTTGGACGACGCGTCATGATGGAAAGAAGCAGTTATCTGCCCTTACGCCTCAACCAAGGCGGTGTAATGCCGATCATTTTTGCCTCGACCGTGTTGACGATTCCGGTGATTATTGCCCAATCGTTTAATAATGCAGATCTGGCAAACTTCATTGGCAAATATTTAGGTCCGGCTTCGATTTGGCATAACTTGCTGTACTTTGTGCTGATTCTGTTCTTTAGCTTTTTCTATGCGTCGCTGATTATGCAGCCGGATGATATGGCGAAGAACTTGAAAAAAATGGGATCGAGTATTCCGGGGATTCGTCCGGGGAATGCAACCACGGAGTACATTGAGGGCGTACTGAATCGTTTGACCTTCTTAGGTGCTATCTTCTTAGGAATCGTGGCGATCGTGCCTTCGATTATCGAAAATGCTACGCCTGTTAAGGTTTTCCAAGGCTTTGGGGCGACTTCATTGTTGATTTTGGTCGGGGTCGCGATCGACACTGCTAAACAGATCCAGACATATGTGATCTCTCAACGTTATGAAGGAATGGTGAAACAATAGTGGCGCGACTGATTTTTGTAGGACCTCCCGGAGCCGGAAAAGGGACTCAATCCAAGTTTTTGGCGGATGCTCATCAGATTCCGCATATCTCGACTGGAGATATTCTCCGGGAGTCCGTGGCTGCGAAAACGTCGCTCGGTGTGCAGGCTCAAGGCTATATGGATCGCGGGGAATTAGTTCCGGATCAGTTAGTGATTGATTTGATTCGGGAACGTCTGAGCAAGCCGGATGCACAATCGGGCTGGATTTTGGATGGATTTCCTCGCAATGTGGCACAGGCTGAGTTCTTAGATGCCTTGCTGAGCGAGTTACATCAAGGCTGCGATCGAGTGGTGAATTTTGATGTTCCAGATCCGGTACTGCTGGTTCGGCTTTTGAGCCGGGGTCGGAAGGATGATAACGAAGAAACGATTCGTCGTCGTCTAGAAGTCTATCGAGAGCAGACTGCACCCTTGATTAGCTACTATGAGTCTCAGCAGAAGTTAGTCACAGTCAATGGTGATCAATCGATGGATGAAGTCGCTGCAGCATTGAATCAGGTTGTCGCTTAGCTTTGTTTGATGAAATGAACCTGGCTCGATCGAACAAATCGAGCCAGGTTTTTGTTTGTAAATCAATCTATCAATTTAGGCAGAAAGCACTGGGTGTAGCGGATATGATGCTCTTATTCATCCTGGAAACGAAAGCCTACCTATGACCCCAACGCTCTTTGGTCGATGGCAAACTCGCATTCTGCTGTTATCTACGATCGGGGTGTTCGTCACTCTTCCCTTCTCCCTAGGCATAATAGCTGAGCCATCGGGTAATTACCTTGGGATTCTGATTTGGATCGCAATTCTAGGATTAGGCTGGGATGTTCTGTACGACAGAATTCAAAAATTTCGCTGGGATCGGGATTGGCCCGCGAGTTTTCAGTTGCTTGCAGGAATCTGGGAAGGACTCTTTCTGCTCTTTGTGTTGAATGGACTGGAAATCGCTTTGCCTGGAGTTGAGAGCATCCCGATCGAGGTTGGTATCTTCATTTTCCATTACAGTCTTGTTTGGCTCACAGTGTTTATTGCTTCCCAGAGCCTGATGCGAGTTTTCTTTCCACGCTGGCGATTCCGTGGAGGTAAATGGCTCTAAATGTATGGAATTTTAAGCGTTGCAGGATTACCTTTAGCTGATCCAGTCTATCTTTTTAGCCTGATTCTTGGATTGATCTTTGTGGCAATGAAGCTTGCAACTTGGTTGCGGTTGCCGATGATCGTTCTCTTGATTGTATTCGGTGCGATCGTAGGAATGAATGGCTTGGGTTTGATCGCGCGGGATGCCCAACTGATTCTGCTAGAGCGAATTGGATTGCTCTACATTATGCTTTTAGCAGGACTAGGATTGCAGCTCGATTTCCTCCATCATGCAGGTAAGAAAGTCCTCACCTTTGGGCTGCTAACGTTTGGTGTGCCTTTTGCGATCGGCTTTGTGACTGGACAGGTTCTAACTCAGAATTTACTCGTTGCAGTACTGCTGGGGATTCTTTACTCGCCGCATACTTTAATGGCATATCCCATTGTTGTTGCATTTGGGATTGGGCAGCAAGAAGCAGTTTCTGTTGCAGTGGGCGGATCAATCATCACGACAGTTCTAACCCTAATGGCATATGCGATCGTGAAAGCAATTCAAGCCGGGGGAGTTGGGATCGACCTGTGGATCAAACTGCTTGTTCTGCTGCCGATCGTGATCGTTAGCTGCTTGAAAGGATTACAGTATCTAGCACAGCGGGTGATCAAAGATGAAACCCATCCTCAGCACGCATTCGTATTTGTGCTTGCGGCAATGTTTTTAACTGCAAGTCTGACTCATGCTATTGGCGTAGATGCTATTGTGGGTGCGTTTATTGCAGGGTTAGCTTTAAGTCGCTCCGTGCCGAGTCAGCTCATGCAGCAGCTTGAATTTGTGGGGAATAGCTTATTTATTCCGATTTTTGCTTTGTCGGTTGGCGTGTTATCTGATCCAAATGTCCTGATTCAGCATCCAGAAAACTTAGGTATTGCAGCTTTCGTGATTCTGGGTGCAGTTGGGGCAAAATTTTTAGCAGCTTGGCTGACTGGATATTGTTTTAAATATGATTGGGCAGCCATTTTTACGATGTTTGGCTTAACAATGTCGCGCTCGGCGTTAGTCCTCGTCATTGCTTTATTTGGTCGCAATGCTGGTTTACTTAGCTCCGGAGTGTTTAATGCGATCGTTGCTTACATTGCGGTCACTTGCTTAATCGGACCTGTCATTACAACCGTTGCAGGCAAAGCGATCGCCGCACGTTAGGGGGCTTGATTTTGAACCCAGCGTAACCATTGAGTAAACGATCTCAAACCATTCAAAGGCTTGATGCCCGGAACCTGCGCCGTGCTCAGATCATCGACGGCAACCAATGCTGCATACTGAAGTCCTAAGAAGCTATCGACGGCTGCATAGGGACCTCCCAAGGTCATTGCCCCTGCTGCATACATCCGTCCTGCACCATTTCTCATGCCATGCATTTCAAACTGATTTGAGACTGAGAGCCGTTTCGTGGGATTGAGATCGAGCTTATACCGCAGCACCAAATCTTTGAGCAAGGGGCTAAACTGAACCTCATTGGTGAGTCCTGTGGCATCAATCAAAAAATCGACTTTGATCATCTGCTCATTGTTCTGAGCTTCGGCTTTGTCTAATACATCAATGCGTAAGCGATCGTGCTCTCGCTGCAAATCCTTGATCTCGCCAAACAGAATCCGATACCAACCGGAACGAATCCCTTGATCAATCATGTCCTGCCAGTCGTGACGGTCTGCCGTAGTTGTCCCGCCCCAATCACTAAGTAACCGTTTCCGTTCTTCAGGGGGTGCTTTTTCTAAAGCTTCTCTAAGTTCACCGCCCCAACATGCTTTGGGCCAATTAAACGGCTGAAGCTCTTGGTGATTTTTCACAAGACGAGTTGAGCTTTGATAGCGATGTCCTTGAGAGACGGGCGATCGCATCATGTGAATCAACAGAATTTTCGTGTCTTCGTATTTTCGCATCTCATCAATGCGTTGAATGATCCGAGAGGCAACAATGCCCCGACCTTGCAACACAACAGTTCCGCCGCCTCGCTGTTTGAGTTGCTGATAGACATGTTGATGGTCTTCATAGGCATTGACAACTAAACGATCGTCAAATGCTTCTTGAGTCTTTTCACGATAGGTAGTCACAAGCGGCAGATAGCGCAGTGCAGGATATCCGATCGCGATCTGGACATAGCGCGCGACCAAATAATGGTAGCTCCGTCCACTCGCACTACTGCGTGAATAAGCAATCACATAGCGATCGTCCGTGGTTTTGCGAATGGCTCGTACATCACCATAGCGAAACATCTGCTGCCATCCCATTCGACGGGTTTCACGATCGATCGACGCAAAGACATTGCCCGACTTGGGTGTATAGGTTTCGATGCCTGTCGGCTCTGAAAAAACTTGGTATAGCAGCTTCAACGCATGACCAAGCTGACCTTTTCCCAAATCTGACCAAGCTTCTCGCAGTGCATAGCTAGGAAATCCCCAGATATTATCTGGGCAAGAATCCGAGTTCGATCGTAGTCGTTCATGCGGTGGAATTTGAGAAAATTCGCACAGTTGTTGATAGTTCCAATAGGGCTTCTGTTCTGAGTCGAAACGAAGCTTGCCCTGTTGATCGAATTGCACCTTACCTAAGACACGAATCTGATCGGCTCGAATTCCAGATAGCCTGAGCAAATTTGCCCAAATATAGCTCCCCAATCCACCGCCAACCGCTGCAAAATCAATTTGCTCAACCTCAATCCGATCTCGGTCTAAATCCGAGAGGGAAATGTGTTCAGCTTGAATGAACCAAGGAGGCGGAAAGCTAGATTGTGTGCGAGCAGGTGCAGGAGGTGCAGCAACAGAGATTCGCGACGGAAACTGGGTGCGAAGAATGGAAACCTGAAACGGACCCACTTGTAGCACATCGCCATCGACTAAATCTGCCTGCGTCTGAGCGCGACCATTCACAAAGAGTCCATTACTACTGTGTTGATCGCTGACTATCAAGTTCCCGTCTTTCCACTCGATCAGGGCATGAAACCGTGAAACTTGCAAGCTATTGAGAATCACATGCTGGCGATCAGGAATGCCCTGTTGGCGCATCGTTTCTGCACTTCGCCCAATGGCGATCGGAGTGACCGCAACGATTTCTTGCTCAGCTTCAGTAACAGGATCATTCCAAAAGAGAGTAACGGTAACTGGCATACTTTCGTTAGTTTAGGGAATATAGATAGAAGCTCCATGTAAAAAGAAGCCATCTTTCGGACAGCGTCCATTAAATTTCGTAGCTTCCTCGTAGGTATAGCCTGATGCACAGTGCGGGCAAGTCAGGGGTAAGGCGGATGTTGGAGCACCTTCCGCTTTGAGATCCGCAGGCGCGGTTGGAGCAATCACGATCGGGGTGTGGAGCACAACCGAGATCTGGAACACTCGTCTGCCGAGCTGCAATTCTCCATCATGATCAAGTGGCACAGGTACGTCATCCACCCAATTCCCGTACAGCTTAGGAGGATTGCTTTTGCCTTTGAGATTGCGGAGATAAAACTGGTCTGCAGGGGGGTCAAAGTAGATTTCGACATGTAACTTCGATACGGTTAAGTCTTCCTGTGTGATCGAAGGCAAGACTAAATCACAAGTGACTGGATCTCGACCAATTCGCAATTGCGGGTGAGCAATTCCAGGGTGAGTAGAGTAGAGAGTGCGAGTCATCGTGCCCTTGTTCCAGGTAAGAATCAACTCTTTCATGTTCGATGTCAATTTTCGATGTCAATTTTTATGAGAGTAGAACGGGGTAGTATCTCATCTTGCAATGACTACTGAATGCTGTAGAGCGATTCTGCATTGTTATGGTAAATTCTCATCACGGATGAGGACGTTGCTTGAATCTAGCGCTCTCCTACAATATTTATCACGCCGTCCTTTTTAGAAAACGTTACATCAACAAAATAATACAAACGAATTTGTAGAATAACTATCTCGTTGCATCCACAGATCTCGCTCAAAGCAGTCTCAGATCCGATCTCTCCAAATTCGTTGAGCCTTTGCTCCGGCTCAGCTTTACTTTTGGCTAGAATTGTCAACCCAATTGAATCCGATTGAAGTCAGCGTATGCAGATCCCCAACTATTACGCTCGCACGGAAACGAATCAATGCGATAACACTGTGTTTTTCTTGCTCGACGATCGAGCCGAACAGATTCCCGTTTTGGTGGTTGCAGATGGGATGGGAGGACATGAGCATGGCGAGGATGTCAGCTGTCAAGTCGTTTTAAAAGTAGAAGATTTTCTTAAGCTAAAAAAATCGCCTGTCGAATGCATTCAACGAGGCGATTACCATGACGTTTGACCTTGTAAAGACGTAAAAGCGTTTAAGCTCTTACGGTTGCTTCTTGATTCAGACGCAACGGGGTTAGGCGACGACTAATGCGTTGAGTTTGCTGAGAATTGCATCAGTGTTCTTCTTCGCATCGCCAAAAAGCATGTGAGTGTTTTCCTTGTAGAACAGGGGGTTTTCAACGCCTGCATATCCACTGCCTAAACTCCGCTTTAGCACGATCGTTGTTTTTGCTTTCCAAACTTCCAGAACAGGCATTCCCGCGATCGCACAATCTGGATCTTCGACAGCGCTAGGATTCACCGTATCATTTGCCCCAATCACTAAAACGACATCCGTTTCAGGAAAATCGTCATTGATTTCGTCCATTTCTAGCACAATATCATAGGGCACTTTTGCTTCTGCTAGTAACACATTCATATGTCCTGGAAGTCTTCCGGCAACCGGATGAATGCCAAACCGAACCTTGATTCCGCGATCGCGCAAAGTCTTTGTGATTTCAGAAATCGCATGCTGTGCTTGTGCAACTGCCATGCCGTAGCCTGGAACAATGATTACGCTACTAGCATTTTCTAATTGCTCGACTGTGTCTTCTAGCGAAATCGATTTCGCTTCTCCCGTCATCTCTTTTGCCTGAGTACTCTTCCCAGTTCCAAAGCCGCCCAAGATGACACTGATAAACGATCGATTCATTGCTTTACACATGATGTAACTCAGAATCGCGCCACTACTGCCAACTAATGCGCCCGTAATGATTAGCAAATCATTTGACAACATAAATCCAGCAGCAGCAGCAGCCCAGCCAGAGTAACTATTCAACATCGAAATCACGACGGGCATATCTGCACCCCCGATCGCCATCACCAGATGCACGCCGAGCACTCCAGCTAGCACACTCATGATCAGCAATGCCAGAGTCGAGTCATGATTCAAAAACTGTGCGCCCAAAGCAACACTCGCACCGAGTAAACCAAGGTTCAGAATGTGCCGTCCTGGAATCATTAACGGCTTACTGCTAACTAAGCCTCGAAGCTTACCAAAAGCAACGATCGAGCCTGTAAATGTCACCGCTCCGATAAATACACCGATAAAGACCTCGACTTGGTGAATCGTTGCTTCGGCTCCCGTTAAAGCCTGCGGTTGAAGATGATTCGCAATTCCAACCAGCACGGCTGCCATCCCGACAAAGCTATGCAGCATGGCAACTAGCTCAGGCATTTCAGTCATTGCAACTCGCCCTGCGAGAATTGCGCCGATAATTGCTCCCGGTACAATCACAGTGGCAAGAATTCCATACCCTGTCACATCACTGCGGAGAATGGTTGCGAGAAACGCGATCGCCATTCCAGCAATTCCATACCCATTCCCTTTCTGAGCCGTTTCCTGGTTAGAAAGTCCGCTCAAACTCAAAATGAACAAAGCACTCGCGGCAATGTACGCCACATTAGAAAGACTATCAAACATGGCTCACCTCTATTTCTGGAACATTTTGAGCATCCGCTGAGTGACTAAGAAGCCACCCGCGATATTGATGGTGCCGATCAGAATTGCGATCGCGCCTAAAATGGTCGTTGCAGAAGTGGCAGTTCCCGAAATCTGCAGCATTCCACCCAAGATGATAATGCCGCTAATCGCATTCGTCACACTCATCAAAGGCGTATGCAGTGCGGGTTTCACATTCCAAATCACTTGCCATCCCACAAAGCACGCCAGTACAAAGACGGTAAAGTGGCTGAGGAAAGATGCAGGCGCGATCGTGCCAATTCCAAGCAAGCCCAATCCGAAGAGAACTGTCCAAATCCAGCTTGTGGATTTGCGAACCTTTGAGACTTCAGCTTTGACTTCAACCTTCAAGGCTTCAGCTTTCGGTGCGGGTTCAACTTTCGAGGTGGGTTCAACTTTCGGCAAAGGCTCGACTTTTTCACCTTGATGTAGAACCAAAGCACCTCGAATCACTTCGTCTTCTAAATCCACGTGATAGTGATCATTTCTGCCCATGTCATCGAGCAAATGACACAGATTTTTGCCATAAAGCTGACTGGCTTGAGCCGCCATCCGACTCGGCAAATCCGTTAGACCAATGATCGTTACCCCATGATGCCGAGCAATCTGTCCCGGAGTTGTCACTTCGCAGTTTCCACCCTGCTCTGCTGCCAAATCAACGACAACTGAGCCTTCTTTCATGCTCTCTACCATTTCTTTGGTAATCAAGGTGGGAGCTTTCTTGCCGGGAATCAGAGCGGTTGTAATGATGATATCGACTTCTTTCGCCTGAGCCGCGAACAGTTCCATCTCTGCTTTGATAAATTCAGGACTCATGGTTTTGGCATAGCCGCCTTGTCCAGTGCCATCTTCCTCAAATTCCAATTCGAGGAATTCTGCCCCTAAGCTTTCCACTTGCTCTTTCACGACGGGGCGAGTATCGAAGGCGCGCACAATTGCACCGAGCGATCGCGCGGTTCCCACCGCTGCCAATCCGGCAACTCCTGCGCCAATTACCATTACCTTTGCAGGTGGAACCTTGCCCGCCGCCGTAATTTGTCCGGTAAAAAATCGTCCAAAATGTTCAGCCGCCTCAATCACCGCGCGATATCCAGCGATGTTTGCCATCGAACTCAAGGCATCTAATTTCTGAGCACGGCTGATCCGTGGCACCGCATCCATCGCGAGCACGGTCGCTTTACGATCGGCTAAATGCTTGATTAATTCTGGATTCTGAGCCGCCCAAATAAAACTAATTAAGGTTGCCCCTTCATGTAATAAATCGGCTTCATGTTTGTTTAAGCTGGAATTCCAAGTTGGCGGACGAACTTTCAGCACTAGATCTGCATAAGACCAGAGCGTTTCAGTATCGACAATGATTCGGCAACCGGCATCTAAATAAGCTTGATTTGAAAAGTTTGCAGCTTCTCCGGCTCCCGATTCAACTAATACTTCAAATCCATATTTCTGTAAAATCTGAGCCGTGTCAGGTGTTGCGGCGACTCGGCATTCGCCTAGATAAATCTCTTTTGGAATTCCAATTTTTCTATACAGGGCAGGGGTTTGATCGGGTGTCCGCTCTGCCCCTGATTCTTTATCGATCGCGATCGTCATAGCATCTCCTGATATGTGGAGGTTTGTAACAACATGTCCCTTAATTCCCAAGCCTTTCTCATTCATACTCGAAAACACAAGGCGAGGTGTCGCTTGTGTTTCAAAAAGTAATTTCTGAGGCAAAGGTTCAGAAATTATAGAGTCAGTATATGAGCGAGAAGATGTAAGTTTGTATGAGTTTAAATATCTGAAGAAAAATGCAAATCTAAATTAATAAAATTGCGATAAAAACATAGAGATTTACATAGAAATTTACAACTTTCAATACGTCTGATTCATTTCGAGCAGCGTTAAATACGCAAGATTTTGCCGACCTGGACTAATATTCTTGTTCTAAACTAGATAGAGATATTAATGAGATGTCTAACACTCGGGAACGAATCCTGGGCAAAACTCGTCGCCGTGGAGTAGCCCCTCACGCAACAGTTCCTGCTAATCTCAATGTTGAATGAACTTAACCCCTAATCTATTTTTTTCTATGCTGCTGAAAGGATGTTCAATGCGTCGCACGGTTTCAACTCTCGCGATTGCGGGAAGCTTAATCGCTGCGGCTCCCCTGGTTGCGTTCGCTCAAGGTCTGCCCGGATTGACAATCTTCAGCGGCGTTGAAGCGAAAAACCAACTCAGCTATCGACTCGACTTTGGTGGAAATAGCGGCTCCTGGGATCGCTATCGGTTTCGCATCGGGCGAGAAAAAGTGAAACTCGCGATCGCTCAATTTGCGATCGACTACCCCAACTACTTCAAAGGCACGTTCGATCCGAAAGAAGTTGAACTTTTAGTCAATGACAAAAAAGTTGAGATCGATGAAGTCAAATGGGAAAAAGAAAATTACGTGATTGAGATTTTCCCGAAAGAACCTGTTCCGGCAGGTTCCAATGTCGAAATCATCTTCTCAAACGTCAAGAATCCCAATAGCGGCGGCATGTTCTACTTCAACTGTCGCATCCTCACCCCTGGAGATGTTCCTCTTCTGCGGGATCTTGGGACCTGGATCGTTACGATTCAGTAACCGAAAATCATGATACTCTAGTAGACTGTGACTTTTCCCGCAGTCTACTATTTTTTTGCTTGGGATTTATTATTCACTGGAGCCACGGACATGACGAAGCGTACCCTCGGCGGAACAAGCCGCAAACGCAGACGAGTATCGGGATTTCGCGCTCGGATGCGAACCAAAAACGGACAGAAAGTCATTCAAGCGCGTCGTCGCAAAGGGCGGCTTCGCCTCTCGGTTTCGACTTCTTGAGTTGTTACCTCAGGAAAATAGGCTCAGACATCGACGAGATTTTGATGCTGTTTATCAGCGCGGATTTCGTCGAGGATCGCGCTGTTTTACGCTCAGAGTGCTAAAAACGCCTGAGCAACCGACCCAGATTGGCATTTCAATCAGCAAAAAGGTCAGCAAGCGAGCCGTCATCCGCAACCGAATTAAACGTCAAGTGAGAGCAATTTTGCGGAATTTCTTGCCGCGTCTGAACGCTGGATTCTCGATCGTGATCGGAGTCCGGATCGAGGCGGTTGAGTGTGATTACCCTCAATATCTGCAAGAATTAGAGCAGTTATTGATAAAAGCTGAGGTGCTGAATGGCAGTTAAAGAAGAAGTCTTCTACGAAGGTGGCCCTCACATTGGGGATCTCATTATCAATGTGCTGCTTGGGTTCACGGTGATTTGCTTGCCGTTGACCGTTGGTGCGATCGTGCGTGCCCTTTGGTTGCGCTATCGGATTACGAATCGACGGATCAGTGTGACGGGCGGCTGGCAAGGGCGCGATCGTGCCGACGTGATTTATTCCGAAATTACGAAGGTCGTAACCGTACCGCGTGGGATCGGATCTTACGGCGATATGGTGTTGACGCTTCGAGATGGCAGCCGTGTTGAACTACGCGCTGTGCCTAAGTTTCGGGACGTTTACGATTTCATTAACGAGCGGCTTTCTGAGCGCGCCAAAAAAGTCAGTGGAAGTCTCGGAAGTCAACCCTAGACGCTACACTGTATTTGACAATTTAAGCATTTGACAAAAATTGCCTCAGGAATTGTCACAGTCAAACTTTAGATCCTATTAGGTAGACGTAAAGCGAATGGACTTTGGTGTTAGCTTCCTATCCAATAACGTGATGCTGCCGATCCTGGATTTTTTCTATGGGATCGTGCCGAGCTATGGTTTGGCGATCGTGGCGTTGACTTTAGTCATTCGCTTTGCCCTCTATCCCTTGAGTGCTGGTTCCATCCGTAGTATGCGTCGCATGAAGGTGACTCAGCCTGTCATGCAAAAGCGCGTGAAAGAAGTTCAGGCGAAATATAAAGACGATCCTGCCAAACAGCAGGAAGAAATGAGTGCGCTTTACAAGGAGTTTGGTAATCCTCTAGCAGGCTGTTTGCCTGTTGTGTTGCAGATGCCCATTCTCTTTGCCTTGTTTGCGACTCTGAGAGGATCGCCTTTCTCGGATGTGCCTTACACGGTGAATTTTCAAATTGCGCCTCAGGCTCAAGTTGAACAAGTTGCACCGCAAGCTTTTATTACTGCCCCTCAGAATATTTACTTGGCAGATGGCGTTCACTCAAAAATTACTGCGATCGCTCCTGCTGGGACAAAGCTCGCCGTCGGTGAGAAAACGAAAATCGAGTTTCAAACCGTCGAAGGCAAGCCATTTAGTGCCCTGCAATCTGAGTATCCTGACAGTCGTTTAGTTCCGAAGTTCAAAGCAACGGTTGGAGCGGAGCGCATCAAAATTAATGAGGATGGCACGATCGAAGCTCTTCAGCCCGGAGATGCAACGGTTCAAGCGTTTATTCCTGGACTGGCAGCCGATAAAGGATTCCTGTTCATCGATCAGCTAGGTCACGTCGGCGCGATCGATCCAGATGGCACATTGCACTGGGACATCATTGGGATGGTGCTGTTCTTTGGGATTAGCCTTTACATCAGTCAATTGATTTCCGGTCAAGGCTCAACGGGTAATGCTCAGCAAGACACAGTGAATAAGATTACGCCTGTGATTTTCTCTGGCATGTTCTTGTTCTTCCCCTTGCCTGCGGGTGTGTTGATGTACATGGTGCTGGCGAACATTTTCCAGACGGCTCAAACTTTCATTTTGTCGCGTGAACCTTTGCCTGAACATCTCCAGAAGCTGGTGGATGCCGAAGCTGCGGCGACGGCAAAAGCAGGGGGTGGAGCGAAGAAAGATAAAGAAGGTGGAGATGATTCTCTGCCGTTTGAACCCGGTCGTAAGAAAAAAGCATAGTTGGTTGGACGTATGGCTGAGACTCAATTACAGCAGCGAGGTCAGCAATGGCTGGAAACCTTCCTGAAGTTCGCTGATTTTCCGGCAACCGTAACTGCCGAAGTACGAGAAACATTTGCTGAGAAAAGCTGCTGGTTGACGATCGACCATACTGCCCTCCAGCCGAATCAGCTCGAAGCACTGCTGGGCAGTAAAGGTGCAGTTTTAGATTCGATTCAGTATTTAGCAAGTTCGATTCTGAACATTGGGCAGGGCGAACAGATGGCTTATACGATCGAGCTAAACGGCTATCGTGAAAAACGGCATCAAGAACTGCTCGAAATTGCTGAAAATGCAGCGGCAGAAGTTCGTGAGACGGGAAGAGATTATGAGATCAAATCGCTCTCTTCAGCAGAACGAAGACAGGTGCATTCGATTTTGCAAGGGAGCGAGGATATCGAAACCTTCAGTCGCGGACAAGAACCCGATCGACGATTAGTCGTGAAGCTAGTTGGAGCGGGTTCCGACGAAGACTAGCAAGTTCTAAAATTCGATAAACTAAGAGAAGCGGGAGATTTTGTGGTTTAGAAAACAAATCTGCCGCTTTTGGTTTGATAGATGTACGAACAGTACAGCCTTGTGAGGTAGATTGCTGATGACACAGGCAACAAAACCGCGATCAACGCTTGAAGAATTTTTAGCCTAAGATCGCACTCATGCTGCACTTGATGGGAAACCAGTCCATGGAAATCGGGCAGTTTCGCGATCGCGATTCGGTCATTTCTTTTACTTTTTCGACTCGACTCTTTACTGCTGAACATGTTCTGAAAGCTGAATGCTGATCAGAACGATTACGACTCTAAGAAACATCATGGAAGCGATTCATATTCCTCGGCTGACTCAGTGCCCTGAACAAACCCAGAAGATTGAGTTCAAAACCCTCCTCAAAGATCTCAAAACGCTGACTCCGGTTCAAGGCTGGCTGAAGGTGGCTCACCGAGGGAATTTTCTCGAAGTCTCGGCTCACGCTGAAACGATCGTCACCTTAACGTGTCATCGTTGTTTGCAGCAATTTAATCATCGATTAGAGATCGAGCCGAGTGAATTGATTTGGCTCGATGAAACGGCTGATCAACTCGACGAACTCCCACTGGATCAAGATTTATCGATGGATGATCTGGTCGAAACCTTGCCGCCGCACGGTTACTTTGATCCAGAAAGTTGGCTCTATGAGCAGCTTTCCCTGGAAATTCCGCAGCGCCAACTCTGTCAGCAAGACTGTGCGGGCATTGAGGTCGCAGATGAAGTGAAGAATCCAGGCATCGATCAACGTTGGGCATCCTTGCAAGCGTTGAAAGGAAAACTCAATTGAGTGTTGTACGGTAATAGAAAGACCGTACTTTAAGAAACTATGAGTTTTAGCGACGAATTTAATCTCCTGCTGCGGGCGCGTTACCCCATTATTTACATCCCCACTCGTGAAGAAGAACGAGTCGAAGCTGCGATCGCACAAGCGGCGAAACTTCAAGGCGATCGTGCCGTTTACACCTGGGATTTTGTCGATGGCTATCAGGGCAATCCGAATGATGTGGGATTTGGGAAACGCAACCCGCTGCAAGCTTTAGAATTCGTCGAAAAACTGCCGATGAGTGCGCCTGCAATTTTCATTTTGCGGGACTTTCATCGGTTTCTAGATGACATTTCGATTTCGCGAAAATTGAGAAATTTAACGCGATTGCTGAAGTCTCAGCCTAAGAATTTAGTTTTACTTTCATCGCAGATTGCGATTCCCGATGATCTGACCGAAGTGCTCACCGTTTTGGAGTTTCCACTGCCAGGAGCCGCAGATATTAAGTCTGAGATTGAGCGACTGTTAAGTGCTACAGGTCAGCAGCTTGAGAGTAAGAATTTGGATGATTTGGTGCGATCGTGCCAGGGTTTATCGATCGAGAGAATTCGGCGCGTTCTCGCTCGTGCTTTTGCCTTACATAGCGAACTGCGCTCTGAAGATATTGAATTGATTTTGGAAGAAAAACGCCAAACGATTCGGCAAACTCAGATTCTCGATTTCTATCCCGCAACGGAAGCGATTTCGGATATTGGCGGATTGGATAATCTCAAAGATTGGCTGATTCGGCGCGGTGGATCATTTAGCGATCGTGCGCGGCAATATGGCTTACCGCACCCGAAAGGCTTAATGCTAGTAGGCATTCAAGGGACGGGAAAATCTTTAACAGCAAAAGCGATCGCGCATCATTGGCATTTACCGCTGCTGCGCTTGGATGTCGGGCGTTTGTTTGGTGGCTTAGTCGGAGAATCCGAATCGCGCACGCGTCAAATGATTCAACTTGCAGAAGCGCTTGCGCCTTGTGTGCTTTGGATTGATGAGATCGATAAAGCGTTTGCAGGAGTCGATAGTCGAGGCGATGCGGGAACAACGAGCCGCGTCTTCGGAACTTTTATCACTTGGATGGCTGAGAAAAAATCTCCTGTCTTTGTCGTGGCAACTGCGAATAACATTCAATCTTTGCCGCCAGAGATGCTGAGAAAAGGGCGATTTGACGAGATTTTCTTTGTGGGATTGCCGACTCAGGAAGAACGGAAATCAATTTTTTCAGTGCATCTGTCTCGGCTGCGTCCGCACAATTTGAAACAATATGACCTCGATCGCTTAGCTTACGAAACTCCAGACTTTTCAGGAGCCGAAATCGAGCAGACATTGATCGAAGCCATGCACATTGGATTTAGTCAAAATCGGGATTTCACCACCGATGACATTCTCGAATCCGCGAGTCAGATGGTGCCACTTGCCCGAACTGCGAAAGAGCAGATTGAGTTTTTGCAAGATTGGGCAGCGGCTGGCAAGGCTCGGATGGCTTCTAAACATAGTCCCTTGAGCGATCGCATTCAACGACAGTTACAACAACCCGAGTAAATGATGGAAGACACAATTAAGTTAGATCAATTTCTCAAATTTCAAGGCGTAGTCCAGACTGGAGGGCAGGCAAAAATGCTGATTCAGGCTGGAGAAGTCAAAGTTAATGGAACCATTGAAACGAGACGGGGAAGAAAATTAGTCAAAGGCGATCGAGTCACCACCTTGGGAGAGACGATCGAGGTTTAAAATTAGGGTCAGTAGACCTCTTGCACCCGTGCCCTACGAATTGATTCGCTAGGTACGTCTGCAAGCAATCCAATTAATTTCCGGTCAGCAAACAATGTTTCTTACTTGGCTTGATAGTAATTCTTGGCTGATCGAACTCGCTGGAAAGCGTATCCTGCTCGATCCCTGGCTCGTTGGCGAATTAGTGTTTGGCAATCTGGGATGGTTGTTCAAAGGAACTCGATCGAAAGATCGCCCCATTCCTGACAACATCGATTTGATCCTGCTCTCGCAAGGGATTGAAGATCATGCTCATCCTAAAACCTTGAAAAAGCTCGATCGCTCAATTCCAGTTGTTGGTTCTCCTAGTGCGGCAAAGGTAGCCCAAGCGATCGGATTTACATCGATTACAGCCTTGAAGCCTGGAGAAGACTGGAAGTTCGATCAGCTTCAAATTCAAGCGACTTTAGGATCTCAACTTGGGCCTGGGACACAAGAAAATGGTTATTTGTTAACTGAACTCTCGACGGGAACCACACTCTACTATGAGCCTCATGGCAGTCATCCTGCGAACTTGAAAGCCCCAATCGATGTCGTGATCACGCCTTTAATCGATCTCGCTTTACCGCTCGTCGGCGCAATTATTAAAGGTGCTGAAAGTGGAGTCAATCTTGCTCAACAAGTTCGACCTCAAGTGATTTTGCCGACCGCAGCAGGCGGAGATATTCAGTTTGAAGGCATCTTGAACGCTCTACTCAAAGCCATCGGAACAGTCGATCAGTTTCGTGCAAAACTGGCTCAAGCGAATCTATCGACCACTGTGATTGAGCCAAAGCCCGGCGATCGCATTGAAATTCTTCTTCCATCAAAAGAGGTAGCATCATGACTCCACTTTCTTTACAAGATCTCGAAGCCGAATTAAAAAACCTGGACGGTTGGACGATCGAGCAGGGCAAATTACACCGTGAATTCAAATTTGCTTCCTTTGTTGAAGCGTTTGGATTTATGTCAAGCTTGGCACTCGTCTCCGAAGCGAACGGACATCATCCCGAATGGTTCAACGTGTATAATCGCGTCACCGTTGACCTAACCACACACGATGCTGGTGGAATCACTCAGAAGGATATTGACTGGGCGAAAACTGCCAATAAACTGGCATAATCTCTGACAAAACTTCCAGATTTCGAGTTCTGAGCCGGAAGAAAGAAGAAATCGACACAAGAGGTTTTTTATGTTGCATTGGCAACATTGCACTAGCGTCTTATACGGGGTCGATCGCAATTCTTGATTTTGGTGAGGACAGGAAATGTTAGCGCAAGATTCGATGCGGATCAGTATGGCAGGCGTGGAGCTAGATGACCATCACACCCTGCTTTCCCAGATAGAAGCTGAGCTATACCGGAGTGAAATCTACCGTCGAGCCGTTGAGCGCTTAGAAGCAGGTGTGTCTGAAGGAACTTCTGCCCAAGTTTGTCTCAAATCAGTGGCACGCGAAGCAATTCGATTGGCACTACGAGAAATGAAGTTGCAAGAAGCTTCCACACCGAAGCCAGAACCGAAAAAGGTGGAATCTCCTCGTAAAAAGGTTACTGCTGATATTTCTGAATCTCATCGGCAGGAGTGTTTGGCACGCTTAGGCGCACAGATTCGAGCCGCCCGTGAGGCGAGATCGATGTCGATCGCGGAACTGCACAGCAAAACGCTCGTTCCAGTTCATCAATTAACTGCGATCGAGACTGGACAGGGCACCCATTTGCCTGAAGATGTCTATCTCAGAGGGTTTATTCAACGCATTGCGAAAGCCTTGAATGTCGAGAGTACGGTGTTGCTCGATTTGCTGCCTGCTGTTGACCCAGTGAAAGCTGTGTTGCCATCTTGGTATCAGCCAAAGCAGCAGAAGTCGATTTCGCTGGGTGGAATGGCGCTCAGTCCAGTGCATTTATATTTAGGCTATGCTGCTGTGTTGAGTGGTGGAATGGTTTGGTTATCGCAGCATTCTTCGCAACCTGCACGACCGGGAGCAGAGTTAAATGCGCCTCAAGTTACGCCTGCTCAGTCTGACTCTCAACCGACTGCAAAAATGAGTGCCAATATGCAAGTTGCTGCACCTGAGAGATTGTAATAGCTCACTGCATTTCGGCTTTGCTCAACCTTTTGAATCGAGAAAGCTCGTAACGAGTTCAAAGAGAAGTTGTGAGTTGAGCGAAGCCGAAGCCTGATATCCATTTGCAACTTAAAGATGAGCTAATCGTTGCAATTCTGCATCAAGATTGCGGCGTGCGATCGCTTCTCTTGCCTGCATCGTGGGTGTGGAATAAATGCGATCGCGGTGCAAAAAACTTTCTAACACTCGCGATCGCCCAATTCGATAATCCTCGTCTGTTACCCAAAAATACTCTTTCCGAATTGCAGCAGCATAGCTCTGATAGTGTTCTGGCTCAGTGCTGAGAATTGCTAAATCTGCATCTAAGAGAATCTGACTTTCTGCATCAAATGCTTGATGGGTTTTCGTACAAAGAATCAAATTGCGAACTTGATGGATCTGCTCAAATTCAGGAAATAAAGCTGCTGCAAGCTCAGCGCTGTTCTCCTCATTATCCTGAGCATGAGTGTCATACACGGCATCATGAAACCATGCCGCAAGATTCAGCGCAATCGACTCTCCGCCTAACTGCTCTAGCATTGAGAGAACGTGATAGAGATGTTCAAGCGTGTGATAGTAACGATTTTGGCTCGAATACGCTGCAATCAACTGCCAAAATAGTGGATCTGAAAAACGCCAGCGTTTGCGCAACCAATTTCTACGATCGACGGACATTTAAACAGCACCAATCGCCACGCTTCCATAAAGCTGCGACAATCCACCCATTCGCCTCTAACGTATCTGCAACAGGTTTTGCTTGCTCCAACAAAATCCCGCTCAAAATTCCCCACGAAGAAGGCTTAATCAAAGGTGTCCATTGTGGAATCAGATCAATGATGACTTCTGCCAAAATATTGCAAACTAACCCATCGACTGGTTCTTCGATCATCTCTTGAAGTCGCGTGACACTACCTTGATCCACGACTAATCGCGCCGGATCAAGGTGATTCAGTTCTACATTTTCATGGGTTGCTTTGACGGCTAGCGGATCAGTATCGACGGCATAAGCTTTTTTAGCTCCTAAGAGCAGTGCGCCCACTGAGAGAATGCCAGATCCACACCCAATATCTGCGATCGTCACGGTTTGCGGATCTACACTCAATCGCATTTCTAAAGCTTCTAAACACAGTTGAGTCGTCGCATGATCACCCGTTCCAAATGCAACACCTGGTTCAAGCTGCATGACAATGCGGTCGGTCTTTTCGGGCACAGGCAGCCAAGCGGGATTAATCAAAAAGCGATCGCCTAGTTCCTGCGGCTTCCAGTAACTCTTCCAACTACTTGACCAATCTTCTTCATCAATGATTTGCCATTGCACGATCGGTGCAGGCAAATTCATGCAAAGTGCATCTTGTTTGAGCAGTAAAGACAACGCAGATAAATCTAACAACTGTGCCTGTTGCTGAGGCAAATACGCTGAAACCAAACAAGACGAGCCTTGACTCTGACTCGATGCCCCTTTACAGCCAAAATTATCAAATCGCCAAATTGCCGTCTCTTCGAGAGCCGCATCACACAGAACTTGAATTTCCCACCAACTGTTAGACATAAATTTGCAGCACGGCAAAATAAAAATAGAAGCATCTAGGCTGATCTGATCAGAGTCAATCATTTATGACTTTAGACTCTGCTCTTCTCAATCCCCCTGAATCTAAGAGGGGATCAAGGCCCACATCTGAGGCAGAAAATTCTCGACTCTCCTGATTCAGGCAGGAAGTAGGAGTGATCTCCTGGCTCCTGCCTGAATTCAGTTCTTACAACGTAACCGTGTAAGCGTCGCGGATTCCAGCGACTTGCTTAATCTCGTTCATGATGTTCTCCGGCAACGGATCATCAATGCTGAGCACCATTACCGCATCGCCCCGGACAATTTTCCGTCCCACCTGCATACTGGCGATATTGACATTGAATTCGCCCAACAGCGAACCAATCCGACCAATGATTCCCGGCATATCCCGGTGCAGGGTGAACAGCATATAGCGATTCGGCGGCACGTTGACTGGAAAATCATTGATGCTCGTGATCCGAATCTCATCATCTCCGAGCAAAGCTCCGGTTACAGAGTGTTCTCCCAGTGTGCCTTTTGCGGAAAGATGCAGTGAACCTGCATAGTCTTTGATCGATGCATCGCGAGTTTCAACGACTCGAATGCCTCGCTCTTTTGCTTCAATGCTGGCATTCACATAGTTCACCCGCTCTTGCAATGCCGGAGATAACAATCCTTTCAACGCAGCAATCACGATCGGTTGGCTTTGATTGGTTGCCAAATCTCCCCGCAGCCCAATATTGAGCGATTCAATACGTCCGCCCGCAAGTTGCCCAACCATCTTTCCGAGCGTTTCCGCAAGCTGCAAGTAGGGCTTCAACTGTTCTAAAACGTCAGGGCGCAGTCCAGGAATGTTGACTGCCGATCGAGCAGGTTCGCCAAGTAAGACATCCCGAATTTGTTCTGCAACGTCGATCGCGACATTGACCTGAGCTTCTTCAGTCGAGGCTCCCAAGTGTGGCGTTAAGACAATTTCCTTACCCAAAGCCGTGAGAGGCGATTCTCCTAACGGTTCGCTGGAGAATACATCTAACGCGGCTCCGGCAATTTTTCCAGCTTTGAGGGCTTCTGCGATCGCAGTTTCATCGATAATTCCGCCTCGCGCACAGTTAATAATGCGCGCATTGGGTTTCATTTTCGCGATCGAGTCTGCATTAATCAGGTTGGCAGTTTCCGGCGTTTTCGGAATGTGCAGGGTGATGTAGTCTGCCGATTGAAACAAAACATCGAGTTCAACTAAGCTACAGCCCAGTTGTTCTGCACGCTCCACTGAAATAAATGGATCATAAGCCAGCAACTTCATGCCCATTGCGCGTGCCACAGTTGCGACATGGGCGCCAATCTTACCGAGTCCCACGACTCCTAACGTTTTGTTATAAACTTCGTTCCCGGTATAGCTTTTGCGATCCCATTTGCCTTGTTTCAACTTGGCATTCGCTTCGGGAATATAGCGAGACAACGATAGCATCATTGCTAGAGTATGTTCAGCTGCCGCGATCGTATTACCTTCGGGCGAGTTGACAACAATAATTCCTTTGCGAGTTGCGGCTGGAACATCGACATTATCGACTCCAACTCCAGCGCGTCCAATAATTTTCAGATTGCGTCCTGCCTCAATGACCTCAGCAGTTACGCGCGTTCCAGAGCGAATCATCAGCGCATCATATTCTGGAATCACTTCGACAAGTTGCTCTTTACTCAGATCAGTTTTGACATCTACTTGAGCGACTTGGGACAAAATATCGATCCCAACTTGATCGATTGGATCGGAAACAAGAACCTTGGGCATAACACGAGTGCGAGAGGCAGAGTGAGTAGTGCATGAAAAACTTTTCCAAGTTTTCCACAGATTGATCATTCTAATGGATTGGTGTGACGCATCCCTCCCTATACTCAAAAAGTTTTCGGATTTGCGCTGATCAAGCAGCGAATCTAGTCCTGCCCCTTTAAACTATTATTCTGAGCTTGCGTAAGGTCTATTTTGGTTAGACCGAACGATGGGCTGCACCTATCAAGCGCGATCGGTTCTCTATTTCCAGGTTGTGGAGACTTAGATTTAGGATTTAACCAACCTGGATTTCAGACGATTTGGGCGAATGAGTTCGATAAGAGTATTTGGGAAACTTACGAAAAGAATTATCCTGAAACCGTTCTAGATAGGCGTGATATCAGCAGCATTCCTTCCGATGATATTCCTGAGTGTGTTGGAATTATTTGAAGAAACTCTTTGTCAAAGCTGGAGTGAAGCCGGAACATAGACAGGAATCGAGGATGCAAGAAGTCAGCTTTTTCTAGAGTATGTTCGGATTCTGAAAGATAAGCAACAGCTCTTTTTCCTGACTGAAAATGTCTCTGGAATGCGGCGAAAAACATCTTCATGCGTCGCTTTCAATCATTACGAGCGTTGAGAAAGCGGGCTATGTTGCTTCACATAAGCTACTAAATGCAGCAATTCGGAGCGGATATGAGCGGACTTTGCCACCTGAATAGCATCACATCAGCAAAGACAAAGCACAACGATCAGAATGCACGAATGGAAATGTTCGACAACAGACTGAACGCTCGCATCGACAGCAGAGTAAGTTTTGCAAGGTTTGGAAACAGACAAAGGTGACGACTCGTTAGTTGGGAGCGATTTCAATTGGATTTAGCAGCATCGTCGGTTTCGATCCACCGTCTCACAGCGAGCAGGACTGTCCACTTGGACTTGGACTTGGCATGATATCGCAATCTATCCCACCTTATCCTGACGCATTACCCAATCTTTTTAGGCATGCGAAAGATCAAGTGATGCCAGATATTGTAGACATCGCAAATTTAAGACTTGATGTAGACGACATAGTTTGAATTACTCCGGATTCAGAAGCTCTTGTTGCACATAGTTCTTTTCTATTGCCCTATTGCCCACCTTATCCGCGACACTGAATCTGCAGTCAGTGATAGAGCGATCGCAGATTTGTAGAGTGCGATCGCTCTATCTGTTTCCCTTTAAACCGCCTCAACCTTCTCCCTTTTCAACAGCGGAAACCCTAACTTCTCCCGCTGTTTCAAATAAAGCTGCGCCACCTGCCGCGCCAAATTCCGCACCCGCCCAATATATCGCGCCCGTTCCGTCACCGAAATCACCCCACGCGCATCCAGCAAATTAAACGTGTGCGAGCACTTTAGCACCTGATCGTAAGCAGGCAACACCAACCCACGCTGCATCAACTGCTCCGCCTCCTGCTCAAACAACTTAAACAGTGTAAACAAGAGTTCTGGATTCGATGCCTCAAAATTATAAGTCGAACACTCAATTTCCCCTTGCAGATGCACATCACCATAAGTGATCTCATCATTCCATTGAATATCGAAAATCGAGTTCACCCCTTGTAGATACATCGTCAGTCGTTCCAGACCATATGTAATCTCGATCGAAACCGGACGGCAATCCAATCCTCCACACTGTTGGAAATAAGTGAACTGCGTCACCTCCATACCATCCAACCAAACTTCCCAACCGACTCCCCAAGCGCCAACCGCCGCATCCTCCCAGTTATCCTCCACAAACCGAATATCGTGATCCTCCGGCGAAATCCCCAACGCCTTCAGCGACTCTAAATAAATCTCTTGAATATTGTCAGGCGATGGCTTAATCAGCACTTGATACTGATAATAATGTTGCACCCGATTCGGATTCTCCCCATATCGCCCATCCCCCGGACGACGACAAGGTTCCACATAGGCAACCGCCCAAGGCTCAGGCCCGATCGCTCTCAAAAACGTATGCGGACTCTTCGTACCTGCCCCCTTCTCCGTATCGTAAGGTTGCACCACCAAACATCCCCGCTCCGCCCAAAACTGATTGAGCGTCGAAATAACAGACTGAAAATTCACGTTCCCTAGCCCTCAGCGACAAAAATCACTTGCCTATTGTCGCCCAAAACCTCATTCTGCGGGCAGTTGAGAACGAATTGAAAAAAGGAGTTGACACCCTGTAGGTTATCCCGCTATATTATCAAAGCGCGGGTGAGGGAAGAGCGAGCGAAAGCGGACTCAGCTTCATCTGCGAGA